>DAOTVP010000084.1:0-3915 GCA_034436155.1 Anaerolineae bacterium
AAAAAATATCCCCAAGCGCCCTCAGTCGTGTGCGCTTGGGCTTGTTGCTGGTTTTTTTGGTGCTGGTAGGGTTGAATTTAGCAACACTCGGCGGGAGCACTTCTGGCGGTGGGTCTATCCCTAGTGCCACATCCACACCTGCCGAAAGCCCAACCCCATCGGGACCTACAGCGACACCGACCATCACCGAAACGCCAACCAATACGCCCACACCGACCCTCAGCCCGACACCCACCGCCGATCCCGAAGCCTTACGGCGCGATGTGAATGCGATGTATGCCATTTTGGATAATCTCGAAGAACCCGGACGTGGTGCGTATGCCCGCCTGAATCAATACTGGATAGATCGCAACCGCACCAATTGTTTCGAGGCAGATCCTATCATCCCCGATAATTTCGTGGTGAATCCAGAACTCTCGATCCGTACTGATGTGCCGTTGGTGCGTGAACTCGAACTGGCGGCGCAAGACATCAACGTGATTTTGACCTTTTTGCGAGGCGACCCGACTCAATCACCCACAACAGGTTGGGCAGATTTCCGCGAAGCCTGTACCAGTGGTCTCATCAATGATGAAGCGCGTGTTACCCAAGCCACCAATTATATGCTGTTCCTCAGTACATCGTTACAATCGGCGCGGGCAAAACTCGATAACATCCGCAATCAATTGCGGTAGAGGCTGGTGTTTCTGATTGTAAGGCTTCGATACTAATCTCGTGTATAAACGTGGACGACATACGCGCTTCGCGCTAGTCGTCCATTACACAAAGCCTAGTTTTACGAGTGTAATGGCGGATTAGAGGCTTTCGCCTCGTATATCCGCCACAAAAACGCATCATACCCATACTCATTTTGACATAATATGAAAAAATTACACCTGTTTTTTACGCTCATCATTCTCCTCCTTGCGGTGTTCCTGCGCGTGTATCATCTGACCCAACAGAGTTTTTGGTTTGATGAAGCCTTCGCGTGGAACATCGTGATCCAACCCGATATGTTCCCGCGCATCGTCGCCGATACGCATCCGCCCCTGTTTTACTTGCTCCTGCGCGGATGGATGAGCGTCATGGGCGATAGCGAATTGGCGTTGCGGAGTTTATCGGCGTTCATCAGCACGTTGACCGTCGCCATGATGTATCCGTTGGGGCGCGAAATCGCCAAAAGATTAGGCATAGGCTTGGTTTTGATCCCGCTCACGGCGATGTTATTTTTCGCGCTCAACGATGCCGATATATTTCATGCCCAAGAAGCGCGTAATTACGCCTTATATAACCTGCTCGGCGCGACCAGCATTTGGTTATATCTGCGTTGGACGCGCACCAAAACAGGCGCTATTTTCTGGTCACTTACGATTGCCTTGCTGGTCTATACCCATTATCAGGGGGTATTCATACCCGCTATTATCGGCTTACATGCCCTGATTTTTCTGCGTCATAAAACCCGTTTGTATGCCATTCTTTGGCTGATGCTATCGGGTGTATTGCTTGCGCCCTGGATGCTGTTTGTGACCATTCCCCAAGCCCAAAACGCGCTCGAAAAAGGGTTGCCATTCGCCATCCCATCTAATATCGAGACGCTTGTGGATTTGCGCGGGCGCTTTTTAGGCGCGATGTGGGTGTTGCTCATCGGTTTGATGCTGATGGGCGTATGGGGTGCTGTGCAACGAAAAAAATGGGGACTGGCGATTTTACTCACGGGGTGGATTATTATCCCGTTTACGGTGCTATATGTGGGGAATATCTACGCGCCTTTGTTGACTGACCGCAAGTTACTGCTCATCACGCCCGCGATTGCGCTGTTGATGGCGATCGGCACGGCGCAACTCGACCGCGTTGAGCGCGGATTGGTCATCGTGGCAATCCTCGTCTATAGCCTCGCTACGGTAGATTTTTATCACCAACGGGAGCCGTGGCGTGATATATCCGAGACGGCGTTAGCCTATGCCCAACCCCAAGATTTATTTTTAGCAGAAGCCGAAGTCGGGCAATATCCGCTCAAATATTATTTTACGCGCCACATGCCACCCGATAGCCAATTTTATACCTTCACCTTTCTAGGCGACCCCACCATGTCGCCGACCACCGACTGGTTCACCTATTACGACCTGTTTTTGCCCGATGTGTTATCGCAACATATCCACAACCAGACCGATGATATTGCGACGGCGTGGGTGGTGTTTTGGAGCAACGACCGCGCCGTCTTAGAGCGCCTAGCCAACGCGGGATATACGCGCACATGGTCACATCTCACCGACCATTTCGGCAATATCATCACCACGTATCGCTACGATAAATTATCAACACAACCCGTAGATAGTTTTGCCAATGGCATGATTTTACGCGGGGCGTTGGTAGATGAAGATGCGCTACGGCTCGATTTATGGTGGTCTACATCGGCATCGCTTTCTGCCGATTACACCACCGCAGGCGGGTTACTCAATGCCGATGGCGTGTTGGTGGCGCAGTGGGATAGTTTTCCGCCGATGATGACCAGCCAATGGGATGAAACGGCGCTCGTCTACGACCCCAAGCCGTTGCAAGTGGTGGATGGATACACCCTCACGGCGGGCGAGTATACCGCCATCGTGAAGGTGTATGTGTGGGATGGTCAAATCACGGATATTCGCACGCAATCCGATGCGCTCTATGTGGTGCTTGGTCGAGTCAAAATTGGTGAGAATTAGCGAATTGCACCCCATGGCAATAAAGCATGAACACCTTTTACACCATTTACAATTTGGGTGATATGCAAATCTACAGCGACACTGGTTAGCGCAATTGCATCTGGGCGACTAACAAAATAGTGTTTCATGATAAGGTCAAACATGGCTTCTAGTGCGATAAAGGTTGCTTCATCTAAATCGGTATGGAAGCCTAATGTCAGCCAACCTGCTGGTGTTTTTGCAATAGGCGTTGTTAGGTGAAAATCAGTGTGTAAATGAAAAGTAAGGTCAACACGGTCTATCGGACATTCGATTGCGGTAATTCCCGACTCCCCGTTCCCTTGTGCTGCATGACCATCCCCAGTTGAAAATAATGCACCATCTACCATAATAGGCAAATATAATGTACTGCCAGTGACCAATTCTTTACAATCAATATTTCCACCACACAGGCGCGGTGGCACTGTCGAGTGAATACCGGCTTCATTGGGAGGCATTCCCATTATCCCCATGAATGGGCGTAACATAATGCGATGCCCATGTTGATTGCGCCCAATCATCGTTTGCGAGTCAAGTTCGTATATATGGATTACACCACTATCAACAATATGATAACGCTCATTAATAGGGCTTTGCCAGCCACCCGCCAAACATGCCCCATAAGCACCCGGAATGATTGCCCCAATCTGAATTTCTAATGTCATCCCTGCCGTTGCATTACGAATCCATACTGGACCTGTGAGTGGATGACCATCATCATAGGGAGAAATTCTGCCCTCGAACTCTTGGCGCTTAATTCCTTTATCCACCTGATACGATTCCAAACCCCAATTAGCATCAAGCGTCTGAAAACTCACGGTATCCCCTGAATCAATTGTCAAAACAGGTGATAAATCAGGCGAAAAATGTCCATGTAATGTACTGCGTGATGGTTTTAGATAATAATGCGACATCGGAATTATTCCTCTTGCTGGTTCACCGCGAATTCAATATCCAAAATGAAGCCATCGCTCAATTGCACGCCGAATACATACATCGGCAGGCGCTCCCCTGTGGCGAGGTCATAAAACCCCACGCGCACGCGATAATCATCCGCTTCGGGCAAATCGGGGATGTAAAATCCGCGCCTATCTATCACGTATTCGCCCTGTTGCCAGAACAGGGTGGAATAATAATTCAATTCCCACCCGTAGGGTTTATTCACCACGCCGTCCGCCGTGTGTAATACCGTGTCGGGGTCGGATTCACGATACAG
>DAOTVP010000085.1:0-52223 GCA_034436155.1 Anaerolineae bacterium
GAATCCCGCATGGTCAGATGCAATGGCAATGTTCATGGTTATATTTCCCTCAAATTGTGGCGGATATACGACCCTAACGGGTCTAATCCGCCATTACAGGTCAAAAATAAATGTGATGTAATGGCGGACTAGCGAAGCGTATGTCCGCCCACCACCACATCAAAAATCATTTCTAATTTCCGTTGATAATCGCTTGTACATCACTGCCGACCACAATCACCACATCGGCGCTGGTTTGTAATGTGCCACCCGCGCCCGGTCGGATAGATGTCTCTGGCAAGCCCAACACTTGTGCCAGATATTTAGTCGTCCACGGTTTGTTGGTGAAATCCAAAATGGTGATTTGTGTCACATTTTGAGGCGGATTCACACTGCCCACATTTTGGATGACAATCCCTTGTGATTCGAGCCATGCCCGTGTATTGGCGGCGAGTCCTGCGATGTCGGTGTTATTATACACCTCAATTTTTGCCGCCTCTTGTTGATAGCGGGTGAATAAATCGGCATCGGTCAAATTGGTGGGTGGGTCGAAGGTTTGCTGGACGATGGTGCGAATTTGTACCCAATTGGGCAATAAAATATCGAGTCCGTTTTCATCTTTGCCGAATGATACCACCAATTCGTTCACCGCGCCGAAGGTGATATTTTCACGCGGGATGTCCGCCACCAGACGCGCCAAACTCAGGATTTCTTCGAGCGATAAATCGGTGCGGTAGCTCCCCGCGAGGCTCGTATACAATTCAGGGATGACACCGATGAAATTGGTGATCCCGCCAACGCTCAACACCTCATTTTGCAAGGCGCGGAGGACTTCTTGTTGGCGACGGTTGCGGTCAAAATCACCGCCTTGTGTAGCGCGGTTACGGGCGTATTGCAACAGGCGTTCTGCATCTAAACGCTGGCAGCCGGGCAAAAATTCGATTTTTATCGTGCCATAGCGATCATCGGGATATTTTTCATCCACGATGCGCTCACTCACGCAAATTTCTGTCCCATTGGGCGATACCAAATCCACCACGCGGGTGAATACATCAAAATTGATGCGGATGTATTTATCCACAGGGATGCCGAAATTGCGACGGATGGTCTCCATCGCCAGTGCGGGACCGCCCCCTGGTAACGCGGATTGGTCGCCCAGATAATTGGCGAGTGTGATCTGGTTTGGTTGGAAGCCCGGAATTTGCACCCATAAATTACGCGGGATAGATAATACACCAATGCGCTTACGGATAGGGTCTATTTGCACCAGAATCATCGTATCCGTACGGAACGGACCTGGGTCATCTACGGCGCTCCGTTGATCGATGCCCATCAGCAAAATGTTGATACGATTGGGGTCTGTCCATGTCGGCACGCCCGCCAATGGGTCGGGTGTGGCTGAGGGTCCAATAGTCGCTGTTGGCACGGGGGTGAATGTGACACCCGCTTCTGGGGTATTGGTTGGGAACGGGGTATAGGTGGGTAAATCACCAAACGGGTCTATAATTGGGGCAGGCGTGGGGAAATTCGCCACACTTTGGTTGATATTTTGCCCTAAAGTGTTCACGTCAGGCGGATTGATGAAGTAATTGATAAAATCTACCACCGATGGGAATTCCACACCGCTACTACGGGCATCAATCACGGTTTGGCGGACGGTGCCATAACTGAGGATAGCGCATAAAACCGTCATCACAGCGAAGGATAACAGGCTCATCACAATAAAAATCCAAGCGGGAATACGCATGTTGCAGACAACCTTATCTTATCTCCAAAAAACAGGCGCATTATAGCATAAAGCGCCTCGCTTTCATCCTGTCATCTCTGTGCGTAGGGGAAGCGCATGGTGTAAAATGAGGTTATTGCATACCTATAGGGGCATGAACTATCATGTCCATCTCTTAATTCATGAAACTATATTTTTCAGAAAGCGAGTTTATCATCAATGAAGCCGACCTTTATTTTGCATGGTGGTGCTGGCACATGGGAGCCACATCTATATCCGCATGATGGTGTGCAACAAGGCATGTATGATGCGGCGGAACGGGCGTGGGGGATCCTCAAAAATGGCGGTAGCGCGTTGGATGCTGTCGAAGCCGCCACCATTATTTTAGAAGATAATCCCTATTTTGATGCCGGTGTGGGTAGTTTTTTGAATGATGTAGGTGAGGCAGAACTGGATGCCCTGATTACCGATGGCGCAACCATGATGTTTGGGGCGGTGGCGGCGCTCAAGCATGTGAAAAATCCCATCACGCTCGCCCGTATGATTATGACGCGCACACCTCACGCTTTTTTTGTGGCGGAAGGCGCAGAACGCTTGGCGGTGGAATTTGGGATGAAACTGGTGGCTAATCTGAGTTTTGTCACGCAACAAGAATTCGCCGATTATCAAAAACGACTGGCAGAAAAACGCGGTGCTGGTCTTGGATTAGGCACGGTTGGCGCGGTGGCGTTGGATGTGCATGGCAACATTGCCAGCGCCACATCCACAGGCGGAACACCGCATAAACTGAAAGGGCGGGTGGGGGATGTGCCGATTTTCGGCGCGGGTGGGTATTCCGATAATCGTTATGGCGGTGCGAGTGCGACGGGTCATGGCGAAAAAATCATGCGGACGCTCATGTCGCGGGGTGTGATAGATGAATTACGGTTGGGCAAAACACCGCATCAAGCCGCCCTCGCGGTGACAGAGGGTATTGATAATGTCGGTATCATCACTTTGGATAAAGAAGGTCGAGTCGGCGCGGCGCATAACACACCGTTTATGCCAACGGCTTGGGTGGATGAGGATGGGCAAATCCACGCCAATATGGGCAATACCTATCCGTTTGTGTAGCTATTGAGAGATGAGGCGCAATATCGCTTTGCGCCCTAATTTATTTGACTAAATTCATAATCACCAAATTGGCAGTTGGATAGGGCATTTTTGAGGGTGATGAATGGATTCTAAAATAGCCTTTGCTACGAATTCGGCTAATTTTACAGGTACAGCATTGCCTATCATCTGCTCTAAATTAGATTTTGTGCCGATTAATTTGAAATCAGGCGGGAAGGTTTGGATTAAACTACGCTCTTTTGTGGTCAGCGGTCGAACATTTTCAAATGTCGTGATAGGGTCGGCTGGATGACCTGTATATCCTTTTGGAATTGGACGATTAACGCCCCGAATTGTTGCGCTTGGTTCATGAATACTATAAATAGCACGCCGACTATAATTTCGCGGATGGCGATAATAATAGTCTGTTGTGATGTCATTTCCACAATATTCTGCGACTGTAAGAGGTGACTTGGATTGATTTTTTTCGAGATAATAATCTAATTCCCCATCCTGACCATCAAGATGACCAATCAAAAAATAACGTCTTCTAATTTGTGGAACACCGCATAAACTGGCATTGAGGATAGTCTCTGTTAATCCATATCCTTTTTGTTGCAAAATTGTTTTGACGTATTTAAGCGTATTGGATTTTTGGATGCGGTCAACATTTTCCATGACAAACCAAGTTGGTCGTATAGATGCGACAATATTAGCAAATACAATGGTTAAATCGGCACGACCACCCATTTCATCACGTTTGCCAGCACTGGAAAAATCTTGGCACGGCGGTCCGCCAATAATCATATCAGGTGATAGTTGAGCAATAGCTTGAATATCCAGATTGTATAAATCGGTTTCATGGATTGGATGTGAGAAATTCGCACGATAAACATCAATGGCGGGTTTCCAATTGTCATAAGCGGTGACAATCGTAAACCCCGCATTTTGAAATCCTAATGACATTCCCCCCATACCTGCAAATAAATCAATAACACGCATGACTTCTGTTTTACACCTCAAATAAATCTGCGCTCGCCATATAACAACATAATGATGCTGGAAATGCGCTATTAAAATTATTTTTGCTCCAACCATCGGCTTTTGTGAAATCCCGATTTGAATGTCGAATACCAAATAATGCAGGTTGCATATCTCTACCTCTGTTTATGATGATACCCAAGCACCACTTTTGCCACCACACGCGACACATTTTGCATCGTATATTCGACAGGCGGTATCCAATCGGTTGGGGTATTCAATACCACATCCACCGCACGGCGTAAATCATCGGCATTGCCCCCACTGAGCATATTTCCGCCAACCTCAATCGTCTCGGCGCGTTCTGTCACATCTCGAATGGTCACACTGGGAATATTGAAAATGGTAGCTTCCTCTTGCACCGTCCCGCTATCGCTGATAATGCAACGGGCATGTTTTTCGAGTTTGACAAAATCGAAAAATCCGAATGGTGTAAGCAATTGCACGTATGGCGATTCTAAGCTGATATTGAACCGTTTGAGTTTATCTGCCGTGCGTGGATGCAAACTGACTACCACAGGTTGGCTATATTTTTCTCCGATTTGCTCCAAGCCCGACAATAATCCACGTAGGCGGGTGGGGTCATCCACATTTTCGGCACGGTGCATCGTCACCAAAAAATAGGCATGAGGAGTCAAATTCAATTCGGAAAGAATGGTGCTAGTATCAATTTGTGGCGCATAGTGGTTCAAGACTTCGTAAATTGGATTGCCCGTCACATAAATGCGCTGGCGCGGAATACCTTCGCGCACCAAATTATCTTTGCTCCGTTCAGTGTAAGGCATGAGGACTTCGCTACTATGGTCAATGATGCGCCGATTGATTTCTTCTGGCACACGGTCATCATAACAGCGATTCCCCGCCTCCATGTGAAAGACGGGGATGCCCATACGGGTGGCGACAATCGCGCTTAATCCGCTATTTGTGTCGCCCAAAATGAGCAACCTATCAGGTTTATGCTCGGCTAAAAGCTCACCGCTTTTAGTGATAATTTGCCCGGCTTGCTCGGCAAAACTATTGGCTTGTATGCCCATGTGCATATCAGGTTTGCGAACGCCCAATTCCTCAAAGAAAATATCGCTCAGGTTCGGGTCATAATTTTGACCTGTATAGACCAAAATATGCTCACAAAATTTATCCAACAAGGCAATGACACGGCTTAGACGGATAATTTCCGGACGTGTGCCGAAAATGGTCATGACTTTCATGCGAGTTCTCCCATGCGATGTTCGGTCATGTATTCTGCTAATAATGTCCGTAATTCGTCTACGTTGAGTGTGGTGTTTGATGATGAATATTCACCTGTTAGGGCAGGAGTATCGAGGGGGGTATCGAGTAATTCGGGCAACATGGGGCGGATGACATAATACCCATCGCGCTCGATGGTGCGATAGGCTTCTTCTTCTGATACCAGAATTTCATGAATTTTTTCGCCCGGACGGATGCCTGTCACTTTGATTTCGATATTGCGTCCATCTATTAACGCTTCTGCCAAAGTGGTCATTTTGGCGGCAGGCACTTGTGGAATATACAATTCGCCCCGTTTTGCGCCTTTAATCGCCGAAAAAACGGTATCGACCGCCTTGTTCAAACTGAGCAAAAAGCGCGTCATATTTGGGTCTGTGAGGGTGACGGGTCCGCCATTGGCGATTTGGTCGAGGAATAACGGCACAACCGACCCGCGTGAAGCGATGACATTGCCATAACGCACACAGACCAAGCGCGTGTCGGTGTTCATATTGCCTTCAATGATGATACGCTCCATCACGGCTTTGGTCATGCCCATGACATTAATCGGTTTGCAGGCTTTATCGGTTGAGAGTGCGACCACTGTTTCAACGTTGGTCTCGTTTGACCGAACTGCACGAACCAAATTTTCGGGTCCGTTGATGTTAGTCATAACTGCTTGCGATGGAAAATATTCGCATGTCGGAACTTGTTTAAGTGCGGCGGCATGAATGACGACATCCGCATCGCGCACAGCTTCGAGTACCGCATTATAATCTCGCACATCGCCAATACGGAAGCGCAATAGGCGTTGGAAATTTTGATAAATCACCTCATCCGTGGCGGCTTCTTTGTTGATATACGATAGGCGCATGTAATGTTGCTTGGCTTCATCGCGTGAAAAAACGGTGATGCTGGCGGGTTGCCCCATTTCACCTGCTAAAAGGCGTTTGACCACCACCTGCCCAAATGAGCCTGTACCACCTGTAATAAGGATGCGTTTTCCGGTTAAAATCATGATTTTTTCTCCTGTGCCATACTTAGCACCATGTGTTCCCATGTCGGTGGGGTATACCCAATGGTTTGACGTAAACGTGTACTATCTAAACTGCGGTCTATTGTAACAGCATCATCGGGTATGATTTCAATAGGCGCTTGATATACGTTTTTGACCAGATTGAGCAGGTCATATTTGGTGATACTATCGGATGAGGCTTGCCATAACCCGTGTAAATTGGGATGATAGTCGATGATTTTGCTGATGAGCCGTCCCAATTCTTGCGCGGTGAATCCTGTATAGATGGCTTTGCGGAATCCTTTCACTGTTTTACCAGATTGGCTTAAAAACCATTCTAATAAGCCATGCGTTGTGTTCAATTCATGTCCGATGATGCTGGTGCGTAGTGTGAGCGTATTCGCCATATTGCCCACTTCGCCTAAAAATTTACTCCGCCCATATAAATCTTCGGCATCCGATGGGTCAGATTCGGTGTACATGCCTTTGCGCCCATTGAATACACAGTCGGTACTGATATGAATCAAACGCGCATTGATGTTCGCGCATATTTGGGCTACTTGATGTGGAAATAAGGCGTTAACCGTGATGGATGAGATGTAATTTTCGGCTTCAGGCAATTGTTTGATGATGCCAATACAGTTGATAACCACATGTGGGCGGATTTTTGTCAACACATCTTGAATGCTATCGGGCATAAACGCATCTACACCTTCTACCAATTCTACACCATCAAAAATCGGATATTGCCGATAAAACGCGCTATTTTTGCGGATGGTGGCGAGCGTTTCATATTGATGTTTATATATCCCCGCGAGGGTATGCCCCAACATGCCACCTGCACCTAAAATTAACACTTTGGTCATGCGTTTTTCCTCTTTTTCATCACGCTCAAAAAGACCTGTTCATAATGGTCAACGATGATTTTTTGCTGGAACTGGTCTAAATAGGCTTGTCGCCCATTTGCGCCGAGTGTATCCCGTTCTGCGGGGGATAGGGCATATAATCGGCGGATGGCATCGGCTAAGGCGTGCGGATTTTCTGGCGGACAGGTGAACCCCGCATTCGCCTGATTGACCACATCCGCACCATCACCTGCTACCGCGCAAATAATCGGGCGACCACACGCCAGATAACTCTGTGTTTTAGACGGGATGGTCATGGCATATAATGGGTCATCCGTCAGGGTGATGAGCAACCCCTCTGCCCATGCAAAAAAATCAGGCATGGCTGTGGCGGGATGTCTGCCCAAAAATATGACATTAGTTAACCCTTTTTGTTTGACCATGTTTTGCAAGTTGTCGTATTCCAGACCATCACCAATCAACACAAATTGCACATCAGGCAGATCTCTGAGCAATTCCGCCGCTTCAATCACGTTATCTAAGGCTTGCACCAAGCCCATATTCCCCGCGAACATCAGGTTAAATTTATTTTTTAACCCGTACTTTTCGCCAATGGTCTCATCTTTTGGTTTGGGCATGTAAATGGTCTCATCTGCCCAATTCGGCATGACAAAAATTTTATCTTCTGCGATACCTTTGGCGATGATGCTGGTTTTCATACCGGGTGCATTGACAGTGAGCGCCTTTGCCCTCCGATAAATCCAATTGGCAACGCGCCCAATCCAGCGCAACGCCCGTTCATTATTGAGCATCCCCGTTGCTTTAAGTGTTTCGGGCCACATATCTTGAATATCCAACACAAATGGCGCACGGCGAAAAAAACTCATCCATACACCTGCTAACCCTGTCGTGAGTGGGGGATGATATACCCACATCACATCGGCACGCCCACACCGCATGAGCCCGAGTGTCGCGGCGGTGAACATGAAACTGGCATAGCTCAGGGCGCGTTTAATTCCGTTACGGGTGTGATTGGGATAGAGTGGTACGCGAAAAATTCGCACACCGTCTTTTATCTCTTTTTTCCATAGGCGTTGTTTATAGCCCGCATAAATTTTGCCACTCGGATAATTAGGAAAGGTCGTGATAGTTGTCACGGTATGCCCACGCGCCACTAATTCTTTTGCCAATAGATGAATTTTGATGTCATTCGGTTCTGGTTGATAAAAAAATGAGACGATGACCAGACGCATAATTATCCTTTATCTAAACAAATTTCGATTTTGTTCTATTCGTACAGGATCATTGACGATACTGAGTCCATATTGTTGGGCATTGTTTGCCCATATTTGGAATGTTGGATTATCCATCATGATTGCTTGTTCAATGGCATTCAGATAATCTTCTTCGGATGATACATCCCAACCGACTTGTTTATCGGCTAATCCACGCCAAGGGGTGTTGGTGCTGATGAGGGGTAAGCATCCACCGAGCAACGATTCTTGGATGACATAGCCGAAATTTTCGCCGTGTGTGGGGAATAAAAATAGGTGATATTGGCTGAATAACTCGATTTGCCCCTCTGTGATTGCGCCACAATACCTTGCTTGAATATGGCTCGGCAAATTTCGCATGAGTGATTCGCAATAATGCCAATAGGCACTATCCTCTTGTGTGCCATAAATATCGAATTGAACGGGATGTTTTACCTGCGCCAATAATTTCAATGCGCCATCTAAATTCTTTTTGCGAGTGATGCGTGATAAAAAAATGATTTTTAGTTCACCTGATTGTTTAGATTCAGGTTTTGGTAAGTGGGTGATGGGCGCGTGCAAAACAGGCGCAATCCGAATCGTATCGCGCTTTGCTCCAAGATGTCTGATAATCTGTTCGGCTTCTTCATCGGTGGTGGCGTGCCATAAGACTTGATGATATGCGCCGAGTGTTTTCATCACCATCAAAAAAATACGTTTCTTGAGACGTTTTTGTGCCAATGCGCCCGCATATAATTCACCATGTGGGGCAATCATCAAATGCGTGCGTGAAATACGTCTGGTTAAGCGCCCGATGATGAGTTGTACGGCGAACATACCAAATAAACTATTCAGATAGATCATATCATGTGGTGTTTGATGTAGAATGTGTGCCAATGATTCTTCTGATGATAAGTATCGCACAAGTGCGCCATCCACCGTTGACCATGCCCCATATGTGATGTTAGGCATGGGATTTGTCTCACCCATATCAAAATCGTGGGTTATCACCTGAAACTGATAATCCGTTTTGAGCCATGTCATCATTGTTTTAAGGGCATGAGGCACACCGCCTCCGCGCATAGCGGGATAATAATAATCGCTGATGCACAGGATGATTTTTTTCATGCCAACAACATCCTCTCGAATGCCGATAATCGGCTATCTTGGTCATACTGATGAATGACAAAATCGCGCAAAGTTTGCGGTGGATGAGCGGGCAATTCCCCGCGTAGATATGCCACGATTTTCTGTGCGAATGCCGATGCGCTGTTATCATCAGATAACCATGCGGGTTCGATTTGCTGGATAACCTCTGGAATCGCACCGACAGGTGTAGCGATGACGGGTCTGCCCGATGCGAAGGCTTCGAGGGTGATAATCCCAAAACATTCCAGCGTATGTGTCGGCAACAGGAATACATCACATGCCGCGTACCACCTGGGCAAATCATCATCGCTGACCCGCCCAAGAAATGTGACTTTATCGGCTAATCCCAACGAATTACGTAGGGCGATGAGCCTTTCTTTTTGCGAGCCACCCCCACCAATCATCATCTGGAAATCATGCCCCGCATCATGTACCATCTTCAGCGCATATAGGAGCATATCCACACCGTTACGCGGTTCTAATCGGCGTAGGGTGAATAAAAATGGCGTATCGGGCGCTATGCCGAGTTGATATTTGAGGCTATCTCGATTATCTGCTACGAAAAAATGGTCTTTATCTATCCACCCCGCCACGACTTGGGTTTTATCACCCAATAGTTGACCATGCAGGCGGGTTAATTCACGTTTGGTATAAGCAGAATCGGATGTGACGATATGGCTTTTGGTCAGCACCCGTTTTTCGATGCCATGCGTCAATTGGCTGGCAATATACGATTTGACCCGTTGCATCACCGATTGCCCCCGCGCACCCGCTTGGAGTTCCAATTTGACGGGCGAATGGACGGTATAAACATATTTGGCGTTGGCGAACAGATCCAACATGCCGTCATACGGGAGCAAAATATGCCCATGCACCACATCGGGCGGATGGGTCATGTACTGTCGCACCAGAGCGCGGGCGCTATCTTGATGGATAGACTGCCGTTTGGGATCGAACAGGCGCAAATTTGGGCTAGGGTAGAGTAGGATATGCAAGTCATCACGCACACGATACGGCGGATGCACACCTGTGGGGTCTTGTGCCAACAACCATACCTCATGCCCTTTTCGGATGAGATATTCGGCTTGTTCACAGGCTAATTTTTGTGCGCCACCGTGTTTATCGGCATAATCATATAAGGCTAGGATGAGGAATCGCGCCACGAGTGCATTTGCTCCTATATCATTCCTACAAATATCGTGTACATTAAAGCATAGAACGAGCAGAGAACACAGTGCAAATTTCTGTGTTGAGGAGTAATGGTTATGGCTAAAGATTATTATCGTACATTGGGTGTAGATAAAAACGCCAACGAAAAAGACATCAAAAAAGCGTTTCGGCGTTTGGCGAAGCAATATCACCCTGACACCAACCCCAATAATCCATCGGCAGAGGCGAAATTCAAAGAAGTGAACGAAGCCTACGAAACGTTGAGCGATCCTGAAAAGCGCAAATTGTATGACCAATTCGGTCCGAATTATGCCAATATGGGCAACGCAGGCGCAGGTGGTGGGTATCAGTATCAGACCTATACCCAACAGGTGAATTTTGAGGATAGTTCATTTCAAGACATCTTCGAGTCGTTGTTTGGTGGATTTGGGCGGAGCAATAAAGGACAGCAAACAGGCGGACGTACTCGCGCCAATGTGGGTGGTTTTCAACCCATGCGCGGACAAGACATCACCGAAGAGGTGGTGATTTCTCTGCGCGAGGCATACGAAGGCACGATGCGTTACGTGCAAAAGGCTGACCGTAAAGCGAAGGTCAATATCCCCGCAGGCGCGAAAGACGGCACAAAAGTCCGCGTCAAAGGAGAAGGTGAACCCGGTCGTATGGGTGGCGAAGCGGGTGATTTATATTTGGTCGTCAAGATTGAACCCGATAAACAATTTACCCGCGAAGGCGATAATCTGATTGTTGATGTGCCGTGTGATATGTTCACAGCCATGCTAGGCGGTGAAATTGAAGTCCCAACCATGTCGCGTCCGATTAAACTGAAAGTCCCCGCAGGCACACAATCGGGTCAGAAATTGCGTGTGGTGGGCAAAGGGATGCCCAAACTGAATAGCAAAAATGAATTTGGCGATTTATTCGCCCGAATTATGATCACTGTTCCCAAAACATTGACCGATTCACAGCGCCGTTTGGTCGAGCAATTGCGGGAGAGTATCGGATGAGACGAATTTTAATATGTATATTGCCTCTCATCCTCATCGCCTGTCAGCCAGAACCCTTGCAACCCGCCCCGAATATCACCAATTCCACTCCTGTGGCAAATGTAGACCTGTCGCAGGGTGGGGTTATCCCCACCTCTTTGCCCGATGCGATTATCCAAGAGGCAGATGCTGAACACTTACTCTTGACCAATATTTATGCCCGCACCGTGCCATCTGTGGTCAATATCGAAGCGGTGAATCAACAGGTTGGTTTTACCGATACTGGACGCGGTAGCGGATTTATATACGATCGGAACGGGCATATCGTCACCAACGCGCATGTGGTGAATGGCGCGAATCAGATTTATATCACCTTCAACGATGGCTATGTGGCAGAGGCGCGATTGGTGGCGCAAGATAATTATAGCGATTTAGCCGTCCTCAAAGTGGATACATCGGTGAATCGGCTCATCCCGTTAGAACTCGCCGATTCAGATAATGTGCAGGTCGGGCAACGCGCAATCGCCATCGGCAATCCGTGGGGTTTGCAAGGCTCGATGACGGTCGGCATTGTCAGCGCGGTGGGTCGCCAACTCGATTCGGCAGAATTAATCGATGCCAGCGCCTTGCCCGGTTTCCAAAATCCGCGCATTATCCAAATAGATGCCACCCTGAGCCCAGGCAATAGTGGCGGTCCCTTGCTCAATAGCAAGGGGCAGGTGATCGGTGTGAATACGGCTATCCGCACCACATCGGGCAATTTTGAGGGAGTTGGGTTTAGCGTGCCGTCTAACACGGTGGCGCGGGTCATCCCAGAATTGATTAGCAAGGGGCGGGTGGATTATTCATGGTTAGGGATTAGCACGATTGCGTCCGATTTTGGTGTGGCGGCGTTTGCCGATGCGCTCGATTTGCCTGTTCAGGCGGGGATACTCATCACAGGGGTCTCGCCCGATTCGCCCGCAGATAGGGCGGGGTTGCGTGGTGGGACGACCATCAAGACCGTGCGCGATATCCCGATATGTGCGGGTGGTGATATTATTGTGGCGATAAACGGCGAATTCGTCCATAATATGGATGAATTGGTCAATTATTTGGTTATCAAGACCAAACCCGCCGATACAGTTGAATTGATGGTCGTGCGCGGTGAACAAACGTTAAATATCACCCTCACATTGGATGTTCGCCCAAGCGAAGGGGCGCTCACCCCTGAGTGTGAATGACGAGGACGAATCTCATGCACAAAATACGTGATTGGCTTTATGTGGCGAGTTATCGTGAGACGCAAGACCTTGCCCAACTCAAACAACAGAATGTAGGGGCGGTGTTGCATCTGCAACAATTGGTTGAACATGATGGTATCGCCACGCTCTATTTGCCCATCCAAGAGGGATTTCCACTCACGCGGACAGAAATTACCAATGGGCTCAATTTCATCCACAACCAGCATACACAAGGTCATGTGGTTGTGGTGGCATGTGGCGCGGGGATTAGTCGGTCGGTGATTTTTGCGATAGGGGCGCTCAAAATGGCAGAAAATATCAGCCTTGCCAAGGCGTTCTCGGATATTCGCAAGGTGCATGAACGCGCCATGCCTGATGAATTGCACTGGCAGTCGATGTGCCAATATTTTGGCGAAAAGATCGATTTTTGGGAAATGTGGCGCACGATTGAGCTGTGATATATCCCCAATTTTTAGGGGATATGTGCAGAAATTAACAAACCACTTATATAAGCCAGTTATAATGGTGACAGTTTTGTGTTTAGTTATATTTTGTAAAGGAGCTACTTATGGGTGGCATTAGCCAGTTTATCGGGGGGCTTGCCCTCGTTGGATTTTTGATGTTTTTGGCGGGGGTTGGTATTGCTGTATCGGCATCATCACAAAATAAACCGATGCGTGGGGGCATTTTATTGGCGGTGGTCGGCGCTGTTTTGGGCGCAGTCCTCACGTTAATCAGTCAAGGTGTGGTCGTGGTCGGTCCCGCGGAGCGCGTGGTGATATTTAACACACTCGGCGGTACATTAGGCGACCCATTGACCCCTGGTACACACATCATTGTGCCTGTGCTTCAACAACCGACATCGTATAGCGTTGCCCAACAAAATTTGACGATGGGTAGTGAAATCGGCGGATCTGGCGACCCTATCACCGCCCGCACCCGTGATGGTCAGGAAGTCACATTTGACATGACGGTGCTATATTCTGTTTCAACAGACCCAGAAGCACTGAATAAACTGCACCGTTCTTGGAATGTGAATTATCAACTCAATTTTGTCATCCCCACGACTCGTAACCTCGCCCGTGTGGTGGTCTCTGGATATGAAGCGGCAGATATTTATGGCGCACAACGTGCCACAATGGAACAGGAAATGCAAACCCGCGTTGCCGAAGCCTTTTTGGTTGAGGGGCTTATCTTGAGTGATTTGCAAATTCGGGATATCACCTTCTCGCGTGAATTTGCCGATGCGATTGAACGCGCTCAAATTGCCCAACAAGAAGCCACACAAGCCAATTTGCGCGTCCAACAACGTGAAGCCGAAGCCCGCCAAGTTGAAGCGGTAGCGGTTGGTGAAGCCAATGCCGCCATCGCCCGCGCCAATGGTGAGGCGCAAGCTATCCTCATCCGCGCCCAAGCCGAAGCCCAAGCGTTGGCGCTCATCAGCGAACAATTGAAAGCCAATCCGTTGTTGATTCAATATCAATGGATTGTCAGCCTCGCCCCAACCGTCAGCACGGCGATTATTCCATCGAATAGCCCGTTCTTATTCGATTTTAACAGCATCAATCAATTGCCCGAAGCCGATGAAAACTTTGTCCCGCCCGTTGTGCCGACTCCACAACCGACACCGACACCGCGCCCATGAAGCGATGAAGCAATAGCGATGCGCTTCTGTGCATCTGAAAATGTGACATATGCGGGACGATAACGCGCTTTGCGCGAATCGTCCCCTATAGCCGAGAGAATCTTGAAGGGCAGATTAGCAATGCGTATATCTGCCCTTCAAGGTGATAGGTTTATGCCTTCACCTTTTGTACCGCTTTGAGCAAACTCTCCACGATGCTATCGGTGGGGATGCCTTCTGCCATGCCTTCAAAATTGAGCAGTAGCCGATGACGCAACGATGCGGGCGCAATCGCCTCGATGTCATCAAACGATACATTAAACCGACCTTCGAGCAAAGCGTGAATTTTTGCCCCCATGATCATGGCTTGAGCGCCACGCGGAGACGCGCCGTAGCGCACATAGCGACGCACCACATCGGGCGCACTATCATTATCTGGGTGGCTGGCGATGATGAGTTCCGCGACATAACGGGTGACGTGTGTTGGGACGGGCATATTCAGCGCCAATTCGCCCATCTCTAACACCTGTTGACCATCCACCACTTTTTCCGCTTTGGGCGATAGATTGCCTGTGGTGCGTTCTATGATGGTCACAAGATCATCCACAGTGGGGAAATCTACATCAATTTTGAACATAAAGCGGTCGAGTTGTGCTTCGGGCAGGGGATATGTGCCTTCTTGTTCCAACGGATTTTGTGTGGCGAGGACGAAAAATGGCAATTCCATTTTATAAATCACGCCACCGACAGACACCGTTTTTTCTTGCATAGCTTCGAGCAATGCCGATTGGGTTTTGGGCGTGGCGCGGTTGATTTCATCTGCCAGCACCAAATTGGCGAAGATGGGTCCGCGCTGAAAGCGAAAGGCTTTGCGCCCGTCTTCGGTGTCTTCCATGATGTTTGTCCCTGTCACATCAGACGGCATGAGGTCGGGCGTGAATTGAATACGGCTAAAATCGAGCGCCATCGCATCGGCAAGCGTGCGGATGAGTTGCGTTTTGCCCAACCCTGGTACCCCCTCGAGGAGCGCGTGCTTGCCCGATAGTACACAAATCAACACCTGACGCACCACGCGATGTTGCCCCACAATAACACGAGCGACTTCGGCTTCGATATTACGGGCAAGTTGGCTAAATTCTGCGATTTCCATGATTGTTAATCCTCATTTGATGTGCTATTCGATGTTCTTGGCGCGAGGGATGTGAAATATTGTTTGATGATATCTTCCATTGCAAATGGAATACGATTACTTCCCAGCGCGATATTTGCCGCTTCAAAATAAGTTTGAAATACCTGATTATACGGTACGGTGATATTGCCCGCTTCGTTATCGCTAAAATCGCCCTCGCGGAATGGTTCATCATCGATATCAGGCGCGAGGATGATGTCTTCGCCACCGCCCCGATCGCCTAAGCGTAAGGGCGCGAACACGACTTCGTATTGCGATTCACCACCCGCTTCATCGACATCCCCTTCTTCTTGTTCCACGTTGGTCAAATTCAGACCACTGGTATCTTGGCTCAAATCGGCTTGGGCATCACCGCCACGATTATCTGTGGGGCTGTTATTATCCAATGTGATGCCTTGCACTTGTTCGCCTTGTTGTTGCTGATTGAGGCTATTCGATTGGCTCAGTTGTTCAGATTCACGCTGACCATTATTTTGCCCCGCGTTTTCGCCTTCGGCATCGCCTGTTTGCTCAGAATCACCCTGATTTTCGCCTGGTTGTTGTTGATTCTGGTTTTGTTGCCCCGCTTGTTGTTGCCCTTGTTGCTGATTTTGCCCCTGTTGTTGATTTTGGGCTTGTGGCTGATCTGCTTGTTGTTGCGCTTGGGCGAGTTGTTGTTGCTGTTGTTGTATTTGTCGTGCAGACCGTTGTAAATTCGCGACTAATTCCTGATTTGGCTGTTGCTGATTCTGATTTTGTGGTTGCGATTGTTCGAGTTGTTCCTGCGCTTGTTGGAGTTGCTCTTGGGCGGTTTGTGTGTCGCCATTTTCGAGCGCATCGGCGGCTTGCTCTAACGATTGGGCGGCTTCTGGATTGGTTTGCGCCAATTGTGAAGCCGCTTGGCGTAACGCATCAGCTTGCGCTTGATTATTTGTTTGATTGTCTGAGGATGTATTTTCGCTACTTTGCGATTCGCTATTTTCATCCTGTGCAGGTTGTTCGGCGAGGTCTTGTTGGATTTGTTCCAGCGCCTCATCTAATGTTTGTGCCTGATTTTCGGCATTTTGCAACGCCTCTAATGCCCGTTGGAGTGCCTCTTGTTCGGCTTGTGAGCGTTGCGATACATCTCGCGCTGTTTCTTCGAGTAATGATTGCACATCGCTGAGGGTGGCGAGCGCCTCTTCTGCGCTGACTTCTGGATTTTGCAGTGTTTGTAAACTGATGGTCAATTCTTGGAGCAATTCCTCACGGGTTGCCGAATCGAGCGTGGTATCGTTGGCGATGTCTTCGATAATGTCTTTGACTGTCTCGGCACTCTCATCAATTTGTTCTTGTTGGGCTTGCGCTTGGGCGATATTTTGGTTATTCGGATTGGGCAGAATGAGCAGAATCGCCAATATCACACATACACCCGCCACAATCAGCCAATCCAGACGGCGGGTAATTAATTTGAGGCGTTGTTGATAGGCGAATGTTTGGGTATGGGCTTGTGCATCGGCTATCTGGGCAGAGACAATCTCTGTATCCCCCCTGATTTTACCGTCTAACAATTCCAGCGCCGTAGATACCCGTTCTTGTAGCCCAAATTCGAGGTCAAAATAACGGGCGACTTTGATAGGATCGCGTTTTCTGAATAAGAAAAACCCGATGAACCCCGCCAAAAATGCGAGGATAGATAACCCCGTGATGAGTAATATCTCTTGTGGCGCGAATAGAGGCGATATGTAACTCATAATTGCCAAGCCGACCCCTATCGCCAACGGCACGAGGAGCATCCGCGGCAACCACAACACGATTTTTTTGATGCGCCAGCGCCTATCCCATGCTTGTAAGGTGGTGATGAGCGCCGTATAACGGTTATCTGATAGACTCATGATGCTAAATCTTTCGCTCGTTGACGGTCTTTGCAGATATAATCTCGCGCTTCTTCTAACGATTTTGCTGTGCGCCACGATTGCGCCCGATATATCTTCCCAAACAATTCTATCATGGAACGGGTGAAAGCAGATGTACCCGCCACCACGATGAGCTTAACAATATCGGGCAATTGGCTATCCAACCGCTTAAATTCTGCCAATGCTCCAACAGGCATGTGTGGCGATTTGGTCACGTTGGGGATAACATCCACGCGATGCGTGATGTTTTCGCCCATTTCCAGCGAAATACGAAAGGCTTCATGGAAATCATCCCATGTCCATTTTTCATCGAAATCCCAACGGATAATGGTTTTTGCGTCATCGTCCCAAACTACTGCGATTCCCATTATGGTTTACCTTTCTGAACAATCTATTTGGGTGGTGTGTATGTCTTGATATATGTTTTTGTGGCGGACATACGCTTTGCTAGTCCGCCATTACACATCTAAAAACTTGACTGTGTGTAATGGACGACTAGCGTGAAGCGCGTATGTCGTCCACAGAGATATATCATGCGCCTTAGCCTTACGCCTCGACTCGGCGCATCCGCCGTACCGCCAGCACAACCATCACAGACGCGAGCAACATATAAATTGTGGTGAAAATCAGCCACGGGGCGATCACTGGCAACACGCTACTATCGCGCAAAATCACCTCATAAAAGAATACCCCTTGCTGATTCACCAGCAATTCTTGGCTACGCAATGCCGTCATAATTGGGTTGAACCCATCGGCAATCGCTTGTAGATAAATCACAAATCCTTGCGCCGTGATACTTGCATTCGCTCCAGAAAATAGCTCGGTCAGAAAACGGGCGATGATGCTCAATCCAAACCAGATGCCCGCCGTCATGATGAATGCCAACGCATACGCCCGCACACTGGCGGTCACGGTGCGTTCTACCGTAGTCGAAAAATATAATCCGACTGTGCCAAACGCAACCGCCATGACCATCAAAATGATGAATGCAATCGCCACCTCGACTTCGGTCACACCGCCGAATAAAAAGGCGATACTCTGCAAGGGAATCGCCGCCAACAGCAATAAAAAGATGTAACTGAGCGCCGATTGCAATTTGCCGATGATGAATGATGGTTTGGGCAATAGCGTGATATGCAACAAGTCGTATGTTTTGCGTTCTCGCTCGTTGCTGATTGCCCCTGCGGTGAAGGCGGGCGCGATGAACAGGATGAGCAACAATTGTAACCCGACAATCCCGCCAAATAAGCGCCGTCCCAATTCACCCGTGACCGATGTCAGTGTGATGGGGCTGTTGTTGCGTTCTATCAGATACACCAAAATGGCGAATCCACTCATCAATGCCAAATACACGCTGAGGACGACAAACGCCCGTGCGCCACGCATCCGTTCACGCAATTCTTTGAGCATCAACGGATTCATACGGAAGGCGCGTAAATCTGTTCGTAACGATAAAAATACATACGCGCTAATGCCGATGGCGATGAACCCAGGCGTATAACGCAAGGTGATCAATAGACCCAAATTGAATAACAACCATGTGATAATCGCCAATGGCGACCAAAATTCGTGCGCCACCACGCCGACCATCACCCAAATCACCGCGCAGATATTCCCCACACTGAGCAACATGGTGATGAGCAACGCCACATCAGGCATGCCTGTAAATCCACTGAGCAAAATCGTTTTGAAGGTATCGAATAGAGTAGGGGAATTGACACCTGCAATGATGCCACCCAGCGCCAAGAGGATGCTCAAAATGCCGTATGCAATCGCGCCGTATCCCAACCATTTGCCCGCATGGGCGAGTCGGATTTCTTTGGGGGTCAGTAAATCGTCTTCATAATAGGCGTTAATGGTCGTTTCCATGTGGGTTAACCTTTTCTTATCCTTGATAAAAGTGTATTCAATCTATCCACGAAGGACAATAGAACTAAATATGGAATATTTATGGATGTTACCGTCAGGCAAGCGTAGCGTAAAAGTCCATTTTATACCATAACGCTCGGTGTATGCTGAAAGTATCATCTTTTCTCATCTGGAACAATCTCGGTTTATAAAACGTCTCATATTCGTTATAGAATAGAAGGAGTGGTGTGGGTGTTGAATGTAAAACACCCACGATGATTTATGGTGACATTATCGCAAAGGCTCAATATGACTGATAAAGGGCAAAAAAAGCCCACAACACGTCAAACGGCACGCCGTACCAAAAGTGCGCCTTCTCGCCGTATCATTCAACGCGGGCTTATCGCACAAATCAGCACGGCGCTTTTTCAACCGATAACATTCTTCGAGACGCTTGCGCCCATGCGTCAAACCCGTCAATGGTTGTGGATTGGGTTCATCATTTTGGCATTAGTTGGCGTGAGCGCCGTTCAGCAAGCCTCATCTCAAGCCACACCCGACACCGCAGAAATACCCACCAACATCCCGCCTGTTGGCGACCCATTTGGTGGTGGCGATTTGGGTGGTGGTTTCGATTTTGGCACGCCACCACCTGTAGATAATACAGGTGGTACATCCACAGATTCCACCCAAACGGTGAATAATTGGACGGTGGCGCTCATCGAAGCCACGCGCCTCATCGTGATATGGGGTGCATTGAGCATGATGCTCATCGTTGTGCCGATGTTCAAAGGCAAGCCCCCGCAAATCGGTGAAAATATCCAAGTGGCGATTTATGCCAGCCTGCCTTTGGGTGTGATGGCGGCGCTCCAGTTGATATTTATGGCAGCGGGTGGTCAGATTGGCGCGGCTGGATTATCGGGCTTGGTGGATGAAATGCCGATGTATCAGACCGCAGACCCATTTTTGCGTTCCCTGATTTTATCGGGCGCATCACAGACCACGTTGTTCATGCTGTGGTCTCTGATGATGATTTATTTTGGCGGACGATTTTTGTTGCGTGGACATCGTATCACGGTGTTGTTGGTGATTATCGCATGGGTGGCGTTGTTGATTATCACCCCTGTGGTGACGGGCGCAATCCGAGCCGACTCTGCCGATATAACTGCCCCAACGGATGATCCGATGCCTGATATGGGCGATTTTTCTGAGATGCCACCGCCATCTGACATCGAAGGTGTGATGAATCCGTTTGATGATATGCCACCTGATGAGGCGATGTTCGACATCACGCCCGAAGCCGAAATGACCGTTGAGGTAGAGATGATGCCTCAAGCCGAATCGACGCTCGAAATTGAGATGACACCCGAAGGAATGATGCCATGAAGATGACACAAATGCCCAAAACCCGATACATTATCCGCGCTAAAAATGTGCGTAAAGATTTTCGGCTCGGCAACCAAAGGGTACATGCCCTCAAAAATGTCGCCTTTGCCGTGCCAGAGGGTCAATTCACGACCATCATGGGTCCGAGTGGGTCTGGTAAAAGCACGTTACTCTATGTTTTAGGTGGCTTAGATAAAGCCAACGAGGGCATGATCGAAGTGGCGGGTAAACGGATAGATTCGATGCGTGGCGATGAACTCGCCGAATTTCGGCGCAACACCATCGGCTTCATCTTTCAGGCATTTCATCTTGTGCCGACCATGACCGCGCTGGAAAATGTGGCGTTGCCCGGCGTATTCGCGGGGATGCCCAAACCAGACCGCGAGGAACGCGCCTATGCCTTGCTCGAAGAATTGGGCATGGGAGAGCGTACCGACCACCGTCCGAATCAATTATCGGGTGGTCAACAACAACGAGTCGCCATTGCACGGGCGCTTTTTAACGACCCGCCGATTATCATGGGTGATGAACCGACTGGCGCACTCGATAGCAAAACAGGCGAAATTGTGATGAACATGCTCCGTCAATTATGTGACCGAGAAGGCAAAACCATCATTGTCGTCACACATGACCGACATGTTGCCGATTATTCCGACCGCATGATTCACCTCAAAGATGGTGAAATCATCGAAGATACCTTGCTCAAAAATAAGACGATGAAACGTATCGTCTGATATAAGGATTGACCAAACATGACTGCACGTAAACCGATTTTTCGTATGCTATTATTTGTGATGCTGTGCCTATTCACGCTCGCGGTATGGGGCGCATCGGCACAAGAGACCACGCCCGAAGCGCCAACCTCCGCGCCGATTACCCTCATCGGTGTCGAACCTGCCGTTGTGACACAAGGTATAGAGGCACGGTTGTCTATTATCGGCAATAATTTTACCCCGAACACGACTGTTCGCGTGTGGAATGTCGGCTTTCTGACGACCACCTACATCAATCCATCGGCGTTGACGGCGGTTTTGCCCCCCACCGCGCCGATCGGGGTGTATACGGTTGAGGTGATAGACCCCGTGAATGGTGTCGCCAGTTTGAATAACGCGCTGACTATCGTTGCGCCACCCTCTACACCATTGCCACCGCCGACACCGATTGTCATCCCCACATTAGCACCTGAACCGGGCGAACCGAGTTTGATTGTGCAAAATTTTAGCGTGTCGCCGAGTGTGGTCAATGCGGGCGGAATTGCCACATTGCGCTTTGATGTGATTAATCGTGGCAGTCGTATCGCGCAGGGCATCACCATTGCGGTTGAGGCGGGCAACGGCATTTCGCCAGCGCCCGGTCAAGCCAATGCGCTCTTGCCCGATTTATTCCCCAACGGCATGGCTACCGCCACTTTGAATGTGTTAATTTCTTCGACTGCCACGAGTGGCGCGTTGAATGTGCCGATTAACATGACCTATCGTGACCAATACGGTGCGAATTATACCGCCAAAGCGACTTTGAGTGTGACGGTTGCCGCCGATACATCCGCGCCCCAATTGATGTTGGCGCGGTATATGGTCACGCCGAATCAAGTCCGCGCAGGCGAGGCGGTGACGGTGGAAATTCTCATCACCAACACGGGGACGGGCGTGGCGAATCAACTCATGCTCAAGGTGAATAGTGGCGGATTATTGCTCCCTGGCGCACAAGGCGATACCTTCGCCTATGGCGATTTAGCGGCGGGTGCGACTGCTAATTTCATTATGCCCCTCATCGCCTCGACAGACGCAAAAGCGGGCGTTCAGGCACAAACATTGACCCTCTCTTATCTGCATAAAGGCGAGGCAAAAACGCTAGAGACCAGTTTCACCATGACCATCATCGCCAGCATCCCCAGCGAACCGTCTTTGTTGGTTAGCGCGTATGATACTGGTGTGGATGTGCTGAAACCGGGCGATAGATTCACGCTCAATGTCACCCTGAATAATGTCGGTGATGTCGCCGCCGATGAATTATTCGTCACCTTTGGCAATGTCGAATCGTCTACCGATTCGGGCAGTGGGTCTGGTAGTTCTACCACGCCGAGTACCATTTTCGCGCCCCTCGAAACAGGTGGTACGGTGTATGTCGGGCGCGTGGAACAAGACGGCACAATCGACCTCTCGCAGAGTTTCATCGTGAATGGCACGACTAATAGCGGTGTGTATAGCTTGCCCGTCACCTTGCGCTATCGGTCTCCGAATAAAACTGAACCTGTGCAGACCAATTTGCGGATTAGCCTGATTGTCATCAGCCCGCCCAAATTACAAATCATGATAGACCCACCTATCCCAGAGACGGGCGACATGGGCGGATTTATCCCCCTAACGATGGCGATCAAAAATATCGGCACGAAAACGGTCGAAATCCCCACCATTCGCATCACTGTAGAGGGTGGTGAGGTGAACGAATCTGACCGTTTTGCACCGGGCGCTATCCTCAAAGATGCCACCTACAACCTGAATACATCCATCACGCCTACCCAAGCGGGGACGATGAAAATCATCGTGACGATGGATTATATCGATGACCTGAATACGCCACGTCAGATGGTGTATGAATATATGGTCGAAATTGCCGAAGCGCCACCCATGCCAGAAGACCGCGATTTCGATTTTGTGCCAGACGAATTTGATGCCTGCCCAGATGAGGGTGATAATGGCTTCGGTGTAGACCCGATGGGATGTCCAAATCCGCCCACGCCGACCCAACCGCCCACTGAAGAAGAAACGGATAATAACGACATGATTGGGCGTTTCATCTTGGGCATGTTGGGATTAGGGAGTTGATGACCTATGTTTTATGAACTGTCACAATTGGCGATTAGCAACCTGTTACGGGCGCGAGCCAGATTAGCAATGACGGCGGGTGGGGTGCTAGTCGGCACTGCCGCCGTCATTTTGTTGATTGCGCTCACGATTGGTTTGCAACAAGTGGCGGAGGCGGGTATCGGTAGCGATGCCAGCCTGACCGAAATTGACGTGTATCGCAATTGGAATTATCAGGGTAATATCGAAGACGCGCCCAAATTGGATATTCCAACGGTGAATAGCTTTTGGAAAATTCCGGGCGTGCAAGCGGTCATCCCCACCATCAGCCTACAAAGTGGCTATCTGATGATAGACAAGTATTATGGCGGTGGTTGGACGCAAGGTATCGATTTACAACTGCTACCCTATTTGGGTCTCACGCTCGAATCGGGCAGGATGCCCACAAAAGCGGGTGAAATTATTGTTGGCACAGCCGTCCAGCAAAATTTTTATGACCCCAACGCCACTGAATGGACACCCACCAGTTTTGACCTGTTGACCGAAGCGCCAACCCTCGTCTTGGAACGCTACGATCCCGAAGGCGTGGTCACACGGCGCATCAAATTGAATGTTGTCGGTATCATCGCAGGGGGGGGCAATAACGATTATTCGATTTATATGCCTATTCAAGATGTCCTCGAATATAATGAATGGTACACAGGTGCACCATTAGACCCGAAAACCTTCGTCTACGAAAATGTCAAAGTCCGCGCCAAAAACCGTGATGTGACCAACGATGTCTCGAATGCGATCAAAAAGATGGGCTTCCAGACGGGTGGTATGGGCGAATTTTTGAACGGGCTGAATAGCTTTTTCGGCACGATGCGTATCATGCTAGGCGGGGTAGGTGGCGTGGCGCTGGTTGTGGCGGCGTTTGGTGTTGCCAATACCATGACGATGGCAATTTTAGAACGCACCAAAGAAATCGGTTTGATGAAAGCCATTGGCGCACGCGATAAAGATGTATTGACCATTTTCCTCATCGAGGCGGGACTGGTCGGCTTTGTCGGTGGATTATCGGGCGTGGGGACGGCGCTGTTCTTACAAAATGTGATTAACACAGCAGTTGCCAATGCCAGCTTATCGCAAAATGGCGATATGGGCAATCCGATTATGTTTTTGCCGTTGGATGTCTCTAAAATTGGCGGAAATTTGATGGTCATCCCCAGTGATCTCATCGTCTTCGCGCTGATATTAGCCACGATGGTCGGCGTGGTGGCGGGGATGTATCCCGCGTTACGCGCCTCACGGATGCCACCCGTCTTGGCGTTGAAATCGGAGTAGTTGTCACAAAATGATTGGCTTATTCGTCAATACTTACAAATGGTCAAAACGAATAAGGAGTCATGATTATGCAACACACCAACACACTCATCATCGGCGCGGGATTTGCGGGATTAGCCACCCTGAATTTATTGGTAGATGCGGGCGAAAAAGCCGTTTTGCTCGAAAAATCGGCACATATCGGCGGACGCGCACAGGGGCATCGGGTTGGCGAATTTTCTGCCAATATCGGACCGCGGGCGTTGTATCGCGGTGGGACTGCCATGCGCCTGCTCAACGAAATGGATATTCATCCCACAGGTGGAATCCCACCCAATAGCGCCGATGGTGTTTTGGGCGATAAAGTCCATCCGTTACCCGCGACCATGACCGAACTCATTCGCACCAAATTATTTGATACGGGCGATAAAATCGAATTGGCGCGGAAAATAAGCATCGTCCGCAACACCGCGCCCGAATCGGTGATGGATGTCCCGCTTGGCGAGTGGATACATGACACCTTTCACCGCCCCCGTTTAGGCTTGTTATGGCGCACATTAGCCCGTTTGAATACCTATTCGGGGCATCCCGATATGAGCGCGGGCGTATTTTTGCGCCAATTTCAAATGGGTTCAGAAAAAGGGGTGTTATATGTGGACGGGGGTTGGGCGAAAATCGCAGAAAAATTAGCCTCCCGCGCCCGTAACAAAGGTGGGGTTATCCACACAGGCGTGCATGTGACGCACATCCAAAAATCACCAGAGGGGTTCATCGTCACCAGTGATGACGGCGGTTGGATTGCCCAGCAGGTGATTTTAGCCACATCCCCACAAATTGCATCGGCGCTTATCTCAGACGAGACGTTGCGCCGTTGGGCAGATAGTGTAGAGCCTGTCGAAATGGCGTGTTTGGATATTGCCCTGACGCAATTGCCCAACCCCAAACGGTTGCTCGCGTTTGGCTTGGATAAGCCGTTGTATTTTTCGACCCATTCGCATTTCGCCGATTTCGGCGCGAAAGGTGTGTTGGCGCATGTTGGGCATTATGCCCCCACCGACCCAAAAGCCGATAAAGCCACCCTCGAAGCCTATTTGGACGTGATTCAAACAGGCTGGCGCAAATACCTCATCACGAGTAAATTTATGCCTAACATGCGCGTCATGCAGGCGCGTCCGTATCCAAGTGAACATATCACCGCGCAAGTCCCAACCACAGACGGGTTATATGTCGCTGGCGATTGGGTGGGGCGCGATGCGATTTTGTTGGATGCGTGTTTTTCGAGCGCAGAATCGGCTGTGACGCATATCCTCCAACGGATGCCGATAATCGAGGCGGTATGATAGACAACGATGCTACGGCACAATTTATGTCTGAACGGGGGCGTTTATTCGGCATTGCCTATCGCATGACAGGTAGCGCCATGGATGCCGAAGATATTCTGCAAGAGGTGTTCCTCAAATGGCAAACCGCGCATGAGGGTATCGAATCACCCTCTGCCTATCTGATAACCATGACCACCCGCGCTTGTATTGATTATTTGCGCTCGGCACGGGTACAACGGGAGCAATATGTTGGCGAATGGTTGCCAGAGCCGATTCCCACGCCGATGATAGACCCCGCGCAATTGGGTGAAAGCCTATCGTTGGCGTTTTTGGTGATTTTAGAACGCCTCTCACCGATAGAACGGGCGGTTTTTTTGCTTCGTGAGGTGTTCGATTATGAGTATGCCGAAATTGCGACTATGCTCCAAAAAAGTGAGGCGAATTGTCGGCAAATTTTTGCCCGCGCACGCAAACATGTCAATGACCATCGTCCGCGTTTTACACCATCAGACGAAGCGCACGAAGCCTTGCTCGGTCAATTTTTACAAGCCTGTGCAGAAGGCAACCTGACCAACCTCACGGCGCTCCTCAGCCAAGAGGCGGTGTTGGTCTCGGATGGTGGCGGGGTGGTCAAAGCCGCGACCCGTCCAATTTTGGGCGCAGAAAATATTGCCCGATTCTTTTTGGGATTGGTCAAACGGTCTGGTGGCGATTATTACCCGCGCTTTGTCTCGGTGAACGGGCAAACGGGCATTGCATTGTATTATCAGGGCAAACTGATTTATGTCATGGTGATGTATGTCGAAGTGGGCAAAATTACGCAGGTGTATGTGGTGGCGAATCCGCATAAATTGACCAAGATCGTGTGACATGGGTCTTGTCTCATACGTAATGCGGTATTTTTGAGGGCGGATTAGCACCGTAAGGTGCTAATCCGCTCCTTGTATCTCTAGGTATCTCAAAGTTTTATCTGACATTTGAAATTATTGTGTTTGTATGAGAGGGACGATTAGCAAAGCGTATATCGTCCCATATCCATCACATATATCTATATTTAATCGCGTGGGGCGAAGAACGAAATGCTCCGCGCCAATTGCGACACGATATTCAAGCCATTTGTATAGTCACCTGTGCGGACGCTCATATTCAACACATAAACCGCGTTATTTTCGGGGACATTATAGAACATCCGAATACCCGACACCCGTGTATCGCCTAAATCGTATTCAAACTCAAAGGCGGTGGGGCTATAGGGGAAATCAGTCAGCACCACTTGGTCATACACCACCAACCCGGCTTCTATATCCAAACGCGAGCGCGAATCGGCAATGGCATCTTCTAACGATGTGGCTTCGTATACTGCGATGGCGATTGTGTTGAAGTCATCTGTGGGGTTATCCATGACAATGACAGGATTACCCCCTTCGGTGATGAAAATGGTTGGCTCTGACCATGTGAACGGATATAAGAAGTTTAATCCCCAAAGCGCATTTTTATACCCACGCCACGCCGTATCTAAACCTGCATTTTGTACGACAAGTGGCTGTGCATCGACTTGAACATTGCCCGCGAGGTCTTCTATCCGTACCCCCACCAGATAATTACCATCTTGGGCGGGTAGATATTGAAGCGTGGGCAAACCATTGGTTAAATCGAGGGCTGTATCCGATAACTCGTAGATGAAATTGCCATCGGCATCAAACCCTTGCCAGATGGGGGTGAAGGTATCGCCCGGTTGAATCTGCACTTGGAACGGAGCGCCTTGGTCGGTTTGTGCGACTAAGGCGATAATGCGTTCTTGGTTTCCATCATACACCAGCGAGGCTTCGAGCATATCGCCACGAGGGGTCTGATACACCCCTAAAATAATCGAATCGCGTGTAGTACGCGCTTCGAGTAGCACGGGTACAAGCTGAACGCCATCGAATAGTGCAGGGGCGAATACATTCCATGTATATTGAAATTGCCCTTCATCATATTCGACGAGTTCATACGATTCGCCCTCGAAATCGAAGAACAATTGACGCGCAATTGGGTCATTGCTGACGATGATTTGTGCGCCATTGGGCAATTCCCACATCGAAAACACCGATAAATTAGCAATTCCTTGCCCCGCAACATCCATCACAAGAATTGGCGGGTCGTAAATACTCGCCACATTACTCGTATTGGTGATGATCTCCACCACCTCGACACGCAAATTTTCGGGGCGTAGTTGCGTGGTGATAGTCTCATGAAATGCCGTGAAAAAGGCTTGCCACGAGGCGGTCTCGGCGGGTGCATAAATAGGATAACCAAAATTGACCCCAAACGCATTGTAAAACGGTGTATTGAGTGGGAAATAGATGGATAACCCATTTGCGCCCGGTAAAAACTCATCGGCACGACTATAGACAACGGCGCGTTCCACACTGCTGATGACCTCCGACGCGGCGGAAAGTTGCGCGGTGGTGATGCTGGTCTGAAACGAAAACCGAGTCATAAAATCATGGAGGTCTAAAAAGCCCCTAAAAGTCGGTGCTTCTGCCGCAGTCCCGCCAAATTTTTGTGCATTATTCCATGCCGCGCCTAGTGCGGTCAACAATGCGGTCATATTGACTTGCGCCGCCTGTTCAAAATTGGCTAGGGCTTGGTTCACACCGCCGATTTGATTCAAGTCAATCAGGTGTAAATCTGCTTTTTGCCAATTCCCTGCATAATGTTCCATATAAGCATCAATAATTATCCGCCCGAATGTGAGGGCATCCATCGTTGGATTCGCAATCAGGGCTTGATAGGGTTTGCTATATTCCCAACCGCGACCAGGGATAACCTCTTCGGCGGCGAGCAGATAATCGGCAACGGGGGCAAGCGCCACCGCCACCTCGTACTGCGCCATGAGGCACGCATCAAAGCCGATAATATCGAATTTATCCACACCAACCGCATCTAACCCTGCCCGAATCCCCACTTGCATGGCTTGGAGATTGAGAATCGTGCCACTGGTTTCATCGGGACCAATCCCCGCCCAACCGTTGCCATGTGAGCTGATGATGAGCATGTAACGGTCGGCGGGGTAATTGCGGATGCCCCATTCAATAAAATCGGCGAGGGTTTGCGCGTTGCCCATATCTAACTCACCCAATTTTTCAATCGGCTCTTGGTCAAAGACCACATTCAGGCTCAGCCGAAAAAATAAATTGGTGACGGCTTGTGGGTCATCGGCAAACAATCCCTGATACGCATTTTGATAGGTATCAATGCCATTTTCTTCAAACCAACGCGCCAATAAATCGACTTGTTGCTCAAAACTGAAAGTGGGTGAGTCTTGTTGGGTCAGATAAAAACGGCGCGTATCGATCCAATTGCCAAAGCGAGTTTCATAACCATCTATACGGTCAATTTGCGCCACAAAATTTACGCGGTCGCTACTCCCCGCTTGGCGAATCTCCATCATATCGCCAAAGATAAATCCCTCTAGGTCGTTATCCATGTTGCTATAATGCAAAATCGTCCAGCTATCGGTTTGTGCCGATGCTACGCCAATGCTACCGAGTGATAGCACCAGTAGTACCAAAAAGGCGAGATGTTTGAGGGTGTTCATCAGTTAACTCTTTTTTATGATTGATAACGAATATCCAACACGATTTGAATGGCAGTTTCGGCAATCACCGACCATGTGGCAGAATCGGCGACCAATAATTGGATAATCATGAGGCTATCTCCAAAATTAATCACGCCCCATAACCCGATTCGGTTGCCAGCCCCAAATACTGCCAGATAAGCAGGCGCATCACTGATGACGGTTTCAGTGCGACTTTCTTCGACCAATGAAATATTTTGCGGTGCGAGTTCTTCTAAACTGACATCAAAAATCTGTTCAATCGTTGCCCCCGAAAAATCGCCTGTCAACACGAAGGCTTGGATGAATGCCCCGCGTGTTAAAACATTACCATTCAACACACTCATCACCGATTCTTCGTCATTTGTTAAGATGAGTTCAAGCGGGAGTTCCGATTGTGTATTTTCCAAGAGAACCCAATCTTCTGGGACAGCTACTTGAAATTTTCCGTTGAGGCTGGCAACCAATTTTTTGCCATCTTCCACGACAACTTGTGGAGGCGGTGGTGGGGGTTGTTGCCCTTGTAATTGGCTTAACATCGGTCCCGCATTCCCACCCGTTTGTGGTGTCGGTTGTTGTGCGACCACTTGTGGCGTGCTGGTGGGTAAGGGGGCGGTGGTTGGCACGACAGGCGGTTGTTGATTATTGGTTGGTGGGACTTGGTTCGTGAGTCCGCTCAACATACCCATTGTTTGCGTGTTGGTTGTCGAGACGGCATTTTCTGATGGGCTGACAAAACTGTTGAAGATCTCTAAAAAGAGTGGGACATCCTCTACAGGGTTGGGATTGTTGGTATACATATCCCCGCCAATGAGCAATCCCCCACGTTCAAATAACATCGAAAACGAGGCGACATTGCCATAATATACGGCAATAGCGAAAGCGGTTGTATCGCTGAGTGGGTATTCGATAGGTCCCTCATATGTGTAGCCTTGTTGCTCTAAATTTGCCAACGCGAAGGCAAAGACATTGGCGGCTGTGCCTTCTTGACCCGTGAATTCTTGGAATACCTCACGGTTTATCGAGATAAAAAAGCCCGTTTTGCCGTTGATGCTGTTGGCTGTGCCTTGCCCGATATTAAACGCCACCATTGCCTCAATAGCGGGTTGATTATCGCCTGCGACAATGACATGATTATATACAGGTGAGCCAAATTCTTTGGTAATATCTGCCCCTATCCAATTTGATGGAACGCGAATAGACAGGGTTTGGTCGGTGGTCTCGATGATTTGCGGAATAGACGATTGGGCAGATGTATGGCTAAAGGGTATCATCAGCAATACTAAACCCAGCAAAATAAGACGCAGGTGTCGCATGACGTATCATCCTTTCAAGTAAAAATATGTCAGTTACTTTCTATCATATTTCTAAAATACGTTTACGCAAATGCGCGGTGGGATATACGCATGATTATCGGTGGACAGGCGTTGCAAAAGCGTTGCATACCAACCATTTTTTGCACTCCGCACGCATATTGTTATAATCTAAATAGATGCCTAAAAGATGTGAGAACAGATACAATGTCGTATATCGAAGAAGAGATAGAAGAACAACCTAGTGTCATCCATAGCCTATTAAATCGTGAATCTGAAAACGCGATTCAAATTGCCCGCGTCATCCGCCAATTCGACCCTGTTTTTGCGATGGTGGTCGGTCGTGGCACATCGGATAATGCCGCCCGTTATGCTCAATATTTGCTTGGTATTCAAGCCCAATTGCCCGTATCACTCGCCGCGCCGTCTATTCATACGGTGTATGGGGTGCAACCCCATTTATCACGCGCATTAGTCATTGCCTTATCACCATCGGGCGAGGGTGATGAGGTGCATCAGGTTTTGGCGGATGCCCGCGCACAAGGGGCGCTCACGTTGAGCATTACCGACAACCCCAACTCGCCTATTGCCCAAGTGGCAGAGTATCATCTATTTTTAGGATGTGGCGCAGAAAAAAGCCTCGTGGCGACCAAAAGTTATACCGCCCAATTGACGGCATTGGCGATGCTCGCGGCGGCGATCACCGACAATCGCGATTCATACGAAGCACTCGCAAACTTGCCCGATTTAGTCGGGCGCACCCTCGCGGGGTCAGAATCGATTTTAGGATGGGTGCAACGGTATCGCTATGTCGACCAGATGGCGGTCGTTGGGCGTGGCTATAACTATCCAACCGCTTTCGAGATTAGCCTCAAGATTAAAGATTTATGCCAAATCACCGCCGAAGAATATAGCGAAGCCGATTTTCGACATGGGCTAGTGCCGATTATCAAACACGGTTTCCCTGTGATTGTCATCGCACCGAGTGGCAAACCGATGCCGTTGTTGATCGATTTGTTGCAAAACCTCAATCAACGTCATGCCGAATGTATCGTCATCACGGATGATTTGAACATCAGTCATTACGCCCAAAGCCTAATCGCCCTCCCGCCCAATATCCCCGAATGGCTCAGCCCAATTTGCGCCGTCATCCCCGCCCAATATTTGGCGATGCAATTGGCGCTGGCTAAGGGCTACGAAGTGGATTCGGTAGTCGAATCATGAGGCGGTGTTTGTAACTGTTTCAGTTCGTCTATTGGGATATGACAGCGTATAAAATGCCCATCGCCTGCGTCTTGCCATGGCGGTTCGGTATGCTCACAAATTGCCCCGATTTTACGCGGACAACGGGTATGAAATCGGCATCCTCTGGGAATTTCACGCGGGCTAGGCACATCCCCATCCAAACGGATAGGTGTTTTTGCGCCGTTGGGGTCGGTGGATGGATTCGCCGAGACTAACGCCTCTGTATACGGATGAGACGGCGCTTTATATACCGCATCCACACGTCCTTCTTCGACAATTTGCCCCAAATACATCACCGCTATCCAATCGGCGAGATACGCCACCACATCCAAATCGTGTGAGATGAGCAAATACGATACCCCGCGTTCTGCCCGTAAATCTTTGAGCAAATTCAGCACTACCGCCTGCACACTCACATCCAGCGATGAGGTCGGTTCATCGGCGATAATCAGTGAGGGGTCGGCGGCGAAGGCGCGGGCAATCGCCACCCGTTGTTTTTCGCCACCGCTCAATTGTGACGGGTAGCGTGTGGCGTATTCAGGCGTGAGCCGTACCGCCATCAACAGTTGATGAATCCGTTCTTGACGTTCTGAACGGGTTTTGAGTTCCCCAAGTAGCAACAAATTGCGGTTAATCGCCTGCCCAACGGTTTGATATGGATTGAGCGATTCGTCTGGGTTTTGGAATATCATCCGCAGACGGCGTAACGCCTCTTTGGGGCGCTTTTTTAGATGTGTGCTGATGTTCATCTGGCAAAGTTCAATGTCGCCACTATCTGCCGTTTCGAGCGCCATGATGCACCGTGCTAGGGTGGATTTTCCAGACCCACTTTCGCCCACAATCCCAAACGTAGACCGTTCTTGGATGCTAATATCAACCCCGTCTAAGGCGCGGGTGGGGCGGTGTGGTTGACGTGTGAGGATGTCCCACATCGTGCGCTTGCCGAAATATTTTTTGATGCCCCGAATTTTGAGGACGTGCGCCTCGCGGGGTGGCGCAGGGGTGTTATAGGCGATGGGCTTCGGTTTGGCTTGCGCCTCACCACTGAGAATATCGCGCCAGCGCCAACAGCGAATATGATGCGTCTGGGTCATGCTTTCGAGGGGCGGTTTTTCGGCGTGGCATTGCGCGATTGCCAACGGGCAACGCGGGGCGAATACACACCCCTTTGGGCGCTCTGTGAGCGATGGTGCAATGCCTTCGATGGTGGGGATGCGCGTATCTGACCCCTCTAACTGGCGCGGGAGACTCATCAACAAACCTGCCGTGTAAGGGTGGGTGGGGTTGGCATACAATTCAGCCACAGGGGCATGTTCCATCACTTCGCCGCCATACAACACCGTCACCACATCACAAAATTGTGCGACTGTGCCTAAATCGTGCGAGACATACAATGCCGCAGCGTTGTTGGCGCGGATTAAATCGCGGAATTCATCCAAAATCACGGCTTGCGTGGTCACATCTAACGCGGTTGTCGGTTCATCTAACACCAAAAATTGCGGTTGGGTGCTGAGCGCCATCGCAATCGCTACTCGTTGGCGCATCCCACCGCTGAGTTGGTGCGGATATTTGTCGGCGACTTGCTTGGCATCGGGAATTCTCACCCGTTCTAATTGGGTGATCGCGTTTTCCCATGCCGATTTGCGCGATAATTGTTGATGCCGACGGGTGATTTCTGCCATTTGTTCGCCAATCCGATACGATGGATTGAGCGCCGATAGCGTATCTTGTGGCACGAGGTGAATATCACGCCCCCAAATATCGCGCAATTTTTTGGCGGATAGTTCATGCAAATTTTGACCTAAAAAGGTCAAACGCCCGCTACTGATGCGGGCATTCCCCGCCATGTATCCCATCATGGCTAATGCGAGGGTGGATTTTCCAGACCCGCTTTCGCCTACCAATCCGTGAATTTGTAGGTGGGTAATCGTCAGCGAGACATCGTGAATCACATTCACCCATTGATTGTTCAGGGCGTAATCGATACATAAATGTTCGGCTTGTATAATCGCTGTCGTCATCGCAACTGTCCTTCATAACGGAAAACACGGCGCAATCCATCGGCGAATAAATTCACGCCAATCACCAAAATGGCAATCGCCGCGGCGGGCGACCATAATGCCCATGGCGCACGGACAAGCTCCCCGCGTGCCTCATCGACCATCCGTCCCCAATCGGGCGAGGGCGGTTGTACGCCCAATCCCAAATAACCCAGCGAGGCGACCAAAAAAATAGCATACGAAAAGCGCAACGCCGCCTCAACGGTCAGGGCGGGCAAAATACTTGGCAAAATTTCGCGGGTGAGGATATAAAATGTCGATTCACCGCGCAATTTCGCCACCTCGATGTATCCCTTATTGCGGATATTCAGCGTGGAACTGCGGATGACACGGGCAATGATAGGGATATATAACACCACCACCACAATCACCAAGCCGACAGGGGATGCACCGAGTAATCCGAGCATGACCAACGCCAATACCAGCGCGGGAATCGAGAGCAGGCTATCGAATAACCGCGAGACGATTTCATCTATCCACCCGCCGAAATAACCAATCGTCATGCCTAGCGTTGCGCCGAATAAGACCGAAAAAAAGGTGGCAATCCCAGGCAAGAGCATGATGTCGCGTGCGCCCCATAACACACGGCTGAATACATCACGACCTTCTTTATCTGTTCCAAGTAGGTGTTGTGATGATGGTTGGGCGCGTTCTAAGATGCGGTTGTTGTCGTCACGGATTTGTTCGTCATACGAATACGGGGCGATGGTGCTACCAAAAATAGCCAAAAAGACGAAAATGCTCACAATAATCAGCCCCAGCAGGCTCAGGGGGCGTTTGACGAGTTCGCGTATCATGTGTCTAAATCTTCACTTTTGTTGTTACTTATTGAACCTCATCCCCCGCTCCCTTCTCCAATTTTGAGAAGGGAGAAAACCTCTTTTCGGTCGGTTTATTAAGGGTATGATAGTTTGTGGACGCGCAGAAGCGCGTCCGTACAGGCATAAAAATGATAATTGGGATGTAGGGACGGCATATATGCCGTCCAAAATCACCTGAAAAACGCCTTTTTCTGACCTAGTTTATCCGTACCGTGCGGAAATCGGTTTGACCAGGGAAAGGGTGCATTTGCAAACCTTCAATTTCGGTATAGGTCGCGCCGACTACTGATGCAAACCACGGGATGATAATCGAGCCACGTTCTGCGAAAATGGCGCTGATTTGGGCGTAAATTTCGCCACGCGCTACGATGTCGGCGGTGATGGCGGCTTGTGCCACCAAGTCATCCACTTCGGCATCGGAGAAGTGCGATTCGTTATAAATGCCACCCGTGACGTATGCCTCGACAAAATAACTTTGCGGAATCGGGCGGTCGCCCCAACCTGTGATGCCCAAATCCACTTCGAGCCATTCGGTATCGGCATAATAAATGCCCTCTTCGCGCAACAAGATATTCACATCAATACAACCTTGCGCCCATTGTTGTTGCAACGCCACGGCTAACGATTCGTAATTGAACGAATTGACGACATAAAAATCAGTCGAGAGGCGTTCATTGCCCGTGGCTTCTAAAATAAGCGCACAGGCGGCTTCTGGATTGTATTCTTGTTCGATAGGGGTGAAGAAATCGGCATATTTCGGTCCGATGGGGTCGTTATTGCCCACAACACCCAGACCCTCTTGCACGTTTGCCAATAATTCTTCACGGTTGGTCGCCAATTTGAAGGCTTGGCGCACGCGCACGTCTTCACCCAATGCGCCCTCATCAGAACGGATACGGATGACAGGGTGTTGATTGGTGGGGACGTTCAAAATGAAAATGTTGCTATCCGATTCGAGCGTTGGCACTTGGTCGACATCCACTTTGAAGATGAAATCCACCACGCCACTGCGGAGCGCATCGATTTGGGTGAGGGCATCATCGATAAATAAAAATTCGACACTATCCAAATATGGTTCAGCATCGCGCCAATAATTTTCGTTACGGGTGAAAATGGCGCGTTCACTGGCGCTATATTCGACCAGCCTGAACGGACCCGTCCCATTGACACCATCGTTAATATCGCCTGGGGTTGTATCGCCTTCGCTGAGGATGAGGGCATGACGATTTGCCACGCCAAAGATAAAATCGGCATTGGGTTGTGTGATGGTGAACACGACAGCATAATCGCCATCGGCGCTCACTTCAAAGTCGCCCATCAGGCTGACGGCGGGCGAACCAAGTTCTTTGAGCCGATTAAATGTATAGACCACATCGTCAGAGGTGAAATCTGACCCATCGTGGAATAAAACTCCTTCTGTTAGAACAAAACGATACGATAACCCGTCTTCGCTCACTTCCCATTCAGTCGCCAAATTGGGGACTAAATTGCCGTTGGCATCCACTTCGATGAGATAATCATACATTGTGCGATTAAACAGGATTTCGGGGTCGTTTGAACCCGTTGCTGGGTCTAAGTTGATGGGCGCGTTCATCCCCACACGCAACACACCACCACCGCCTTGGGCGCTCACTACGCCAGAAAATGCCGATACCCATACCAATAGCATGAGCAAAAACGGTACTCGTTTATGGATGGTCATTATTTTTCCTCCATATAGGGTCAATAAAAAACGCCAAACGCATCTGTGCGTTGTCTCACAGATGCGTTTGGCGTAACACATATTACGGATTATTTGGGGCAAATTCGCTATTTCTTAAGCAAACCTAAAGGCTTTGTTCTATATCACTTGCTGATATACCCACCATCTGGGTTGACGATGTAGCTCAGGTTGGATGTGAGGGGGATGAAATAGTCTTCCCAGATCATGCCATCTTCGTAGCAATCATAGACCAACACATCATAATCATCGGTAGATAATTCGATGACGACACGACCCCCATCTTGTAAAAAGTCGCTGACCAAATTACCACCCCAATCATCTGAATAAGAAGATGAGATGAACACGCCACACACATCATCCCCAGAAAAATTGACGACACTAAACACATAACTGCCCGTGTCGGTATCATCAACATCATCTTCACGGACATCATCACCATCAACATACACATTCAGGTCATAATTCCCACTCATCCAACCGTCATAGGTGGTCGCTACAACGATATACTCGCCCGTTTCGGTGAATGTATAGGTGATGACGGCGTTAAAATTGCCTAAACTATCATCATCTTCAGCTAACACGGTGGAATAATCGGGCGAGAGCAAAATGAGATACGAATCAAGTTCATCCGATTCCATCGTAATGGTGAGCGTTTCGCCCGCTTCGGCGTAGACAATCCATTCTTCGTAACCAAAATCTTCTTCGAGTTCGCCACCTGTATTTACAATGGTGTCATCATCGTCCTCGATAGGGGGCAAAATTTCGGGTGTTGGCAGAGGTGGGAGTGGGGTTGGGCTATCGGGTGGTGCAGTGGTATCTTCATCATTATCTCCGCCTGTGGTCGGTGTGCCATATAATCGTTGTACGGCGAGGATGTCATCACGTTGTAAGGTCGAAGCCGTGCCAGAGAAGGCATACATCACCGCCGTGGGGTCACTGCTGTGGTCAATGCCGATAGCATGACCGATTTCGTGCAATGCCACCACATAAAAATCGGTATCGCCACCATCAAATAGCGTCCAGAGCTCAATATCATCAAAGAAAATATCGCCACCATCACTCGGAAAATAGGCGAATGCCAACACATCGCCCTCAGTGCCAAATTCGGGGTCATCAAGCGTGAATGAAATCTCAATATCGGCGCTCCCTGACGATTCGGTGAAGGTCAGCGCCGATACCGCCGCCCAATCGGCGAAGGCTTTACGAATTGCATTGTGCGCCGCACCACAGTCTAAATTTCTGGGACAGTTGAGAATCTTGAACGTCAGATCGGTTTTATCCCACCTATCGGCAATCACAAATTTTACGCCTAACGAATTGGGGATGCCATAACGGTCTATGGGTGAACGTTTGTCATCGTCTGTATCAGTGCCTTGTTGTGCGCCGACATACGCCACTGCCATCAACAGTAAGTTCAAAACAATAATTGCTACTAACCCTTTTATCAATCGCATAACCATGTCCTCATCGAAAAATAAACCGTGCGATAATGTGATTGTAACGTGGATTTATATTTTGTGACGGTTGGATGTAAAAAATTTTTTGCGATTGCGTCTATAATGATATATATCGGTCAGTATAGAGGGACATTTTTATGAGTTACCATCTGCATCCCATAGACCCGCAAGCTAAATCCACCTTGCATCAAGCCAGTAAAATTTTGCTCACCGCCCGTTTGTTAGGGATGAACCCCTTGCCCAATGGGTTACGCCATAGTTTGTTGCCGACATTAGGTGAGACGGCGCTCACCACAGGGGCGCTGTCATTTGGTGGGGAATTGCGTCTGAATTTTATGAACCCCAGCGTGCATCACGTCCAAAACGGCGAAACTGTGTTTGATATTCCGTTGGATGGTCACACGCAAAAATCATTATTTCATGCCGTATATGCCGAGTATGCCAAGATGGGATTATCGCTCATGCCTGATGAGTCGTATATCACCGAAGATACCCCGTTTGAATTCACGTCTAAAAATACCTATGCGTTATACGAGACGATGATGACGATTTATGGGTGGATTGCCAGCGTGAAGGCACGTTTTTTGGGATTTCAGACCCCGTTGGTGTGGTGGGCGCATGGGTTTGATTTATCATGCCTATGGTTTGCGCGGGGTATGGATGAACACATTGACCCCCATCTGAACATCGGATTTTCGCCCGGCACGCCCGATATTGGTGAACCCTATTTGTATGCCTATGTGTATCCCTCGTTATCAACACTCGAAAATCACCTGCCCGATGGCATGACGTGGACAACCAGTTGGAGTACGCCAGGGGCTTATTTGCGTTACTCGCAAATTATCACGTCAGAAAACCCTGCCGAGCGCGTCATGAGTGCCGTCTGGAGTATGTATAAAACGGTGAGCAATATGATGAAATAAAAACTAGGCGGAAATATCCGCCTAGTTGGGGGTTATATCGGCGTGGCTAATATTGCTTCATGCCTTAAAAAACCATGATTCACCATGAAGCGTTCTATCCGTTCTAATGCCTTGCGGATATTCGCTTCGCTAGAGGTGTAACTGGCACGGACGAAGCCCTTGCCACTCTCGCCAAACGCGCTCCCAGGGATGACGGCGACCCGTTCTTCGCGGAGTAACGTCTCGCAAAATTCCTCATCGGTCATGCCTGTGCTGGTGATATTGGGGAAGCAATAAAATGCCCCGCGTGGCTCGAATGTGGGCAATCCTAAACGGTTAAAGCCATCCACAATCAGACGGCGACGTTTATCATATTCGCTCCGCATGTGTTCGACATCATCTTCGCCGTTGATTAGGGCTTCGATAGCCGCCATTTGGCTCATGGTTGGCGCAGACATAATCAGGTATTGGTGTAATTTTCGCATGGCGCTCATCAACGGGGCGGGGGCGGTCGCATAACCGATACGCCAACCCGTCATGGCAAACGATTTGCTCATCCCACTGAGCAAAATGGTGCGTTCATACATATTCGGCAGTGATGCGAAACATGTATGGTCTACCCCGTAGACAAGGCGTTCATAAATTTCATCAGAGATGACCAGTAAATCGTATTTTTCGGCGATTTGTGCCACTTCGAGCATTAATTCTTTGGTGAGGATTGCGCCTGTGGGGTTATTGGGATAGCTCATGAGGATGGCTTTGGTCTTGGGGGTGATTTTTGCCTCTAAATCGGCACCTGTGACTTGAAAATCATTCTCGACAGAGGTTTGTACCATGACGGGTACGCCGCCGACCATCTCGACCGCCGCGGCGTTGGCGACAAAACACGGTTCTACCACCAAAATTTCATCGCCCGGATTGGTGATGGCTTTGAGCGCCAACCACAATCCCTCACTTACGCCCACAGTCACCAAAATTTGGTCTTCTGGTTCATAATAGATATTATAGAGGCGTGCGATATAATCGCTAATGGCATGGCGCAGGCGAATATCGCCCGAATTACTGGTGTAACCCGTATATCCTGCGCGTAACGAGGCGATCCCCGCTTCGATGATATGGTCAGGTGTGACAAAATCGGGTTCGCCGATGCCTAATGTCACAACATCATCCATTGTGGAGGCGATATCAAAGTAACGGCGGATGCCCGATGGGCGCAAATTTTGGACACTTTGAGAGATAAAATTACGCATGGTGCGTCGATCCTAGTTTGGTAATGGTGGACTTGTATTGTTTATACAAACATCCATCGTCAAATCGAATAAAAACTGTATTATTTATATCATCTCCACCGCAAATTTGCATAGCACAACCTTATGCAAAATGAGCGCGGTTTATCCGACACAGTGTATGAAGGCATTTGTTTGTGGTACAATAAACCACATCAAGCACAACTGGAGTGAGAAATGGCGGATTTATTCAATACAATCATGACCATCTGTGGTGTGAGCGTCACATGCTGTTGCACGCTTTTCATTGGGTTGGTGGTCGTATTGGTATCACGCGGGCGCATTATGGTGTTGCCAGCATTACTGACCTTTATCGGATCATTTGGATTTAACATTTTTACAGGTCTATTTGGATTTTTGAATCGAGACAGAAACCGCATTTACGATGAAGATTTTGAACGCGCAAGTAGTTCGTTGCGCTCGCGTGTTGAAAAAGTCAAAAGTAAATACGACCCCTTAGCGCCCCCTATTGATAATCAACTGGATGATGGTTTTCGCGCCCAATCGGTCAAACCTAAATCGTCTGCCGATCGATTTACCATGCAACCAGGGACACGGGTTCGCCCACCGACCAGTGGTGGCACGGGCAACACATCGCCATTACCACCGCCACGCGCCAATTTACCCCGCAAAGGCACGAGCAATTTTGATAGCCTCGAAAACAGGCGCACGCAATCGGGTATAGATGATGATTTCGATTCACTCAATGTACCACGTTTGCGTGACCGCCGAGAAACACGTCGTCGTCGCAATTTGAACGACTACGATGATGAAGTGATGGGTGGCGTATTGGATGATGATGGTGACGATGGAGGCTTGTTCTAATGTTGGATACCATTTTAATTGTCGATGACGAACAACGCATCATCGATCTGGCGCAGATGTATCTTGAACAAGAAGGGTACACGGTCGATAGCGCCACCGATGGTTTAGATGCCTATAAACGGATTATCGAAAATACGCCAAGTTTGATAGTCCTCGATTTGATGTTGCCCAATATGGATGGACTCGAAATTTGTCGGCGCGTGCGGGCGCAATCGGATGTGCCGATTATCATGCTCACCGCCCGTAGTGATGATATTGATAAAATTGTCGGCTTAGAACTTGGCGCGGACGATTATCTGACCAAGCCGTTTAACCCGCGTGAATTGGTGGCGCGTGTCAAAGCCATCCTCAGACGGGGCAATATGGGGTCTGAACGACGTGTAGAACAACCCGTTAATAGCCTGAATATCGGCAATTTGACCATCGAACCAGAACGCCGAATGGTGCGCGTGGCGGGCAAGGCGGTCGATTTACGCATGAAAGAATTTGATCTATTATGGACACTCGCCCGTGATAAGGGGATGGTCTTTAGTCGAGAGAAATTGCTCGAAATTGTGTGGGGTTACGATTTTGCTGGCGAAACGCGCACTGTCGATGTGCATATTGCCCATTTGCGTCATAAACTCAAGGGCATGAATGCGGTGATCGAGACCGTTTGGGGTGTTGGTTACAAACTGGATATGCCCTAACCTATGCTGGATAAGAATTTATTTGCACAAGCCAAACTCGCACGGTTAGCCTTATGGCTGACCGTGTTTTTCGGTGTGACAATTGGTGTGATGCTCATCATCCAAGCCGCCCTTCTTAGTGTCATCATCAAACGCGCATTTTTAGACTCCGCCCCCCTCGCCGACCTCATCCCATTCTTCATGACTATGCTGGTGGTGGTTCTCATTCGCGCAACGCTCAGTTTTGGCGAGGCATTCGCCGCCAAACAAATCGCCATTCAAGTCAAGCGTAATTTACGCCAACGTCTGATGGCGCATGTGGTCATGCTCGGACCCAGTTACATGGGCGCGGAACGCTCTGGCGAGGTGGTGAATACCCTCACCGAAGGTGTAGAAGCCCTAGAAGCCTATTTTCGGGATTATTTGCCCGGTTTATTCAATGCCCTATTTATCCCTGCGATTATGCTGTTTATCGTGTTCCCGATAGATGTGGTCACAGGGGTTATTTTATTCGTCACAGCACCCCTGATTCCGTTATTTATGGCGCTTATCGGCATGTTGGCGGGTCAGGTGGCGCGTCAACAATATGGCGCGATGAGTCGGATGAGTGCCCATTTCTTGGATGTGTTACAAGGCTTGACCACACTCAAATTATTCAATCGCAGTGAACGACAAATTCAGACCATCCAACGCATCACCGATGATTTTCGGGTGGCAACGATGAATGTGTTGCGAATCGCGTTCTTATCGGCATTCTGGCTTGAACTCATGGCGACCATTAGCGTGGCATTGGTGGCAGTAGAAATTGGTGTGCGTTTGTTGTATGGTGGACTTGCGTTTGAACACGCCTTATTTTTGTTGGTCATCGCGCCCGATTATTATGCCCCTTTGCGGATGCTGGGGGCAAAGTTCCACGCAGGCACAGAAGGTACAGCCGCCTCAAAACGCATTTTTGCCATTTTAGAAACACAACCGACCATCATCACGCCCGACAATCCAAAATCTATCTCGACCATCAAAACCATCCGTTTTGATGCGGTTTCGGTGGCATATTCGTCAGAGAGACAAGCCCTCAACGGCGTATCGTTGGAAATTCGTGCAGGCGAAAAAATCGCCATCGTTGGAGCAAGTGGCGCAGGAAAATCGACCATCGCCAATTTGTTGCTCGGCTTTATCCGCCCAACCTCAGGTTATATCTTTGTCAATGGAGTAGATTTAACCGATATTGACCCAAAAGCGTGGCGCAACCATATCGCGTGGGTGTCACAAAATCCGTATTTATTCAACACGACCATCCGTGAGAATATTCAGATGGGTATCCCTGCCGATGATGAGACCATAAAAATAGCATCACAACAGGCTCATGCTCACGAGTTTATCATGACCTTACCAGAGGGATATGAGACGATTGTGGGCGAAAAAGGGGCGCGATTAAGTGGCGGACAGGCGCAACGCATTGCGCTGGCACGGGCATTCTTACGAAATGCGCCGTTGGTGATTTTGGATGAAGCCACCGCTAATTTAGATTTAGCCAGCGAATTAGCCATCACACAGGCGCTAAAAAATTTATTGAAAGATAAAACCGCAGTCATCATCGCGCATCGTCTGAGTACAATTTTCGAGGCAGACCATATTTTGGTACTCGAACAGGGGCGGGTAGCACAATTGGGGACGCACGATGAACTCATGGCACAAGAAGGTGTATACAAAGGCTTGGTGACGGCATACACGCCAAAATAAAATGGGCGCATGTGTGTGTATGCGCCCGTGCGGAGAATTAATATTCGAGTTTGCTCTCGGTGGTGAGTCGTTTGCGGAATACCCAATATGTCCATGCCTGATATGCCAGCACTATCGGTACAAATGTGAGTGCGATGACTGTCATAATGCTGAGGGTGTATTGACTCGATGAAGCATTGTAAATCGTCAGGCTAAAATTAGGGTCGGTGCTAGAGGGCATGACGTTAGGATACAGAGTGCTAAAGAGCAACACCACCACACCCAACAGCGTTAACGATGTCCCGACAAATGCCAACAAGAAATTTTTCTTCATGAAGATGTTGTAGCCCGCAAATAACAAGGCGACAACTGCTAATCCCAATGCGATGACGGGGATGATACGAATTTGTGCGAACATTTGGGTATCAATCAGGCTCAAGACAATGAATAACACCACCAGCGCAAGCGCCACCAACCAGAATAACCGCGCAACACCTTGTGCGCGTTGGCGGATGACACCATCGGTTTTCAGTTCCAAAAAGACCGCGCCGTGCAGGGTGAATAGGGCAAATGTCGCCACACCACCAACCAATGAATAGACATTCAACAGGTCAAAAAATGTTCCTGTGTAGGTCATGCTTTCATCAATTGCCATTCCACGCACGATATTGGCAAATGCCACCCCGAATAAAATCGCGGGAAGTACACTGCCGATGAAGATGGCAAAATCCCATGTTTTGCGCCAGGTGGGGTTCATATCTTTACTGCGAAATTCAAATGCCACACCGCGTATAATCAAGCCAATGAGGATGATGAATAGCGCCAGATAGAAACCACTGAACATCGTTGCATACCAATGCGGGAAGGCGGCGAAAATCGCCCCGCCTGCTGTGAGCAACCACACCTCATTCGCATCCCAGACGGGTCCGATGCTGTTAATCACCATACGGCGTTCTTGGTCATTTTTGCCCACAAACGGGAGCAAAATGCCGACACCATAATCAAATCCTTCGAGCAGAAAGAATCCCGTGAATAACACGGTAATCAGAATAAACCATAGTGTTTGTAAGTCCATTACGTATCCATCCTTATCTCTAGTATGCGCCTTCGGTAGCGGGCGTCCCTGTCACATCCGATGGTTTTGTATTGGGCAAAACATCGGGTGTGCCTTGACGGGCGAATTTTTGCAGCAGGTAAATATCGGCTATCATCAACACACTATATACAAGGGTGAAGCCGATGAGCGAAATCCATAAAGATGCAACGGTGACATTAGGCGAAATGGCTTCCTCGACACGCATCAAGCCATTCACTATCCACGGTTGCCGTCCGACTTCTGCCAAAATCCACCCGGTGCTATTCGCTAAATAGGGTAGGATAATCGCCCCAATTAACACCCATAAGAACCAGCGCCGTTTTTCGAGATGTTGCGTACGGAAATACCATAATCCGAGCAAGGCTAAGGCGAACATCAACATGCCCGCGCCGACCATCGCCCGAAAACTCCAGTAATTGAGCCAGATGGCGGGCGGAACATAACTGATTTCATCTAAGCCATATTCGAGGGCATAGGCTTCGTTATAACGGTCTTTGTATTGTTCCAGATACAACGCATTTAGGGGATTAATACCCTGTACTAAGCCATCAGGCGTGTTGTAGGTCAAAAAGCTCAAGAGCGATGGGAAGCGGATATTGATAACCTCTTGCCGATTGGTTTCATCGCCAATTTGGAACAACGATAACCCAGCTGGATTTTCTGATTCCCACAATCCTTCGGCGGCGGCTAATTTCATCGGCTGGGTATCTGCCATGCGTTGACCTTGTGCATGACCGAAGCCCATCGTCAATACAACGCTGACTAAACCCCAAACCAATGCCATCCGTGCCGATTTTTGGAACATAGCGACATTTTCGCTTTTGCGAAGGATATGGAAGGCACTAATGCCTAACACAAAGAAGGCGGCAGTCGTGAACCCACCAAAGACCACATGCGGGAATTGTAACCACACATTCGGGTTGGTAATGAGTGCGCCAAAATCCACCATCTGGGCGCGTCCGTTAACCAATTCATAGCCAACCGGATTTTGCATGAACGAATTAGCGGCTAAAATCCAGAATGCCGATATATTGGCGGCAATAGAGGCTAACCAAATTGAGGCGAGGTGAATCCGTTTGGGCAATTTATCCCACCCAAAAATCCAAACACCTAAAAAGGTTGATTCTAAAAAGAATGCCATCAATGCCTCGATAGCCAACGGTGCGCCAAAAATATCGCCAACAAAACGCGAATATTCTGACCAATTCATTCCAAATTGAAATTCTTGGACGATACCTGTAACAACCCCCATTGCAAAATTAATGAGGAACAATTTTCCCCAAAATTTGGTCATCTGTTTATAAGTTTCATCACCTGTGCGTACCCAACGGGTCTGCATCACGGCAACCATAATCCCAAGACCAAGTGTTAGTGGGACGAAAAAAAAGTGATAAATTGTGGTAACAGCAAATTGTAACCTTGCAAGGTCTAATGCTTCCATAAACATCCTCACTCATCTAATACCAAAGCATCACCATTATCATATGCCCATAACGAGAGTATTTGCAGTGATAAAGGTCTTTAATCAATATGACAGATGTAATTCGGGTTTTTTTGGGTACAATGATTGGAGAATTATTAAAAATTTTGGAGTGTATTGTTATGCTTCCTCTTAGCCAGATAAAAGAAATTGCCCGTATGGTCATGGATGCCACCGAAGCCGATGATTTGGTGACGATGCTCAAACGGATTGCAGAGGTTACTCGTGAATTAGTTGGGGCGAAATATGTGGCGCTGGGTGTCCCTGATGGGCATGGTGGCTTACGCCATTTTCAAGTTTCTGGTATGACGACTGATGAAATCGCCATGATCGACCACCCACCGGTTGGGCATGGCTTGATTGGCTTGATTATGCACGAGCGCGAAGTGGTGATGCTCGATGATATGCGCCAACATCCGCGCAGTGTTGGCTTTCCAGAGGGGCATCCGCATATGACCAGTATGCTCGGCGTGCCTATACAGGTTGGCGACCAGCTCTTTGGCATGTTGTATCTGACCGATAAAGAAAATGGCGAGCCGTTTAATATTCATGACCAGTGGACAGTCGAGACATTAGCGGGGTATGCCGCCCTCGCCATTGCCGATACACAACTGCGTGAGAATGAAAATCGCCTGACGTTGCTCGAAGAACGTCAACGCATCGGTATGGAATTGCACGATGGCATTATTCAGTCGCTGTATGCGTTGGGGATGCACCTCGATTTGGTGCGCTTTTCACCGGATACCAGCCCTCAAAAATTCCAGCCTGTGATAGATGGCTTGAATACCGTCATTGAAGATATTCGCGCTTACATCATGAACCTCAAGGTCACTCAGAACAAGCAACGCACTTGCTACGAATTGGTCGAAGATGTGATTGCGCGGTTATATGTGCCACCCCATATTCAATTGTCTATCGAAGTGCCAGATGTCTATCCACCCCTCAAGGGTAATGAGATTGATTCGTTGTGTTTGATGCTACAAGAAGCCCTCAGCAACGCATTACGGCATTCGCAAGCCAAACATATTGGCGTGCGTGTGCAACAAAACGAATTTTTCTTTTATCTGACGATATATGATGATGGGCGCGGATTTGATGCCCAAACGCATATCCATCAAAATGGTATGTCACATGGGTTAGGATTGAAAAATATGCGTGAACGGGCAATTCAACATGGTGGTACGGTTGAGATTCGCAGTCAGCCCGATAAAGGGACATCCATCATCATCAAATTGCCCGTCCGAAAGTAAATATCAATGATGGGGTGGCACGATTTTGGCGATGTTGTGTTTGACGGCATAAATCGCCGCTTCTGCCCGATTCGAGACATTGATTTTCGAGAGGACACTGCTCACATAATTGCGCACTGTGCCTTCCCCCAAAAATAATTTCACCGCGATTTGCCGATTCGTTAGCCCTTCCGCGACTAATGCCAAAACTGCTAATTCTTGTTGAGTTAAATCGGCAAAGGCGCTGGCATCTTCGGCTTTATTCGCCTCACGCACGCGCTCGAAAACGGTGGTGGTCATGCTGGGGTCGAGCATACCCTCGCCCATGCTGACCCGTTCTACGGCGTGAATCAATTCATCACTGCCGATCCGCTTGAGAACATAACCCGATGCCCCTGCATCAATCGCCGCGAGGAGCAACTCATCTTCGGCATACGAGGTGAGCATCACCACCCGACACCCCTGAACGGTATCGACAATGCGCCGACACGCTTCGATACCCGATAGTCCGGGCATCCGAATATCCAATACCGCCACATCCGGGCGATATTCTTGTGCGCGTTGCACCGCTTCTTCGCCTGTCGAAGCCTCTGCTACCACGCGAAAATTATCCCGTTGTTCCAAAAGGGCGCGTAACCCCGCCCGCACAACGGAATGGTCATCTGCAATCAAAATCCGAACCATACCCAGACTCCTCCAATTGAATATCGTTATATTATTGTACAGAAAGTAAAATTTGCAAGCATGTGATAATTGTCATAAAACATCGTGACCTTTTTTTACCCAAAAAACGCTATGCTCATGTACATGGCGCATAAGAAAGGTTGGGTGGATGGATGAATGTGATAGATATTATGACCCCCAAGCCAGTGACGATTTTGCACACAGCGAATTTGGGCAAGGCGTTACGCTTGATGGAAGAGACGGGATGTCGACATTTGCCTGTTTTGAGTTTAGAGGGGCATCTGGTTGGTATCGTGAGCGACCGCGATTGTCGGTTGGCGCTCAATTCCCCGCACATTTTACGGGAACGTTGGCAAGATGAATTGGTCTTAGAAGAAACGCGGGTGGTGAATATCATGACCCCCGCGCCGATTATTGCAGAAGAATTTATGCCCGCCCATGAAGCGGCGCGTTTGATGTTGGATAATCATATCAGCGCCTTGCCCGTCATGCGCGGAGAAACCCTCACGGGCATCATCACCGTGACCGATATTGTCCGCGCCTTCATCTATAGCGAGACACGCAAAGCCAAATTCCCTGTAGAATAAAAAGGACGGTTATGCACCGTCCTTTTTTCTATCAGACCAATGAATAAATTAAAACGGAATATCGCCCATATTCGTTGGTGGGGCAAAATCATCATAATTGTCGCCATTATGTTCTCCACTGCCACCACTCCCCATACCGCCACCGCTCAAAAATTGGAAGGTGCTTGCCGTCAATTCTAAACTCGCGGCGGCTTCGCCTGCATTGTTCTTATAAGCGCGGACTTCGACCGTCCCGACAACCATAATCGGCATCCCTTTTTTGACATACTGGTTGGCTGTTTCGGCTAATCCGCGCCAGCATGTCACACGATACCAAGTGGTTTTCTCTTTCTTCTCATTCGTTTGTTTATCATTCCAGCGTTCTGTGACCGCCACCGAAAAGCTACAAACAGGTATATTGGTGGGGGTATAGCGCATATCCGGTTCTCTGCCCACATTACCGATGATGATGGTTTGATGCCAGCCAGCCATGTTTTTTTCTCCTACAAGTTAAAGGCTTTGGTTTATGCAATACGGTTCAATTTTATGCTATAGGCATAATTATAGTATATCACACTTTTTTGCCAAACGAACAACCATTCTAGGAATTATTAGCGCATGGTCTCCAACTTACGCTTCAGAATGTCGGTCACGATTTGGGCGTTGCCTTGACCCTTGAGTTCCGCCATGCACTTGCCCATCAACGCGCCGAATAATTTTTCTTTTCCGCCCAGATAGTCTTGCACCATATTGGCATTTGCCGATAGCACCGCATCCACCGCTTTTTCGAGGATGCTGGTATCGCTCACTTGCGCCAGACCTTCGCGCTCGACAATCGCTTTGGGCGATTCGCCCGTCTCCCAGACGGTATTTAGTACCTTTTCGGCAGTGCCTTTGTTGATCGTCCCACTCGTCACCAATGTGACCAATTCGCCCAAATGGGCGGGTGTGACTTTGCTCTCGCCGAGTGCTTCGCGGTCAACACCAGCCTTATTCAAAATGCTGAATAAGCTGGTCAAAATCCAATTGGCGGTGGCTTTGGGGTCTGCACCTGTGGCGAGGACGGCTTCATAATAATCAGATATCGATTTTTCGGCGGTCAGTACCCGCGCATCATATTCGCTCAAACCGAGTTGCGTCATGAAGCGGTCTTTTTTGGCATCGGGCAATTCGGGCAATTGGGCGCGAATTTCTGCCACCCATTCCCGACTGACCATCACAATCGGCAAATCGGGTTCTGGAAAATAGCGATATTCATCGGCGCGTTCTTTATACCGTTGGATGATGATTTTACCCTTATTCTCATCCCAACCGAGTGTGGCTTGTTTGACCGTCTCGCCTTTTTCGTATAATTCGATTTGACGCGCCACCTCGTAATCAATCGCCCGCACCATACTGCGGATGCTGTTCAGATTTTTAATCTCGGTGCGCGTGCGATAATCGGTATCGTCTTTGTGCATCACGCTCACATTCGCCTCGAAACGCAAAATCCCCTTTGACATATCGCCATGATTCACACCCAAATAGCGCAACAAGGTGCGGAGTTTACGGGCGTAGGCTTCGGCTTCTTCTGAACTGAAAATATCGGGTTCAGAGACGATTTCGAGCAATGGCACACCTGCGCGGTTAAAATCTACCAAGCTACTGCCGTCACCGAGATGCGTCAGTTTGCCTGTGTCTTCTTCCATGTGGGCGCGACGGACGCGGATTTTTTTGCTCGTGCCATTTTCGAGGGTGATTTCAATGTATCCATTCACCGCAAGGGGATATTGATATTGGCTAATTTGATACCCTTTGGGCAAATCGGGATAAAAATAACTCTTCCGGGCGAATTGATTAAACGGCGGGATGTCGCAATTCAGTGCCAATCCGACCATCATGGCATAATCCATCGCCTTTTTATTGATGACGGGCAACGTCCCTGGCATCCCCAACGATAACGGGTCTACGGCGGTATTGGGCGGGGCTTCGACACTATCTACCACGGGGCAGGCGGTGAACATTTTGCTGTTGGTCAGCATTTCGGCGTGGACTTCTAAGCCGACTATGGTTTTCCAGTCACTCATGTGAATACTCGCGTTCTGTTGAAAATCGGTCACATGGATGAAATTTTACCACATAATCGGCTTAGGATTGCAAGTTAAACACAGGATAATCGGTCACATCCGATACTTTTTCGGCAGGAAGCACCACAATCGGCGATTCATCTCGATAATCCAACGCCAATGTCGTGAAATGATAAGGGTTTGGGCGATTTTGCAACTTGCGGGGCATATTCAACATCAATTGAAACATGAAGGCTTCGATAATCCGCCAGAATAGTATCCCTTTATATGGATAACTCATGATGAGCGGTTGGTTGCGATTGGGAAAACGATGATACACCCGATTATGCAAAATCGTCGCGCCATTTTGGGTATGAATATCATATGTGGCTAATCGCGCCCGAAAATAGGCGTTAATCGCAATTGGACGGAAAGTTTCGATGACCGCCCGACGGATGCCACGCCTGCCCGTTTCATCGGCTAAATCGGTGACGGTCGTCTCGGAGATGGCGATTTTGCCATCGGGCAACGGGAAGGCTTTAATCGCCCGCGAGCCGATGAGGTGGTCTGCGCCCCATCCCTGTCCGCGTGGCATGGCGTGTTTCCAGATGGTTTTGAGGGTTGCATCATCATAAGTATGTGTTGGCGTGGTGAAATTATAACCCCGTTTATGCCCCTCAAATACATATTCAATGACCAGATGATTCTGTACCATTATCACCTAATCCACATCTTTAATATCGCGTGGTTTTGGACGTAATGTATTGAAGAACGATTTCATCATGGCTTTGACCCCTTTGCCTGTGTATAAACTGCCGTAGGTGATGGCATATTTATAACCCAGTCGTTCCGCTTGGGCGCGAAGGCGTTTTTGCTCATTTTTATAATGCCCCATGATTTCATCCAGTTCCATATATTCGCCCCAGATGTCTTGTTTATTCACCAACACATAAAAGGCGCGAATCCCTTTGGCGCTGTTGGGTTCATCCTCTATCATCTGTAAGACAAAATTGAGCGCATCTTTTTGTAGATACGGTTCGGTATGATCGAGCATGAAGATGATACCGCGTGGTTTGGTCTCGCGGAACAGTTCCACCCAATCGGTCTCCCACATGGCATATTCACCACCGACATCGCGGGTCGGTCTGAGTTTGAAGTGCGTCTCGCCGACTTTGGCGGTGAAATCGGGTATAGCATCGCCACCTGCGCCTGTGGGGTTGGTTTTATAGCCTTCAATATCATCCATATTGCGTTTGAGCCATTCGATGAGCGTGGTTTTGCCCACCTGACGCGCACCCAGCACGATGAACGGCATTCCAGAAAAGCGCACAGATAGTGGTCACATAGTAAGTGATGAGACCTCTAAGTTGTAATCAATGATAAACCATAAGGTCATCCAATAATGATAATCGTCCGATTTAGAAAATGATAACGTTTTGCGAACA
>DAOTVP010000086.1:0-11130 GCA_034436155.1 Anaerolineae bacterium
GTTCACAAATGACCTCCTCCCGTTTCTTTTTAGTTGGAGATAAGTATATCGCAAGTTTGTATTAGTCACGATGTCTCTGAACACCCCCTGTTCACGATGTCAGTGAACAATACAATACATATGTACGGGCGGATTAGAGGCTTCAGCCTCGTATATCCGCCATCAAATGATTCGATGCGATTGCCCTAGTACATATCCCCGCCACGATTGAAAAATCCCCTCGAATTTGTTATGCTGATACGCATCACGCCCCCGTAGCTCAGTGGACAGAGCGGAGCACTCCTAAGGCTTGCGCGTGAGTTCGATTCTCACCGGGGGTATTCTCTACACTGGCAAAAACCGTAACTGACCGCGCCATTCGTCAAAGTGACTGGCGACTATCACCATCTCTAATGCCTCTATTGACTCTTTCAATGGGCGTTCTTGATGCAATAAGAACACGGTTGGCAATGGTTCTCCTCTGTTCACACGGTCATAAAAATATTTGGTCATGGTGTTGACATCATGTGATAGCAAGATAATATCCGTTTCTGCCAAAGATGCCAATAACGCCTCATCAGATAGCCCCATCATCGGTGTGTCTTGCACACGAGTAAATTCAATATGCGGATATAATCGTTTCAAGCTACGCAAAATATCGTTATTAAAATTTTCATCGGCTAAAAATCGCATACTACTCCTCAGTTGGCGAGGTCACATTTTTTTCACGCAAGCGTTTTTCAAGTTCCGCTTTGGTGATTTTGGGTGGGAATTTTGCTTCCCATTCCTGACGAATACGATAGGCTTCGGCTTCTTGATGGAGCAAATAGGCATCTATTTCATCGCGGTGATTCAAATAATATCCCAAAACCAAATACACATCGGCTAACAATACCGATGGATATTGTGATACGATTGTCTCTGGGGTTGCACCCTGTAAAAACGAATAAATTATCCCATCTATCATGACACGGGTGTTGCCAATACGCAGAACACCGTGTTCATCACGGCGAATAGGCATCAATTCTTGAATAGGTGTAGCAATCATCACAAAATCCTTTCACTTTAATTTCAATTATAAGATAAAAACCATCTCACACCATCAGCCATTATCATCCCCCGTAAAATCTTTTATAATCAAAATTGTGAAAATGAACACAATTAAAGGTTTAGCAATGCGATTTTTTGTCTTGGCGCATGGTGCGCTTGGAATTTGGGATGAAGTGATATTTATCAGCGTGGGGGTTGTTTTTTTAATCTTTATGGTAATCAGTTGGGTACGCAGTCGGAATATATCCCCCGTTTCTGATGAAAAATTATCTCAAGATCCCCCTGCATCAGATGAGAACTCGTATTTTCGGTTGGATTAATGTGATGATACGACTCCGCTTATGGGCATTATGCACCCTCATGATAACATTATTTACAGTTGTGCCGAACACGTCAGCACACGGCTATTTGGTGCGTGCCATCCCAGAAAATCGTGCCGTCTTAGAACGCGCCCCCACACGGGTGCAATATTGGTTCAGCGAGGGATTAGAAGCACAGTTCAGCACCATCAACATCCGCGATCAAACTGGGACTATCATCGCTACGGGCGGATTATCCGAGACCGATGACACCCTCCTCACGGCACGTCTGCCCAATGACCTGCCCAACGGCGCGTATGTGGTGGAATTACGCCCTGCCTTCGCCAGCGATGGGCATGTCTACGCCGAAAGTCGGGTATTTTTTATCGGTGAAGCAATCGGTGGCGTGGATGCCTCAACAGATACCAGCGCCCTCCCCCTAGAGGTGATATGGCGCTTCATCACGGTCGGCGCAAGCCTGATTTTATTCGGCACATTGGCGCTCTATGGGTGGGTACTCATCCCCGCATGGGGCAATCGGTCGCACAAAGCGGGTTGGTTGCCATCCCGTTTGATGAAACGCCTGCATATCCTCATCGGCACGAGTTTGTTGGTGGCATTTTTAGGTAACGGCTTGGCGCTCATCCAACAAACGATGGTGTTCTTTAACATCGGGTTTGAGCAAGCCCTGCAACCGCAATTCTGGGATGTGGTGCGGATAGGGTCGCGGTTTGGCGATGTATGGATGTGGCGCATGGGGTTGATGAGCCTGTTCGGTCTGATGTTCCTCGCCACGCTGAATTACCAGAATCGCTATCCCGAAGTGGTGTATCCGTTTTGGATAGCGGGATTGTGGGTCGGCGCGTTGATACTCGGCACATTCAGCATCACCAGCCACGCCGCGGGCGCGTTGACAATGGCATGGGCGGGTGTTTTTGTGGATTGGGCGCATCGAGTCGCGGTGGCGGTGTGGGTCGGCGGATTATTCGCGTTGATGATATGCCTGAATATCGCCCTCGTGCCGTATACCGATGTGCAACGATTACACGCCTTGCGCGTGGTCATCAAACGATTTTCTGTCGTGGCGATCGGCGCGTTGGCGGTGACAATCGCCAGTGGGATATATAGCGCCAGCAATTGGATTTATGGCGCGGATGAAATCCAAACCCAATTCGGAATCACACTCATCGCCAAAATCGTGATGATAGCCCCCCTGTTGGGCATCGGCGCGGTGAATCACCTACTGACACATCCCGACCAGTATGCCCGTTTGCGCCGATGGATAAATCCAAAACTGGGGCAATTTATCCACATCACGCGCATTGAAGTGCTGTTGGCATCGGCAGTCGTGATTTCTGCCAGCACCCTGAGCGCGACACCGATTCCCAAACCGTCATTCATCCAAACCGATATTCAAGCGCCATCCGCCTCGCAACTCATCAACGACATCACCGTTAATATGAGCATCTCTCCGGGCGGGACGGGCGTGAATACATTCGATATTCAACTCTCGCGGGGTGATAATCCGATCACCAACGCCGATGTACGGATACTGAATAATTCGCCCGCACAAGACAGGCGAGGCGATCGTCACACGGCAGAGCCGATAGATGACGGGTTATATGTCTCGGCGGGAGCAGAGATAAATCAGGGTGGCGTATGGTGGTCTTTGGTGGATGTGACTGTGGGTGATGAGACGCATCGGGTCGCGTTTGAATGGGACATTAGCCCCGATGCGGGCGTGATTATCAGCCTGCCACCGACACCTATTCAGTTATCGGCGCTGGGGTTGGTGATAGGCGCGGTGATGTTTGCGCTGTCGCCGATGATTCGCAGTCGGATTCGCAAAATGGGCTTGAACACCTTCACCGTATCGGCAGGCATCGCGGCGGTCATCATGACGGGTATCGCGTTGGTGGTTGGTTGGCGTGTGATGGAAAATACACAACAACAATATCTACAAACCCTCAACCCGCCTCCGATTGTGGTGAATAGCAATTTGCCCACTGCAGAGTCGTTAGCGCGTGGGGAAGCATTATTCACAGCGCATTGCGCCTCCTGGCAAGGCGCGAGTGACTTTCGGGATTTGATAGACCGCCTGAATCGCACTCGTGATGAGGCGCTTTATAGCGCCCTGATAGACGGATGGCGCAATTTACCCGCCTGTGCGCGGGATGTATCGCCCCAAGAACGGTGGGATATGGTGAATTATGTGCGCTCATTGGGAATATAATTATGGCGGACATACGCTTCGCTAGTCCGTCATTACACACAATCAACATCTTTTGTAATGGCTGATTAGCGCGAAGCGTGTAAGCCACGACACACAATCAACATCTTTTGTAATGGCTGATTAGCGCGAAGCGCGTATATCAGCCACAGCATTAACGGGTAATAAACTAAAACTAGCTTGTATAGAAGGATAAACCATGACAACAGTAACATTGGCATACGCCGAAGCAGACCACAAACTCGCTATGCGGATTCGGGGCGATTTAGAAGCCGAATCCATCCCTGTTACCGATACACTGGCGGATAACGCGGTGGTGGTGGCGATTATCTCTGCGAGTTCGCTCCAAACACCATCCGTCATCACTATGCTCAACACAGCATCGGATAAGTATCATCATATTTTGCCGATTTTAGCCGATGAGAGCAAATTGCCCCGCGTGATTGACCATCTGCAAGCATTGGATTTTAGCCAAACGTATTCGGTCAAAGATTTAATTGACCGAGTAACCTATTTATCATCGCCCGAAGCGCCGAAACCATTGACCGTCCTCACCCCGCAAAAACGCAAAGAAAATGTGCGATCATCTATTTTTTATGCCGTTATCGCCTTCGGCATTTTTCTGATGGGCATCATCGGCGTAGGCATTTTTGGTTTAGAAGCACCTGCCGATGAATACTATGGCATCGAAACACAAGTGTATCTGACACAACGGGTATTCATTGACCAAGCCTTACCACGTAGCACAGAAGACGCGATTAACTTCGAGGCGACCATCCCGCACATCCCCACAAAGGCGCGGGTCGAAGCCATCGGCACAGCCACATGGATAGCCAGCGGTCAAGACGGCACATTCGTCCCGCGTAGCACTGAACAAGCAACACAATTCCCCGCCACATTGGTGCATCTCTCTACGCATGTGCATGACCGCATCATCGCCACGGTGACGCAATCGGCATTGACCAGCATCGCCATCACGCCAACCCCCACCCCGTCCGATGAAATCACGCCCGAAAATACGCCATGACCGCTCAAGTCCTCGTGATAGGCGCGGGTCCTGCGGGGATTGCCTGCGCCTATTACTTGCAACAAGCCAATATTCCGTATGTGGTGGTGGATAAAGCCGATATAATCGCGTCCACTTGGGCGAGTTTGTATCCTTCGTTACGCCTGAACACAACACGCTTTTTCTCGCATTTGCCAGAGCGCAAATTCCCACTGCATTACGGCATTTTTCCGACAGGCAAACAATATCACAGCTATCTGGTGAAGTATGCCCACGATTTTAAGCTGAATATCCAACTCGGTGTGACGGTCAAACAAGTGTGTCGTGAAAATGACGGTTGGCGCGTCATCACGAATCGGGGTAGCGATTGGTATCCGTGCGTCATATCGGCAACGGGACGGTTTAACGCGCCCATCATACCGCATATTTCGGGCATGGAGACCTTCACAGGAACAATCATCCACGCCCACGATTATCTGGGACATGAACCGTTCATCGGCAAGCGCGTCATGGTGGTCGGCAACGGACCCAGTGGTGTGGATATTGCCAGCGAATTGGGGCGCAAACGGTTATGCGAGGCGGTGTATTTATCACAACGGACAGGGGTGGTGTTGCGTCCGCGCTATCCGTATGGATTGCCCAAACACGCCTGGGTCATCATCGGCGAGATGTTGCCGAAACAGATTGGCACGCGCCTTATCAAACATATCGAATCGCTCAAATTTCACAATTTGGAAAAATTTGGGATACGCACACCGCAAACCGATGCCGAAAGTTCCGCCGCAGGTGGCACTCGTGGACGCGATTTAATCCATGTGGCAAGGCGCGGTTGGGTGAAATGCGTGCCTGCGCCGATACGCTTTGAGGGCGATACGGTAATTTTGGCGGATGAATCACGGCTTGTGGTGGATGTGGTCATCATGGGGACGGGTTATAACGCCGTGTTGCATGAGTATTTGCACTTCGATAATGCCCCGCGTGATAAAGCGGGTTGGCTTCTGCGCGAGGGTCAAGACCCGAATGATATAACCACAGGCAAACGGCAAGTGTTGGGGCAAGCGGGCTTGTATGAGGTGGGGACATTTTATCAGGGCAAAGGGGCGATGTATAATTTTAATACCGAGGCGAAGCAAGCGGTGGATGAAATTTTGGGGCGGTTAGCCGAACACCGCTAATAACGCATCTCGAAATACCTGAAAACTTTTGGATTGGTTAACTTGCGGGTTCATGTGACGGGCAATTTCATCCGCCGCACGAATTTTTTCTAAACCACCACCATGATAATAAGCTAGTTCACGTTCTAATGCCTCCCATGTCCCACCTGTAATCTCATCTGGGTTACGATATTTAGCAGGATTTTTGGGGTTATAACGCGGATAGGCTTTTTTGATGGCATCCACATCACCGAAGTACCATGCTTCTAATTCTTCAATCACAATCCGATTGATAACCTGATAGTTCTGTAGATTGTTGGAGCGTGTAATTAAACCCGATTGGAACGCAATTGTTTCTAACTGTTGTTTGAGATCTTTGCAATCTTGCTCGTCACGGTCTACTAAAACAAATAAATACTGATTGGGTTGAATAAAATGGCGATAGGCTTTAAGGCGGTTAGGAAGTTTATCGAGCAATGAAGTTTTACCATTGAACGTGATGATACGCATCTCATATTCTCTATCCACATCCGCCAAAATACGCGGAACAAGATGTTTAAGCGCCACTTCCATAGATGGCTCTTCGATGAAAAACTCTAAGAATATCATCGCCTACCCCTTTTTGCGTTTTGACTTGCCCGAATTGGTTAATGGATCGCCCACCTCAAAATAGCCTTCCATCCATAAATCACCCAATTTTGCGCCAGCCTCTATTAGCAGAGGAATATGTTCCATATCTGAAGCACGTACTGCTTGGGTATAACCATCATCATCCCGATACAACACCCATAATTCCTCTGGGCGTAACCCATTCACAAAAAATGGGGAGTGGGTCGTAACCATCAGTTGTGTATTCGCGGATGCCCCCCGACATTCCTCTGCAAAACCCTCTAATAAACGGGGATGTAAATGATTTTCGGGTTCTTCAATGCCGACTAATAAGGGTGGTATTGGGTCATATAATACAGTTAAATAAGCGAGCATTTTAAGTGTTCCATCTGAAGCATACTTCGCCATAATGGGTTTATCAAACGGAGCATCTTTGACTTGCAACACCAACCGACCATCTATGGTCATTTCTGCTTCGACTTTTTCTAAGCGAGGAACTCGCGCCGATAAAGTAGTGAGAATGTTAGCCAACCGTTCTGGATGTTGTTCCTTTAGATATTGAATCACATTAGGCAAATTATCACCCGTAGCAGACAGTCGCTCTTGCGGTCCTGATTCGGGGACACCCCGTGTACTATCGGCGCTAATATACGACAGATACCAACCTGTTATAAAATTGCGAAGTGCGGTTACACGGGGATGTTTTGCCAGTTGACCAAATGCGTTAACCGCTAAAACATCAGGTGCAGATAATTTTTCTTCGATACGAGTATCACCCTCTTCGGGATTCTCGCCACTAATGACTCGACCTTGCCCATTTTCAAAATCCAGAAATCGATATGGTGCGCCAAATTGTTTGCCACGTCGCCATGTGAGTGTTTCTTTAGCTACAATGGGTCCTGTTGATGTTTCATCAATCACTAAATGATAGGTAATCGGTGATGAATCACGAGTTTCCCGATATTTGATTTCAAATTCAATCGGTCCCGATGCACCACGACTACGCAATTCACCCAAGCGGTTACGTTTGTTCCATGCAGAGCGTAACCCTTGTGTAAAACATTCCGATAGAAATGCAAACACATCAAAAATTGTGGATTTACCACTGCCATTTGGACCTAAAAATACGGTGAGTGGTGTGAGTTTAATTTCTAAGTCGCGTAATGCACGATAATTTTTGACTCGTAATGATTCAATGCGTGGGACTTGTGGATTTAATTTTTGTGTCATGGTTTATCAATTCAGATTGTAGATCTTTGATAATAACCATTATAACATACCCCATCAAAAACGCGGATGCGCCACGTTGCACACCCGCGTTTGTTAGTCTTAAAAATCGAACAATTCGCCCAACCACGATGATTTGCGCTTCTTTTTATAATAATCGTCATCGCGTTTGCGATAATCATCGTCATCATCGTAGTCATACCGTTTTTTAGGCAGTGGCGCAGATTGTTGATATTGGGGCGGTTGCTGGGGTTGATTAAACCCCGCCATCGGTTGCTGACCCGCCCGTTCAATAATTTTATCCAACTCGCCACGGTCTAACCACACACCGCGACACACAGCGCAATAATCAATCTCGACACCATTGCGTTCCGCAATTCGTAATTCATCACCGCCACAATCGGCGCGTTCACATCGGACTCGTAACATAATTGTTGACCTCACATACTCAATCTTACAATAAATATAGATATATTATATGAGCATGTTGGTCATATATATACACCTAATCATTGGGGGTTTGTAATAATTGCTCTAATAATTCACTCATCTATCGGACATGATATGAGATGTGTGAGACGGTGGCTATCTATAGCGCCGACACCCAAAATATGCCACAATAGAACCGCATCCAACAGAAAGGATTTTGACAGATGAAACTGGCTGTATTTTCTGATATTCACGGCAACTTGCCCGCGCTGGAAGTGATCAAAGCCGATATAGAGGCGCATCAACCCGATTTAATCTGGTGCTTGGGCGACCTCGCTTCTCATGGCACACGCCCATCGGAATGTATTCAACTGATTAAAACATGGCGCGAAGCCGTTGGCAAAGATAAATTCACGGTGATTGGTGGCAACACCGACCGCTATCTGGTCACAGGGGAACGGTTCAAAATGCCACCGATTGCCGATGAGGCGCGATTTGCTAAAGAACTGAGCATCCGACAAGAATCCGACACCCTGTTGAATTGGGGATTCTCCAAATTGACGTGGGATGATTATCAATTTTTAGCCAAACGCATCGGTAGAGAAACGGCGCATTATGTCGAGGGATTCGGTTGGGTGATTGGGTATCATGCCATACCGGGTAACGATGAAACCTTTCTGACAAAAAATAGCACCGATGAAGAAATCGCCGATTATCTGCTGGATAGAGAAGGCAAATTGGCGATCGGCGCACATATCCACGCCCAACTGGATAGGCAAGTGCGCGGGTGGCGCGTGATTAATTGTGGCAGTGTTGGCGCTTCATTCGATATGCGGGGCAAGGCGCAATGGGGATTATTCACCTTTGACGATGGCACGGTGGATGTTCAACTCAAGGCGCTCGATTATGATGTGGATGCCGTCCTCAAAGATGCCCAAGCGTTGGGCTTTCCGTTGGTGGATTGGCTCGCTAACCGATTGAGAGGCGCATAATGCCGAATAAATTAGACCAACTCTTAACCGAAATCAACGCCGATGATGGTTATGGGGTATGCCTGATGGGGCAGATGGATGCCGTGCCAGATACGCTCCAATTCATCATCGCCACCACCTATTATGATGAAGCCGTCGGTGGCTTGCGCGATAAATCGCGCTACATCCTACGGGCGATTGGTGTGCAAGAACATCGCATAAGCCTGGGCATGTTCCGCAAAATCGCCGTCCACGATGCCGAAAATCATCCCCTACTCTATGAATATAACAGCCCCCCCACAGGGTTATTTTTTAAGGGGACACCCGATGATGTGAATGGGTTGATGGTGGATGTGTTCCAAGCCTATAGCTCCACCTTCGGGTTATGGCGACACTTGCCCCAATATATCAATGTGCAAAAACCGATGCTAGATTTATTCACAGGTGGCGGGGATTTGGTCGGGCAGATGCCCAAACCGTTAGCCGACAAACTCGAAAAAGTGTTGATTCATCACGGCTTAGAGGCAAAAGTCTTGGTCGGCGAAAAACACAAAGAAGCGCCCAACATGAAAGCCCTGTTGTTTGACGAAAGTTACATCGTGGCGATTGATTTCAGCGTGGATGAATTGGGCAAGGTTTGATTAAAAGGATTTGACAATGACACAACAAGATTCACAACGCCATCTGGCGATGTTGATAGATGGCGATAACGCCCAGTATAAAATGATTCAAGAAATGCTCGAAGAAGTCAGTCGGTATGGGACGGCAACCTATCGGCGAGCGTATGGCGATTGGACACAAGCCAACTTAGCCCCATGGCGACAAGTCATGTTAGCAAATGCCATCCAACCGATTCAGCAATGGCGTTACACCATTGGCAAAAATGCCACCGATAGCGCCCTCATTATTGATGCCATGGATATTCTCTATTCGGGGACAGTACAAGGATTTTGCATCGTATCCAGTGATAGCGATTACACACGGCTTTGCACGCGCATCCGCGAATCGGGGTTATTTGTCATGGGAATCGGCGCAAAACCAACCCCAGAAGCCTTCATCAAAGCCTGTGATGTGTTTGTGTATGTCGAAAATCTTATCCCAACCCCAGAAAAACCCCAACCAAAAGTGAAAGTGGTTGACCCCGATTCTAAAAAGAATAAGCCCCTACTCGACCTCTTATCGCGGGCATTCGATATTATCGCATCGGAAGATGGTTGGGTGCATCTCGGCGCGTTAGGGCAGGCGCTCCAACGGATTGACCCCAGTTTTGATAGTCGGACGTATGGTTATAAAACATTATCGTTGCTGGTCAAATCGTTGCCCAAACACCTAGAGATGAAAGGCGCAAAAAAGACAGGCACATCGTCTATTTATGTGCGCCTAATTGAGCAGTGAAGATGCTATTTACACATTCGTGATATTTGTAACACAACCTTCATGACCACAGCATCGGCATTTTGTGCTTGACTTAGAATAAAGCACCATTTGTTTCTGCTTGAGGAGAAGTTGCTATGACCCCGAATATACTCGTCACATACGCCACACGCACAGGGGGGACAGCGCCAGTCGCTGAAGCCATCGCCAGCACACTCCAAGTTGAAGGGTTAAATGTGGATGTCGGACCCACCAGAGAAATTACCGATGTCCGTTCATACAATTCGGTGGTCTTGGGGAGTTCGATTCGCGCAGGCAATTGGTTGCCCGAAATGATTGAATTCATGAAAGATAACCTGAATCACCTCCAAAATATGCCCGTTGCATTCTTCACCGTCTGTATCACCCTTGCAGATGATACACCCGACAATCGTGAAACAGTACGCAAATATTTAGACCCTGTTCGCCAATTGGTGAACCCCGTTATCGAGGGGTATTTCGCAGGCAAGATGGATTATTCGCGCCTGTCGCTCCCTGTCCGCTTTATGGTGAAGGCGATGAAAGCACCCGAAGGCGATTTCCGCGATTGGAACAAAATCCGCCAATGGGCGCTCGAAGCAAAATCCTATTTGGTTGGCAACCTCATCGTGCCATAAAAATAGACTCCTGTTTGTGGTTGGGCGCGGGCATCACACCCGCGTCTTTTTTATATGGCGGATATACGGCTTTGTTATTGACCCTATGGCGGATATACGGCTTTGTTATTAACCCTATGGCGGATATACGGCTTTGTTATTAACCC
>DAOTVP010000087.1:0-47347 GCA_034436155.1 Anaerolineae bacterium
GCGGATGAGCGCGATTTCTTTCGATACGTGGGTCTTCTAAATCGGCGAAATAGTTGAAGATACTGGTTTCGAGGTTCATGGTCACATCCTTTTTTGTAACCATTATCCTCCATTAAGGTTTAATATGCAATTGCCCTAATGAAAATGTAATCTCTGGCAATTCTGATTACAAACAGGCATAATTAAAGCAAATCATTGATTTGAAAGGACTGAAATCATGGCGCATATTTTAGCTGTTGATGACGACCCAGATGTATTAGAAACATTGTCACGGGTGCTACAACGCGAAAATTTTGAGGTAACACTGTTTAATTCAGGTAAAAAAGCACTCGCATTTTTAGAGACTACCAAGCCCGATCTGCTAATGCTAGATATCATGATGCCAGAAATGGATGGGATTAGTTTATGTCGCCATGTTCGCAGAGACCCGCGTTTTGTCTCGCTCCCGATTTTATTCCTCACGGCGAAGGGGTCTACGGATGATGTCGTCGAGGGCTTAGACGCAGGTGCTGATGATTATATCATCAAACCGTTTGAACTGGCAGAATTACGGGCGCGGGTGTATGCCTTATTGCGACGTGGCTCGCGCACCAAAGAGGCGGGTTCTGTTTTGCAAGTGCATAATCTTCGCCTCGATTCAGATACCTATCACGCTTATGTCGGCGACCAAGCCATCCCCCTCACCGCCACCGAACATCGATTATTGCGCCATTTTATGGAAAATCTTGACCAAGTGTTATCACTGTCACATCTGCTTCAGCAAGTATGGGAATATCCATCTGATGCGGGCGATCCAGATTTGGTACGGGCGCATGTACGTAATTTACGGTCAAAAATTGAACTCGATCCCAATCGCAAATATATTCGTACCGTTCATGGGGTAGGATATATGATGGCTTCTGGTTGATTGGACTCATGAGGGCAATCGCGCCCTCATGAATTTTTCATCTTTCACTAAGTTAGATGTTGGTTATGAAAAAATTCCGAATTTTTAATTAATTTACCCCCAAAAACATTTTCTTCACGTATAATTTATGTAATGTGTATATTTTTATCTTGAATGAAAGAATTTATGCCTTATGTATCGGATATTGATAGCAGATGACGATAACACGATGCTCCACATGTTGGAGGAAGTCTTAGATTTAGAAGGATACATCGTTTATACGGCGGACAGTGCCGAAGAAGTTTTAGAATTAGCACTCTCGCAACCACCTGATTTATTTTTGCTCGATTTTGCACTCGGCAAAATGGATGGTGTTGAGTTATGCAAGCATCTGCGTCAAATAGAGGCACTCTCAGACACGCCGATATTATTCTTGACGGGTCAATTCGAGACACAATTCGCTGTATCGGCATTAGAAGCGGGGGCGGATGATTATATCCGCAAGCCATTTGCCGTCAAAGAATTGATTGCCCGTGTACGTGCCAATTTGCGCCGTGTGCCGATGAGCAATAAATCGTATCCCGTGTTGAGCCTGTATCCAGAAACCCAACAAGTTTTTCTCGACTCTAAAGAGATATTCCTCACAAAAATTGAGTTTAGCTTGTTGCAATATATGGTTTCTGATACCAGAAGCTGGCACGCCACCGAAGACTTGCTCAATGGTGTTTGGAATTATGCCGATGGTACAGGTGATACTGGTACAGGTGATACCGCTCTAGTGCGTAACCATATTCGTAATTTGCGCCGTAAACTTGAAGTCGACCCCGATCATCCTACTATCATTCAATCCAGACATGGGCGCGGTTATATTGTCCGTGCGAATGTGTTGATGAATACGCTATCTGCGACCGGTTGATTTTTCCCCTTGCCATAGCCGATGTCTGTTTGCTATGATTTTACCTATTATTCAATCGTCAGGAGGATTATCATAGCGCCGATTTCGGGGACCTAGATAGCGCAAGGACTCATTTTTGATAAAATGAGTTGACGAGGTGACGGTTCACTTATAGCGATATAGGTGATAAGCATATTCATGATATGCCGAAAATCGAGAGTTCAGCGGATGCCGTCAGGGTGCTTCCACCATCCTTTGTCTAATTTCCCCGCACAGTAAAAGCAATCCACGAAAACATGAGGTGACTCATCGGACAAGTGGTGCGCGAGTGGAACTCACAGGAAATCATCATTTTCTGTAGTGGATTTCGCCCTGTGTTGCGCGACAGGGGATATTCCCTATTTTATTTATGATAATAAAATCAGGAGTAACTCTATGTGCGGTATTGTTGGTTATATCGGCAATAAAAATGCAACCCCTATCGTTTTAGAAGGTCTCGGACGGCTCGAATATCGCGGTTACGATTCGGCGGGCATCGCTGTTTGGCATGACGGCGCGTTTGAAATTCGACGTGATGTGGGTAAATTGGCAAATCTGCGTCAAAAAGTGGCTAAAACCCCTCTCAATGGTCAAATCGGCATCGGTCATACCCGTTGGGCAACGCATGGTGTCCCCGCAGAACGCAATGCCCACCCGCATATCAGCATGAATGGCGATTTTGTCGTTGTGCATAATGGCATTGTCGAAAATTATTTAGAACTGCGGGCAGATTTACAAGCCGAAGGCGTGCAATTTGCCTCTGAAACCGATACCGAGGTGATCGTTCAACTCATAGAGCGATATGCCCATTCTGGGATTAATGTCAGTTTTCCAGAAATTGTCCGTCTCACCGTCAAACGGCTCAAAGGCGCTCATGCCATTGTCGTCATGAGCAAATCGCATCCCGATATGATGATTGCGGTTCGCATCGGCAATGCGGGCGGTGTGGCGCTCGGTTTGGGCGATAACGAAAACTTCATCGCATCCGATATTCCTGCCATTTTAGAACACACCCGTCACATGATTTTCCTCGAAAGTTTGCAGATGGCGGTGGTGTGTCGGGATAGTTATCAAATCTTCAACCTCGATGGTGACGAAGTGCATCCCCCTGTGCATACCATCGCATGGGATCCGATTAGCGCCGTCAAAGGTGAATACAAACACTTCATGCAAAAAGAAATCGCGGAACAAGCGCGTGCCATCACCGATACCATCGGCGGGCGGGTCGATTTTGAACACGCCAAAGTCATTTTGCCCGATCTCAATCTCACCGAAGAAAAAGCCAAATCACTGACCCGTTTGGTGACGGTGGCGTGTGGTACGAGTTATTATAGTGGTCTGGTGGGCAAATTTTTCATCGAAAAAATTGCCCGTCTGAATGTCGAAGTGGATTATGGCAGTGAATATCGTTACCGTGACCCGATTATCGACAAAAATACGGCGGTACTTGCCATTACCCAAAGTGGCGAGACAGTCGATACACTGGCGGCGATGGAAGAAGCCCGTGAAAAAAAAGCCACTGTTTGGAGCATCGTCAACGCCATTGGTAGCCAAGCCATGCGCCTTGCCGATGGGTATATCACCATGAACGCAGGTCCAGAAATTGGCGTTGCGTCCACCAAAGCCTTCACCACCAGCATCGTAGACCAATATCTGCTGGCGATTTATTTGGGTCAATTGCGTGGCACATTGACCGATAAACAACGCACACAATTGATACAAGACATCTCGAAATTACCTGCATTGGTGGGGCATGTGATGAATCAGGATAAGCGGATTCACGAATTGGCGGGTATTTTGCACCACTATACCAATTTCTTGTATCTGGGGCGCGGGATTAATTATCCCATCGCCCTAGAAGGTGCGCTCAAACTGAAAGAAATTAGTTACATCCATGCCGAAGGCTATCCCGCAGGCGAGATGAAACACGGACCGATTGCGCTGATAGATGAAAATATGCCCGTCTTGGCGCTCACCCTGCAAGATGATGTCTACGATAAAATGCTCTCGCAAGTTGAGCAAGCGAAGGCGCGTGGCGCGATTGTCATAGCGGTTGCTACCGAAGGTGATATGCTCATGGCGCACAAAGCCGACCATGTGATTTATGTCCCCAAATGTCCGCAATTATTGAGTCCGGTTGTGGCAGTGTTGCCATTGCAATTGTTGGCATATCATATCGCGGTGTGGCGCGGTGCAGATGTAGACCAACCACGTAATTTGGCGAAAAGTGTCACGGTTGAATAAATGTGTCGTGGCTGTAGTGGCGGATTAGCAAAGCGTATATCCGCCATAGCGTATTTGACTTCATCATGGCGGATGTATGCCGATAGGGGCATGTATCCGCCACCCTACTAACCCCATCCAATTCCCCATTTTCGATCTATAAGTATGATATGATGGATAAAATGAGTGCGAAAGGATATACCCATGTCTGATGTGACGCTTGAGCCAATCGAACAAACTGCCGAACAACCAACACCCAAAAAAGTGTATATTTCTGCGGATGAATATCTCGAAAAATATGCCGACCAACATTATGAATGGATAGATGGGGAGATTATTGAAATGGCACCAGTCGAAGAAATACATAATTCGTTAACAGGGTATTTATACATGCTTATTTTGGGTTATCTGGAGATGAATCCGATAGGTATTGTACGATTTGACCCCTTCGTTATGCGCTTAGATACATCACGTTCTTATCGCCAACCCGATTTACAAATCATCTTAGGTGATAATCTCAAAAATTTAACACCCACAGCCATGATAGGCGCGGCGGATATTTGTATTGAGGTGGTATCTCCTGCCAGTGTCGAATCGGATTACGCCATCAAATTTGAGGAGTACGAAAAAGGTGGCGTGAAAGAATATTGGATTATAGACCCCAAACGGCGCACCGTCAATTTTCATCGCCTGAACGCAGAAGGGGTATACGAAGCCTTCACCGCCGACGGCAATCATAACTATAGTACGCCCTTATTACCTCAATTTGTGTTGCATACCCCCATTCTATGGCGCGAAAAATTGCCCGCCACCCTCGAAACGGGCGATATTGTGCGGGCGATGTTCAAATAGGGTGGTATACCATGTCTCATATCACAGCGAAAAATACAGTCTCGGCAGAAGATTATTTGCGAGATTACGCCGATAAACGGTATGAATGGGTGAAAGGGGAAATTATCGAGATGTCGCCTGTATTACTGGTGCATGAATTATTGGTCATCTATCTGAAACAACTGTTGACAACGTATTTCGCGCTTCATCCCAATATCAAAGGGGTGGTTGTCGGCGACCCATTTACTATGTATCTGCCCAATACACCATCGTATCGGCAACCCGATATCCAAGTGATTTTAGGAAATAACATCCAAAACCTGACCGAACAGGGCATGATGGGCGCGTGTGATATTTGTATTGAGGTGACATCATTAGGCACAACCAATGTGGATTATGGTGAAAAATTTTTGGAATACGAACAAGGTGGTGTGCGCGAATATTGGATTATAGATCCGCTTCGGCATGTGGCGCGGTTTAATCGCTTGAATGATGAGGGCGTGTACGAATCGCAATCGGTCTATAAACAAAGCACCTATAAAACACCTTTACTTCCCTATTTTGCCATTCAAACTGATATTTTATGGTTAACCCCATTACCAGATCCCATCATGATTTTAGAATTTCTACGCCAGTTGAAAGAGGCATAATTAAGCGATACCCCGCCAAATTGTTGGCAACGCATCCGAATAGCGAATTTCTTTTGCGCCCATCCATGCGCCTAAATTTTCAATCGTCTGGCGAATTTGTGCAATAGTATCGGCATCATCGGGCGCATCATCTTCGGCATAAATCGCATTAATGGTATAAACCCCCGTTTTGCGTTCCATCAGAGAGTCTATCCGCCCGATGAATTTATCCCCCTGCAAAATCGGCAACACATAATAACCATACTGCCGTTTATGCTGGGGCGTATAAATCTCGATACGGTAGTAAAAATTGAATAGCTCTTCTGTCCGTTTGCGATCACAGATGAGATTATCAAACGGCGAGAGCAACACCGTCTTTGGCGCAAATCCCCCTTTTTCGAGATGCTCAAGCGTGCCTAAATCTGCTTTGTGAATATAATATGTCCCTTTGAGTGTTTTCGTATCATCCATCACCGTGACGGGGATAATCGTACCCTCACGAACCAATTGATGGATAATGGTTTCCATGTTGGGATAGCGTCTGCGCGTAAAATGGGCTTTGATGTGGGCGCTTGTGCCAATCCCTAATGCCCGAATCGCCTTTTGAATCGCTAACCGCACGACTTCATCTTGTGATAATGGCTCGGTGGGGTGGGTGGCAGGTAGGCATCGCTCCATCAAATCCCACAAGCGTTGATTGCCTTCGCGCTTGGCAACGCAGATATGCCCCTTCATCCACAAGTAATCAATCATCTTATTCAGCACAGAACTACCCGTCCAACCCGTAGATACGCCACCCTTGCCAACCGATTCAAATGCCCGTGAAGGCAACGCGCCTTCATCTCGTAACCGATTGATGATTTGTTGTTGCAAAGTTGCTCCGTTATTTGCTAAACCAGAAAGCCATGAATGGATGGCACGACTTGACCCTTCTCCATACACATTGCCGTTGGGATACAAGTTCATCCAGTGCCGATAAATCGGATAATCATCCGATAGCACCAGCGAGGCTTCGTGCGCCCAATATTCAAACATCTTTTTATCACCATAGATAAAATCGGATAGGGCTTGTGTATCATAATTGCCCACCCGACTCCACATCACAAGCTGATGACTTTTGGCAACGGCGCTAATCGGGTCGAGTTGCAAGCATCCAATTGCCGATGTGACTGCATCAAAACTTGGTTGTGGGGCATTGTGCAAATATTGTTTGGTGATTGCCAATTGACGCAGATGTTTGAGATGAACAGGGCGGTGGTGGTGAGTCATATCATTATCCTTCGATGTGTTGACTATAGATTTTTACATCATAGGACGCAAGTTCTAAATTGTCAACTTTTTAATGTGAAAATGTTGTCATGCGCGTTATAATCAAATCATGCGTTAATTATCTTCAATAAATTTTTTGAGAAGGAACGTACACATGACCTTAGATATGACCCCCAGAACCGCATTCGCCACCACCACACGCGGATTAGACCGCAACAGCCCGCCGATGAAATTATTTGAAAAAGCCAAAAAATACGGCATCTGGAATCCGAGTGAGATTGATTTTTCGCAAGATAAAAAAGATTGGCAATCGCTCAAGCCAGATGAACAACAAATTTTATTGCATCTGACCTCTATTTTCCAAGCGGGTGAGGAGGCGGTGACGCTGGATTTGCTCCCGCTCATCATGACCATCGCCAAAGAGGGGCGGATAGAAGAGGAGATGTTCCTCACCACCTTTTTATGGGAAGAAGCCAAGCATGTCGATTTTTTCAATCGGTTTTTCAACGAAGTGACGGGTGTCGCGCCCGATGATTTGAGCAAATTTCATCAAGATAGCTACAAAAGTATTTTTTACGAGGCGCTCCCCAACGCGCTCGGACGGTTGAGCGTAGACCAATCGCCAGAGGCGCAGGTGATTGCATCAGTCACGTATAATATGATTGTCGAGGGGGTCTTAGCCGAGACGGGCTATCATAGTTATTACACCGTGTTACGCAATAATAACCTCATGCCCGCAACGTGTGCCACCATTGATAAACTCAAACAAGATGAATCGCGTCATATCGCCTATGGCATTTTCTTGATTTCGCGCTTGGTTGCCGAAAATCCTAAATTGTGGGATGTGGCAGAAACCACCATGAACACGTTGCTCATGCCTGCGTTGGGGGTGATAACCGAAGCCTTCGCCCTATATGACCCTGTGCCGTTTGGCTTGCAGTTGGATGAATTCACGGCATTCGCTACCTCGCAATTCCAAAAACGCTTTATGCGGATTGCGGGTTCGCAAGGTGCAACGTTACGTGATGTATATGATGTAACCCATAACGCCATTGATAGCGAAGATATGTAGTGATTGTTTTGTGGGGCATGAAATGGGGTATGCCCCATATCGCCATAAATCATGGCAATTTTTTGGTGTGTACTGGCGGATTAGAGGCTTCAGCCTCGTATATCCGCCATAAAATGATTGGATGCGATTGCCCTAGCAATTTGCAAATCCCCATTGACAGAATACCCACCCCATGCTAACATATACCTTACGTGCGGGGTAGAGCAGAGGCAGCTCGTCAGGCTCATAACCTGAAGGTCGGAAGTTCGAATCCTCCCCCCGCAACTTTTTTATTTCCATTAAAATGGTGATATAGCTCAACTGGTTAGAGCACGCGATTCATAACCGCGAGGTTATAGGTTCAAGTCCTATTATCACCACATCTTACATAACATCAAAAACTCCCAACTTGGGAGTTTTTGCGTTATAATAGGGCATCGTCCTATTGAGTATGGGGGTAAATCTATAATGACCGTCATGAAAAGAGAAACCCGCGAACAAGCCCGTCAATTACGCACCCAAGGCATTTCTGTTATTCAGATTGCTGAACAGCTTGGCGTATCAAAAGGGTCTGTGAGTGTTTGGGTACGTGATATTGAACTCACACCTAGTCAAATTGAGAATCTTAAAAAAAGTAATCATAGACAAGCAGGTCAATTAATTGGAGCTAAGGCTAATCAACAAAAAGCGTTAGAAAAGCGTAAAAAGTGGCAAGAGTTTGGTCGAATAAAGGCGCGTGAAGGAAACTTGCTTCACATGAAGGGGTGTATGCTCTATTGGGCGGAAGGTGCAAAGAATCGTAATAGCGTGATTTTCGTCAATTCTGACCCCGATATGATGTTGGCATTTATCCAATTTTTGCGACAAGCATTAAATGTAGATGATGACATAATGAAGCTACAAATTCATTGTCATACGCACGATGAAATCGAAAGAGAACGCATTGGTCGTTATTGGGTAGATTTGTTGGGATTGAAACCGACTAATTTACGCAATATCCAAACTAAAAAAGGTAGCGATACCCGAAAAAATATCCTTCATAATGGTGTATGTGCTTTAACAGTCCATAGCACCGAACTCGCTATGCACATCTACGGCGCGATTCAAGAATATGGTGGATTTGAGCGCCCCGAATGGTTATTTTAGGCAGGTTGCATTTTGTGGTGTTTTGCGGTTAAATAACCATCAAAATTATTTTGAATGATGCTAAGGATAAAATAATCATGTCTGATATTCGCATGAAACGCCTCGCCGATGTGTTGGTGAATTATTCCACCGAAGTCAAAAAAGGGGATTGGGTCGGCATTTTAGGGGATGTGACCACCTTGCCGATGCTCCGTGAGGTATTCTCTGCGGTGGTACGCGCAGGCGGCTATCCCACTTTATTCATCAGCGATGAGACGATGAATCGTATGTTTTTGCGCGAAGCCGATGACGACCAGATGAAATGGCTCGACCCCACCATGACTGAATACATCGAAAAAGCCGATGTGTATATCCGCATCGGCTCATCCACCAACACCCGCGCCATGACCAATATTAGCGGGGCGCGGATTCAACAGGTCGCCGCCGCTCGTCGCTCTTGGCTCGATACGCGCCTGAATCGCTCGGCAAAAGGCGAATTTCGGTGGGTTGGGACGTGGTTTCCGAATGAAGCCAGCGCCCAAGAAGCCAATATGAGCCTCGAAGAATACGAAGATTTTGTGTATGCGGCGGCATTTTGTGATAAAGAAGACCCGATTGCCGAATGGCTCAAGATGCAACGTGTGCAACAACATAAAGTGGATTGGCTCAAGGGCAAAAAACAAGTCGTCCTCAAGGGTCCCAATATTGACATCTCACTCAGCATAGATGGGCGCACATTCGTGAATAGTCATGGCAAGCGCAACATGCCTTGTGGCGAAATTTTCACCGGTCCCGTAGAAGATTCGGTCAATGGTTGGGTGCGCTTTACATATCCTTCGATTGTAGGCGGGCGTGCCGTGACGGGGATTGAATTGAAATTTGAGGCTGGTAAAGTAGTTTATGCTAAAGCACAAGAAAATGATGAATTGCTCCAAGCGCAACTGAATACTGATGCAGGGGCGCGGTATTTGGGCGAATTCGCCATCGGCACGAATTTTGGCATCAATAAATTCACAGGCAATATTTTGTTCGATGAAAAAATCGGCGGGACAATCCACATGGCGATTGGCATGGGGTATCCCGAAACGGGCAGTGTGAACAGAAGCGCCGTCCACTGGGATATGATTTGCGACATGCGCGATGATAGCGAAATTCATGTGGATGGTGAACTGCTGTATAAAAATGGCGAATTTACGGTATAAATCGTAGATATTCGCTTGGATATGTGTTTTGTGGACGCGCAAAAGCGCGTCCGTACAGGTCATGGAAATTTTTAATAGTGTAGGGGCGGATTAGAGGCTTTAGCCTCTAATCCGCCCTATTGCTAATTGAAAAAATACTCGCTATTGGTATCTTTTTCGGCTAACATGCCCCGCAATTCAAATAATTGATCGCGCAATGCCGCCGCTTTTTCAAATTCAAGCGATTGCGCCGCCCGTTTCATCTCTTTTTCGAGTTCTTTAATCATCTTATGGATTTCTGCCGCGCTCATTTCGGTCACATCCACCTCTGCCGATTCGCCTTGTTCGCCTTTGATACGTGCGGTGAGGTCTTTAATTTCTTTGACGATACTGGTCGGTTTGATGTTGTTGGCGATGTTATACGCTTCTTGGATTTTGCGCCGACGGTTGGTCTCATCCAACGCCCGTTGCATCGAATTGGTCATCGTATCGGCATACAAAATGACCATCCCTTCGATATGACGCGCCGCCCGTCCAATAATTTGGATGAGTGCCGATTCGGAACGCAGGAAACCTTCTTTATCCGCATCTAAAATCGCAACCAGCGACACTTCGGGCAAATCGATCCCCTCGCGGAGTAGGTTAATCCCCACCACCACATCGTATACACCGAGTCGCAAATCGCGCAAAATATCAATTCGCTCAATCGTATCAATTTCGGCATGGAGATGATGCGCTTTGATGCCCATCTCATTCAGATAACCCGCCAATTCTTCTGCCATGCGTTGGGTGAGGGTGGTGACGATGGCGCGTTGCCGATTTTTGACCCGCTGGGCAATTTCTTGGAGCAAATCATCTATCTGCCCTGCCGTTGGTCGGACATGACAGATAGGATCTAAAATACCCGTTGGTCGAATGACTTGTTGCACAATTTGCTTGCTGACTTCACGCTCATACGGACCGGGCGTAGCGGTGGTATAAATCACCTGACGGACTCTATCTCGAAATTCATCAAAATTGAGTGGGCGGTTATCCAACGCGCTCGGCAACCGAAAGCCATAATCCACTAACGTTTGCTTGCGTTGTCTATCGCCATTATACATCCCGCGTACTTGCGGGATGGTCATGTGACTTTCATCTATGACCAGCAAATAATCATCTGGCATATAATCGAGTAGGGTATGGGGTGGGCTACCGGGTGGGCGTTGGTCTATATGGCGCGAATAATTTTCGATGCCTGTGGTGTATCCCACTTCGCGCAACATTTCGATGTCGTAGCGCGTGCGCTGTTCGATGCGTTGCGCCTCGACCAATTTATCTTGCGATTTGAAATACGCGATTTGTTCTTCGAGTTCTTGCTCAATGGCACGCACCGCCGCACGAGTGCGTTCTTCATCCGTCACGAATTGCTTGGCGGGTAAAATGGTTACTTGGTTATATGTCCCCAAAATTTCGCCCGTGAGCGGGTCGAATTCGGTGATGCGTTCAATATCATCCCCGAACATGGCGATGCGATATGCCGTCTCTAAATAAGCGGGATAAATTTCGAGTGTATCGCCACGCACGCGAAAGTTGCCCCGTTCCAGCACCATATCGTTACGGCTATATTGAATTTGTACCAATTTGCGAAGGATAATGTCGCGCCGTAGATTGGCTTGCCCAACTGTCAATTCGACCATCGTTTTACGCCATGCTTCGGGGTCGCCGATGCCGTAGATGCACGACACCGATGCCACGATAATCACATCGCGCCGTGTCATGAGCGATGCCGTCGCCGAGAGGCGCAACCGTTCTATAGTGGCGTTGATGTCGGTCTGTTTTTCGATATGCAGGTCATATCGTGGGACATACGCTTCGGGTTGATAATAATCGTAATAACTGACGAAATATTCCACCGCATTTTTGGGGAAGAATTCTTTGAACTCGGCATACAATTGTGCCGCCAATGTCTTGTTATGCGCGAGGATGAGGGTTGGTTTTTGCGTGGCTTGGATGACGTGAGAAATAGAAAATGTTTTACCAGATCCCGTTATGCCGAGTAATGTCTGATCGGTATAACCTTTATGGATGCCGTTTACCAGTTGTTCAATCGCTTGAGGTTGGTCGCCAGTGGGCTTAAATTCAGATACCAATTCAATCGGGGGCATATTCAAGATTTATCCTTTTGATGAATCATGACTGAACTTTGATTATAGCACAAAATTGCGGAAATGTGCGCCATTTTTTCAAACTTGTGATATAATCTATCTTAAAAATGAGTGTAAACCGATGAATACAATCCAAACCACATCCCTTACCCTAGAGGATTATTTCATCCTCGCCGACCAAATCGATGACCCAACCGAATTCATTCATGGGGAGATGATTGTCATGACCCGCCCCACGCCTGCCCATCAAGTGATTTCGGGATTGGTATTTGTATTTCTGTGGTTTTGCATCCGTAAAATCGGCGGTAAAGCCTTTTTGGATGTAGAAGTGGTATTCGATGAGCAGAATAGCATCGCGCCCGATGTGGTCTATCTCAAACCCGATAATACCCGTTGCGAGATTGGCGAAAAACGCTTGTATGGTGTCCCCGATTTGGTGGTCGAGATTTTGTCGGCATCCACAGGCAAACGTGACCGCGATGAAAAATATCACCTATATGAACAATTTGGTGTGACCGAATATTGGCTAATAGACCCTGCGAATCAATATATCGAAATTTTTGTATTGACCGATGGCATATATAAACGATTCGGCGTATTCGCACCGAAAGATAATTTTACATCGTCCGTTTTGGGGCAAGTAGCCGATGTATCGGCGTTGCTATCCGAATCAGATTAACGATATTCCGCACGCCAAAATTCGATTTCTAATTGCGCCCCATACACATCATTATTGACCCCAGGTCCCACACGCCCGACATACAATACATCACGATGCTGTATCGGCACGCGAATTGGCTCACGCCCGTTCACAATCCCCACAATAAAACGTAAACCCGCTTGTTCGCAGGCTTGTATCACCTGTGGCGTGACGGTTCTAGTCGCCATATCGTACCCACTGCCATATGGCGTGACCAATGCCCGCACAGGGATGCCAATCTTTTCGCTGATAAACTGGGCAGATGTGATAATTTCGGCTTCATAGTCTGCCCATGTCATGGCGCGTCTGCCCAATACGGAGTGATAAGCGGTATGCGTCTCGAAAGCGATGCCGTGTCGTGTCCATGACCGTAATTCATCCCACAGGGCATCGTCTTGTTCTAAATCGGGACGGGTGATATGTGCGAATGTGCCTTTTATCCCGCGCTCCACCAACGCATCTTTCATCGCGCCGAAATATTCGAGGATGGTCGGATTTTGCCCCTTCACGGCGGTGATGTCGTCTATACTGATGAGGATCGGTTTTTTGGGCAAGGTGGATATGCCTAACAGGGCATTTTCAAAATCGGCATAATGAATACCTGTATAACCGTTGTCGAGGAGATAATCGAGGATGTCGGGCAAAATCCAGCGATGCCGACTATGTAACATGAGCGATGGCGGGATGGCAATTTCGCTCGGCAATGCCGATTCGTTATCGTGCGTGGTATGGGCAAACACCTGACCAGCGCCCAAAACAATGCCACTGGTGGCTATCATGCGTAAAAAATCGCGTCTGGTCAGGTTGCTCATGATTATCCTTATTTACACCACAAATTGACCATTTTTATAGAATAAATCACCATCCACATGGATTTCGGAATCATTCCGCATATCACAAATCATATCCCAGTGAACTGCGCTCTGATTCACACCACCGCTTTCGGGATAACTTTGACCAATTGCCATATGAATTGTGCCACCAATTTTTTCATCGAACAAGATGTTGCCCGTGAATTTATTGATGCCGAAATTCGTGCCGATGGCAAATTCGCCCAAATAACGCGCTCCCGCATCGGTGTTGAGTTGGGCTTGGAGCAAATCATCGTTGGTTTCGGCTTTTGCCTTGACGACCTTGCCCTCGCTAAATTCCAGTTCAATGCCACTGACTGCCCGTCCCCCCACAATTGACGGATAGCTAAAGCGCACCCAACCATTGACCGAATTTTCAACAGGACCCGTGAAAATTTCGCCATCGGGCATATTTTTTGTGCCATCGGCATTGATGAATACGCGCCCTTCAATACTGAGTGATATATCAATATTCGGACCCTTGAGGACGACCTGTTTTTTGCCCTTCAGCCAATCTATTTTTTGTTGTTGCATCTGCGCCATTTTTTGCCATTCGGCAACGGGGTCATCGAGGGTGACATAAGTCGCGGTATAGACGAAATCTTCGTATTCTTCGAGGCTCATGTTGGCTTCTTGGGCGAAGGCTTCGGTGGGATATTGCGACAGTGTCCATTTATGCTCACCTGCGGCGGTGCGGCGCATGTTGTTTTGCATAATTGCACGGCGTGCTTTTTGGGCGATTTGCATCCGACCCGAATCAATGCTCGTCATGGCACGGGTGTTGTTGCTCGAAAAAAAGGTAATCATGGCATCGGCTTTTTCTGAAAATTGTTGCATGGTGGGGTCTAGCCATGCCAATTGGTCTTCGCTGGCTTCGCGCAAAAATGCCCGTGTCATGGCTTCATCGGTGATGAAGAGGGTGGGGTAGCCACCCGCCCGAACAACGGCTTCGTAGGTGGCGCGTAAGGCGGGTAATGCAGACGCATCACCCCGAATACCGACCCATTCCCCTTTTTTAATCGCAACCGAATAATTGACCAATACATCGGCTAATTTTTTCAAACGTGTATCTGTCATCACAAATGTCCTTAGTTATTGTAAAAATTTTGAATGGATTATAGCCCGATTTGATAGATAAGCATAGGATGAGATATGGTAATTGATTATACTGAATTATACTGAAAGGAACAAAAAGGATAACAACCATGTTCAAATTGTGTATCGCACTATGTATATTCGTGTTTAGTTTGCCAATTTTGGCACAAGATGAGGATAGCCTGATATATGACGACCCGCTATTTAGCTTCCCAACTCTGCAGGGATGGACGGATGCCAGTGCCGATGGCATAGCCCACTTCATCAATCCAGAAGAAACAGTGCATGTGTATGTGTTTGCACTTGAGGGTGGCTCACCGCAAGAATTGCCTGCGCGTATCGTCCCCGATTTTTCGGGCAGTCCCGTCCAATCAAGCCCTATTCCGTTGGGGATGCTCACATGGACGCAAGATATTTACATTTTGCCTTCAGGAGAAATACTCGTGCTAATTCATTATACTGATGAAGCAGGTGTGATTTATGCGCTTGGTGTACAAGGGTCGCAAATCGCATTGGCTGGTGTGACACCCGTTATTAACGAGGTATTGCTCGGTTTTGTGATTAAATCGGTGGATACATCTGTCCCATCCGCGCCGTATGATGCCCCAGAAAATTATATGGAACAGGCGGTTACCGTCATAACCGATAGATGGGAATTGGGTGGCACATTATTAACCCCTGTCGGCGATGGGTTGTTCCCTGCGGTGATTATTGTGCATGGGTCTGGTCCGAATGACCGTGATGGGACGATGAATGGCGTGAATAAACCGTATCGAGATTTGGCGCAAGGGTTAGCATCCAACGGTGTTGCTGTTTTGCGTTATGATAAACGGACTTTCGTATATGGTGCAGATTCTGCCGATGATGTCACATTGACGACGATAGACGAAGAAAGCGTAGATGATGCCCTGAGCGCCATTGCATTATTACGCAACACGCCAAACATAGACCCCAATCGCATTTATGTCATCGGGCATAGCTTAGGGGGGATGATTGCGCCCGAAATCGCACGTCGGGATGGTGCATTAGCAGGCGCTATCTTAATGGCAGGTAACAGTCGCCCTCTGATAGATATCATGTTGGAACAGTTTGATTATCTACAAGCCTTGCCGATAAACGCCAGCGCCGATTCTCAAGCCCTCATCAACCAATGGCGCACAGATGTGCAACAAATTGCTAATCTCACGCCCGATTCTGATCCCAATCAACTGTTATTTGGTGTGTATGTCCCCTATTGGCTCGATTTGATGGCATACGACCAAATTGCCACCGCGCAAAATCTGGATATTCCGTTGCTCATTTTGCAAGGTGAACGCGATTATCAAGTCACTATGACCGATTTTGAATTGTGGCAATCTGCATTAGCCGATAAATCGGATGTGACCTTCATCAGCTATCCCGCCTTAAATCATCTATTTTTGGCAGGGGAGGGACAAAGCACCCCTGTAGAATATACTATACCTAGCCACATTCCTGAAGAGGTAATTATCGATATTGTGAATTGGATTTTGGAGTAGCCCATAACAATGGCGGATAATAACTATCCGCCACTGTGAAAATCAGACCAATTCTTTGGCTTTGGCGAGCGCCGCATCGAAATTGACTTCGTTGCCAATCACAGGCACATATTCGGCATATTGAATCACATCGTTTTGGTCAACGACAAACACCGCCCGTTGGCATACGCGCCAATCGGTATCATGCACACCATAATCATCGGCGAATTTCATATCGCGGTAGGTGGTGAGCGTTTCGGTGCGCTCAATGCCTTCGGCGGCGCAATAACGCTTAAGCGCGAAGGGTAAATCGGCGCTGACGGTGATAATCACGATATTATCGCCCAATTCAGATGCTTCTTGGTTAAAACGGCGGGTTTGTGCCGAACACACGCCCGTATCGATAGACGGAATACAACTAATCACTTTCACCTTGCCCGCATAATCGGCGAGGGTTTTGGGTTTGTGAGAAGTGGTATACAGGGTAAAATCGGGCGCTTTGCTCCCCACGGTTAACATATCATATTGGACGTTGTGTTCAACATCGCCGACTTTCATGCCCGGACGGTTTGCCATGTGAAAAATCTCCTTGTGTCTCATTCGATAAAAATTTTATATTTGGAACGTGTTGATTATAACAAGTGGTCATAGCCGAATGAACAGTATTTGCTAAAATCTTAGCAATTATTCATGTTGCATACTCGGAGACACCTCATGACCGACACGACCACCCTTTATCAGCACCCCGAAATTTTGCTCCAACACCTGATTCGCTTCGATACAACCAATCCCCCAGGCGATGAACGCGCCCTGATGGAATTTGTCGCGCATCATCTGAACGCACTAGGCATCGAAACACAATTCTACCAAAAAACACCCAACCGCCCCAATTTAGTCGCACGTCTGCAAGGGACGGGTAGCGCACCGCCGTTATTGCTCTATGGGCATGTGGATGTCGTCACCACCGAAGGGCAACAATGGACGCATCCGCCGTTTAGTGGCGACATTCACGATGGTTTTATCTGGGGGCGTGGCGCGTTAGATATGAAGGGTGGGGTAGCCATGCTGGTGGCATCGTTTATGCGTGCCAAAGCCGAAAATTTGCCCCTCGCAGGTGATTTAATTTTATGCCTCGTCACCGATGAAGAAGTCGGTGGCGAGATGGGCGCGAAATTCATGGTCGAACAGCACGCCGATTTATTCGCAGGCGTGAAATATGCCATCGGCGAATTTGGCGGTTTCCCGATTCCGATTGCGGGCAAAACATTTTATCCGATCATGGTCGCCGAGCGTCAATTGTGTCCTATACGGGCGATTATTCGCGGTCCCGCGGGGCATGGTTCATCACCCATTTCAGGGAGCGCCACCGCCCGACTCGCTCACTTTTTACTGGCGTTGGATAAAACCCCTTTGCCAATTCATCTCACGCCTGTGGCGCAGAAGATGATAGAAACAGTCGCCGATAACGTCCCCGATGACATGCGTCCCACATTTTTAGCTCTGCTCAATCCTGATACTGCCGACCAAGCCTTGGATCAACTCGGCGACCTCAAGCGCCTATTTAATTCGCCTCTGCGTAACACCGTATCGCCAACGATTTTGCGCGGGGGCAATAAAATTAATGTCATCCCCGCCGAAATCACAGTAGATATGGACGGGCGCATTTTGCCCACCATGACACCCGAAATTTTCTTAACCGAAATTCGCGCTGTTGTTGGCGATGATATCGAATTACAAGTCCTCACATTTGAACACGGACCCACCACATCCGACATGGGATTATATGACCTATTGGCAGATGAATTGCGCCACGCCGATGATACGGCTATCCCCATGCCCTATTTGCTCAGTGGTGTGACCGATGCGCGATTTTTTGCCCAATTGGGCATTCAAACCTATGGCTATTTGCCGATGAAATTGCCCGCAGGCTTTAATTTCGCCACCACTATCCACGCCGCCGATGAGCGTATCCCTGTCGAAGCAGTCGGTTTTGGGGCAGATATTATCTATCGTGTGTTGGCGCAATATCATGGCTGATAGATGATACACCTACGGGAACTATACGCCTCTCTGTTTCGTTGTTTATATAACATCGTTTGGGTGTATAGTGGATCTAATTTCGTCATCTAACACAACACAAGGGACTTAATATGAAGGTTTTTTCACGACTTGGCACATTCATCACCTTATTGATGCTGATTTTTGGCATGACATCGGTTCAGGCACAAGACCGTGATTTATACGATTCGGCGCGTGTAGATGATCTAGACCCCGCCTATGCGCTTGAATGGATGGATTTATTGTATGACCGTGTATGGTATGAGTCTGTCTCTGCACCGGGCGCGGCACGGTTATATGGGTATGGTGCGGTTGCAATGTATACCGCCTTATTGCCCGGTATGCCGAGCAATTATTCCATGCGGACACAATTGAACGATTTTCCAGATATACCGTATCCGAGCGAAGCGCATGAACTGGATTGGTTATCAGTTATGAATGGCACAATGTCTACGGTCATGATGGAGATGTTCGCCAAAGGCAGTGATGATTCCATTCAGCGCATTAGCGATTTACGCGCTCGTCATAAACAATTGCGTTTGGATGCGACCAGCTTTGAAATTGTCGAGCATTCGCTTCGTTATGGTGATGAAGTCGCAGAATACCTTATTGACTGGATGAATAGCGATGGCTACATCGAGACACGCGGACGGGCGTATGAAATCCCGACTGGCGATTTATCATTTTGGGTGCCAACTGAAGCGGGGATGCAGGTTGTAGAACCCTATTGGGGGACATTGCGCCCCTTGATGCTTGAGTATGCCGATATGTGCGCGGTCTATATGGATGTGCCATTCAGCACCGACACCAATTCGACATTTTACGCCCAAGCGATGGAGGTAAAAACCGTTGGCGAAAATCTCACCCGCGAACAACGCGAAATCGCCGAATTTTGGATAGATACACCCGGTCAATCGGGCGCACCTGCTGGTCACTGGATGAAAATCGCCAAAGATATTGCCATCAGCCGAAATTTACCCCTCAGCACCATCGCCGAGATGTATGTTGGCGTTGGGATTGCCGTTTCTGATGCGTTTATATCGGCGTGGTCAATCAAATATCAATATAACTTGTTGCGACCCATCACTTATATCAACCAATACATAGACCCGCGTTGGCGTACCTATCTCGAATCGCCCGGATTCCCCGAATATCCGTCTGGTCATTCGGTGGTATCGGGCGCGACGGGGCGCGTATTAACGCGCATGTTTGGGGCGTTGCATTTCACCAACACCAACATCACCCCAAGCGGGACGGTAACACGGTCATTCACATCGTTTGAACATGCGGCACAAGAAGCGGCAATTTCGCGGTTATATGGCGGCATTCATTTTCGGTCTGCGATTGAAAATGGCGTGCGTCATGGTGAATGTATTGGGGATTACATTATGGATAATATCTTTTTCCGTTCTGTGCCACAAGGGGAATAAATGATAAATCTAACAGGTGTGTAGGGGGCTTGCCATGCCAAGCCCCTGCAACCTTATCAGCTATACCAATTACACCCCACCGAATCGCCACGTTCCGCCGACCATTGTCGCCAAGACTTGCGTCTCTAAAATTTCATCATGTGGGATTTTGAGCAAATCGCGGTCTAACACGACTAAATCGGCTAAATAGTTAGGCGCGATTTTGCCCAGCCGATTTTCCATGCCCGCCGCATACGCGGGTCCGATGGTGAATCCGCGTAACGCCTCTTCCATCGTCACTTTATTTTGTGGATACCAACCTGCTTCGTTGGGCGTGCCATCGGCACGTCTGCGCGTCACAGCGGCATAGATATTGGGGATGGGGTCGAAGGGTTCTATCGGCGAATCTGACCCAAACGCCACCACCACATTTTGGTCGAGTTGCAAACGTGGGTTATATGCCCATTCGCACCGATTGCCCCAATATCGGTCTGCCATTTCGTAATCGGATGTGGCATGAATCGGTTGCATGGATGCGATAATATTCAGTTGAGCGAGGCGATGTTTATCGTCTGGATGAATAATCTGGACATGCTCAATCCGATGTCGCCGTGCTTCGGGTTTGATGCCGTGTTTGCGTTCTTCGGCGCGGACGGCTTCATATACATCCAAAACATCGCGCACGGCTAAATCGCCAATGGCGTGGATTGTCGAGGGCATCCCTGCGAGGCTGGCAGTCCGCACCAGTTCGAGCATGTGGTCTTTTTCGGTGACGCGGATGCCATAATTATCGGGTTGATTATCATACGGGTCTATCATCAACGCAGTACGCTGACCCAACGCACCATCAGCGAAAATTTTAAGCCCGCCAATGCGTAACCAATCATCGCCAAAGCCCCAACGGATGCCCAATTCGTGAGCATGATGAATCTGTGGGTCGTTGATATTTTTCACCACGCGCAACGCCAATTCACCTGCCTGATGGAGCAATTGCAAGGCAGAAAAACATCTGGGTCCGTCAAAATCATGTAACCCTGTTAGTCCCGCGGCGAGGGCTAATTTTTGGGCAGACCGCATTTGTTCGGCAATTTGCTCTGTCGTGGGATGGGGCATGTGCTGAAACACCAGTTGAATCGCCGTCTCGAATAACATGCCGTTGGGGTTGCCATGCTCATCCCGTCCGATATGACCGCCTTCGGGGTCTGGTGTGTCGGCGGTGATATTCACGGTGCGTAATGCCACACTATTCACCCATACCGCGTGACCACTTTTTGCCCGTAAATAAACCGGATTATTCGGCGATATGGGGTCTAAATCTTGAGCAGTAGGAAAACTTTTATCATCCCAAAATTCTTGTGTCCAACCATGCCCTGTAATCCAGTCATTGGGTGCGGATGTAGCGATGCGCTCCGCCACACGCTGAACGGCAACATGTTTATTGGGGACTTCGTATACATCTACCTCATACAAAGACCGCGCTGTCCATTGCCAGTGGATATGGGCATCGGTTAGACCAGGGATGACGGTATGTCCGCCCAAATTTTCTCTGATGGTATTGGCAGTCTCTAAATCGAGGATACTATCATCATCACCCACAGCGACAATCCGCCCGCCTGTGATGGCGACAGCACTCACACGGCGTTTTTTATCATCTTGGGTATAAATATTGCCATTATAAAGAATACGGTCAATCATAAAAACCTCACTTTTTAGGTAGTGATTATAACGCTTTTTTACGGAAAAATAAGGTTTGTCTGAAGACCGTTATAGAGGCACAATCATTTTTAAGGCTGTATGGACGCGCTTCTGCGCGTCCACAACCAAAATATGAATTACTTGGGGATAATTGTCACTTTACGCGCTTCGCCTTCGCCCTGGCTGCGTGTCTCGACATCGGGACGATTGCGGAGGGTCATGTGGATGATGCGCCGTTCATTGGCGGGCATCGGTTCGAGTGTGACGGTGCGTTTGGTCTCGACCGCTTGGTCTGCCATACGGGTGGCGAGTTGTTGCAAGCGTTCTGAGCGTTTCGATTTATATGCCCCCGCGTCGAGGATGATATTGGCACGCCGTTGTAATTTTCGGCTGGCGATAAGGCGCGTGATATATTGCAACGAACTGAGCGTCTCGCCACGCCGACCAATCAGGAGGCTCATATCGGGACCGGTAATATCGAGCAAATACGGCGGATTTTCGCCTTCGCGGTTGGCTTGGGCGCGTTTGATGGTGATATGATGCTCAATACCCATGAGGCGCAGTAACTCACTTAATACCTCTTTGCTCACTACACCATCTTCGCCTTCGACATCATTTTCAAAATTGCCCTCATGCGGGATGATGAATTCATCATCATCTTCAAAATCGTATTCTTGTGATTTTTTCGATTGACCCTGTTTGGTATTGCTACCACTTTTAGCTGATGGTTTCGGTTTATGTTGTGGTTTTGGTGGACGTGTCACCGATTTTTCGGGCGCTTTAGGTGGTTGTACCGTTGGCGTTGGGGCAGGGGGAGGCATTTGTGGGCGCAAAATCAGCCGCACTTTAGCGGGACGCGCCCCAATGCCAAAAATCCCCCGTGAGGGTTCTTCTAAAATTTCGACCGTCAACAAATCGTTGTGGTCTAATCCGAGTTTAGTGAGACCTGCGCTCACGGCGGCATCTACGGTCTCACCCGTAAATTCGAGCGGTTCATTGGGGTTCATGATGTTTTTAACTATCCTCTATGAACAGGCTAGGCTAATTGGTTTGGCTACGTGGGCGCATCTTGTTATTTTTGCGCTTTTCTGTTTTGCTAATCGCCCCACTCATGGGGTTGCTACGGGCTTCGGTGGCAGATGCTGGTTTTGCGCCCGATTTGGCATAATTCGAGCTACCCTTCACACTGCTGGCGGTGCTGAGTTTGCCATCGGTTGGTTTGGGCGATACAGGTACGGGTTGCATTTTCGATTTACCGACCAATTTACCCCAATCGGCTTTGCCAAGTAGGGTATATTGCACCATACCTGTGATATTGCTCACCACGAAATAAATCGAAAGCCCCACCGAGAACGACAGCGAGAACAACCCGAACATGACCATCATGACATTCGCCATGGTTTTGGTTGTTTGTGCCATCGGATTGGGTGTCCCGTCTTCATTGGGGGGAATTTCTGGCACAGTGACTTTGTATGAGACCCATTGTGTGACCATCACCAACACAGGCAACACCAACGCATAGGTGGGGTTGATGGTAGGGGGCAACGTTAAATCTAAACCCGCCCAACTATTTTGAATCGGGACGATGTTATCTAAGCCAGGGAATAAAATCCGACCAGATAAGTCTATCAACTGATAGGGTGTATTGGCGAGGGCGTGAATAATCGTCTGATACATCGCCAAGAAGATGGGCAATTGCACCAGCAGGGGCAAACATCCGCCCAACGGATTGACACCTGCTTCTTTATACAATTGCATTTGGGCTTGTGCCAATTTTTCGCGATCATTTTTATATTTTTCTTGCAACTTGCGAATTTTGGGCTGGAGTTCTTGCATTTTGGCGGTGGAACGATGTTGTTGGAGCAACAACGGCGATGTGGCAAGGCGGATCAGCACCGTGAACACGGCGATAGATAGCACAATATTTTGACCGAACACGCTATAAAATAGCGACAGAACGGTGATGAATGGATTCAGGATTAAATCGAACATTCCAGTAAATTCTCCTACCGATACGTTATGATGCGGGCGGGTATAACCAAACTTGTTGCCCCTCTGTGGTGAAGGCGAACAATTGGCGATTCGGGTTAATCGTGCCGATGATGACTAATCCATCGGGGCGGTTTTGGGTGGGTGGCACATACAACATATCCGATAGCGTCTCTTCGTTGATTTCTTGGCGGAAGGCAATGCTTCCATCGTTGCGATTGAGCCACAAGACAATCCCATTTTGCGAGACGACCACCACATAATTTTCGAGTACCAACGGACGCGCCCGAATGCCGATTGTACCCGTATTTTGTTGCCAAATCAGGCGTAAATTATCATTGGCATCCAACGCATAAACCATGCCACTTAAATCGGTAGCATATAACACGCCATCAACAACTTTTGGTGTACTCCATACCCAGTCGTTGGTGTTAAACACATTTTCAATCGCGCCGTCCATGCTCACTTGCACGATAGTACGGGCGAATGTGCCTGCATAAAAGCGACCGTTGGCTAAATCATACGTCATATCGGTGGGGGCGGGCATATCATCGGCGTAATCGGTGGCGGGTGTGCCATCATAAAATGCGGGAGATGCCGCCACAGCACCGCCTAAATCCACTTGCCATAACAAGTTTCCTGTTGTGGCATTGACAGCATAAAATTCATGACCCATCTCGGCAAAATACAGGACATCATTAATCAAAACGGGAGATGACCAAACCCCGCGTTGCGTGGTAAAACGCCAACTTTCTGCCAGCGATGTTTTGTTGAGCGCCAGCACATCGTGTTCACCCAATGGCAGATAAACCCGTTCAGAATCAGATGCGATGTCGGTATAGATTTTGCCCCTAATTTGGACAAATGGCGCTTCATTATTGATGATGCAACTGCCACTAGGGGTTGAAAAACAGGCTTGCGTTAAATTGGCATTGAAAATTTTGCCGTTATAATCCACCAACAACGCGACTTTATCGCCCGTGGCATCATCTGTATGAGTGATAATCGGTGAGGCAAAAAATTGCGATTGGGTGGCACTACCGAGCAATTCCCAACGCAGGCGGTTGCCATTGCTATCGGTACGCACGCGCCCTTGTGAGTCGGTCAATTCGATAGGGCGACCCGTCCCCGCATCTACCAACAAGATACGGTCATTATAAGTGACAAGGATGTTATTATCCACCAGTCGCAACGATGCCCAACCCGTACCCAGACGGGTCGGCACACAGCCTACGCCGATGAATAAAACCAGAAGCAACAGCGCGAGAAATGTCAATCGCGCACGGGGGTGTGAGGTGTTCAAGTTTTTATATCTCCTTCTTTGGGCGGAACAGGGTCAAAGCCACCCGGATTGAATGGATTGCACCGCATAATGCGCCGTAATCCCATCCATCCGCCCCGAAAAAATCCATATATCTGGATGGCTTCGTAGGTATATTGTGAACAAGAGGGGTAAAACCGACACGAAGGGGGTAATATCCGCGAGAGCGTTTTTTGATACAATCGAATCAAACCTAATGCCAACCACTTCATGATTTTTCTAACTCTGCTACTAATCCAATACTACGCAATTTTTGGTGTAGGGTTTCATGAATCGTCCAAAAGGATTGCCCGATGATGCCTTGTTTGGGGATGATGACCACATCATACCCCGCTTTTAGGCTGGGATGAAGCAACCGTAACGCTTCTCTGATTTGACGGCGAATACGATTGCGCCGTACCGCCTTCCCCAATCGTTTGCTTGTGATGACCCCATAACGGTTATGTGTGAGGTCATTCATCAAATAACTTATGGTAAACAATGGATGATGCACAACGCGCCCCTGCGTTCTGAGGCGTGCAAAGTCGTCATCATGACGCAAGCGAAAACGGTGGTGCATCAGCAAAAACCATATCCCAGCTCAGTGGGCGTTCCAATTCACTTTTTTGACGTGATTGTTCATTTTGACCGTCAATTTATGACGACCACTGTCACGACGACGTTTCAAGGTGTTGCGACCGCCTTTGGTTTGCATCCGTTGGCGGAAGCCATGCACGCGCATACGGCGACGAATTTTGGGTTGATACGTTCTGTATGTAGACATAACCAGTTGACCTCTTTAGGTAACATTTTATAGACAGATAGATATGCACAAGTTAGCGAGGAATTGTTTATAATTATCCTCATCAAATGTTAGATTTATGAGTATAACCCACATACAAGGTCTAGTCTAGGGAATGATGAATTTATCAGACAAAATTGCACAGCTATTAAGCATAAAACCCGCCCAAGTTCAAGCCACGCTCGATTTGCTTGATGCCGATAACACCATCCCATTCATCTCGCGTTACCGTAAAGAGATGACGGGTAGTTTGGATGAAGACCAAATCGCCCAAATCGCCGACCAAGCCGAAAAATTGCGAACCCTCGAAAAACGGCGCGAGACGATTTTGGCATCCATCCGTGAACAAGGACACCTCACGCCTGAATTGCAAGCCCAAATCGAACAAGCCGATAGCATGACGGCGCTCGAAGATTTATACCTGCCTTATAAACCCAAACGCCGTACCCGCGCCAGCATTGCCCGCGAAAACGGCTTGCAACCCCTTGCCGATATGATATTGGCGCAAATCCGCACCACAGACTCACTTGATGTCATTGCTACGCCATTTTTGACCGAGAATGTCCCGACTATCGCCGATGCGTGGGCAGGGGCGCGGGATATTGTCGCCGAGACGATTAGCGATAACGCCCAAGTACGCGGTGATGTGCGCGAAAAAGCCTTGCGCTATGGTGTGATTACATCTGAAAAAATTGCCGATGCAACCGATGAGAAAGCGGTCTACAAGACGTATTATCAATTCACAGGGCGCGTGTCGTCTATTCGCGCCTATCAAATTTTGGCGCTCAATCGTGGTGAATCAGAAAAAATTTTGCGCGTCTCGGTTGAACTCGAAGAACGCGATTGGTTGCGCCCGATAGATATGGTTTTCCGTATAGACCATCGCTCACCCCTTGCTGAACAACTACACCTCGCGCAAATGGATGCCGCCAAGCGGTTGTTATTGCCCGCCATAGAACGCGATGTTCGGCGCACCCTCACCGAAATAGCCGAAGCCCATGCGATAAACGTATTCGCACAAAATTTACGCGGATTGCTCACCCAGCCACCGATCGCCGATAGGGTGGTGATGGGTATTGATCCCGGATTTCGGACAGGCACAAAAATCGCAGTGGTCAACCCGACAGGCAAAGTGTTGGCGACGACCACCATCTACCCACATGAACCGCAACGCGATTGGCAACAATCGCTCATCACGCTATCTGACCTCATCAAAAAATATGGTGTGAGTCTGATCGCCATTGGCAACGGGACAGCCTCGCGTGAAACGGAGGCGTTAGTCGCAGAACTCACCCGTGGGCGCGATGATGTGCATTATGTCATCGTCAGCGAAGCGGGGGCGAGTGTATATAGCGCCAGCCCATTGGCACGCGCCGAATTGCCCGATTTAGATGTCACATTGCGCGGTGCGGTTTCGATTGCCAGACGCATCCAAGACCCACTCGCCGAATTGGTCAAAATTGACCCTAAAGCGATCGGTGTAGGGCTATATCAGCATGATGTTGACCAGAAAAATTTATCATCGGCGCTCGAATCGGTGGTAGAACGGGTGGTAAATGCGGTTGGGGTGGATGTCAACACGGCATCGCCCGCGTTATTGCGTTATGTGGCGGGGATTGGCAATAAACTCGCAGAAAATATCGTGGCATATCGAGATGCCAACGGCAAGTTCCCCAACCGCACAGCATTGAAAAAAGTATCTGGATTGGGCGCAAAAGCCTTTGAACAATCGGCGGGCTTCTTGCGTATCCGCGAGAGCGATAATCCGCTCGATGCCAGCGCGATTCATCCTGAAAGTTATAAAATCGCTCAAGCGGTACTCAAAAAAGCCAAACTCACGCCTCAATCTTCGCTCAAAGACCGCGAAAGCGCCATCACACAATTGCGAAATACCATCTCACTCACCGACTTGGCGCGAGAACTAGAGGCGGGGATCCCTACGTTATCGGACATATTAGAACAACTTGTCCGACCAGGGCGCGATCCGCGTGCCGATTTGCCCACGCCGATTTTACGCAACGATGTGCTTTCGATGTCCGATTTGCAAGTCGGCATGACGCTCAACGGCACAGTGCGAAATGTGGTGGATTTTGGCGTATTTATTGATATTGGGGTCAAACAAGATGGTTTACTCCATCGTAGCCAATGGGGAGACCGCGCCGATTGGCAAGTTGGGGATATTATTCAAGTCCAAATTTTGAGTATCGAGGCAGAACGTGGTCGAATCGGTTTGTCAATTCCGCAAAGCATGGATAAACTATAGACATAGATGAATTGGTATCTCGACCCAAGATAACGCAACCAAAGGTGGCTTGGTCATGACAAGTACAAAGCCTTTAGGCACAGTTTTGATGGTGGATGATGTTTATGAAAACATAGACATGATGCTTCGTGTACTCAATCGGGAAGGGTATGAAGTGGTTGTCGCCAAAGATGGTGAAGAAGCCATTGAAAAAGTGAAAGATGTACGACCTGATATCATCTTGTTGGATGTGATGATGCCTGGTATCGATGGCTTTCAGGTGTGCCAGCGCCTCAAACAAGATGAAACCACCAAAGATATACCCGTCATTTTCATCACCGCCCTCGCTAATACGGTGTATATCGTCAAAGGGTTCGAGGTGGGGGCGGTGGATTTTATCACCAAGCCGTTTCGTCCCAAAGAAGTGGTTGCGCGAGTGAATACCCACCTCACCGTCACGCGCCAACGCCAAGAAATTGAACGTCTACGCGAGCAAGACCGCATATACTTTGAAAAACTGTCGGCGATGAAAGATGATGTCATGAATATGGCATCGCACGACCTCAAAAATCCGCTTAACACGGTCAAGACGGCGATTAGCCTCTTGCGGAGGCGTAATCCCGATATGGACGAAAAGACGAGTGAATTATTGCATATCATCGAAAATAGCACCGAGATGATGAAAAATCTCATCACAGGATTGCTCGATTTGGCGAAAATCGAGACAGGACGGGCGATCAACCTCCAACCTGTCCAACTCAATAAATTTTTAGATGATAATCTGATGATTTTCAAATTAGCCGCCAGCGACAAACAGATAACCCTCACTTTCGTCCCGCCCGATGAAGATGCGATTGTGCCGATGGATTTAGAGCGCATGGAGCAGGTGTTACAAAACTTGCTCAGTAATGCCATCAAATATACCCCCAATGGTGGCACAGTCACGTTAGGCGCAGAAATCACAACCGATAGTGTGATTATCAAAGTCCAAGATACAGGCATGGGCATCCCCAAAGCTGATTTACCCCACTTATTCGAGAAATTTTATCGCGTTAAAAATGATGCTCATATGCAAGTCGAAGGGACGGGCTTGGGGTTATCTATCGTCAAATCGATTGTGGAGAATCATGACGGCACAATCACGGTTGAGAGCGAGATTAATAAAGGCACGACATTCACTATCCGTCTGCCATATTAAGATTTTGATATGCCGCATCTATCCTAAAAATAACAGTTCTGTGCTATCCTAGTGAGGATATGTCTCATTGATGAGGCTTGTGACCAGAAAGATTATTAGGTAGGTGGAATGTGGAAGATACTGTAGATACTCGTTTAGTGACCGCATATGAAGCGATTCGCAGGCGCGAATATGAGGTCATCAGCGATTTACTCACCGTTCTGCCCAAAATTGAAACATTGGGAGAAGAGCGCGTTGCCCAGGTGCGCGATGCTTTATTTCATGCCGATCATCCGTATTTGATGGTGTTTGTGGGACCGTTTAATAGTGGCAAATCGAGTTTGATTAACGCCCTATTGGGGACACAAGACTTATTGACTGTCGGACCCGTCCCGACTACCGATCGCATTAGCATTTTGCGTTGGGGGATAGATACCCAACGGATGGAATCGGGTGGCGAGGTCGATACGGTGTTTCATCCGTCACCGTTGCTCAAAAAAGTCAGTTTTGTCGATACGCCCGGTCTCGAATCCATTTTCCAAAAACATGAAGAGACCACACGCCGATTTTTACATCGCAGTGATACGGTGGTCTTGGTGATGCTCGCCACCCAAGCCATGACACAACGCAACATGGATTATCTACAACAACTGCGCGAATATGGCAAAAAGGTGCTGATTGTCATCAACCAAGCCGATTTGCTCTCTGAAGATGAAAGAGAGGCAGTGCGCCAATATGTCCTCGACCAGAGCCTCGATAAACTCAATTTGCGCGTGCCTGTGTGGATGGTCTCGGCAAAAATTGGTCAAACGGCGTGGGATGGTGAGGTTGTCAATCCAGAAAAATGGGCAGAAAGTGGCTTAAACCAATTTGAGCAATATCTCGATGAGCAACTCGATGATGTAGAACGTCTTCGTCAGAAATTGCAGACCCCGTTACAAATCACCCAAAATGTGCATAAAGTCGCGCTCGAAGCGGTCAAAGCCAATCAATCGGTGCTTGACCAATATCAAGCAATTGCCGATAACATCCAACAACAAATGAATGGGTATGAGCGCGAATTGCAGAAAATCATCCGTGACCAACTCACACTCATCAGTGGTAAATTCACCGAGTCGACTATGCGCGGAAGCGATGCCATCCGTGAAGTGTTCCAATGGTCACATACCTTCAAAACAATACGCTGGGGGTGTATGGATATTTTGGGTGTATCGCGTATTTTTGCGCGGGCGCGTAAGAATCCATCATATACTCGCCTTGTATTTGAAGAACACAAAGTGTATGAACCCATATCGCAATTGCCCGAAGTGGTTGGTCAATTGGGACCGCGCCTAGAGGGTAAAGATTTGCAAGATGTGGATGATTTGGTCAAGTATGCCCAAAAAGAGATTAAAGCACTGCCAGAGACCATTCGCGGGAAGGTGATTGGTGATATTCGCGCCCCCGTCAAGTATGACCGCACTGCCTTGCAAGAAATCCGCACCGATTTAGAGGCAATCGAAAGCGAAGCACGCCTTATCGAGACGGAACGCATCGAGAACGGTTTACGGAATAGTGTTTTGATGTTAACCACGTTTGAATTGACACTATTCATCATTTATATTGTCGTGCAATTGCTCAATGGGTTCGATTTAGGCATCTTTTTGGTATTCATTGGCTTGGGCATCATCGGATTTTTCACCCTGCCGATTATCGGGCGCGTGTTGAGTGGTGGTCATACCAACCGCATGTTGAAACTCCAAGCCCAATATATCGAAATTGTCTCGAAAGCCGCCGATAAACAATTGCAACATGGCATGACCTTGCGTAAAGAGGTGGTCGCGCCCCTGACACGATTGGTCGAGGCGCAAACACAAATTCAGAATGAGCAACTCAACAAATTGCAAAAAGCGAATCAAAACATGGTCGAAATCGAAGCCGAATTGACCAAATTGGGTAAAAAACGCTTATTTGGACGCTAACCAGAGAGTGGTGAAAGAACATGACACAACTAGATGGGGCGCTGGTGGCGCTCAGAGAATCGCAAATTGATTTATTAACTGATGTATCGGCATCGCTCGCCGAAATGGGCGACATCACCGAAGAAGACCGCAAACGCCTCGCCGATGTGATCAGAGATCTACGCGAGATGTTCTTTTTGGTGGTGATTATCGGCGAATTTAACGCAGGAAAGTCCACCTTTGTTAATGCGCTATTGGGCGAAGAAGTGTTGCCAACGGGCATCACACCTACTACCGAGATGATAGAACTCATCCGTTATAACGCGGTAGCCAATCTGAAACCCGTCACCCGTGATGAAAGCACCCGCGAATGGGCGCATCCCAACACGGGCGGGGATGGTGTGGCTATCGTAGATACCCCAGGTACGGGGTCAGTTTTCCAACGGCACGAAAAGGTCGCCAAAGACTTTTTGCATCGTAGCGATTTAGTCATCTTTTTGTTGTCTGCCAAACGCGCCTTCGCCGAGACGGAACGCCTATATATGGAATTGGCGAAAAGTTATGGCAAAAAGATGATTTTGGTCGTCAACCAGATAGATCTGCTTCAGCCCAACGAACAGGCACAAGTCAAACGGTTTATCGAGCAACAGGTCAAAGAATTTTTGGGGATTAGCCCACTTATCTTTATGGTTTCTGCCAAACAAGCCCTCGCATATGCCAAAAATCCGACCTTGACTAGCGAACAGGGTGGTATAGAGGTTGTGAAGGCACATCTGCGTGGCGAATTGGCGCAAGCCTCACCAGCACGTCAAAAATTGTTGGCGCAACTCACGACTGCCGAAAAACTCATCCAAAAATATCACGATCAATTGCGTAGCAAAATGGACATCATTCGCGCCGACACGTCCAAAGTAAAAGATGTCGAGCGCGAATTACAAACCCAGTCGCTCGCGTTAGATGGTCAATTGCTCAAGGCAAAACAAGATATCGATGCCGTGTTTGCGGGCATGAAATTGCGCGGACTCAGCTTTTTGGATGCCAATTTATCTATTCGCCGTATCGGACGAGGCGTAAAGCGCGAAAAACTCCAAGCCGAATTTCAGGATGTGGTGATTGGGCGTTCTCTGCGTGATATTAACGATGCCACCACAGGTTATATCAACGCCGTTGTAGATCAGAGTCGTGTTTATTGGCGTGATGTGATAGATCGCCTGAATAAAGTGGTGGATTTGCTCAATCAAGAGGTGAGCGGGTTGGATGCAGGCGGGTATGCCGAACAACGCGAAAGCCTCGAAGAGGCGATTCGTCTGGCAGAATCGGAATTGAAATCCTATTCTACGGGGCGGATGATCGATGAGATTCAACAACAATTTCAGACCAATATGAGTGGCTTCACCACCAGCATGGGGGCAACCTTATTTGGGTTGGTCGGCACAATTCTGAGCATCGCCGCGCCCGGTGTATCGCCTGTGATTTTGGCGACTGCCCCTGTCATGGGCTTGGGCGGGTTATTTGCTCTGCGTTACTATAATCGCATCACCCAAAAGACCAAAGCCGATTTTATTGCTCAATTAGAGGCGCTCAAAGCCAAGTATGAGCAAGCCCTCAATGAACTCACGCAACGGGAACGCGGACGGCTTGGGCAATATGGGGCGCAAATCCTCACGCCGATTTTTAGCCGTTTGGATGCGCTTGCCAAACGCTATGCCGAACAAGAAGTCACTTTCCAACGGTTTACAGAACGGGTTCAAACCTTGCGGAAGGGCATTTCTGATATGGGGTGATGCTATCCCATAGGGCGGATATCCCCTTTGCTAATCCGCCCCTGTGTCTTAAAAAATTTCCATGACGTGTAAGGGACGATTAGCGTGTAGCGGTACATCGTCCCTCATTATCCCCTGTAAACACATGTATGATATCTATATCGCAGTTTTTACGTCTCAGAGGGGTCTACCATATTCCCCATGAACAAAATGGTATCACTTTGTGAATCCACGATGGTGAAGAAAAACGGGCTGTCTATAATCACCTCCATCGTTGCACCACGTACCCCTGCGATGACAGCCGTAGATGCCGCGGCTTCTGTGCCTTTTTCGGTCACATCAATACGCGCTTGATGCAAGGCTTTGGTGATATACAATTCGGGTGCGCCGCTCATCCCCGAAAAATCGGCAGTCGGACTAAAGGCATCTATCACCCCCATTTCGAGTAAAATGTCGTTCAAATCGAGTTTGGTTTGCACGCTGAATTTGGGGATGGTTACATTGCCGAAACAGCCATTCATGCCATATAAAATCTGAAAGAAAGTATCGCCTGTGAAAATATCCAAAAAGCCTTCATACGATTTTTCATAGGGCATAATAATGACCATTGAGGCTAATTCATCAGCATATGGCAATTCAATCGCCACAAATTCGTATTCTTCTCCTTCGGCAATCAGGCAGTTGAATGGCATTTCTTTGCCGTTCATCATCGGCACAGACACCTCACCATCAAATGTATAAAACTGACCATCGCGGGTTTCTCCACTATCAAATGGTGTGAGCCAATCGGCTTTGAACAGCAACGCATTGGCGATCACCAGTCGGGTGAGGTTATCAATTGTCCCTGGTGGGATGAGGTTATCGATTCTGCCCTCAGTCAGGTTATTGACCCATTGATTGATTTCGTTGGTGGCTTCTTCGGGCAGATTGGCAAAATCTACGGGACGGAAACCATTGGAGTAACGGGTGAGCATGAGTTGTTGATATTCGGGTCTAAATTGAAAACTGCGCTCGCCCCATACGGCATTTGCTACTACGATTCGACTGGTACGGTCTGGGTTATTGAGGTTGATGGTTAACTCAGAAAATGCCCGATGCAAATCGTCTGGTGGCAAATAAAAGTGAAATGTCTCTTGAATTTCGGTGGCAGTATTACCCCGCGCCCCTGCGAAAGTCATGGCGAATGCCGTGGATAGGCTATAGGGCGAAAACACAAAATTGCTATTATCCATGCCGATAAGCATCTGGAAAAAGTCGAGCGCAAATTCGGTATTTCCAAGTACCAATTCTTGAATCAGAACATTTTCTTGGTGGGTATTGTCGGCTGATACGGTGACAGAGAACATCACCATACTGACGATGATTATCAATACGACTAATCTATAGTGCCGAGATGGGTTCATGAATGGGTCTCCTCATAAAAATATATCAGCCTCGACCATTTTACTTATTTTACAGCATAGCGGAGTAGTTTACACATTTCAAACTATAAAAAATTCGATGCAACTATAACGAAATGCAATAAAATCCACAGTTATCGTTATAAATGATGCAATTGGCGGATTTTTTCGACCAAATTGCTGATATCTTTGCGCGATTCCATTGCCCCGAATGGGTCATGGTAGGTTTCATCACCCAAAAGTGCATAGGCGATATTGCCCACGCCACGCGCCAGTATGTCGGTATTATAGCCCCCTTCAAGCATGAAAATGATTTTTCCGCCACAAAACCGTTCCGCCATGCGGATGAGTTCGCCATCCAGATGATGATAGCCACTCAAACTCAGGTGCATATTGGCGAGTGGGTCATCCCAATGGGCATCGAAGCCCGCGCTGACTAAAATCAGTTGGGGCATGAATTTTTCTGCCACTTTCCACACGATGCGCTCATAAATTTGGGCGTAACTTTCATCCCCATGCCCCGCCGATATGGGGATATTGACGGTGTAACCCTTGCCTTTGCCCGCCCCGATTTCGTTCATGCCACCTGTACCTGGGTAAAGCGGAGATTGATGTGTCGATACGAACATCACCGCGTTATCGTCATAAAAAATATCTTGCGTGCCATTGCCATGATGCACATCATAATCCACAATCATCACACGCTCGATTCCGTATTGGCGTTGGGCATATCGGGCGGCGATAGCGATGTTGTTGTAATAGCAAAATCCCATCGCGCTATCCGATACCGCATGATGCCCAGGTGGACGGGTGATGACCAGTGCGTTATCGACTTCACCTTTCATGACCGCATCCACTGCGCACACCCCTCCCCCTGCCGATAGTCGGGCGGTGATGGCTGTTTCGGGCAATAAAACCGTATCTACTGTGAATCGAATCCCATACCCCTCTTTTTGCGCTTGGGCGATTTCTGTCAGATAATCGGTTGTATGCACCGCCAAGAGGTGTTTATCCGTGGCGGGGGTAGGGGTATATTTTTTCATGCGCCCTGATAAGCCTTCATCATCCAACAATTTCCAGATGGCTTTCATCCGCGCAGGGCGTTCTGGATGATTGGGAATATCGTGATTGAGATAATCGGGATGGGTGATATATGCCGTTGTCATGTATTTTTCCTGTTTTGTTGACCAATTTGCATGAGCCTTATTTTTATAAAATGCTATTTTAGTCTATAATCAAACAGAGCAACATCGCATCAGCCATTTTTTAAGGAAAAGTGATATGCAGTATGAACGTCTTGTCAATTGGGCGCGAGATGAAGCGCAACAACGCCAACCGAACCAAAAATGTGTGACTATCTGGGCATCGGTTGAGTGTAGCAATCATATCGCCCTTAAGCAGGTCAAAGCGGGGCGAAAATTGCGCTCAAAGGGGCGGTATGATGGGTATGAATCGCTCGATTGCCCTGTGATTGTCCAGATTAATGATTGTGGCTCGTATAATAAAAAAATGGTACTCACGGCGGGGTCTGGTGCGTTTGCCTTCAAATTTACGGCAGAAGATAATCAATCATTTGAAGTGATTTATGTGAGTTCTTATTTGACCGATGATTTACAAGATTTAACTGCCATTGCTATCGTCCCGCAACAATACTTAGATATTTGGGCGGCGTTTGAATTGATGTGTTCCAAAGCCGTGCGTCCACGTATTAAACGTCGTCGTGATGTGTATATCATCGGCGGGACAGATGCCTTCTTCGACCCGACAGTCGATTGGGCAGATGTGATTTTGCCCCAGGACCTCAAACAACAATTGTATGATGATGTCGAGTCGTTTTTTAGCGAAGGTGTCGGCATTTATAAAAAACTCAAGCTCGTGCCGTTCCGCAAAATTTTGTTGGCAGGTGTCCCTGGTACAGGTAAAACGATGCTGTGTGCGGCGCTGGCGCGTCATGCCATTTCGCAACGGCGCATCGTGGTATATGTATCGGGTTCAGATAGAGATGGTGCATCATTCGAGAAAATTCAACGTGCATTTCAGGCGGTGGCGGCGGCGCGTTTTCCGACCTTGTTGGTGGTCGAAGAACTCGATGCTTATTTGCGTGGTGATGATAAAGCGCGTATCCTCAATGTATTAGACGGCATCGAATCGCCCAATAATCCGCAAGGCTCGCTGATGATTGCCACGACCAACTATCCTGAAGCAATCGATGAACGTCTCACCAAACGCCCTGGACGGCTTGACCGCATTTATGTTATCCCCGTCATTCAAGATGAATCGCAAGCCGAAGCCATGTTACGGCATTATATGGGCGAACATTGGCACGATACGTTTGTGGATATTGTCCCTGACCTTGTAGACCAACCGGGCGCGTTTGTGCGCGAGGTGGCGTTGCAAGCGCGGATGTTGGCGGCGCATAATCGCCAGACGGAAGTCACGCTGGAATTGCTCGAAAAATCGGTGGATAGTTTATCGTATCAGATGAAAGCGGAACGCGATTTTATCATCCAACGGCGGGGTATGGGACTTGGAAATAATAAACCGCGTATCCGCCGTGCTGGGTTTAATCAGTAATCGTCTTTGGACGCAACAATTGATAATTGAACCCGTTCATAGGGATGACCTCGACCATCTCATAATACGTATCTATGGCGATGTTGACTGGGGGCGGATAAAACCGCGCCCGTAAGATAATCAACCCAAAAGCCTGTTCTTCGAGCATTGTCACCAATTCGGTGCTATCATACGCGCCTACTTGGTCGAGGATATATAACACCACAGGGTTGGTGATAACCTCGCGGTTGGTGGCAAAACTGAAACCCGCCTCCTCACTCAGTATCAATGTATCGGCTGGAATGTCGTTGATGCGTGCCACAATCGCGTACCCATTGGCGATGTCTTGTTCGGTGGTCAGATGCCCAATATCGGCATACCCGCCTGCGATGCGTCCCGCCGAATCGTAAAATCCGTTATCGGCATTCGGTTCTATCCCGAACACATCGGCAAGTTGGCTGAATACCGCGCCTGTGGTCGGCATGTGCAAGGTGGCGCGGGCGTATGCGATGTATAAAATTGGGGCGATAATCATCAAGCCAAGTGAGATGATGGGCGCAAATTTGCTGAAGGGGGCGATGAAAATCGTTTGCATATAATTTTTGCGGAACTGCCACCCGCGGTTCAACGTTTTACTGATGAATATCCCGCTCAAAATACACATGGCGGCGATGGCGGTGGCGTAATAACTATCGCCCGCGCCCCATGTGCCAGAGGCTAACGCGCTCAAGACCACATTACACCCAAACCACAGGGCATAAATCGAGATGCGGTCAAAATAGATCTCATACACCATCTGTAACACCGTTGGGATGAGCAACGCCAAATGCAGGCTGATAAACAGGCGCACCAGACCTGTCGCTTGGTCGGTCAGATAATCTTTGACATTGGCGGTGATGGTTTGCGTCCACCAATGACCGTCAGTGGTGATGGTGAATATCACGAAAATACTCGCGCCGATAAGCGCAAATCCCGCGCCCCAGATGAATGCCCTGCGTGGATTGCGGATGAACAAAAAGATTAACGCCGCGATCGCGGTGAACGCCGCCAATTGTTTGGTATAACCCGCGATGATGAGCGTGCCTAACCCGAACAACATCACCCTGCGTCTACGGCGGGTATCTTCTATTTCGTTGACATGCGCCAACACGACAACCGCAATCGTCTCGAACATGAACATCGAAATATGCTGGCGAAACAACGGTCCGATATGATAGACGATGTTGGAACTCAGAAATGCTAATCCAGAAGCCAGCGCCACCATGCGCGTGAGTGTTTTATCGGCATGGGGTATCGTCCGATATGTTTCACGATACACCACCCACCCGATTAAAACGGCTGTGATGAGCGTGGTGATAAAACTGAATAACCGTCCATACCAAAATTGTGCGCCGAAGAGCCATGCGAATGGCACTAAAAATACATGATACATCGGCGGGTAAATGCTCCCATAAAACGGGAAACTTTCGATATCGGCATAGGGCGATTGAAATTGGCTTAGGCGCATCACATCGTGTAATTCAAAGCCTTCGCCTTGGTCATAATCAAACGGAAATTGAATCAGATTGTTGGCATACACCACATACACCACAAAATGAAACAATAACCAAGCTAAACCGATGAGCAACAGCGTGTGGATAATCGTTAGAACAGGGCGGGGGATTGGCGGGGATTGTGTCATAGATACATCCTCATTAGGCGGGGTCATCCCCTAGCGGGATGAGTGTCAATCCGAGTAGGGTGAGGCTTATCATCACCACCAAACCGACCGTCTGGATGGGTCCGATACCGCCCTCTCTGCCGACATCAATAATATCAATTGCAAAAATGCCAATCGTGCCAATAATGCCGATCGCCACACACAATATACCGAGCGTCTTTTTGGTGAAGGTAAAATTTTGATTGAACATGGAGCAGATTATATCAAAAATCTGCATCCATGTGATAGGGGATTAGAGCGCTTCTTCTAACCACGACAAAGCGAGGTCATAATTTTGGAAGAATTGATAATCGAGCGGGGCGAAAAAGTGCGGGAAAAACGCCATTTGTTTGCGTTCTGCTTCACCTGCGACCAAAATCGCTTGCCTGCCATATTCGATTTGGGGCAACGACTTGAGGCTATGCGCGAAAAATGGCGAAAATGTCAGGTCGCTGTTGCGAAAGTCGAATAAAAACAGCAACGGAGCATCACCCCATAACCCAATGATCGATTCCATCGTCATGATGAATTGTTCAATGGTTTTGCGCTCGCTGTTTTGTAATTCGCAACAGACGATTTGCCCATTGTTGAGCAGTTGGATGAACATACCAGACATATTCTGTGTGCCTATGTAAGAGTGAACATGTTTCATGAGAACTCCCACAAATGTGTGGATGAATTGGCTAATGAATATTTGAATGATAACACGAATCATTGAGAAAAGCGTTAAATAAATCAAAAAAATTTATGAATTCACAATTTTTGTAACACACAAAACACGGATTTATTTTTGAGTGTTGTCGTGTTATCCTGTTTAAGAGCAATGTGATACTCAATTTACCAATTAGGAGCGATGGATTTATGATGAAAACACATACTTGCGGGGAACTCCGCGCCTCGCATGAAGGAACACAGGTTGTTTTGGCGGGCTGGGTGCATCGTCGTCGTGACCAAGGTGGCTTGATTTTCTTCGATTTGCGAGACCGTTGGGGCATTACGCAGGTTGTGATAGATGCGTCTACATCGCCAGAGGCTCATGCCGTTGCCAGTGATGCCCGTATTGAATATGTCTTACAGGTGCATGGTGAGGTGCGAATCCGCCCCGAAGGGACGGCAAATCCCGATTTACCAACAGGCGCGATTGATGTGGTGGCGAATCGAATCACGATTCTCAACCCGTCACTCACACCCCCATTTTACATGAATAAAGAGGAGCAAATCGACGAATTGCGCCGTATGCAATATCGCTACCTCGATTTGCGCCGTCCGAGTATGCAATACAATATTATTTTGCGCCATAAAATGGTCAAATTCATCCGCGATTATTTGGATGATAAGGGGTTTGTCGAAATCGAAACGCCGATTTTATTCAAGACAACTCCCGAAGGCGCACGCGACTTTTTAGTGCCATCACGCCTTCAACCGGGCAAATTTTATGCCCTCCCACAAAGCCCGCAACAACTCAAACAATTGTTGATGGTGGCGGGTTATGAACGCTATTTCCAAATTGCGCGGTGCTTCCGTGATGAAGATTTGCGCGGGGAGCGTCAACCCGAATTCACGCAACTCGACATGGAAATGAGTTTTGTAGAACGCGAAGATGTGATGCAACTGAACGAAGGGTTGGCCCTGGCGTTGTTGGATAAATTCGCGCCCGACAAGAAAATTTTGGGTCGTCCATTACCGCGTATTACCTATGCTGAAGCCATGGAAAAATATGGCTCAGATAAGCCCGATTTGCGCTACGGACTCGAAGCCATAGATGTCACCGAATTGGCAGGCAAAAGCGGTTTCGCCGTGTTTAATCAAAATTATGCCGCAGGCAAGCCGATTAAGGTGATTTGTGTCAGTGGTTTGTTAACCGAAGACGGCGCACCCATCAGCAACGAAAAACTCAAAAAAATCATGAAAGAACTTGAGGATTTGGTCAAAGAAGTGGGCGCAAAAGGGTTGGCATGGATGGCGCTCCCGCTCGAAGAAGATGGTGAGGTCAAGGGACCCATCGGCAAATTCTTCACCGTAGACCAAAAGGTGGAATTGTTCGAGAAAGTAGGCGCAAAAGCGGGCGATGTGTTGTTATTCATGTCCGATGTGCGCGATATTGTGTATGCCAGTGTGGATAAATTACGCCGTCATTTGGCGGAACGCCTCAAATTAGCCGATCCAAACACACTCGCATTTGCGTGGATTATAGACTTCCCGATGTTTTATTGGGATGAAGAAAATAAACGTTGGGATCCATCTCAACATATGTTCACCGCGCCGATGCCCGAAGATTTGGGTTATTTAGATACCGACCCTGGTAAAGCGCGTGGCACTCAATATGACCTGATTTGTAACGGTTACGAAGTGGCAGGCGGCAGTATTCGTATCCATGAACGCCCGTTGCAAGAAAAAATCTTCCCATTGATTGGTCAGACGATGGAACACGCCAAAGAACAATTCGGGCATATGTTAGAGGCATTTGAATATGGTGTGCCTCCACATGGCGGGATTGCTTGGGGCATAGACCGTTTGGTGATGCTTTTCGCGGGCGTGCCAAATATCCGCGAGGTGATCGCCTTCCCCAAGACGCAAACGGGTAGCGATGCCATGGCACATGCGCCATCTGCTCCAGAACCCGGTCAACTCGAAGAATTGGGCATTCGCGTGGTCGAAAAATCGAAAGACGAGAAAAAATCGTAAAATAAAAATAGTCCCACATTGTGGGACTATTTTTTATTCGGCACTACTTACAGACTGTGTAATAGGTGTGGATGATTGCGATGCCCATAACGGGTCATGTGGATACAATTTACGACCTAACCATAGAGATAAATACACCAATGAAATTAAAACAGGGACTTCAATTAGAGGTCCGACCACAGTCGCTAATGCTTCTCCAGAAGTGATGCCAAACACACCTATTGCAACAGCGATAGCAAGCTCGAAATTATTACCTGCGGCAGTAAACGAGATTGTTGCAGTATCGGCATACGGAAATTTGAACAAGTAAGATACACCAAATGCAATGCTGAACATGATGATAAAATAGGCTAGTAGGGGAATAGCAATCCGAACAACATCAAGCGGTCTATCGAGGATAACTTCACCTTTGAGTGAGAACATCATCACAATGGTAAATAGTAAGCCAATAATTGCAGTTGGTGATAGACGCGGAATAAATTTTGTCTCATACCAGTCCGCCCCTTTTACCCGAGTTAAGATGAGGCGTGTCAGAAACCCTGCCGCAAGAGGTATGCCGAGGAAGATTAAGACACTTTTAGCAATCTCCCACATAGATACATCTAATGCAACAGCTTCTCCACCCAACCATTGAGGCACAATTGTGAGATAAAAATATCCAAGTACGGTACATTATAATCTGGAATACTGAATTAATCGCTACCAATACCGCTGCATATTCGTTATCACCACAGGCTAACATATTCCAAATCAACACCATTGCAATGCAACGAGCCAATCCTACGAGGATTAATCCTGTCCGATACTCAGGATAATCTGGTAAAAATATCCATGCCAATATGAACATGAGCGTAGGACCGACAATCCAGTTTAGTAATAATGATGTCCCAGACATCTTCCAATTCGTTGCCATTTGTGGCATTTTCGAGTAGTTTACTTTTGCCAACACAGGATACATCATCCATAACAACCCGATTGCTATTGGGAGTGATACCGTATCTAATTTTATAGAGTCTAATGCTAAACCGAGTGAGGGGAATAGATTCCCTAATAAAATGCCAAGTGCCATCGCTATAAAAATCCAAATCGGTAGAAAACGATCCAATGTAGATAGTTTGCTAAATACCCCACTTTTAGAGGAGTTTGATATACTCATGATTTACAGCCTTTCAATGATTATGGGTTGTTTTAATTGGCTTAAATAGGACTATATTATATCTGGGTTATATTGATAAATATCTATGAATATGTTAAATGATGTTAAAAGATAAAAGATGTGTCAAAAGTCATTGATAAATCATTAAAATAGCATTTCATTTTAGGCTTTACAGTGGGGCTTATCGGTGTTATAACTATGGTAATCCTGCTGTGTTCGTGATGTTGCGACTCGTTTTGAGCCAACACCCATAACGAGGGGATTGCCGTCTGTAACTAAAGTGATAGGCTTGCGTAGCCAAGACCGAGGTTATCAGGAGAATTCCCACCTGCGAAAGCAGGTTCAAAACACTGTGACACACGGCATGGCGGGTTTCCGTAATTCAATTTTCTGAAGGGACGACCACCATGTCGTCCCTTCAGCGTTTCGCTACTGACCATAATTCGCCCCAAAAACCGAGACCATTAATTCCCCTAATGTAGACCGTTGCGGAATCAACACCGCTTCGTTACGGGCGGTGGTATAATTGGTTACATAGCGCCCATCTATCATACCTGTCTGCATATTCTGACGCGGGACATCTTTTAGATACCACGCCAACCGAATCATGTCTTCTAAACTCATCCCCGTGCTGACATTATTACTCAACGAAGCCAACAGGCTTGGCGCATTGAAGATGAGCGTTGGCAAGAGGTCGAAATCTAATACTTTGTCGCGTATCGAAAAAATGACTTGTTGTTGTCGATTCGCCCGCGCAAAATCGCTATCCCCATGACGGGTACGGGCAAATTTGAGCGCCGTCTGCCCATTCAGGTTATGCGTGCCTGCGGGTAGATAAAACGGGTCGTAGCCGTAATTCATATCGGGATATTGGCGGTCGTTGATGACATAATCTGTGGTGACGGTGATACCGCCAATGGCATCCACAATCGCCACCACTGCCTGAAAATCGACAGCGATATAATCGTGAATCCGAATGCCTAAATTATACTGAACCGTTTGCATCGCCAATTGAGGTCCCAAACCCGGACTGCGAATTTCGCCCAGCACCATCGCGCTATTGATTCGCTGATATTCGGCATACCCCGGAACTTCGACATATAAATCGCGTGGGATGCTCAAAATGCCCAGACTGTTGGTGGTCGGATCTATGCTGACAATCATCATCGTATCAGTGCGATATGCCAAACCCACTTCTCCCGGACGACGGTCTAAACCCATCACCAATACGGTGAATCGTCCTGCACCATCCCATGGGGTCAATATCAGACTCTCGCCGTTATCGAGTGTGATTGGTCTGCCGACTACAATTTCACTACTCCCAACCGGTTCGCGCAAATCGATAGCAGGGGGCAACATGGCAATATCAATTGTTGCGGTGGGTAAAATTTCGGTGGGGATGGTCATCCCGCGCAATACCAGCACAATAAACATGCCGATCACACCTATCATCACCATCAGACCACCCGCCAAAATCACCCATGCCCATTCATCGCCACCTTTGCGCTTATTGCGATACCGCTTACGGGCGCGTTGACGGGCATCGGAATCGCGCATAATCGGCGTAGGTGGGGGTGGGGCAGGGATAGTACGGGGGACGTATATCGGTTTATACACCTCACCATCAGCATTGACCTTGACGGCGGGCGTATTCACCACCGTAGGCTGGCTATCTAACCGTCCCCACGTTGGTGCATCGGGGACGGGGGTGCTTTTCACCGTTTGGTCAGGTGAGGGGGGTTTTTCATCAAATAGAGATTTGAAATAATCATCAGACATGATTTATGCTACCATCGAGAATAAAAACTATTTCACAGTATAGGACGAATAACACCCATGCGTCAATATCGCTTGATATACGATACCCCTACAAATGGCATTTGGAATATGGCGGTCGATGAAGCCATCTTGACATCGGTTATCAATGGCGAGTCGCTTCCGACACTTCGATTTTATGGCTGGAATCCGCCGTGTTTGTCGTTGGGATATGGGCAATCCTTTGGTGATGTGGATTTGACCCGTCTGAACCAATTCGGTTGGGATGTGGTACGTCGCCCCACAGGTGGAAAAGCCATTTTGCACACCGATGAACTAACTTATAGTTTATGTTTGCCTCAACATCACCCGCTCGCCGAAGGGACGATTGTCGATAGTTATCGGCGCATTAGCACTGGGCTAATGGCGGGATTCAATCGGTTGGGCGCACATCTCCAAGCTGATAAACGCGCCGATGATGCCAACATGGGTGGTGCGGTTTGCTTCGAGACCCCCTCGCATTACGAAATTACATCTCCAGATGGGCGAAAATTGGTCGGGAGCGCCCAATTACGCCGACGCGGTGGCGTGTTGCAACATGGCACATTGCCCCTCACAGGTGATTTAACCCGTATTTGTGACGCGCTTTATTTTGAAGATGATGAAGCCCGTCAAATCGCCAAACAGAAGGTGGTAAAACGGGCTATCACCCTCGAACATGCGTTAGGGCGCTTCGTCTCGTGGGATGATGCCGCACATGCCATTGTCGAGGGGTTTATCGCCATGTTTGATGCCGAATTCATCACTGCCAATTTAACCCCTGCTGAATATCAACATGCCCAACATATCGCGCAGACTGTTTATGCCGATTCTGATTGGATGAAAAAAGCCTAAGTTCATCGCTTGGGCGGTTTTTGTGTCGGATAAGGCGGTTGTTGCGATGGATAGGGCGGATTTTGTGGTGGATAGGGTGGTTGTCCCTCTGGTGGATAGTATCCCGGTGGTGGGTAAGGGGGGGGTCCTTGTGGATAGTATCCTTGTGCGTTATACATCGGCGCAGGTTGTTGGATAACCACACGCACAAATTTTTTGCGTCCGTTGGGCATGGTTTGGGCTTGCCACTGCAGATTGGGCATCCCAAAGAATTGGACTAATCCACCTAAAATGGCGATAACCACCGTTGCGCCGATGACAATCACTTTTTGTGTATCGTTAAACTGTAAATTATCCACCGTCCCGAATGTGCCACTGGTCTCGGCGAGCAAGATCACACCTGTCGCCACGCTCAAAATTGCCCCTTGTAATGATGTAGTGATAATCAATAACGGGCGTTGCATAAATTGTGCTACCACACCGCCAATTAACGCACTCACGCCGATAATTGCTACTGATGTCCAATTGATTTGCGGTTCAAATAACGGCGTGTTGGTGATGCGGATGATTAAAAATGCCAAGCCACCGCCTAAACCGACACCCACGAAGAATAAACCTGCACGGAAGAATAGATTCACCAAGCCCAAGCCGATAATCGCGCCGATGACACCCACGCCGATGATGACCACCGCTTGGGCTTCGGGGATGAGTTGACTGGTCAGATAGGCTGGCACAACGCCACCTAATCCAATTCCTAGGATGTTCATGAATAATGAGAATAACCGATACCCCGCGAAGGCAATCCCTAATCCGAGTGCGACTCCGATAATGGCGATAATGGTGAGCGTGGACATAATCAATTGCTCCTGTATGACTATTTATTTCTATCCATTATAGCATGTGATGATTTTTGTGTTGCAAAATCTCAAAATGTGCTATAATTTCGCATAGACAATAGAACAAGTGAGGTAAAATCATGACGAATAAACAACAACTCCCATTATTCAGCGATTTACCGCCCCAAAGCGCGTCCGATATTCATAAACAAACGCCCCTCAAATTGACCTATCCATTTTTCATGCAATTTTTACGCGAATCGGGCAAATCGGATTATACCCTCAAAGCCTTCGATTCCGATTTGCGCCTCGCAGGGAGCTATTTGGATGATAACCGTCCGATTGGCGAATTCACCACCACCGACCTGAACGACTTTTTGCACTGGCTGGAGGTCGGGCGTGGTGTGCCGTGTAGCCGAAAAAGTTATGCCCGCCGTGTGACCACGCTCAAAGTGTATTTTCGCTGGCTGAAAGGCATCGGCGCGATTTCGCAAGACCCCGCCAAAGCGGTGTTACAACGCTCAGGACCCGCACCTCTCTCGGATGTGTTATCGCTGGCGCAAATCCGCGATTGCATCGAGGCGAGTCGCGGATTCAGAAAAGGTGATAGCCAAGATTATCGTCCCGAAATGTTGTTTCGGTTATGTGCCGATACAGGTATCAAAAAAGGGGAGGTGATGGCGCTCAAACCAGAGCATATAGACCGTAGCAATCCACATAACCCCATTTTGACCATCCGTCATAAATCGCGCAATGTGTATAAAGAACGACGCATCCCGCTCGACCCCGATTGGGTGACATTGCTCGATTTGTATTTAGACCAATATCCGCAAAAGCCGAATAAAGAGGGCATCCGCAAGCCCGAAATTATCACCTGTACCGCCCGAAATTTGGAATATATCCTCACCGATGTCGGCGTGGCGGCGAAATTGCCGTTTAATCTGACCTTCGAGGTATTGCGTTGGACATGTGCCGTGCGCGACCATCGGCTCGGCATGGAAGATGAGTTATTGCGCGATAAACTCGGTCTGAGCGATATTAGCTGGTACGAGACGGGGCAAAAAATCCGCAAATTGGCGGAGATGTTGAATCAACAGACAGAAGCCTAGACAAATAAAAACCTGCCTGTTATCATCTCCCCCAATGTTCATTGTAGGGGGAGATGTCCTCGTGAAAAAATACCATTCATTAACAGTATCTATATCACACCCTTACCGAGACCGAGAATGGCATGACCATCACGCTCAACCGGTGGGACGGCGTGAGTGGATTTGCACTCACCCGCATGGCGATTAACGGCGTGTGGACGGATTATCATCATCCCGTGACCGTCACCGAAACGGGCGAGTATTGGGTGCAATTTTATACGATAGATTTCGCGGGTAACATCGAAGCGGAAAAAATCGCGCAATTCGTCATCCGCGAAGATAGCATCGAAACGGTGATTATCCCGCCCCCTGCGGTGAATGAACTGGTCTACCCCCAGTTTAGTGGAGTAAGGGTTTCTAAGCGATACGACTAACTGGTGTGGCAAAGCCAATGCCCGAATGCAGTCGCTGACGATTGTAAAATACCTCGATATAATCAAATAATGCCA
>DAOTVP010000088.1:0-92288 GCA_034436155.1 Anaerolineae bacterium
CAGGCGCAAATTCGCCCGTCTGTGGAGAAATGGCGTAGAGGGGGTTAGCGATGTGAGAAGGCATGTTAGGATGGTGTGGATGCTGGATTTAGGCGAGATTATGTAACGTATATGTTATATATAATACATATGTTCTTGTAATTTGTACAAAAATGTAGTCAGAAGGGTTCGGCGATGCGAGAAGGCATGTTAGGATGATATGGATGCTGGATTTAGATGGGATTATGTAACGTATATGTTACATATATGTTACATATAAAACATATATTCGCATATAGATTAGGCGATAGCAGGTATCACGAAACCCTTTTAATGATAGATAAGCAATCAAAAACACCCCACATACGGAAATTTATCCATAGAGGGGTGTTATATGTGAAAATTGGTTATTCTTTGGCGATGCCTATTCTAAACTATCACCCGCCGTCAAAATATCGAGCAAGCCATTGGCGAATACCTTTCCGCCATTTGTGCCTTCATCCAGCGTAGCATGACGTAAATCAAGCGCAAATACACCGTTTCGCCCCAAAACGACCCGTTCTTCACGACTCACATACAAGGCGGTGTCATCAGCAATGCCGAATGTGGTGATTTGTGGCATGTGATACGCCAGCGATACCCAACGCCCGAAGCGGTTATCATACATGATACTTGGTTCAATATTGATATTCAGCAAACCTAAGCCGTTACGAATAGTGGTGCTATCCACCAAGAAAGAGGCTTGGGTGGCTTCTTCGATGAGCAGGTCATCACCGCTATCATACGGCGTAGGCGGATGCGCCGAGATGAACGCGCCTGCCAACGGACTCGCCGCACCATCAAAAAATAAGGTTGTGCCGTCTAAATACCAATCCAAGACCACGCGCACATTATCGGCATTGAGCAGAGATTGGTCTGCGCCGATGATTAACGCGCCATTCGGGATGCTATCTGTTTCGAGTGGGCTATCCAACACAATGCTTTCGCTGATTTGCAAGTTCGGCGCGAGCGCCAGCAATGCTTCACGATACAAATCAATCCCCGCTTGGGCGCTTTCTGTATCGGCGTAACCTGTAGCGATGATGCGAATAGTGGATGAATCACCGCCCGATGCGGCGATAAACCGCCCAAAAATTTCAGCCTCTTCACCATCAAACGGACCGAACAAGTTCCCGCCGATAATCACCGCGCCTGTTGGTTCTTGCCCTACATTCAAACCGCTATAATCCACACCACCTTCTTCGAGGACGGGCGCGATATTCATGCTACGGCTGGGAATATCGTAATAAAAATCGCCTTCTGCCAACAAATGGAAAACGACATCGCGCATGGCGAGCGTTCCAGATTGTTCGCCAAACGTGGCGTTATCTGCCGCGCCAAATGTCTCGGCATCAAACACTGCCGCCGTATATAACCCGAAAATATCGCCGAAGGTGGTGTCATCCACCAAATGCCCACCCGTGAAGCTATCTACGCCGATGAGGATATTGGGCGTATTGGGCAGGGTGAGCGCATTCAGAGCGCGAGATAAGCGGGCGCGTTCCCAAAAATGTTGTTCCAGCACGGTCGCTTGGCTACCGAAAGCGAGACCGCGTTGTGTGTCTGTGTTCCAGATGAGGACTGCGCCTTCATCTAAGCCATTTTCCGGACCAAATTCATCGGCAGAATATCCCGCAATCATGTTATACGATAGCACCGCCAAGCCCGCGCTGTTGCCACCCATCGGCACACCCCGCGCAAAGGCTTCTGCTAATGCGCCCTCTAGGATGCTATTGGCGAGGATTTCCATTGCCAACACTTGGTCGCCACCCAAAAAGTATACTCCCGCGAGATCTTCTGGCACGTAATCGAGTACCGCTTCGGTATTGGCGAGTTCGTTGGTATAAACAGGGACGACCATCACTTGGCACGGCAATTCGGATAGCTCGTTACAAACCTCTTCCAGTTGACGACGGCGACGCTCCGCATCGCGTGTGTTGATGAGCAAATCCTCGGCGGTCAGGACTTGCGAATCATACGAAAATGAGGCGGGGATGACCAAAATATACACACGATCTTCGCCTGCATGAGGCAACACCGTTTCAACAAAACCCGGAAATGTATCTCCATAAAATCCGCCGATGGGTAAAAAGGTGGTGGATGTACTATCATCAGTTTCCTCTTGTGCCAAGACCGATGTCAACATCCCCAATACCAATGCTAAAATGATGAAAAAACGAATGTGTTTCATGGTTTGTTATCCTCTATATGTAGGCGATTATCAGTTATAGCAAAGCCATCCAGCTCAATCCGCAACTGGTTTTTGCGTATAGCAATCGCGGGCTAATTTATACCGATTTAGGGCGTTATGACCGCGCCTTGCCCGATTTTGACCAAGCCATCCAGCTCAATCCGCAATTCGCCGATGCTTATTTTAATCGTGGCATCGTCTATATTAACCTCAAAGATTATGACCGCGCGATCGCCGATTTTGATCAGTCTATTCAACTCAAATCGAATGATTATGACAGCTACTTAAATCGTGGTTTTTGTTATATGCACAAACAGGATTTTGCCAAAGCCATCGAAGATTTTGTACACCTTATCCAAATCAACCCCCAAAATCCCGAAGCCTATAACAATCGTGGTTACTGCCATTTGTATTTGGACGATTATCAGAAGGCGTTAGATGACTTTAATATGGCGATACAACTCGCACCGTGTACCGCCAATTTTTATGATAGTCGGGGCGAATATTACATCCATATCGGTGATTTTGACCGTGCCATTGCCGATTTCGACCACGCCTTACGGCTCGACCCACATCTGCAAGTCGCCAGCGATAATCGCATCATCGCCATGCAGATGAAATTAGCAGGTGGGTGATTGGGATAACCCTTTCTATACTGTAGAGAAAATCTGTTTTTGGCGTTGATTCAAGTCCACTTTGCATTTGCGATAGGGAATTTCAAGGTGAGGTTGCTTGTGAAAAGTGCAAATCAATCTCACCGCCCCGCCAGCAACCCGTTTTCGCGGATGTACGCATCCACCGCTTCGGCGACTAGCGCATTGCCACTCACATCCAGATGAAAATCGTAACCCCAATACACCGTCTGACCATCGGCAATGGCACGCTCAAAAATCAGCAACATATCCACACAATGCCAATCATTCGCCTCACACAGCGCCAATAAGCGCCTCCGACTATCCCCAAGTTGTGACCAATACGCCTCATCATACACGCCCAAGTCGGTCAATTTGGCGCGATACGCCTCCTCTTTGCTAGGGATGAGGACAATCAACACCGCCGCGCCGATAGACTGTGCGTATTCATGCCCCTGTGTATAATGGGCGATATTCTGTTCCCAACCATACGCCACCGATTCGTATAACCGATTATCGGCGGGTGGATATGCGCCACTCGGTATCATCAATGTGCGCCCATCCACGCGGACTTTTTGCGTGTGGATGACAGGCGGGGCTGGTGGCGGATTGAGGATGTTGTTGATGAGGTGCGCGATTACCGAATATTTTTCTAATCCGACCAATTCGCGGGGCGGTAGAACGGGTGGCGGGGTTTGTAATGCCGATACGCGCTCATTCATCCGTGCGAGGTCATAATCATCTTGGCTATCGTTGCTATACATTTGCCAGATGATGAGTTTGGGCGCGTATGGTTCGGCGATTTCGCGCATCATCGCCAATTGTGCGCCTGTACCCGTCCCTGGTTGACCCGCGTTGATGATATGCCAGCCGTATTCGGTTTGCAATTTCCATCCCCAACAATCGGCTTCTTCGACCCAACAGAAGCTGAACGAATCGCCGATAATCAGCGCGTCTATCGCCCAAATCGGTTCGGGAGAACGCAACCCCGCCCGATGCCAGTCGACACCCCGCGTGGTGAAGGTGAAAAACGCATCGCCCCAACGCACGGGGTAATCGACATAATTCGGCGCGATATACGCTTGGATATTCAAATCGAGTGTGAAGGGCAACACAGGGATGAGGCGCTCATCATCCCATGGGGCGCGTTGAATCGCTTGGATATCGCTTTGAATTTCGACAGGTAACACATCAAAAAAGGCGCGTACAAAAACTTCGATGAGCAGGAGCGTGAACAATATGCTCCCGCTCATCAACAACAGGCGAGTACGCCACACCACTAGCTTGCGGGGGGCGGGTTTTTCGGTTTGGACGTGCGTTTGTTTATCCATATTTTCACGCGGTAATAAGTGCCAACAATACCATACGGAAAGACTAGCACGACTAGCACAAAAATCAACCCTGTAATCAACGCCCAGCTATCGCTCAGTTTGATGGTTGCACCCGCAATCTCAACCACACGGTCGCGGAAGGCGACATCGGCGAGGTGTAACCCTGTCGCGCCGATGACGGGTCCTACAAATGTCCCCACTCCGCCAATGATGGTCATCAACAAGGCATCTACGGTATAATTGACCTGAAACAGTTGCGGATTGATGCCCGATTTATTCAGCAACCCATGAATCATCCCCGCCACGCCCGCCATGATGCTGGCGATGACGATGGCGAATAATTTATAGGCGAAGGTGTTATAGCCAATCGCTTTGGCGCGGTCTTCGTTTTCGCGGATAGCTTTCAGCACCGCGCCCGTTGGCGAATGGATGAGTCGGCGGATGAATAAAAAGGTGAGGACGAAGCAAATCAGCGCCACATAATACAGATTAATACGGCTTTGCACCGAATCTATCCACGCGGGGACGTTCCGCACAGGGAAACCACCATCGCGCCCGGTTAATGCCCAATTCTGGACGAAATGCCAACCGATTTCGGCGACCGCCAGCGTGAAAATGGCGAAGTAAATCCCGCGCAAGCGCAACGAGACCAAGCCGATGAACAAGCCGAACACGATGCACAATTCAATCGCCGTGCGAACACCCCAAAACAGCGCCAAATTCGGATCATCTGTGCCAGAGAATTGCAACATCACCCCGACCGAATACGCGCCGATGCCGAAAAACAGGGCATGACCAAACGAAATCACGCCCGTGAAGCCAAACATCAGGTTATAGCTCATCACAAAAATCGAGAGGGCAAAAATTTCGATGAAAATCGATTGCCACACGCCCGATTGTCCGCGCAACACGTAGGTTTGCCCGCGTGGTTGTGCGAAGGGCGATGATTCCGTCAGCCAACCGACCAAATGGGGCAGGATAATCAGGAACGCCAAGATGACCAGATAAACCTTATGCTCCCAGACCACATCCCAAATGTCGCGCAACCGTGATTTTGGTGTATAGGTATCCATCAGCCTTTATCCTTCCCGAAGATGCCACTTGGACGCAATAATAACACAATGGTGAGCAACAACATGGGCATGATGCTGAACCAAATCGCGTTGTTGACATCGGGACGTGCGCCCAACACTTGGGCGAATGCCCACATAAACCCGACCAAAATACTGGCGATGGCTGTGCCTTCATAACTGCCCAACCCGCCCAATACAATCGCCGCGATAGACGCAAGCAAAAATTCTGTCCCCATCGTAAAACGCACGCCCAAAAACGGAGTCGCAACCGCGCCACCCAACGCCGCCAACGCACATCCAAGCGTGAATATCAGCGTGAAAATCGCCCGTACATTGATTCCCAGCGCGTCTACCATTTCGGCATCTTCCACGCCTGCGCGGACGATAATCCCCAATTTGGTGCGCCGTAATAACAGGGCGATGGTGATAATCATGGCGATGCCCACCGCAATCACGAACAGGCGATAGGTGGTATCTTGTTGCCCGAACACGGTGAATGTCCCGCTATTCAGCCACATGACCGATGTCCACGAATTCGAGTTCGTCCCCCATATCGCTTTGATGACTTCGAGCATGATGAGCGACACGCCAAATGTGAGTACCAATTGGAACAACGGGCGCGAATACAGTGGGCGCAATAAACCGCGTTCTAAGATGAAGCCCAAAACCGCGCCCAAACCGACTGCGATGCTCAATCCAACGATAAAGCGGATATTCGGATCTGGTATCGCCGCCCCGATTTGGTTGAAAAACGCCACGCCACTATCTAAATTTTGGATATCCCACGTCACATACGCGCCGACCATAAAATACGCGCCTTGCGCAAAATTGAGGATGTCCATCAACCCAAAGATGAGCGATAACCCCGATGCGACTAAAAATAACAGCATCCCCTGAAACAATCCCGATACCAACGTCCCGAAAAACCGTTGGATATTGAGTTCAAACCACTCGCTTGTGAATGTGCTGGCTTCATCACCCAATAGGGCAATATCGAATGTGGTTGGATCTGCAGTATACAGTGCCAATAAGTCGGCATTTTCGGGTTCTTGCAAAAACGCTTGTAATTTTGGGGTATCTATCCCCTTGCGGAAAGACCCCGTAGCATACAAACCAAAGGCGAAAGCCAGCGCGAATAACATCACGATAGCCACGACAGGATTCGACAAATTGAGAGAGAAATTTTTTGTGTTCACGATACACCCAAATAACGATTCACGATGGCGGGGTCTGAGAGTAAATCTGCCATGCGTCCCGCCTGTACGCTATGCCCTTCATCTATAATCACGTATTGGTCGGCTAATTTGCTCGCCACACGGAAATTTTGCTCCACCAGAAGCACCGTTTTCGTCTCGGAGAGGGTCTTAATCGCCGCCATCAATTGTTGGATGATGACAGGCGCGAGTCCCTCGCTCGGTTCATCGATGAGTAACAAGTCATTTTCGGGGACGAGTGCGCGGGCGATTGCCAGCATTTGTTGTTGCCCGCCCGATAGTTGCCCGCCACCGAGATGATACAACCGTTGCAAATCGGGGAACAGCGAGAAGATGAAATCGCGTTGTTTGTCGAGGTCGCCTTTTTTGCGTCCTGCGAGTTCCAAATTTTCGCGCACGGATAATTCTTTGAAGATCGCCCGATGTTCTGGCACATAACCGATACCCAATTGGGCAATGGCGTGCGGTTTCATCCCCACGAGCGATTTTCCGTTATAGATGATAGACCCCTTGCTCGGCGGGGTCATGCCCATGATGCTTTTTAGGGTGGTGGTTTTGCCCGCGCCGTTGCGCCCTAGCAAAACGGTGATGCTCCCGCGTGGGACGCTGACCGATACCCCCTCTAAAATATGGAATTGCCCAATGAGGGTATGAATGTGTTCAACCGTGAGTAACTGTTCAGTCATGATTAATCCTCATACAGCGTCCCCAAATACACATTTTGCACCGTCTGATTGGCAGAAATTTCGGCGGGCGTGCCTTCTGCCAACACCGCGCCACCGCTCATCACGGTGATTTTATCGGATATGCCCATGACCACGCTCATGTTGTGTTCGACCAAGACGATCGTCTGACCGCCCGTTTGTTGGATGTGGTGGATGGTCTGTATGAGTTCGGGGACTTGTTCAGATGCCATGCCCGCCGTGGGTTCATCCAACAACAAAATTTCGGGTTCTGGCGCGAGGAGCAACGCCAATTCCAGCTTGCGCTTGCCTCCATGAGGCAGGGTATTGGCGAGGGTATTGGCAGAATCGGCTAACCCAACCATGCCCAACACTTGCATGGCACGGGCATAATAGGTTTTATAGGTGATGGCGTTGCGATAAAATTTGAAGCTATCACGCCCGACCGCTTGGGCGGCGAGGCGCACATTTTCGATGACCGTCAGATTGGGGAAGATGTTGGTAATCTGAAACGAGCGCCCGATGCCGATATGCGCCCGTTGATGAAAGGGCATGTTGGTGATGTCTTGCCCTTTATAAAACACTTGCCCACTGGTCGGTTTATATTTGCCACTGAGCAGATTAAAAAAGGTCGTTTTGCCCGCCCCGTTGGGTCCGATAATCGAGTGGGTTGTGCCAGCCACGATTTGCACACTGACATCATTCACCGCCACCAATCCGCCAAAGGCTTTGCGTAGATTGCGCGTTTCTAAAATAATGCTCATGGAAAAAAATCTTTCATATTGGATAAGGTGAGTTTGTTTTATCTCAGTATTTTTAAGGGCGGATAGACGCACCTGATGGTGCTAACCCGCCCATACACATCCAAAGTGGAATCATCTGTAAGGGACGATTAGCGCGTAGCGCGTCTATCGTCCCTGAATGACAAGACACACAGATTAGCGTTTTTGATGCCTGTAGCGCCAAGCCACAGTGTTCAAATCGCTTTTTACGATTCGGGCGTTGCCGCGGGCTCCATCATTTCCATTTCCATCAACATGGGTGTGAAATCGGCATCTAATTCGCACCGTGGCGAGAGTTCCGCCCGTAATGCCTCATCCGCCAAGAAGGGGAAGGGGCATGGGGGCATGGTGTCGAATGCCGAAACAGTCCCCAACAAATCATAGAAGGCGAAATCGGGGCTATCGAGGTTGGTCAATTGGGCGATATACATCGGCACCATCACTTGGTGATCAGACGGGCGGATGTAATACGTGCCTTTGGGTCCCTCGAATACCAGACCTTCGAGCGCGGGAATCATGCTATCGGGCAGGGTATCACCACCTGTGGCTTCGAGCGCGGCGACCATCGCTTGGGCAGTCGCAAACGCGCATTCGGTGAACAAATCTGGCACATCGTTATACATGGCACGATGATTTTCGACCAACCAGTCGTTGACTTCGGTTTGTGGGAAGGTGTAGTGATACACGATATAAGCCACACTGCCGATGGTGCTGGGGTCACTGGCGGCGACAATATCATTCGAGTTGAACGCGCCGATGACGGTCATGCTATCATTCACGCCCTGGCTTTCGACTTGTTGGAACAAGGTCACGCTGGCTGTGCCTGCATAAATGGGGAGCAACACTTCTGCGCCACTGGCAACCGCTTCGGCGAGGTAGGGGGTGAAATCGGTGGCATCGGGGGGGATGAGGATGGTATCACGCACAAAATTGACACCCTTCGCGCCCAAAATCGCTTGGAACGCGCCTGCTGTACCCAGACCAAAGTCATTTTGAGTCGCCATAATGACCCAGTTCGAGCCAAGTTCCAACGCGAAAGCACCGAGCGCAAACGCATCTTGGGCGGCGCTACGGCACACACGGAAGGTGTTTTTATTAAAGAAGCGACCCGTAATATCGGGCGAGGCACCAGGCGCGGCGAATAAGATCACTTCTTGTTCCAACGCCACTTGTTGCAAGCCGATGGTGACAGTCGAGCTAGGCGCACCGACCAATAATTCCACCCCATCATTTTCGATGAGTTCACGCGCTTGTTGTTGTGCCGTCTCTGCGACACCCGCATTATCACGCACAATCACCTCAACGGGGCGACCAGCAACTCGCACATCGGCAAGGGCGGCATCAACACTGTCATAATCTTGTGGATTCACACCTGTCGCATACAGCAAACCGAGTTTGAAACCATATTCCAGTTCAATCCCGTAAATGGTGAGCAAACCGCTTTGGTCTACCATCAAGCCGACTTTAATGGGTGAATCATCTTGGGCGACTGATGACCCCAATCCCACGCTCATCACGAACAGAATGACGGTCATCAATACAAAAATAGACTTACGCATACTTTTCTCCTTAAAAAATAAAAAATCACAATATTTCGGCACGACAGGCATGTTGAAAGCCTGTTTCACCTACACGGTTGTGTGTGGGGATTTTTATCCCTTCAGATGAGCATGGAGCAATCGATTAAATTCATCGGGCTTCTCCATATACAAGATATGCCCCGCATCGGCGATGACCACTTCTTGATAGTCGCCACCGTGTGCCTTGTATTTCTCCAGAAATGTGCGCGTTTGCGTGAGCATCGGCTGGGGTGGAAAAACATCCTCGCCCGGATAATTGGGTATCATCGGTACATAACCGAGTTTCGCCAATCCGCCAATATCGCGTAACGATAAATCCGATACGACCACATCTTTTTCGCCCCGAATCCACAGGATGTTATGTTTGGGTGATTTATCGAATAGCGGGGCATAATCGGGGACATATTTTCGGCTGATGGCATTATTTGGACCCCAAATGCCAGGCGCAACATACGGATAATTCGGCGATGGCACCATATCGCCAGGGAAGGCTTTATCGCCCAAATGGATAGATAACAACGCTTCGAGCCATTGATCTTCATATGGATTTTCATACCCCGCCACGAATAACCCACGCAAGACATTGCGAGGCGAAAATGGGCTATCGGCGCTTCTATCCCCTGCGCCCAGCAATTGCACGAAGGTCGGATTCACCAACCCCGCGCCACCGCCCGCGAAATCGTCATAACACGGCGTACCATCGGCATCTTTACTGCCACCGAAGCCATACGGCGAGCCAGGGTTGACCACCGTCACGGATAAAAAGCGATCTGGCGCATCCAATAATAATTGCCAGATAATACTGCCACCCAACGAAATCCCGACCACATGCACTTTTTGATGACCAAGCGTGTCGAGCAATGCCAACGCATCATCGGCAAAATCGCCCATGCCACGAGTCGCATCAATTTTGACCGCACGGTCGGCATCGCCGTAGCCACGCTGGTCGGGCGCAATCCCCAAAAATCCGCGAGGGAGCGCCAGCATGACAGGCTCCCACCATGTCGCCGATGAACTATTGCCATGTAAAAAGAGGACAGGTACGCCATTATCATCGCCCGAAAATAAAACACGGGTTGTCAGGCGTGGGGTGGTGATGGTCTTGGCACGGATGCCATCTAACACAGATACAGGCATAATTTTAGTTTCCCCCTGTATGCTTAAAAAACAAATTTTTTGTAACTAATTTACTGTTTGATTATAACCGCATCTGCCAAACCACGCCATGAATCCATTTGTGCAACATAGCACAACTTGGATGATGATAATGTACGAAAATGATAGTTTTTGATAGTTATTATGCGCTAATCATTTCGCCGTGTGCGACCAGCGCCTCATAAATGCTTTTCGCCCAATGGCGCACACGGTCTGGATACCCCGTTATATCGCTCCCCATCGCTAAAGCGAGGGGTTTTACGGTGTTTTTGATAAACAAAAAAATCTCATCGTCTGAGATTAAAATAGACAATTATTTGTATGGGACGCCTTGTATTTCGATAACAATGAAAGGACAGTGTATGTTGAAGAAAATGTTGAGTATCATCATGATTATCGTCATGTTCACGATGATGAGTGGCGTATTTGCCCAAGAAGGAGAGCGTATGGCAAACCCGATCCGCCGCGATTATCACCCCATTTCACACGTCGAATTGGTCAAAGAAGGTGATGACCTGTTCCTCATCCTCAAAGGTGAATTGCGCGATGGTTGTGATTATCCCGCCAATATCCAAATCGAGCGTGTTGGCACAACCTTGTTTGTGGATATGTACCGCGAATTGCCGTTTGATGTGATGTGTCCGATGGTGTTGCTCGGTTACGAAGAAAAAATCGCCGTCAACGACCTATACGCGACCGAAGGCGATATGCCCGATGTGCGCGTGGTCGTCATCAATGGGGTGCTTTTCGGTGTCGATCGCTTCGATGCGCATATGCCCGCCTTAAATCTGTTATGGGTGCGTGGTGTGTTGCCTGTGGATAGCATTACCGTTTCATCTACTGAAACCGATGAGAAGCAAATCACGTTGGGCGGAACATTGACCGATGGTTGTGCTGTGCCGATTTATCGCGCTGTCCCAGATTGGCAAAACGAAGGCTTTACCGTCATCGAAGCATACATGGGCATCCCGTTGAATGCCAGTTGCTTGCAAATCGAAGAACGTTATGAGGGGACTATGCTCACCGCGCCGATGACCAGTTGCGCCGTGAATGGGGTGGTTGTTCCTTATAATCCAGATAACCCAGAATCACAAGCGTTTCGTGTTGAAGCCATGAGTATCACCAATGTCAGCGCCGAATGGGAAGATAGAGCCTTATCGCCCAATGTCAAAATCATCGTGTCGGGGATTGTAGACGGTTGCGAAGACCCGATTTCTATCGCGCCGCAACTCACGGGTGATAACACCTACGTGGTACAAGTGGTGCGCGTGTTGCCAACCGATGCGGTCTGCACCATGATAGCCCGCGATTTCACCCAAACATTCATGTTTGCCCCTCTTTTACAAGGGGACGCGCCTCTCACCGTGATCATCGGCGAGCAGATGATTACCCTGCCATAACATCGTGAGGGGGATATGCCCCCTCATGATGTTTCTGTACGATTCGGATGTTTTTCGGGTTCTTCTTTGAACAGCAAATCCAACGCTTCATCGCGTTTTTCGCCATACAAATAAAACGTTTTATCACCCGTGTTCAACAATTGGATGAACGATTGCAAAATACGGTGCATCACACCCTGATTTTCGCTCCCCATAAAGACATAACGTATCGGTTTGGGGCGATTCGGATATTTCTTGACCAATTCTTGCGCCTTGCGAAAGGCATGATTAAGCGGTGGTTGTCTGGTTTGGGTGGTATCTACCAACACTTTGATTTGAGTATAAGGTGGTAATTGATACAATTGTTCTATATACTCAAACCATTCATCCAAAGCCGCACGATTAGCTTCTTTGAAGATGAATTCATAAAAATGGTTGTCATGTTGGATGATGTCCATGTATTGCGGTGGGGTGGTAATGTTAAGCATGTAAGATACTTTCTGTGATGTATACCTGGATTACAATCATCAGTATAACAAGGTAAGTTATAATGATGTATGAAAAATTCCTGAATTTTCACTAAGACAATGATGCCAGTGGGATGCACCCCAAATGATTAGATAGATTTTTTGGGATGCAAATGCGGTTCTTTTTCAAATAGAAAATCGAGCGCCTGCTCTCGTTTATTGCCATACAGATAAAGAGTGGTATCGCTTGTACTGAGCAATTGCACTAAGGATTGCAAAATGTGATGCAATGCCCCCTGATTTTCGCTTTCTACAAATACAATTCGCATCGGCTTGGGGCGATTGGGATATTTTTTGATCAACTCCTTCGCATGACGAAAGGCATATGTGAGGGGAGGCTGATGTTGGGTGCTATCAATTAATACCTTCACAATCGTATCAGATGGCAACTGAAACAACTGCTCCATGTAGATAAACCATACATCTAATGTGGCGCGAGACCCCTTTTTGAAGATGAATTCATAAAAATGGTTGTCATATTGGATGAGCTCTAGGTATTGTGGGGGTGTTTCGATGGTTAGCATAGGATTATAATCACTTTCAGATTGACACGGCTAATTTATAACTATTCTATAACAATCTGTATCAGAAAGTCTGAATTTGTCATGAATTTTTCGCTCTCCTATCTCATCCATTCGATTCGCCTCACCCTAAAATGGATCTTATTGGGGATGGTCGTAGGCATCCTATCAGGTAGCGCCTCGGCGCTGTTTTTAATCACGCTGGAATGGATGACCAACACGCGCCTCGCCAACGGTTGGTTACTCTTTTTACTGCCGATAGCGGGTTTCGGCGTAGGGTATATCTATCATCATTATGGCGGACGCGCCAAGGGAGGCAATGCACTGGTGATAGACGAGGTGCATAACGATGTAGACCGCATCCCGCTCCGTATGGCTCCGTTTGTGTTAATCGGCACGCTCATCACGCACCTGTTTGGCGGGTCGGCAGGGCGCGAAGGCACTGCCATTCAGATGGGCGCGAGTTTAGCCGATGGCGCACGCCGTTTATTCGGATTAAATGGGGATGACCGCCGTTTGATGTTGCTGGCGGGCATCAGTGGCGGGTTTAGCAGTGTGTTCGGCACGCCGATAGCGGGATTCATCTTCGGGATGGAAGTGGATAGCATCGGCAAGGTGCGTTACGAGGGCATCATCCCCTGTCTCACATCCGCCATCGTCGGCGATTTGGTCACACGGGCATGGGGCGCAACCCATTCGCATTATCCACTCGCGCCGATTATCCCACTGGATAGCCTGTTCATCCTCAAAATTGCGGTGGCGGGCGTGCTATTTGGTTTGACCAGTCGCCTTTTTGTGTTGGGGATAAAATTCGTCAAGCGTGTTTTATCCAACATCGCTTATCCACCGTTGCGCCCGATGGTCGGCGGGGTGGCGGTGATTCTATTGACGCTGATAGTCGGCAATGCCGATTATTTAGGTCTGAGTTTGCCCCTCATCCAAAGCAGTGTCCGCGCAGAAAATGTCTTTTTAGGCGCGTTTTTGCTGAAACTGATATTCACCGTTGTCACATTGGGCAGTGGATTTTTGGGTGGTGAAGTGACCCCGTTGTTCGTCATCGGCAGTACGTTGGGGTATGCGCTCGGCGTGATTTTGGGGATAGACCCCGCACTCGTGGCGATGGTCGGGTTTGTGGCGGTGTTCGCCGCATCCAGCAACACGCCAATCGCCTGTATTTTTATGGGTATCGAATTATTCGGCGGGAACATCGGCTTAATCACGGTGGTGGGGTGTATGGTCGCCTATCTGGTCAGTGGACATGAGGGGATTTATCATACCCAACAGGTCGCCACGCGCAAGGCAGGGCGTAGTTCGGTATAAGGGTATGTGTAAATGATTGGCACAGGGACGATATACGCGCCGATGGCGCTAATCGTCCCGTACAGGTTATAAGCGAGTAGGGGCGGATTAGGCGAAGCCGTATATCCGCCCTATGATACGGAAATTTTTAGGTGTGTAGGGGCGGATTAGGCGAAGCCGTATATCCGCCCTATGATACGGAAATTTTTAAGTGTGTAGGGGTGGATTAGGCGAAGCCGTATATCCGCCCTATGATACGGAAATTTTTAGGTGTGTAGGGGTGGATTAGGCGAAGCCGTATATCCGCCCTGTGATTAGGCAAAATCGCTACCCATCAGAACAACCCGACCACATTCCCATTTTCATCAATATCCACGCGATGCGCGGCGGGGTCTGCGCCGAGACCGGGCATGGTACTCATATCACCGCACAACGGATAAATAAATCCCGCGCCCACGCTGGCACGCACTTCTTTAATCGGCAATCTGAACCCTGTCGGAGCGCCTTTCAATTTCGGGTCGGCAGAAAAACTGAGGTGCGTTTTCGCCATACAAATCGGCATATTGCCGAAACCATTTTTCTCGAAATTGGCGATTTGCGCCTCAGCTTCGGGCGTATAATCCACGCCATCCGCCCGATAAATTTCGCGGGCGATGGTCTCTATTTTGCGTTTAATATCCCACTCAATATCGTATAAAAATCGGAATTGGCTCGGACTTTCTGCCGCGCTGACGACCATCTCCGCCAGTTCAATCGCACCACGTCCGCCATCGGTGAAATGCCGTGATACGGCGCATCCATTCGCGCCACTGGCGAGGGCAATCTCGCGCACGGCATCAATTTCGGCTTGGGTGTCATCGGGGAACACGTTAATCGCCACCACAGGCGTGACATCGAATTTGGCTAAATTTTCGAGATGCCGAATCATATTCACCGCGCCCGCCTCGACATCGGCGACATTTTCAGTGATGAGCGCGGGGTCGAGTGGTTTGCCAGGGACAATTTTATACTTGCCCGTATGCGCTTTGAGGGCGCGAATCGTCACGACCAACACGGCGGCATCGGGCGCGAGTTCGCTGGCGCGACACTTGATATTGAAAAATTTTTCCGCGCCAATATCCGCGCCAAAACCCGATTCGGTGATGACATATTCGCCACAATGTAACGCGAGTTGATCTGCGAGTACCGATGAATTGCCGTGCGCGATATTCGCAAACGGACCGCAATGCACCACCGCGGGCGTATTTTCCAGTGTTTGCATCAGATTCGGCTTAATCGCATCGCGCAGAAGCACTGTCGCCGCGCCCGCCGCGCCAATATCTTCCGCCGTGACCGGTTTTTTATCTTTATCATACGCCACCACCATCCGCCCAATGCGTTGACGCAAATCGCGTAGCGAGGTGGTGAGCGCCAAAATCGCCATAATTTCGCTGGCGACGGTAATATCAAACCCTGTCTGACGGGGGATACCATCCAACCGCCCGCCCAAACCGATAATCACATTTCGCAGGGCGCGGTCGTTCAAATCCACGACTCGTCGCCACGAAATGTTGTGAATATCAATATTGCGCGGGTTGCCGTGATACAAATGGGCATCCAACAGCGCCGCAATCAGATTATGCGCCGCGGTGATGGCGTGGATGTCGCCCGTCAGGTGCAGGTTAAAATTTTCCATCGGCACGACTTGGCTATAACCACCGCCCGCCGCCCCGCCTTTGATGCCGAATGTCGGACCTTGCGAGGGTTGGCGGATGGCGATAATCCCTTTTTTGCCGATATGCTTAAACGCTTGCCCAATCCCGACAGTTGTGGTGGTCTTGCCTTCGCCTAACAGGGTAGGGGTGATGGCGGTCACATCGATATATTTGCCTTTAGGACGCGATTGTAATTTTTGGATGGTCTCTAGCGGGATTTTGGCGATATATTTGCCGTAGTGTTCGAGGTCGGTTTGCGGGTCGAGACCCATTTCTTCTGCAATTTGGTTGATATGCACCAATTTGGCACGTTGAGCAATCTCTAAATCCGATGGAAATGTCATGGAGGGTTAAAATCCTTTCGTAAGAAGATTAATTTTTGTGGTCTATATTGAGTGTATCCCATATTTGGGACGTGGGATAGTGATGGTGGTCATGGTTTTGCCGATGAAATGCACATATTTGCTCATGATAGAATTCGATTGTTATGCTATAATCCCCCGTCCTGCCCGCATCAGCGAAAGGATACGCACCGCACATGGTCACATATCGCAAAGCATACGCCTACATCACGCATAATAACCGCTTACTCGTATTCACCCAACCCGATTACCCAGAGGCGGGGATACAAGTCCCTGGTGGCTCAATCGAACCCGATGAAACACCCGAACAAGGCGCAATCCGCGAGGCGCACGAAGAAAGTGGCTTAGACGGGTTAATTCTGGGCGCGTTTTTGGGGGATAAGATACACGACCATATCCCCGACCAAGAATATCATCACGCCTATTATTTTCATGTGATATGTCCATTCGACCCGCCCGAAACGTGGGAACATGGCGAATTTAATAATTCCAACGGCGACCCCACGCCTGTGCGCTTCGCCTTTTATTGGGTGGATTTGCATGATGTCCCGCCGTTGCAAGGCTGGCGCGGGTCATTTTTAGATGCCCTGCGGACGCATTTGGCTGAAAAATAAATATGGTGCATCGCTGTGGACGACATACGCCCTGCGGGCTAGTCGTCCATTACAGGTTGCCTCGTTTGATAGGCGAGTATCAAGACGCGGGATTTATTGGGATGATAGATAATCTGTGGGGCAGATACGCCCCACACGATCAATTCATCCGATAGCTGAAATAGTACCAGTCGCTCGCTGCGCCTTGATTGTCTTGCATATCCACCGCGAAGACACGCCAGCGATATACACCGTATCCAAATTGAGTGACATCGAAAAGCCCAACCGTCATATTGAAAAACTCGCCATAGATGGATTGGCAATTATCACCATTGTCATCGCATTTCTCGATTTGCAGAAAATAATTCTTTGCGCCTGCCAGATATTCCCATTGGAAAGAGATGCTATAAATCGTCCCCGTACCCGGTGGATTGAGAGCCGCCAAAGTAAATGTCGTGAATGCCGCTGGGCTATAGAGTATCGGCGCGGGTAATTGACCACTCACCACGGGCGCTGGCGGTGGCGGTAATGTTGAACTGTTGAATGGTTCTAACCACACCTGATTGCCTGTGCCAGCCGCCACCCAACCCGTGAGTGTGCCAATACTGATTTGCCACCAAGTGTATCCTTGTGCATATTGCGGACCGCCGACAACGTTGACGATAGTCAGGGGCGGTAATTCGTTGAGTTTGGTGGCGTTGGTGGTTGGATTACTCCGCACATTCAAAAATTCAACGGCTGTCGTGACACGCGCCTGACCACCGACAAATATCCCACTGGATGGTGTCGGCGTGATGGCTGAACTGACGGGGGGTTGTTGCGGTGGATTAACAGGCGGAAGTGGCGGATTATTCGATGGATTATCGGCAATCGGCGCGGTGAGCATCGCCCACGTATTCGGATTCGGCGCAATCGTATTCACCGTATCGCGCACCCATACCAAGCGCGGATATTTGCCCGTATCGCCGATATACAAACTCAGACCCGTGTTTGTGCCAACTGGAAAATTCACCGTATCGACAAAAATCACCGTGTTGGTATCCATGCCTTGCATGAATGAAAAATACGGCGCGGCTTGTGAGGTGTGCATATTGAACACTACGCCATCGCGCACACCGAATACATTCGACAAAAATACGCCCTGAAATGGCAAAATGCCCTGTATTGCGCCAGAACGGTCTGTGACCACATACACCTGATTATTCCCTTCGCTGGCGAGGGGATATGTCGCCGCCAACACGCGCTCGCCATTTTGGATAAAATGGGCATCGGCGATGATATTATTCAGGTCGCTATAAAACGGAAACGGCGCATCCAACATGCTCGGTGAATACACCTGTATCGTGTTCTGATGCACCCCCATGCCGATAATCTCGCTGGTGCGGTCTGGAAATTTGGGGTCTAAATACGGGAAGATGACCTCGCCTGTGCGCGGTTCGATGTCATACGTCAATCCACGAAAGATATTAGTTTGGGTGAACGTGTTGAACAGATAATCCCATTCAAAACTATCCAACGTATAAAATCCATCTCCACCAACAGGCGCGAACACCACATGCACCGTGTTAAAATCGAAAAATACGGGTACCGGTGCGACCATCACATTTTGATAAGTGGGCAAATTGACCATATTGTATGTCAAACTTTGCACCAGCGACCCATTGGTATCTAAATCGAACACCAATAACGCCCAATTTTCGTTGAAGAAATAAGAAAACGCCAAAAAGCGCCCATCGGCAGAGAAAATTTCGGGTTGGGCAATATAACTCAGGCTTGTTCCCGTATATGTCCCCAACGTTGGCGCGGCGATGGTGTATTGCATCAGGATATTTTTATTCACCAGATGATACACCACCAATACACGAGATTCATCGAGACTACTCAGGACATACGCCACGCGGTCGCCATTGCGCGATACCGCCACATTATACGGATAAATATAGGCTTCAAAGCCCGCAGGCTTGGGCAAAATCAGGTTGTCGAGTACCTGTTGTTCCGAATTGATGAGCGTCATACGCCCTTCGGTTTCTTCGTATAGCCATGCTCGCCATATATCGTCTTGAGCGTGGCTGATGGGTATCCATGATAGGCATAACACAAGGGTGATGAATAACAGGGGAAATCGCAAACGCATGGCATAACCTCCGATCGGTTGTATAGACTACATTTCATTATATTACAATTATTAGCCTAAACAATTTCAGAGATTGTAATTGCCTGCGTATTATCTTAATCACACGATTTTGTTGGGAATAAACCCGCCATCAGGCGCGGTCACTTTGCCATCTGTCCCTGTACGGCGTAGATAGGCGATGATTTCGTAAATGATGATTGCCGTAATGCGTGATGAATAACCATGCGCGACCACAGGCTTAATTTCTCTCCCAATGTATTCATAATTCATGCCGATGTTATCGGGCAACATGACCCACTCATCAAATTGCTCAACCGTCATTGGCGCAGGATTGATAACCATGTCGCTATCCTAATTTCCACGATGACAATTGGATGAAATACCCCTGCGAATTTGGCGGACTGTTGCCCGTTTTGAAATAATCGTTAAACCACACGCGGAAACTCATCGCCGCTTCGATCGCATCGGCGACATCCCCCACTTTATCGCCGATAGACAGTGTGAGCGTATAATCGCCCTCATAGAGGGGGAGGTTGGGCAGGGTACATAGCAATGTCCCTGCGCCAGATATTTTTTGTGGCGCATTCACATCATAACGAGTCGAGACGGTGAATAGGTTCTCGCCGAAGCGCGATTGGATGCTGATATGCACATCATCATACACCTTCCCACAGGTATCATAGCCAATTTCGAGGACGACTGTATCGCCCGTTTTGAAGTCTGTGATGGGCGTATAGCTATCATTCAACAAGCGGATATGCCGAAAAATCGGGGTCATGCCGATGCTCCGACCATGATGTTGGGTTAAATCGGCGCGTCCGAGCTGATCATCATCGGTTAAATAAGCGGTGTATTGTTGTGTCACATCGCGCACATCGCCAACGGCTTGCACCCGCCCGTGACTGAGGTAAATGGCGCTCTTGCACAAATTGAGGATGGCGTTGATGTTATGACTGACGAATAAAATCGTCCGTCCGGTGTTCGCCACATCTTGCATTTTGCCCAAGCATTTGCGCTGAAATTCGGCATCGCCCACCGCCAACACTTCATCCACAATCAGGATTTCCGTCTCCAAATGTGCCGCCACCGAAAAACCGAGCCGTAACAACATGCCACTCGAATACCGTTTTATCGGGGTATCGAGAAAGCGTTCCACGCCCGAAAAATCGACAATTTCATCAAATTTTCGGGCGATTTCGGCGCGGGTCATGCCCAATACTGCCCCGTTCAGAAAGATATTCTCGCGTCCGGTCAATTCGGGATGAAAGCCCGTCCCGACTTCGAGCAATGCGCCAACCCGCCCGTACAGGTCTATCAATCCTTCGGTCGGTTCGGTGATGCGCGATAGCACCTTGAGCAAGGTGGATTTGCCCGCGCCGTTGCGCCCAATGATGCCGACCGTATCCCCCCGATAAATATCGAAATTCACATCTTTGAGCGCCCAAAAAATATTCTTCTCCGATGTTGGCGCGGGTGAGCGCCGAATCCCGCGCCATGCCATTTTGAAGGGGGCGGATAATCCTTTGGCAAGGGCTTCACGCATGGAATCGCCTTGTTGTCTACGTGAGCCTAAAATATAACGCTTGCCGATGCCACGCGCTTGAATAGCGATTTCGCTCATGTCATCTGTTCCTATATTACATCGGCGAAGGTGCGTTCTTCGCGCCGAAAATAAAATGTGCCGATTAAAAATACGATGATTGCCACCGCCGTGCTTGTGAAGATGCTCAGCAGGGGCATATCGATTGTGCCGAGCAATGCCCACCGAAAACCATCCACCACGCCTGTCATCGGATTGAGGCTATAGACGAGTTGCAGGGTGGGGTTTTGTATCATGCTACTCGGATACACCACTGGCGAAATGTATAACCACACCTGTATCACGAATGGGATGATAAACCGAATATCCCGAAAGCGCACCATCATCGCACAAAACAGATAGCCCACGCCCAATGTCGTGATGATGGCGATGAATGTGAAATAGGGCAACCAGATCCAATTGAATGAGATGAACGGAATTTGCACAATCGGGTAGGCGGATATGCCCAACGGCGCGGTGAATTGACCTAAAAATGGGGCAGGTTGCCCGAATAGGATATACGTCCACATCATGATGATGAGAATCGCCAGCGCGATGAAAAAGTCGATCAGCCCCGCGAATACGGTCGATGTGGGGATAATCAGGCGTGGAAAATAAATTTTGGTGATGAGCGGTCCGTTCCCGACCAAACTGAGGGCGGAACGGGTAAATGCCCCCGAAAAAAATGTCCACGGCACCATGGCGGCGAAATTGAATATCGGATACGGTATGCCGTCCGATGGGATGCCCGCCAACCCGCCGAATATCACACTAAAGACGACCATCGATAAAACCGGTTGCACCAGCACCCAACCGATGCCGACCACCGTCTGTTTATACCGAATGATAATATCGCGCCACATCATAAAGATCAGCAATTCGCGGTAGCGCCATAATTCAAATAAATTCAGATGCGCCCAACCCTTGCTAGGGCGGATTTGAATATGAGATATGGGGTGGGGGGTGGTCATGTATCATCCTTCGCATACAATCATACATGTCCATTATACCGTAAGATGAATTGTATGCTAACGGTGTGGATTGCTATACGATAGCCTATTCTCTGATATAATTTGAGTAAATACAGATGTTATAGAGAGGATACAACCATGACCCCTTCTACCCCTGTTACTGAATTGACTGTCGAAGAATTGATGATCATTATTCAACAAGCCGTCAAAAATGCGATGAGCGCCCCAAAAAATGAGCCGAGTGCGCCCACATCTGATGAACAACCCCGCGACCAATGGGGCATATTGGATATTCCGCCGTTGAGTGTGGGAACTTGGCCCGATGGTTTGGAGCTGATTAGCAGAGAGGAATATTACGATGATGATGGGCGCTAAAAAACCAATCTTTTTGGATACAAATATTGTCCTGCGCTATAACACATTGGAAATGCCCGGTCACGAAAGGGTTCGCCTAGCCGTAGAAAAATTATTGCGTTTGGGCTACGAACTATGGATCAGTCGGCAAGTTTTACGTGAATTTAGCGCCGTACTAACACGCCCACATTTATGAATCCATTGACAAGTCAGGAAGTCGCTAGACGTGTTCGTATGTTGATGCCTATATTGATGGTTGCTGATGAAACTATAGACGTAACCAATCAGTTATTATTGTTGATGGATACTTATCCGATAGGTGGTAAGCAAATCCACGATGCCAACATCGTTGCCACCATGCAAATTTACAAAATCACCACCTTATTCACACTCAATGATGTAGATTTTAACCGTTTTCAATCGCTGATTACGATTATGACCCTAAACCAACTCGAAAATATGATGTGAGGGATATTTAGACAGTATATAGTCCACAGGCTAATCATTTTATGTCTGTACGGACGCGCTTCTGCGCGTCCACGAGCGATAATTTAAGCAATGTCAACAGAACTTAATCCCCCAAAATTGCCTCTGCCACAGCGTAGCCACTCATCACTGCGCCATGAACGGTGGCGGGATGATCTATCCGTGTGGCTTCGCCCGCAAAGTACAACACCCCGTCTAACGGCTCGGATAAGGCTTGGCGGTCATCTGGGCTAGACCCCACCCCGTAAGACGAATAACTGCCATAGGCGAATGGATCTTGCCCCCAACGGGTGGCTATCCCCTCAAAAAATAGCTCATGCACATCCTCGAAAATGGCGCTCAAGACATCTAACGCCTCGGCGATGATCTCCGCTTCGGATAGGGCTTCTATGTCGGCTTGGTTACGCCCGCTATAAAACCCCATGAGGATCGGCTTGCCCGTTATCGGATAAAAATTGACCCAATCGACAAAACGCACGCGGGCATCGGCAATGGTGAAAAATGGCGTGTCTTCAGACCAAAACACTTGGCTGAATAACAAATAGACTTTATTCAACGCGCCCATATCCAACCGATGAATCGCGTCCAGCTTAGTTTGGGGTAAGGGTGGCGAAAAAGCGATAGCCCCGCGTTTTAACACACCCAAAGGCACGGTCAACACCACTTTATCGGCGAAATACCGCTCGATCGCGGTGATGAGCGTCACGCCTTCGGGCGTGTATTTAATCTCGGTCACGGCTTGGTTCAGGCGAATATCTAACCCCTGTGCCAAATTTTGAAACACCTCGATATATCCACGCGGAAAGACCACATCAGCACCATCAAATTCATCGGCTTTATCCCAATAATACCCCGAAAGGCGTTCTAGGCTATTGGCATATTCGTTTTCAATGCCCGACATGAGGATAGCTTCGAGGGCATGACGGTCAGTTTCGCGGATGTCCATCTCTGCCAGCGCCAAATTGACCATCTCGCGCACAGACATATCGGCATCGGCTTCCTCGCGGATGGCATCCACCCGTGTGAGCAAGTCATCTAATAACTCGTCCCATAAGGCGAGGTCATCGTCAGATACCACATCGCCATCGGCAGTATAGGCGAAAGTATCTTCGTAATCGGTGGCTTGGGTGGGGATGTTATAGGCTTGGGTTAATTCCCACACGGGGTTATCTTCAATGCCGTGAATCCATGATGCGCCTAAATCGATTGGGGTGTTGGCGAGGCGGGTATCTGTCCAGACGCGCCCGCCGATGCGATCACGCGCTTCGAGGATGGTCACAGTATGCCCCGCATCGTGCAATGCGCGGGCGGTGGCGATGCCGCTCGCACCTGCGCCGACAACGATAATCGTCTTGGTTTGTTGTGGATTGATATTCGGCACAGCACGGCGCAATGCCCATGCCGATACACCGACTCCTGCCATACCTAAAAATTCGCGCCGCGATAAACCAGCTTGTTGCGCGGTTTGATAGGTCTGTTTAATCAATTCGACTCGTTTTTGTAAGGCGCGGAATTGTTTTTCGCTCATGGGCATTATACCTTTCTTACATTATCAACGGCAAAAGTGGCGCTTTATCTTGTTTGAGCCAGTCGAGGGCGTTCATCTGTGTCAATAAGGCGTGTGCTTCATTATAATATGCCACATTATCGCATATTTTCGCCAATTTGAGCAAACATCCCGCGATGTCGAGCCTGCGGTCATGCTCCCGCGCCAAGCGAAGCCCGTCACTCAGATACGTCACCGCTTGGTCGGGATACAATTCTGCCGCCATGCGATACGCTAAGATGGGCAAAATGCTGTGTTCGCCATCCTTGCAAATTTGCCAGACGTTATCTAAATGTTGGCGGGCTTTTTGTGTATCACCCAACATATGGTGGCATAAGCTGATGAGTACCTCATCGTTACCACGCCCTTCACTGGGATACTTATAGGCGCTGATTGAGGTATGGAGATAATCGAGGCATTTGGTCGGTTGGTTACGATACAAACGCAGTTGCGCCCAATTGCCACAGGCGCGTTTATATTCGCGCTCACTGCCCAATTCACGGGCGCGTTTGATATGCTCGTCGATATAGACACTCGCTAAATCTAAGCGCCCTTGCGAGAGATAGACCAAACCCAAATTGCCGTTGAGTTTCATCTCGCGCTGAACATCGCCCGATTCTTTCGCCAACCGAAATGCTTGGGCATAAACGGCTTCTGCCTCGCGCAATTTGCCCCATGACCAATAACACAAGCCTAAATCGCCATACACGCCACAAGCGGTCGCCAATTCGTGGAGCGATTCGTAATTTTGGGCAGATGCGGTCAATTCAGGTGCGGCACTGGCATACGCGCCATCTGCCCAACGGATAAGCCCCAGTTGATGTTGTAACAAGGCTTGCTCGTGCAAGGGCGCATCGGGCTTTAACCACGTATCTGCCATAGTTTCTATGATCATGCGCCCTTGTTTAATTTTTCCTTGTAGGCGCAATGCAACCGCCCATATGGTATATGACGTATACGGAAACGGTGCCTGGAGGGCATTAATTGCCCTTTCTGTTTGTTCCATCACATCGATAGCTTGTTGATATTTGCCAAAATGACCGATGAGGATATTGCAGACCGTCTTGGATGCCTCCGCGATCAGGTCTGGATTGTGGCTCTCATTGGCATACTGCAAGGCGTGCATCGCCCATTCATACGCCTGATGGCGATGCACGCGCTCATAAGCGATTTGGGCGCGTAACCGATACACCAGCGACAACCGTGACACATCATTGGGCGCGATGTGCTCAAGCGCCTCGCGCAGGACTGCATCCCACTGGTGTATCATGCTATACCGAATCGGCGCATGAGTCACTGTTTCTATCAACCGAATTTGCGCCTGATAAAATGTCTCATCATGCCAACAAACCGCCATGTTCATCAGTAAATCGGCGAGTTCATTTTTCAATTCTTGTGGATTTTCTAAATACTTCCCCACCTGATTCACCCGATTGGTGAATACCGCTAAAGACCGTTGGCGACGTTTATCGAGTTCAATTGCGCTGGGCATATAACGTATCCTGTGGATGTGGCAAAAAGTGTTTGCGGATGTAATGAATGATGAGGCGGTGCATCGAATACACCTTGCTGATTTGATCATAATAGACCAGATACACATCTATCAAATCATGCAACCCCGCATCGATCTCAGAGCAGGTGAGATGTTTGAGATTTTCGCGGATTTTATCGAGCGTCACGCCGCGTTCCATCATGAAATTCATGCCCAAATCCCAACATAATTCGCGGGCGTTATCATCGAGCATCTCTAAGATGCGCTCGTATAGATAATCGAACAGGTTGTTATGACGCTTGAATGCTTCATCGGTTTGATTCCATTCCGATTTGGTCTGGGCGAGTTTGGTGAGCAGGTTATCTATCGAAGTGCTTTTTATCAACACACTAAACAACCACAATGCCAACGGATTGCCCCCGATTTCGGCGTGCAGGCGCGTCACCTCGTCTAAAGTGACATTATGCCCACACTTTCGAAGCATGGCATAGGCGTGTTCGGGCGATAATTCACGCGGTTGAAATTGTGCGATATGACTACTGACGGTATCTAAACTTTTGCGCGAGGTGATAATCAGGCGCGAGTGCGTGTTGATGATGGTCAATTTTTGGATGAAATCGGCAAATTCATCCATATCTTCGTAGGTTTCGAGGTTATCCAGAATGATTAATACCGTATGTTTTTGATAATAGTCGAGGATGAGCGCCAATTTTTCCGCTTGGGGTGTGGTGTTTGATACCACGATGCCCATCTGCGAAGCCAATTGGTTGAGCGCGTCATCCAAATGAGAAATGGTCTCACCAACCCAACGATGTTCACCATCTACTTCCAAAAATCCCTGTCGCACACCGATAAAATAAATGCCCTCAAATATGCCTGTCTCGCCCAATGCCTGCGCCACTTGCACCGCCGCCGATGTTTTGCCCATGCCCCCCGGTCCCTCAAAACTCACGGCACGGGTTTGATCGAGTAAGCTGTCGGTGGCACGCTCAATCATATCATCGGTGCGGATCACATTGCCCAATGACTTGCGGATATGTTGGGGCAAATGCTGGGAGATGGTTTGCTTAACCTTGCGCCAATAGTCGAAAGCGGTTTTATCAAACACCAATAATGAGGCATTCGGATAGGCAAATTTTGCCATATCCTGATATTCTTTGAGCAAATCCGCCGCATCTTCGTATCGGTTGAATCCACCATGAAAGGTCAATAATTGCAACACGCTTAAAAACAGGGCGGGGTCGGGCGCACAGGTCTCGTGCGTCTCCCAGCGAGATATATATTGCTGTTTATATAATTTATCGGGTTTGAGTTTATAATTGAGCAGTTTCGCCAAGATTTTGCATGATAGACGATGGTTTTGGTAACGGGCTTGTTTGCGATAGGCGGCAAATTTTTCTCGAAATTGATAGCGACTCATCATCAACATCCTAAATCTACATATTTTTACCACAGTCCCTTCTAGTATATCACATAGGACTTTGGTATGCTTGATATTGACTCATAAAATCTTGTAGGTGATATCTGGCATATGTGGGAATGCCTATTTCCACCTTATTTATAAGGTAGGGGATAACATCTCGAAGGAGCGCCTTCATCCCATCCGAAGGCGCTTCTTCGTTTTATAGTCCCGCCATCGGTTCAAAACCGATGGCTAGTCGTCTTTGAAGCCCACTGAAGGGGCTTGGTCTCACCTGTTTTTGAGGATAAATCTATTTTATAGCGGGTTTGAGCGCCTTTAGTGCGCTTGATGCGACTAGCGAGATGCTCAAAGCATCTCGCGCTACTGATGTCAGATTAGTTTGGTGCGCTAAAAGTGATGATCGCGCCTTCGCCTTCGGCAGAGACGGCATTCACCGATACCACATACGAGCCATCGACCGGGTTTTTAGCGATGCTATACGGAAAATTCAGTCCCGTCAGCACAGGGATAACGCCATCGGGTGTGATAGCGACCACGCCACCGCTATCGGCTTGCCAACCGCCCGCCTGCGGATTAAATTCGCCGTAGACCACCGCCAACAAGACCCCGCCGTCATCGAAGATGACATCGGTCAACAGGCTTAACCCTTCATACGTCATGACGAGTTCATCGCTGGCGCTATCATACACTTCGATACGCGCCGCACCACTCAAGAACGGGAAGCCCGTCAAAAAGCTGACGGCATATTGGCTACCATCTTCATTATAAGCAACCGCCGTTGGGACGGGGTTGCCTTCCCACGCCTTCACCACATCCAACGCGCCGTCAAAACTGGCACGATACAGTGTGTTGCCACTGGCATCGACAATCAGGGCGCTCATGCCATCGGGCGCGAGCGCGATACTGGTTGGGTTAGAGAGCAATTCGCCCGTGCCATCGGGATCGTATTGATGTTCATAACCGAAGGGGTCAAAAATCATCTGTGGGCGCAGGCTGATGCGGTCATACGATACGACTGTGCCAGCCAGTGTCACGCCTTTCATCTCATGACCCATCACCACCCATAGGCTATCCGCCGTTGGAACGACATCCATCGCGCCAACGATTTCGCCACCCATGTTCATGCTGGGCAGGTAATCAATCACCACGCTGGCTTCACCATCCACCACCGCCGAAATGCGTGCCGTGTTGCCATACATCGCGGGACCAAACGGACCCTCGATTTCGGTCTCGCCACCTAAGCCCGCTTCCGCCACATACAGCACGCCGTTGTCATCAAAATTCAAGCCACGCGGGTTGTTCAATCCATCCGCCAAGACGGTGTAATCCAAATCTTGTGCAAAATTGGGCAACACGCCAATCATCAATAGAGCGAGTATCGTAAACAGTGTAAATTTGGTACGCATAAGGCTATTCTCTCCTGTGTTATTGGTAAAAAGGGACATACGTCCACATTTAGCATACGCCAAATAACGGAATATAACAATAGATGATAAATAAGCGTATATTTTGGATTGAGGCAAGGTCTAGCTTATCTGTACAAAACCGCTCCTGTGATGAATCGTAGTGGCGGATTAGCGCCAACGGCGCGTATATCCGCCATACCCATGATGGTGATGTATGTTGCGCGTGAATTGGCGTGATTTGCCAACGAGAATTAGATCGCCTACGCGAAGAATTGGCACGCCATTACCTGACGAAATCGGATTATACCGGTGGGCAAATCGCGTTTTTGTTGGGGTATGATGACCCCAATTCGTTCTTTCGGGCGTTTCGGTTGTGGACGGGGCAAACGCCTGAACATATCCGCGCCGAAGCGAGGATGTGAGGATATACAACAGGGATAATATATGCGCTTCTGTGCCAAACAAAAAGGGACGATATACGCGCTTCGCGCTAATCGTCCCCTACCGATGATGATAATTGTTAGGGTGCGTACTGGCAGATTAACACCGTCAGGTGTGTATATCCGCCATTCTGCATCCCAAAGGCGTGCTTTACGCCATCGCCCGTTTGCGCCACACGACAAATGTTAATCCGAGTGTGGCTAATCCGAGCAATCCGATAATCAACGCATCGCGCCACGCGGGTGCTTCACCCGTTGCGGGCAATGCCACGATGTTGTTATCCACCACCAATAAGGCGGTGGTTGTATCCACAACCTGACCGTTCACAATCAACCGCCCTTGAACGAGTGCCGTGGCTTGGGTATAAGTCGGCGCAACGGTCGCATCGAGGTCAAGCGTAACCTGTTCGCCGTTGGCAATCTGCCCAAAGTTCAGGCGCACGCCATTATTCGAGGCGGGTTGTGTTTGTTGCGATTGGACGGGTGCGCCCACTCGTTTGGCGAAATCGGTCATCGCTTTGGCAATTTCTTGGAAGAAACTGGGGATGCCATGCGATGAGCGGGCGTTGCTGGCGCTGATGCCACGAGGCAACACCAATTCGAGCGTACCTGTCATGCCATTGCCACTAAAGTTCTCGAAGATGAGCGAAATGGCTTTGCTCCCACCGCGCCCAACGAAGTTGTTATTATTCTCGAAGCGGATGATCAACATTGGGCGGTTTTGCGCGGGTGGTGGATTGTTGCCCGGTGGGTCTACTGGTGGCACAACAACAGTGGTGCTGGCGGTCGCCGTGACCGTGTTGGATGGTGCGGATGCGTTGAAGCTGGTATCCACCGCCACGATGTAATAATCATACGTTGTGCCAGAGACGACTGTTGTATCGATATACGATGTGGCGAGCGGGTTGGTGATAGTTGCAATCAACACACCATCACGATACACCTCAAACGCGAACAAATCGCCATCGGTATTCGGATGCGCCACCCAACCGAGTTCAATTTGGGTATCGCTCACACCGATCACCGATAAGCCTGTGGGCGCACTCGGCGCGGTGGTATCAGTTGGCGCGGTGACGGTCAGTTGACCTGCATCGGCGGGGTTATATGTGGCGAAGGTCAAATCACGGAACGGACCCGCGTTTGTGCCATAATACCATGTTGCGCCACCATCGCCACTATACCGATATAGATAATCGTAATTGCCAACAGCAGTCGGGATGAAATTGCCTCGATATTCGTCATTGGTCGGACCAAAACCGCCTGTATTGCCGTTAAAGGTGGTGCTGAACCATTGCCATGCAGGGTCATTCGGCGCGACACCATCGGGTCCATAACCCACTTCTGCCAGTAAACCGGGCGTGGGATCGACACCATTTTGATTGCCTGTAACGCCATTAATCCAGATTTGCCCGTAAATATCGGGGACAGGCGTGGTGGCGCTCAAAGTATGGGTGATGGTGGGGGGCCACTGCAAATTGAACCATGTATTCGGACCATCGTTCAGGTCGTATAACACATTGGTGACGGTGAAGCTAAAACTGCTCACAATTTGTTGGGTATCACCAGCTACATCATGATTGCCCGATAGCGTGACGGTATACGTGTCGTATGGCAGTGGCAATTCACCCACGTCTATTGTGAAGGTATGGGTATCGGTGGCGCTGTTATAGGTCAAGACACCTGCTACAGGGTTAGACGCGCTATCCAACACCGTGAACACACCTATTGGGCTATTATTCGGCAAGCCCGCGGGCATATCCTGATTCCATGTGAAGGTGATGGTGGGGATGTTGCCATCGCTGAAGGTGGCACCATCGGCAGGTATGCTCGAAATGACATACGGGTCGCGCCAATTGGCAACCGTATCGGCAATGCTCGGTGTACCAGGGACCGTATAGGTGCGGTTTGCCCCGCCTAAGATTTCGGTGTTGCCATCGGCTTCTTTTTCAACCGTTTCCCATGAGCCGCGGGTGTATTTATATTGGAACGATGTGCCAACGGGTACGCTGTTGAAGGTTAATTCCCATACATTTCCGCCGACATTCGTCATGGGCATGTGCGTCCAATCTGTACCGCCGACAGAGGCAAATGTGCCGATGAGGTGAACTGTCCCTGGCGTATGGCTGGGGACGGTCACGCTGAAGGTGACATTCACACCTGCAATCGCGCTCACGCTGAATGTGGATGCGAATGGCACTTGTTGATTATTGCCATTCCAATCGGTATTACCCGATACCGCCACACTGTACGCGCCATCTGGCAATACTGCATCGGGTGTAAAGGTATGGGTATTCGTGCCTGTGCCGATTGTGCCTGTCACAGGTGCGGGGACGCTATCCGATACGGTGAATATGCCATTGATATCGGGCATATTTTTATTCCATGTGATGGTCACAACCGTGTTCGGCGGGTTGTTGATTGACGCATCGGCAGGTGTAATGCTGATGACATACGGGTCGCGCCAATTGCCAACCGTATTATTCACGGTTTGCGTTTGACCGCCACCATCGGCAACTGTCACGCTACGATTCGCCACACCATCATACCCATTGGCTTGCATTTCTTCATTCGACCAAGCGTTACGGGTGAATTTATATTCAAAATAACCCGTATCAGGCAGGATAAGCGTGGTACGCCACAACGTTGGGCTGATTTGTGTCATCAGGATACCCGCAGGATCCCAATTTGGATAACCCGCGCTCCCAAAACTACCGACCAAATACACATCGGTTGGGGTATGGCTTGGGACGGTAGCATTAAATGTAACCGCCACCATGCCCGCAGGCAAGCCGACATCGAAGCTATAATTATATGGTACTTGTTGAACATCACCCACAATATCCAAACAGCCTGCAACCGCAACGGTATGCGCTCCTACCGCTAAATTCGCCGATGGGGTGAAGGTGCTGGTGTTGGATGGCGCATCAAATGTCCATGTGCCTGTCACCACCCCGCTCGGACCCGTGACGGTCACGCATGAATTCAGGTTGGCAGGCATATCCTGATTCCACACAATTTCGAGTGCGCTACCGGGTGGCACGCCTGTCGCGCCATTGACGGGATTGGTGCTGACGACCAACGGGTCACGCCAATTGGCAACCGTATTATTCACCGTTTGTGTTCCTGTCACGCCGTAATTGGCGGTGTGTGTACGGTTGCTGATTTCGGTGTTGCCATCCGCGGCTTTATCACCTCGTAACCAATCCCCACGCGAATATTTATACTCGATTGTCGTGCCGTCGAGGATGTTGAAGGTGATCTCCCACGTTGTCGGACCCGTTTGCGTCATGATGTAGGCAGGGTCGCTCGGATTCCAACCGTTAAAACTGCCGACAATATGCACGGGTCCGGGTGATGGATTCGGCACAGTCGCCACGAATGTCACTGCGACTTGGCGTAACACGGCATCGGCGTTGACGGTGTTGGATGGAGCAGATTCGTTCAGGCTGGTATCAATCGCCGTGATGTAATAATTGTAATTTTCGCCACTAGTGACGGTGCTATCAATATATTGCACCGCACCTGCGCCGACAACCGTACCGATGAGCGTGAATCCGGGCGAGGCGGTATTTTCACGGTAGATCCTAAAGCCGTACAAATCGCCATCGGTATTCGGATGGGCATCCCAACCAAGTGTCACCGATGTGCTGGTGGTCGCCAAAACCGTGAGGTTAGTCGGCGCGGCGGGCGCTGTCGTATCGGCGGGTGGATTGACAGTCAATACGCCGACATTCCCCAATCCATAATCACCCCCTGGTGGGTTAAGTTGCGAATAACGCCATGTTAAGCCACCATCGGTAGACCAACGATAGGTATACCAGAATGTGCCTGTCGCGGTGGGCAATAATGTCCCCATAAATTCATCATTGTTGCCGGCATTGACGTTAAAAGTCGTTGGGAACCATACCCATGACGGGTCGCTTGGGGCGATGTTTTCTGGACCATAACCGACTTGGGCGAGTAAACCCGGTGTTGGGTCTACGGCATTCTGACCACCAGTCACACCTGCAATATACACCTGTCCATAAATGTTGCTTGTTGGGGTCACGGCGCTCAAGGTATGGGTGAGGGTGGGGGGCCATTGTAAAGTATGCCAATCAATGGCGAGGGCAGGGGTGGCGCTGACCTCGTTGTTGCAATACAAATCGCTGGTGACGAGTGTCGTGCCATTTTTGCCGACCACGCGATAATAATAGGTGGTGGCGTTGGCGACAGTTGTATCGCTATAGCTGGTGGTGGGGTGGTTGGCGAGGATTAAATCGTAACCGCCACCACTCAGGCGACTGCGATAAATATCATACACGGTGGCATTGGTCGCCGCCGACCACGACAAATTGACACTTCCCGCGCCACTCACAGCAACAAGGTCCGTGATACAGGTTGGGCGGGCAATCGCCGTATTCAGGCGCAAAATCACACCACCGCGTGCGGGTAAGCTAGCGATGACAATTTCGCCACTGCCATTCACCGTGTAACCTGTGCTGGTGAGCAAATCGGTCAGGCTACTGCCTACGGGGATGTATCCGCTTACGTTGATTGTCGCCGATTGGGCGCTATTCGTGCCGTTGACCACCACAATCACGGTGTTGCTATCATCACCCAATTTACGCCCATAGGCATAAATATCGCCCGATGTATATAACGGGTCGAAGCTACCTGTCCGCAGGGCGGGGTTGCTGTTGCGGATGTCGATCAGTTGGGCGTAGTAATTGTACAACGCATCACGCGAGGCTGTGCTTTGCAGGTGGGTATAGAATGGCGTGCCTGTTTCATCCAACCACGGATACGGTTGGCGATTATACGGGTCATCTTGCCATTGTGAACCGTCAAAGCCGATGGGTCCGACCAAGCCGATTTCATCGCCATAATAAATCGTTGGCGCACCGGGCAATGTCATTTGCATGAGCGCCGCACCGCGCAAGCGACTGATGGCATCGCTCCAATCGTAGGTGGGGTTGTTATAGGTAGCGGGATTGTTCGAGCCTGTGTTGTGATCGAGCAAGAATAACACGCGGTTGGTGTCGTGACTACCGAACAGGTTCATCATAGCATAGAACGCGGGCGGGGCATATCGTTCTTCGAGGTTGAGCAGGCGTTCATTCACCCCGTTGGCATCCAACGGATTCAACACACCTGCTGAACTACCCGCGTTGAAGTCGTTATCATTAAACGTAGTATCACGCCAGAAGCTGAGGACGGCGGCGCTGAATTGATAATTCATGGTCGCGTCCCATTCTCCGCCAATTGTCCACGAGGTGGGGTTGCCCCATTCTTCGCCAACGATATACACATCGGGGTCTATGGCGCGGACGGCGGCGCGGAAATCTTCCCAATAATCATCAGTGGGGTCGTTAATCGTCCCATGGTCAATTTCTGGGGCGACATCTAAGCGCCAACCCATCGCACCTTGGGCAATCCAGTATGGACCGACAGAATTCACGCCGTTGTTGATGAAATAATCACGCACGGGACCGTAATCGTGTTGGAAAACGGGTAAGCTATCGAAAATGCCGAACCATTTTGGATAATCGCGGTTATCCGAACATGGGGCGGGGGGAGTGCCTGTATAATTAAAGAAGGTGTACCATGGGGTGAATGAGCCAGAATTGGTCTCGCACGCCCCGCTATTATCATCCGTACCGAGTACGGTCGATGTCGGGAATACACCGGGCGTACTGCCACCCGTCCAACGGCTGTAACGGTCAAAATACACACTATCCGATGACGAGTGATTGAACACACCATCCAGAATGATGTTGATACCACGCGCATTCGCCGCAGCGACTAACGCTTGGAAATCGGCGAGCGTGCCAAAGTTATCATCCACCACAAAAAAGTCGGTGGTGTCGTATTTATGATTGGATGGTGATTCAAAAATCGGGTTCAAATAAATCGCTGTCACGCCCAAGCTATCGATATACGGTAATTGGTCGATAATCCCTTGCAGGTCGCCACCGTAAAAATTCTGGCTCCAAATTCCGGGGCAAGTCGTACCCGGATTGAAGCTACTACGCGGGTCACAGATGGGGGTGTTCCAATTGGTGGCATTTGAACGATACACCGTATCGAAATTGCCATAAAAAAATTCGCCCGCCGATGGATTATTAGATGAATCACCATCGCGGAAGCGATCGGGGAAAATTTGATAAATGACTGCGTTTTGTACCCATGAAGGTGTTGTAAAACCAGCGTCATAGATGGTCAATTGCCAACTATTATCCACGCTGTTATCGAAGGTTTGCCCCCATCCACCAGTACGCGCACCATCATCTTCATAATAATCGGTATCTGTGCCGTCTATGGCGATAAACCGATACCAATACACGGTTGGCAGGGCGCTGGCGGGCAGGGTGACTTCCCAAAACTCATACGGGTTGGGGTCTGTGCCAAGTAAGACGTTATTCGCCACTCGTGTCATATTATACACGGTCGAGACGTTGGTGCGGTCATTCCACACGCGCACTTGGGCGAGTGTGAGGTCGTTATCTGCCGCACGCAGGCGCAGGCGAATCGGCGTGCCTGTCGTCACGGCACCTGTTGGACTGCGATACAGCGGGTCACGGCTATTATGACCCAATCCACCCCATTCCACATTGTTATCATTGCTGGCGGCTTTGGCAGGGGCAGGTTGCCATAAGAATGCCAAAGCGATGAGCAATATTAACCCAAAATAACTCACTCGTTTGTATTTTTTCATCTTCCCTCTCTTAATGGGCTTCATCTAATCACACAAATCCAATATCACAGTAAATATATTCAAAAAAATAAGACACAACTTAAAACCATATATAGGCTATCGGTTTAGTTGGGTTTGATGATTGCGCCGAAAACCAATATCGCACAAACCGATAGTTTACCCAATCCATTCCCGATGCCCTATTTTTCTATTTGTTAAAGTTGCACAAAGATTATTAAAGATAGATGAGTTTTTTGAGGATATGAGAGGTTTTGATACATCCCCATAAAACATGACATCTCACACCCGCAAATATACACCTTTATCACCTGTGTTGATTGGCGAAATCACGCACAATATATGTAGACGGCATCTACATGATTGCGAGGTGAACATGAGAACACAATCCCCCCCGATAGACCCGCCCAGTGATGACAAGCGGTGGCGCATCGTGAATGCGACCATGCGCCGACACGGGTATATGCCCCGCGCCCTCATCGAAACCTTAAACAGCGTTCAACAAGCCTTCGGCTATTTGGATGAGGATGCGTTGCGTTATGTATCGGCGGCGTTGCACGTCCCGCTCAGCAAAACGTATGGGGTGGCGACATTTTATCACTTTTTCACCCTCAAGCCCGGCGGCGCACATACCTGTGTGGTGTGTTTGGGGACGGCATGTTACATCAAAGGCAGTGCCGAGATTTTAAAGGCACTCAGCCAGCATTTTGATGTCAAACCCGGTCAGACCACCGCCGATAAATCGCTCTCGCTCATGACGGCGCGGTGCATCGGCTCGTGTGGATTAGCCCCCGCTGGTGTCATAGATAATGTGGTCGTCCCACGCCTGACACAAGAAGGGGCAATCGCCAAAGTAGAGGAGATAATCAAAGATGGACATGGATGAACTCGATACCATCGCACGACACGAACAGGCGAAAGAGGCGCAATATGCCCATCGGGTGCGGGTATGCGTGGCGACGGGTTGTTTATCGGTCGGCGCAGAAGCCGTACAAGAGGCGCTCGAACACCATGCCACGCCCAAAGGCAAACATCACTGTTTGGTGACGGGGGTGGGGTGTATGGGCTTATGCGGTAACGGACCGCTCGTCAGCGTAGACCCTAGCGGGGTGATGTACCAAAAGGTCACGCCAGAAGATGCCCCAGACATCATCAACAGTTTGGGCAATCAGCCCGTAGAACGGATTCAATGCGATACCCAAGCGCCATTTTTTGCCAAACAGGTCAAAATTGTCAACGAAAATTCGGGCATCGTAGACCCCGAACATATCGAAAGTTATATCGCCCATGATGGTTATAGCGCCCTCGCCAAAGCCCTGACCGAGATGACCCCCCATGATGTGATTACGCAAGTGATGAATAGTGGCTTGCGCGGGCGCGGTGGGGCGGGGTATCCGACAGGCTTAAAATGGAGTACCGTTGCCAAGACACCCAACACCACCAAGTATGTGGTGTGTAATGGTGATGAAGGCGATCCTGGCGCGTTTATGGATAGAAATGTCATGGAAAGTGACCCGCATCGCGTGCTAGAAGGCATGGCGATTGCCGCCTATGCCGTTGGCGCATCGTATGGCTATGTGTATGTGCGGGCAGAATATCCATTGGCGGTGGCACGCATCAACAAAGCCATTCGCCAAGCCGAAAAAATGGGATTGTTGGGCAACAATATTTTTGGCACATCGTTTAATTTTAATGTCGAAGTCCGATTAGGCGCTGGTGCATTCGTCTGTGGTGAAGAGACGGCGCTCATGGCATCCATCGAAGGCAAGCGAGGCACACCGCGCCCGCGTCCGCCATATCCCGCCGAAAGTGGGTTATGGGGCTATCCCACCCTGATTAATAATGTCGAGACCTTTGCCAACATCACGCCCATCATCCGCAACGGCGCGGATTGGTTCGCATCCATCGGTGTCGGACGGAGCAAAGGGACAAAGGTGTTCGCGCTATCGGGCAAAATCAACAACATCGGTCTGATAGAAGTGCCGATGGGCATCAGCCTCCGCGATATTATTTACGACATCGGCGGTGGCATCCCCGATGGGCGCACTTTTAAGGCGGTGCAAACAGGCGGTCCCTCTGGCGGATGTATCCCCGCCGACCATCTGGATGTGCCTGTGGATTACGAATCGCTCAAGGCGCTCTCCAGCGTGATGGGATCGGGTGGCATGATTGTCATGGATGACACCTCATCTATGGTGGATGTGGCGCGATTTTTCATGGAATTTTGCATGTCCGAATCGTGCGGGAAGTGCATCCCGTGTCGGGTGGGGACGGTGCAGATGTATCATATCCTGACCAAATTCAGCCAACGCCAAGCCACACAACGCGATTTAGACACCCTAGAACGCCTGTGTGATATGGTCAAATACACCAGTTTGTGCGGATTGGGGCAATCTGCGCCGAATGCGGTGGTCAGCACATTGCGATTTTTTAGAGACGAATATCTTGAACGCATGGTAGAAAGTGAGGCGGTGCATGGCTAAGACCTTTAAGATCGACGGCATTGATGTGAGCGCCGCCGATGACCAGACCATTTTACAAGTTGCGCGTGAACGGGGTGTCTTCATCCCCACCTTATGCTTTTTGGAGGGGTTAACGTTTGTTGGCGCGTGCCGATTATGCCTCGTTGAAATTGAAGGCAACCCCACGCCTGTCGCCGCTTGCGCCACGTATCCGCAAGAAGGCATGGAAATCTACACCAATTCGGAGCGGTTGCAAGGTTATCGTAGGCTCATCCTCGAAATGTTATTTGCCGAAGGCAATCATGTGTGTGCGGTGTGCGTGGTGAATGGACATTGCGAATTGCAATGGTTAGCAGAAAAATTGGGCATGACCTATAACACGCTCGAAATGCTCAACCCGCCTAAAAAAGTCGATGCCTCGCATTATCGCTACGCCATAGACCATAACCGATGCGTGTTATGTACCCGTTGTGTCCGTGTGTGTGATGAAATTGAAGGGGCGCATATTTGGGATGTGATGGGGCGTGGCATCGAGTGCAAGGTCATCACCGAACTCAATCAACCGTGGGGCGAATCGCTCAATTGTACCAGTTGTGGCAAGTGCATCAACGTGTGTCCGACAGGCGCACTCTTCAAAAAGAGTAAAGCCGTTGCCGAAATGGAAAAAGACACCCATTTCTTGCGCTATTTTTCTACCATACGAGAGGGGAATTAATATGGCGAAGGCAAAAGTTGCAACCGTTTGGCTCGATGGCTGTTCGGGTTGTCATATGTCTTTTTTGGATATAGACGAATTGTTGCTCGATTTAGCCGATAAAATTGACTTGGTGTATAGCCCGTTGGTGGATAATAAAACATTCCCCGATATGGCAGATGTGACCATTGTCGAAGGCGCGGTGAGCAATGAGGACGACCTGCATAAAATTCGGCATGTCCGCGCTCATACACGGGTGTTGATCGCGCTGGGCGATTGCGCCGTGACAGGCAATGTGCCAGCCATGCGGAATATGTTCGCGCTCGACAAAATTTATAACCGCGCTTATACCGAAAACGCCAGCGAAAACGCGCATATCCCCGTCCAGAATATCCCGCCGTTGTTGCCGAAAGTGCGCCCTGTGCATCAGGTGGTGACGGTGGATGTGCATATCCCTGGGTGTCCGCCACCTGCGGGTCTTATCGGACAGGTCATTTTGGATGTGTTGGCGGGGAATATCCCCGATGTACGGGCAAAATTTGGATAGATTCCATCCTATTTGATTTTATCAGAGGGCGGATATACGCTTCGCTAATCCGCCCCTACACGCTTAAAAATTTTAGGAGCTGTACGGGACGATTAGCGCCAAGCGCGTATATCGTCCCTAAATATGCCATGATTTGTACCTGTTATTTGGAGATTTTTTATGACCCAAACCATCACCATAGACCCCGTGACCCGTATTGAGGGTCATTCCAAAATCACGCTCTTTTTAGATGATGCGGGCGAAGTGCGCGATGCCCAATTTCATGTTACGCAATTTCGCGGGTTTGAATTGTTGAGCCAAGGTCGCCCATTTCGTGAAATGCCATCGCTCATGGCGCGGATTTGTGGGATATGCCCCATCAGCCACCTGATTGCATCGGCGAAGGCGTGTGATGAATTATTGGCGGTACGCATCCCCGAGACGGCGGTCAAATTGCGCCAAATGGTCAATCTGGCACAGATGGTACAATCGCACGCGCTCAGTTTTTTCTATCTATCATCTCCAGATTTGCTGTTAGGGATGGATAGCAACCCCGATAATCGCCATATTTTCGGCGTGGCACAAGCCCATCCCGAAATGGCACGGGGTGGGGTGCGCTTGCGCCAATTTGGTCAACGCACCATCGAAATTTTAGCAGGCAAGCGGATTCATCCCGCGTGGATCGTCCCTGGCGGTGTGACCGACCCGCTCACCGCCGAGCGCCGTGATGAGATTTTAGCCATGCTCCCCGAAGCCAAGCAATTCATCATGAGCGCATTGACACTGTTCAAAGCCCGTCTGAACGAATTTGAAGATGAAATCCGCACCTTCGCCAATTTTCCCAGCCTGCACATGGGCTTGGTGACAAAAGCCAACGGACTCGAATTTTACGATGGCGATTTGCGGATTATCGGCGCGGATGGCAAGACGCTTGTACCTGCGGTGGATAAAAATTATTATCAAGAGACCATCGGCGAGGCGGTCGAGCCATATTCGTACCTCAAAGCGCCCTATTATAAGCCACGCGGGTATCCGAATGGCATGTATCGCGTGGGACCGTTGTCGCGTTTGAATATCGCCAGCCACGCGGGGACGCTCCTCGCCGACCAAGAGATGGCGCAATTCAAAGAACTATCGCCAGAAGAACGGCAAAGTTCGTTCCATTATCATTACGCCCGCCTGATCGAGATGTTATTCGGCGTGGAACGCATCGAGCAATTGCTCCATTCGCCCGATATTTTATCGCCCCATGTTCACGCATTGGCATCGCCCAACGCTTACGAAGGGGTGGGCATCAGCGAAGCCCCACGCGGGACGCTGTTGCATCATTATAAAATTGATGATGACGGGCTTATCCGTTACGTGAACCTCATCATCGCCACAGGCAACAACAATTTGGCGATGAACAAAGGCGTTTTGCAGGTGGCGCAACATTATATTCACGGCGATACGATCAAGGAAGGCGCACTCAACCGTGTCGAGGCGGTGATACGCGCCTTTGACCCGTGCCTGAGTTGCTCCACGCACGCCATTGGTCAAATGCCGTTGCATATCGAGCTGGTCGCGCCCGATGGTCGGATTGTGAATGAGGTCAAACGGGAATGATACTCGTCATCGGTTATGGCAACCCGTTACGGCGGGATGATGGTGTTGGGTGGGCGGTGATAGAAGCCCTCTTAGCCCAAGCACCGCCCAATATGACGTGTTTGGCGGTGCATCAGCTCACGCCTGAACTGAGTGAACAGGTTGCCCATGCCGATGTGGTCATTTTGATAGATGCCAGTGTCGAAGGCGAAGCGGGTGATATTCACATCACGCCGATTTTGCCGTGTAAAGATGGCACACCCACCCTGACACATCATTTATCGCCACGCGGTTTATTGGATATGGTGCGATGGTTGTATGATAAAACGCCCTTCACCTTACTCATGACCATCACAGGGGCAGATTTTGGTATCGGCGAGGGGTTATCCGATGTTGTGCAGGGCAAGGTGGCATCGTTGGCAAATATCATTTTATGGTGTGCATCTCAGTCGTGTTCGACCGATTTATCCAAACCATTATAGGATATGTGATGACCATCCGACGCGCTCATATCACCATCAGGGGCATCGTGCAAGGAGTGGGATTTCGCCCGTTCATCCATCGGCTGGCGCATCAAGCCCAGTTGACGGGGTGGGTGAATAACACCGCGCAAGGGGTGGTCATCGAAATAGAAGGGGATGAGTATCTCATCCAACATGTTTTAGGGCGCATCCGAACCGAATTGCCACCTCATGCCCATATCGCCGATATGCAGGTGATGTACATCCCCCCTATTGGCGATAGCGATTTCATCATCGAAAAAAGTGCCGATGACGGCGCAAAAACGGCGTACATCCTCCCCGATTTGGCGATGTGTCCCGATTGCCTGCGCGAAATGACCGACCCGCATAATCGGCGTTATCGCTATCCGTTCATCAATTGTACGCATTGCGGACCGCGCTATAGCATCATGACCGATTTGCCCTACGACCGCCCGAATACGACCATGCGCGAGTTTGTCATGTGTGCCGATTGCCAGCGTGAATATGACGACCCCGCCGATAGGCGTTTTCATGCCCAACCGATAGCCTGCCCCGTGTGCGGACCGCATATCGCGTTATGGGATGCCGATGGACAAATTTTAGCCACCCATCACGAGGCGATCATCGCCTGTGCCGATGCGTTACGGGCGGGGAAGATAATCGCCCTCAAGGGCTTGGGCGGGTTTCATCTGCTCGCCGATGCGACCAATCCAGACGCGATCCACACATTGCGCCAACGCAAACATCGCCCGCATAAACCATTTGCCGTCATGTTTTTGCATATGGATGAGATTCGCCGTTGGTGTGTGGTGGATGATGTGGCACAGGATTTGCTCACATCCCCCGAAGCGCCGATTGTGTTGTTGGAGAAGCGGATTTATCCCCACGCTCTAACCCCTGCAGATGAGGAGCATCCCCACGCTCTAACCCCTGCAGATGAGGAGCATCCCCACCCCCTAACCCCCTCCCCACTTCGTGGAGAGGGGGGATGGCATGATAATCCACCACATACCCCCCCTTTCTCCATGCAATGGGGAAAGGGGGCAGGGGGGATAGGGGACGATTTACTCGCACCAGACAACCCCACGCTCGGCGTGATGCTTCCTTATACACCGCTCCATCACCTGTTGCTATCCGAATGTGGCTTCCCGCTCATCGCCACCAGTGGCAACCGCGCCGATGAGCCGATTTGTACCGATGAATACGAGGCGCTCACCCGTCTGCGCGGGATTGCCGATTTGTTTCTGGTGCATAACCGACCCATCCAGCGTCCGATAGATGATTCGGTAGTGCGCGTCATGGCGGGGCGGGTGATGATGATACGCCGTGCGCGGGGTTATGCGCCACTGCCGATAAAACAACCCCACCCCCTAACCCCCTCCCCAAAAATTGGAGAGGGGGAACAGCATGATAATTCGTCAAATACTCCCCCTTTCTACATGCAATGGGGAAAGGGGGCAGGGGGGATAGGGGACACGACTTTAGCCGTTGGCGCACACCTCAAAAATGCGGTAGCGATACGGCGCGGGGATGATATTTTCATCAGCCAACATATCGGCGACCTCTCTACCGCAGGCGCACATCATCATTTTGAACAGACCATCGCCGATTTATCCGCCATGCTCGATGTGCATCCGCAAAAAATTGTGTGCGATGCCCATCCCGATTACGCCTCGACCACCTACGCCCATCAAAGCGGGTTGCCTATCCGCAAAATTCAGCATCATTACGCCCATGCGTTGGCGTGTTTGGCAGAAAACGGCGTGGAATTGCCCGCGTTGGCGGTCGTCTGGGATGGCACAGGTTACGGTGATGATGGCACGATTTGGGGCGGTGAATTTTTGCGATTGACCCGTAACAGTTATGAACGGGTGGCGCATGTGCGACCGTTTCCGTTGATTGGCGGAGATAGCGCCGTGATAGAACCGCGCAAAACGGCGCTTGGTTGGTTGTATAGCTTGCTCGGAGATGCGATTTTTGACGATGAACAATACGCGCCCGTCCGACAATTCACACCCGACCAACGGCGTGTGTTGCGCCAGATGGTGCAGAAAAAGGTGAACTGTCCGATGACGAGTAGCATGGGGCGCTTGTTCGATGCGGTTGCTTCGCTCATGGATGTGTGTCATGTGATGACGCATGAAGCGCAGGCGGCGGTGATGCTCGAATATTTGGCTTCGCAACCCCACCCCCTAGCGCCGATAAATGGAGAGCGACCCCACCCCCTAGCGCCTATGAATGGAGAGCGACCCCACCCCCTAGCCCCCTCCCCACTTCGTGGAGAGGGGGAACAAAGAAATTTTTATCCTATGTGGGATGACGAGGCGCTGAAGGGGCTAAAATCTGATATACAGATGTCAATATGTTCAGGTGATAAGGTATCATCACAATCTCAATATGACAATCCAATCGGTGAACACCCCAGCCCCTTGAGTGGGCTTCCAAATTCGATAGCGAGGGGTTTTGAACCCCTCGCGGGGCATCCAACGGCGCAAACAAGTCCCCTCTCCATGCAGAGTGATGAGGCGCAAACAAGTCCCCTCTCCATGCAATGGGGAGGGGATTTAGGGGTGGGGTTGCTCACATCGCTCATGGCGGATATAAACGCGGGCATCCCCAAAACGGTGATAAGCCATAAATTTCATGTTACACTTATAGAGATAATCATCCACACCGCGCAACGCATCGGCGAGAGGCGCGTTTTGCTCACAGGCGGGTGTTTTTTGAATAAACCCTTGCTCGAAGGCGCGATTATTCGCCTACGCGAGGCGGGATTCATCCCCTATTGGCATTCCCAAGTCCCGACAGGCGATGGCGGGATATGCTTCGGGCAGGCGGTGGCGTGGATGTTATCATCATGATATTGGCGGTATATAAAAAGGGATATGAGATGAAATATATAGTTCGACTGATGATTTTATGGCTGGTATTTTTGAGTTTATATAGCACAATCGGGGCGCAATCGGATGAGGCAGAACCAGATACCCATCCCTTATTCGATATGCTCAGGCGTGTGCCGATTGAATTTGCGAATACCGAAATAAGCTATACCGATTTTCGCGCCGTAGAAGATGCTTTGCCTTATGTGGAACGACCCGCACTGGGTGAAGTTTTTTATGGTGGGTGGCCGGGATACACACAGCGTTGGTATACCTTTCAGACGAACATCCGTGAGGTAGCTCCAATGGCATTAAGAGGAGGTGGCGAGATTATATCACAAACGATCGGGTTTGAAATACGCGATATAAATCGCCTATTCACCTTTGGACACCCGCCTAACAATGGCACGATTTGGTCGGGTGATTTTGATGAAGAGGCTATCCGTACCGCGCATACCGCACGCGGGTATAGCGCCGTCACCATCAATGGTGCCGAAGCATGGTGTTATGAGGGTGATTGTTCTATCGGCACTCGTGCCAACCTACAAGAAATCGAGAGAACCAATTTATTTGACTCACGGCTTGGGCGTAAAATTCCATTTGTGATGTGGGATGATACCCTCATCAGCACAGAGCATCAATCCATTTTAGAGGATGTTGCCAACCTAACAGAAAACACGTTGTATGATGATGCCGATATTCGCGCACTCGCCCAAGTCGCCACCGCCCCAGACGGGTTATTGGTCAATTGGTTGTTATGGCGTATGGATATTGCTACTGGCTCTGATATGTCATTGACTACATTAGAACGCGAAGGTTTAAGCGCCGATACAACGCAATTCAGCACCTATGAATATCAGAATTTGCCACCCTATGATGCGGTTGCTATTGCCGACCGCTAAGAAGGAGACCGTATGGTGGCATTATTGATGGTGACATATGGGGATGAAGCCACTGCTCAAATTGGCGCGGCGGAACTCTCGGCGCGAGTTTCTAACTTCGCCGATAGAATGCGTAATAGGGATAGTGATTCCCTGCAACCGATTTTAGATTTTATCCCTGGCGCGATAGTGAGTCATTCGGTATACGCCAGCGACACGGGGCGGTATGTGGCGATTGTCCGTATCGAATACGATACACCAACGCTCGAACAGGCGCTCGCATCTCGATCCTCTGAGGATTATTATGCCCCAAATGCCGCCGTCTTTCGGATATTGACAGATGCTTTTATAAATCGGGCATTTTATCCCTTATGGACGGTGTGGAATGAATAAATGTTGTTAAAATAGCATTTTTGGACGCGCAGAAGCGCGTCTGTACAGACATAAAAATATTAGCATGTACGGACGACATTTTTGTCGTCCGATGCTTAAATAAAGGAGCAAGCATCATGTGTTTAGCCGTACCGGGCAAAATTATCAGCATATCAGGCGATGACCCACTCACGCGCATGGGCAAAATCAGCTTTGGCGGGGTCATCAAAGAGGCGAATTTAGCCTATGTGCCAGAGGCGAAAATAGATGATTATGTGCTGGTGCATGTCGGATTTGCGCTCAACATCGTAGACGAAGCCGAAGCGCATCAGGTGTTCGATTATCTGCGTCAGATGGGCGAATTGGATGAACTCCACGCCGATAGTGAAGGCGGTGGTTGATGCGTTATATCGATGAATACCGCGACCCGCAAACCGCGCACGAATACGCCGATTTGTTGGCGAAAATTACCACCCGCGAGTGGACGATTATGGAGGTGTGTGGCGGACAAACGCACGCCATCCTCAAATTTGGTGTAGATACGCTCCTGCCCGATAAAATCACGCTGTTACACGGACCGGGCTGTCCGGTGTGTGTGACCCCTGTCGAATTGATTGATAAAGCCATCGAAATCGCCCTCATGCCCAATGTCATCCTGACTTCGTTTGGCGATATGATGCGCGTGCCAGGGACATCCACCGATTTACTCGCCACCAAAGCGGCGGGTGGCGATGTGCGGATGGTGTATTCGCCGATGGATGCGCTCAAATTGGCACAACAAAATCCAGATAAACAAGTCGTGTTTTTCGCGGTCGGATTCGAGACAACCATGCCCGCCACCGCCATGACCGTCCACCTCGCAAAGACGCAAGGCATCACCAATTTTTCGCTGTTGGTCTCGCATGTCCTCGTCCCGCCCGCAGTCGAGGCGATTCTCTCCGCACCAGACCGCCGTGTGAATGCCTTCCTTGCCGCGGGGCATGTGTGCGCTGTGATGGGCTATGAGGAATATATCCCCATCGCGCAAAAATATCGCGTGCCATTCGTGGTGACAGGGTTTGAACCGCTCGACATTTTGCAGGGCATCACCATGTGCGTGGCGCAACTCGAACAGGGCAGGGCAGAGGTGGAGAATCAATATGCCCGCGCCGTCCAACGTGAAGGCAACACCTCCGCCAAAGCGTTGATGACCCGCGTATTCGCGCCCACGCATCGGCGCTGGCGGGGTATCGGCGAAATCCCCCTGAGCGGTGGCGGATTGAGCGCCGAGTATGCCGATTTTGATGCCGAAAAACGCTTCGGCTACGCCGTCTATGGGGATGAAACCGTTGGCGAATGCCTGAGTGGGCAGGTGCTACAGGGGTTTATCAAACCCGACCAATGCCCGGCATTCGGCACGCGCTGTAACCCCGAACATCCGCTTGGCGCGACGATGGTCAGCAGTGAAGGCGCGTGCGCGGCGTATTATCGCTATCGGAAGCAAACGGTTGGGTAACTACTTGTGGTATAATTTTCAGTAACCAATATCGTATGTGAGGAGTAGTTGATTTCATGTATATTCACCGAATTATTCTGCGCGATGTTCATAATTTTGATGACCTTGACATCACATTTTATGATGATGTTTGGCAAAAACCGCTCAATTCGGTGTTAATCACAGGTCTGAATGGGTCTGGAAAAACAACTTTGCTACGGATAATGGCTACGCTTTGGTATAACTTTCAGTGGTGGCTCAAACTTGAAAAAGATGGTGGTGTCGCTTATGTCTCAAGTCGGTATAAATTACATGAAATTGATGTTAAAAATGGTTTGATGGCAATTGAGTTAAGGGAATTTGGAGACGACCAAAATGACTATCATATTCCATCTTCACTCTGGTTATTTGTTGCCTCAGATGACGAAAATATGTCACAATTACCTATATATGATAATCCTGAAGTGGGATACATCGGCTTAAAAGGTCGAGATAATGATTTTAAGATTGAGACTTCACTCGATAAATATTTAATTGAAAATTTAATAACCCAATTAGAAGCGTTACAAGTTGGTGTTACTGGTGTATTTTATTTACCAAATATGATGTTTTTTGATACTGTAGACCGAACAATTTTAGAACCACCCGACCAAACACAATTTGAACGACAACCCGAATCTCTTTACAGGTGGTTTGTCAGTTATAGTAACAGAGATAGAATGAGCACCCATCTGGAAACGATGCTAAAAAATATTAAACTCAGAAATCCATCAAATTTTGAGGATATGATTAAAAATATTAATCAATTTTTTCAAGGTCAAAAGCAGATAACTGATTTCGATGCCCAATCACGTCTATTAGTGCGCGTAAATAAAACCCACCCTACATATCATTATATAGAGGCACTCAGTTCAGGTGAACAACAATGCCTGATTATGATGGTGATGGTATCCCGTTGGTTGATGCCAGGGGGTGTGGTATTGATAGATGAACCTGATTTACACCTGCATGTGAGTTTGCAACGGCATTTTATCCATGAACTTGAAAAAATTGTTCACTCGCGCAATGGTCAACTTATTGTGACATCGCACTCGCCAGAAATATGGGATGAATTCTCAGAAACCCAAAGACGACGTTTGGGTGTAAAGGATGTCATCAATGGCTAACATTGTTTGGGATGATGTATTAGGGGAAAAACCTCATGGATTGGCTGTTGAAGGCAAAACCGATAAAGTAATCATCGAGAAATTTCTTGATGCGGGTGGATGGGATAATTGGCGGTCTAAATTATCTGTCCATGTCGTGAATAAGCGCGATAAAGTTCTTCAAGAACTCAGTAAGAATGATACGCGAATTTGGGGACTAATCGATAACGATGAAAGATCAACCCGTGAGATGAGTGACTTACAAGAACAATATTCACGGTTATTGGTGTTGCCACGATGGACAATTGAAAATTATTTTATTGACCCAAGCGAACTATCCCAAATGCAAATCCCTATCAGTAAAACGCGACTCGATTTTGATAAAATAGATGACTATCTTCATGATGGCATAAAACATGGTGCATTATGGCATACACTTTATGAACGAGATGCTTTTCAATTTTGTCGTGGGCATGAAGATGGTTATCCAATGGCAATTTTGAGCAATGTCGAATTTGATGATGCCACCATTGCTACACGACTAAATACATGGCAAAGTCACCTCAATGCAACCGATATTATGCCACTTTATCAACAAAAGTTAGCCGAATTTGAACAACATCGGGATGAAAATTACACCAAACATATTCACGGTAAATATTTTTTCTCTCAGGTGGTTGTTCAAAAAGTTCTGAACTCTATCCAACAAAAATCAACCGATTACTGGCTAGAATTACTAACTGAGAGCATAACTTATTGTCCAGATGACATGAAAGCTCTTCTGCGTCAAATATTATCTTGATGAGGACACCACTTGGAGATGTCCTCTCATAATCACCCCACATTGACCACCATCAGATAACCCGTTTGGTCTAAGAAATCGGCTAACACGGTCAACAATGCCACCTCATCGGGCGCGGATGTCAGGGTCACGCTCACCTCGCCACGATCGGTATGGATGCCGATGCCTTTTTTGAGCGACCAACCCGCCTCGCGGATGAGCCGATTCGCCACCGATAAAATCGCTTGCTGATTCGGATGCGGATGCACACTCAACGGGTAGCCCGTTTGTTGCGCCAATTCGTTCATCTCGGCGTGATAGCGCCCGCCTACTTGTGGCGAAATAAATGTTAACACGATGCCATTCCCCTTGAGCGAGGTTTTATACAACCCCTTATCGCCCAATTTCGCCCGTATCAGACCATAGGCGGCGTTGATCTCCATCTGCTTGCTGGTGATAGGTGCGTTTGATGGGCTAGGGGGGGCATTAGTCGCAGATGTGCTATTGCCCGTCACCAATTTGAAGCCCGTCAAATCCAGATACATCGCTTTGAGCGAGGCTAAAATATCGGGCGTGATGTCGGCAATATCGGCAACCACTTCGCGCCGATCCATGTAATACGATGGCGATTTGACCAACCGCGCCCCTTTGGGCAACAATTCGTGCAGGGCTTCGCCGAGCGCCTGTTGATTGGTGGCGGGGGTCAGATGCACCTCCCAACCGGTCACCTCTTCGAGCTGGTCAATCAGGTTCATCCATTTATCGGGTGCGCGTTCTGGAAAATCAAACGTCAAAATGAGCCGTTTGCGATGCGCCTCCATGCCGACTTTTCGCAGTCGTGCTTCTGGCGGGAAGGTCTCTAATGCGATTTCGCGGGCGCGATTTTGCTCTACGGGTCCGTCTTGCAGGGCATATTTGGGCAATAAGCCGTCTGGTTCGAGTGTCGCCCCGTCTTGTGCCAATGCCCACACGATTGTCGCCAACGCCTCTAACCGATTCACCCCTTCGGGCAACGGATTGGGCAATAGTTGGTCGGGGATGACGGGCTTGGCATCCGCCACAAGGCGCTGACGGATATCCAACGGCAACACCGCATCTTGAATGGTCTTGATTTTGGTTGCCAGCGCGTTCAGTTGGCTTTTGAGCGGGACACCTTCGGCGCGTTCCCATGTGCCGATGACCCACAGGATCGCATCACCCGCATATTGTCGCCCCTTTGCGCCTTGCACTTCTGCCTCGAAACTATCCTCCCCCGCATTCACCACCACCGCGATATGCGGACGATTATTCACATCGCGCAACACCACCAATTTGCCGACAATATCGGGATTTGCCAACATGATAGCACGACTGCGATTGGCTTTTTGGATTTGCGCCTCAGTTCGCACCTGAAACGTATCGTTGCGTCGCCAATCTTGGGTGAAATAGGGGCTATTCGCCAAAACGGAGATGACCTCACTCGCCCGTGTGCTATCGCCCCACCACATTTGTGCCAATTCGCGGGCGCTGAAAAAATTCCCCGCCTGACCTTTGAGCGATTCCCACAGCGCAAGCGGGTTCAACGCTTCCTTATTATCGCCCGATTTTATCCGCGCAATGCCCCACGGGCGCTTGGGAAAATTGAAGGTGATGGTCTGACCAATGCGCGGGGTCATGACATGCCGACTGCGTTGGCGCAAGCGTGTGGCGAGGCTATGCCGTGCCGATGGATCGCCATGCACCAGCATGATTTCGCTCGCATCCATCGCTTCTGCCACGCTGACCAATTCCGCTTCATCGGCGTGTGCCGAGAGCGAATAGGTATCTATCATACAGCGCACGGTGACGGGTTGCCCATCAATTTTGATGACCCCTGAATCTGCACCATCGGCACGCGCTTTTATCAACCGTTGGAGCATTTTACCGGGCGCTTCTTCATCCTGATACCCCGTGAGGAAGATGGCATTTTGGGGATCTCCCGCCATTTTTTTGGCGTAGAGTGCCGATGCCCCGCCTGTGAGCATCCCGCTACTGGCGATAATCACGGCGGGCATCCCATCGTTCAGCATGGCATCGCGTTCTGCGTTGGATACAATTGCCTTCACTTTTTCGCGGAAAAACAGGTGTTTATCCCCCGCCATTTTCACACTGTTGGGCGGTAATAAATCGGTGAACGTGGCGTATCCATTACACACCGAGCGCACCATGCCATCCACATATACAGGCACATCGAGCTGATCGCGATAGGCGAGGATGATTTGCAACACCTCCTGCGCCCGTCCGAGCGCGAAGGCGGGGATGAGCGCCTTGCCACCACCATCGGTCACGGCTTTGAGCGAGGCGATGATGCGTTTTTCTTCGGCATCGCGGTTGGCGTGCAGTTTTCCGCCATACGTGCTTTCGAGTACCAGCGCATCGGCTTTGATACGCGGGATTTTGGCGGGGACGACCGCCCGTTGTTGATTCAGCGACAGGTCTCCACTCATCACCAGCGTGCCTTCTTCGCTCTCGAATACCAACATCGCCGCACCTGCGATATGCCCCGCGACATGATACGTGACTTGCAAGCCTTCGCCGAGATGAATCGGTTGGTTAAATTCCACCGTCTGAAAGGCATCCATCAACCGTTGGCTGGCGATTTCATCGAAAATCGGCAATTCGCCTTCTTCTTCGTGCTTCGATTTCATGATGCGTTGGGCATCGGCTTGCAAAATGCGCGTCAAGACTTGTGTTGGGCGAGTCGCCAACACAGGGACGTGCGGATACTGTTCCACCACCAACGGCAACGCGCCTGTGTGGTCGGTATGGGCATGGGTGACGAGCAGATAATCGAAGCCACCCATCGCCGAAATGGGTTGTAAATCGGGCAATTGGTCATTTTGGATGCCCCGATTCGTCTTGGGGGAGATGCGGATGCCGACATCCACCAAAATGCGTTTGCCCGCAATTTCGATGAGTGTGCTACTCGCGCCGACTTCATCCGCCCCGCCGAGAAATGTAATGTTCATGTGTGGTTATGTTCCTTACTGTGATAATAAGTCTGCAATGGCTTGGCGCAGGACAGGAATTTCTGTTTCAATCGTGCGCCAAACCTGATTGATTTCGATGTCTTCATAATCATGGGTGATAACATCCCGAAACCCTGCGATATTGCGCCATGGGATATGCGGGTGGTTATCTGTAAATTCTTTGCCTAATCGTTTGACGATTTCGCCAAGAATAGTAAAATTTCTGAGAACGGCATCTTGTGCCATTTCGGATGCAAAAAATACTTCTCGCCCATCTTGCGTGTATCGAATAATTTTATCAATGTGGGTGAGTAAATCATTCAAATACCCGCGCTGAATATCGTTCATAATGAGATTGCATCCTTGAGGATGTAGGGCGATAAATAGGGTTTAATCGCACGGTCACTAACCACATCTACAGCGCAATGGAGCAAATCTTGTAAATCTATGAGCAACCCTGCGCGGTCAAGTAGACTGGTCTGATTGTTGAACGCGACTAAAAAATCCACATCGCTATTTTCGGTGGCTTCACCTCTGGCGACACTGCCGAAAATGCGGACGTTGGTCGCGCCATGTTTTTGGGCAATCTGTAAAATTTGGTCGCGCATGGCGCGGAGTTGATTGAGTGTGTAGGGCATAATCATCTCACCTCATCGCATGTTTATCCCCATTATAACATATCCGAGAGGTGTTTTGAGGCGTGTATGACTCAGTGTAGCGCAAATACGTTTTGACGAGGGCGTGCGCGTTCATCGTAATTGTCCTTTTGGATATGCTAAAAATTTACATCCTAGACTATCAGATAATCGCGCATTTGACCACCGAATTGATGAAAACCGGATTTACAGATACAATAAATAAAATCTGATAGTGAGGAGATGATACTATGACCATTTTACCACTGTTACTGTTCGTGATTTGCATTTATTGGGCAAAGACGACTTATTTCATCTGAATTATGCTACCCAAATGGGATGTGTATTATGTACTTATGATAGCGACTATTTGCAATTGGCATCACAAGGTATTGAACATGCGGGTGTTGTTTTTGACGTGTGGGATAAACATCGTGTGGGTGATTGGATAAAAGTGCTCTCATTTATCTATGAGATTTTGATACCTGATGATATGCGGAATCGTGTTGAATATTGATCAGCTTTACTCTAATAATATCCCTCTCAACCGCGCCACTGCATCCGCGTTAAATCCCAAGCGTGACTCGGCATACGCTATCACCCCGCCATACTCGTCATCTAAATAATGGAACACTGCCCGCATCGTATCGGGGTGGGCGGCTAATATCGGGAATAAATTGGCGCTATTCAGGTGCAAAAATGCCAATCGCTTTAACAACCGATGAGCGATCTGTTCGTAATGATGATAAAAATGGTTGCTCTGGGTATAATCGGCGACAATCCGCTCCTCTGGCACGCCCAACAACGCCAATATCAACGCGACTATCACGCCTGTGCGGTCTTTGCCCGCCGTACAGTGGATGAGCATGGGATAATTCGCCTCATCGAGCATCAGGTGCATCATCCGTTTGATGGCGGGGGCGTTTTCTTCGAGGATGATGCTGGTATACAGTTGGGGCAATAATCCCTCTAATTTTCGTGGATTAAACAGCAACAACCATAACCGCTTGGCTTTATCGCCTTCGGTTGCCATGTTGAGTGTCTCGTGACGCACGCCGTCAAATCGCGGGTCGGGGTCGTTGATGATTTCGTCCTCACTCCGCAGATCGCATATCAGGCACGGTTGGAGCGCCGATAATGCCGTTTTGCCGTTGAGGGTGATATACGACAGGCTGGCGGAACGATACACCTTGCCCGTTTTCACGGTGTGATTATCCGATGTGGTCATCCCGCCGATGTCGCGCACATTCACAACCCCTTCGATGGGGATGAATTGCGTATTGGTGGGGATAATCAGGCTTTCGGGCGCGGGGTAGGGGATAGGTCGGCGCACACGCCACAGGGTGATGCCGATGAACAGCGCACACGCCACAGGGTGATGCCGATGAACAGCGCCAACGCCATGAGGATAATCAGGATGAGCCAGACAACAGTCATTCACACCTCCGTTTTGTTCAGTATAGCACAAACCGCAGGTTGTTGAGACACCGATTTCCCTACCGATTAGCATCATCCCTTCAATTTTGTGTGGATGCTGAACGCAACATGACCGCCCGATAGATTATCACCCCAACAAAAGTTGCCCACAAGGGCATCAGCGCGAAAATACCATCATCACCATAAATCAGCGCAAATATCACCGCCATGCCGATCATTAATCCCATGCCTGCCCGCACACGCATGGGGTGGGGGTGGGTATTGGTTGCATCACACAGACAATCAAACCGCTTGATTGTCAGAATATGAACTATAAATAGGACACTTATCCCCAGAATAATAAGCAATCCATCCCGCGCCACATCCACCAATCCTACATTTAGATAACGCCATATTGGGAGCATAATCAACAGCATGGCGAATGAAAAGGTGTATCCCAACGGAGCGTGGTTTGGTAAATTGGCATCTAATAACAGGGCTATTGCTATTACTGCGCCGAAAATCCATGCCTCTGTGAATAACATAGTGATAATACCGACACCGATTGCGATGATGTAATCGGGAATTTTGGCAGGAAAACCGACAATCCGATTTACAATTCGCACGACTATTATCGCACCTATTAACGCCAGTAAATTGGGTGTGGCGAAAAATGCACCGATAGTCGCTAATCCGAGTGCGACGAATGCCGAATAGGGGGTGTCGGGGTCGATTTCTCGTGCCAGAATCCACGCTAATAGCGCACTGCCACCACCATAAAATCCTGCCACGATTGCCGACCCTAAATCGCCACCTGTTAGTAAGGTATAGACACCCAAAATGATCCCCGCAATTGGTACAAGCACCATCAGCAAGCGGTGTGTTGGGTATACAAACGGGTTAAGCGGGCGTGATAGTGATGTGAATTGATATATCAGGTTATTTTGCATCTTTTGCATCATGCCTATCCTAATTTTGTTCAAAATTATTCTTCATGATTATACCCCCCATCGCTTAGGGATTTTTAAGGAGGTGGTGAATATTTAGCAATTTGGACGATGCTGAAGAGCCGATACTGATATACAGTCAATGATGAGCTATCTTGTGGTAGATACACCATAATATTCACAATTTTCTCACCAAATCCTTGACAGAATGAAGACCACTTGCTATATTATATGTAAGGGCTTACATTTTTGAGTGGCAAATACTCAAAAAATAAATAAAATTCGTTATATTGTTCTTTTTTTTTTTTTAACAAACGTAATGTAAGCGCCTACAAAAAGATGAGTTTATTATGACCTTACAAAAAAATCTTGTCCAACCGATTACGATTTACGATGTCGCACACGAAGCAGGGGTATCTGATGCGACCGTCTCACGGGTGTTCAATAATAAACCCGGTGTCAAAGAGGCAACCCGCAACAAAGTGCTGAGCGCCGCCCAAAAATTGGGATATGTGGTGAATATACAAGCACGTAGCCTCGCGGGGGGTAAATCGAATGTCATCGGGTTGCTCATCCCTGGTTTAGATAACGGTTATGTCATCGAAATCGTGCGCGGGGTAGACCAAGAATTGGCACGATCTGGATGTGAGCTGATGGTCTATACAACACATCGTTCAGGCAATAATAACGCCAATTATTTGCGCTATGTCGCCAATGGTCTGACGGAAGGCATTTTGTTGGTCGTGCCGTTGCTCTCGACAGAGTTTTTGACCGCGCTCGAAAATATCGGTTATCCATATGTGTTGATAGATGCGGTCAACATGCTTGGACATAGCCCGTCCGTCAATGCCACCAACTGGCAGGGGGCATACAAAGCCACCGAATATCTCATCGAATTGGGGCATCGGCGCATCGGCTTCATCACAGGCATCCGCGAATTGAGTAGCGCCAAAGACCGCTATGACGGATTTATCACCGCCCTCAAAGATTATCAAATTCCCATCGAAGACAGGCTGATCGTCACAGGTGATTTTGGGCAAGAATCGGGTTATGTTGCCACGCGCCAATTATTGGCGTTAGATGCGCCCCCAACGGCTATTTTTGCCTCGAATGATATGATGGCGTTTGGGGTTATGGATGCCGTGCGCGAGGCAGGCTTGAGCATCCCCCATGATATGTCGGTGATTGGCTTCGATGATATTCCACAAGCCGTCAACACCTATCCTAAATTGACAACTGTCCATCAGCCCCTCGAAGAAATGGGGCGGGTGGGGGTGAAACTCTTATTAGAGCATATCGAAAATCCCGATACCCCACCGAAAAATATCGTGCTGGCGACACAATTGGTCATCCGTGACTCGTGCCAGTCTCTGCATCAGGAATAATGCGTCATTTTGGCGCTTATTTACAAAAAACGTATCTATCGTTTACTTTTTAAGGAGTTGTACTATGCGAACAAAGTTAGGTCTCTTTTTAATGGCGGTATTGATGATCGTTGTGTCATCGGTATCGGCACAAGAAAATGTCGTTGTCAGATGGTGGCACATCAGCACCAATCCACCCGAACAAGAATTTTGGCAAGTGATTGCCGATGAATTCATGGCAGCCAATCCCGGTGTGACCATCGAAATTACCGTGTTAGAAAACGAAGCCTTCAAAAGCCGTTTAGTCACCGTGATGCAATCGGGTGATGCGCCAGATTTATTCCAAAGCTGGGGCGGTGGTGTGTTGTGGCAATTTGCCCGTGCTGGTTTGTTGCGCGATATTTCGCCAGAACTGGATGCCAACGATGGTGAATGGCGCAATTCGTTCAGCGCACAAGCCGCGTTAGCTCTGTACGGTCAAGGCGATGAAACCTATGGTGTGCCGTGGACGTGGGGCGCGGTCGGTATGTTCTATAACAAAGCCCTGTTTGAACAAGCCGGTCTGGATCCAGACAATCCCCCCGTCACTTGGGACGAGTTTGTCGCCACAATCGAAGCCCTCAAAGAAGCGGGCATCACCCCCATTTCGCTAGGTGGAAAAGACAAATGGCCCGGTCATTTCTGGTGGGTGTATTCGGCAATCCGTTTGGGTGGCGAAGAAGCCTTCTTGAATGCCTATAATCGTACTGGCTCGTTTGCAGATGAACCGTTTGTCAAAGCGGGTGAATATGTCAAATCGTTGGTCGATATGGGCGCGTTCCCCGAAAACTTCATGGGCTTGACCTATGGCGACCAATTCACCATCACCGCCAACGCGCAAGCCGCTATGGAACTCATGGGTCAATGGGCTCCGAGTTTATACGAAAATGCCGCCCCAGGTGTCTTGGGTGATAATTTGGGCTGGTTCCCATTCCCCGTCTTGCCCGATGGCGCGGGTAATCCAGATGATGTGTTAGGTGGTGGTGATGGCTTTGCGGTTGGCAAAAATGCTCCCGATGCCACCGTGGCGTTCTTACAATATATCACCAGCGTCGATGTCCAACGCCGTGCCGCCGAAATTTGGGTTATCCCAACCGTTGGTGCCGCCGAAGATGTGGTCACAGACAACCCCGTGTTTGCATCCATCATCGAAGCCCGTAACAATGCGCCTTACTTCCAACTGTATTACGACCAATTCCTGCCACCTGCATTGGGTAGTGAAGTCAATGATGCAGTCGAAGCATTGCTGGCTGGTTTGGCAACCCCACAAGAAACCGCCGAGCGCATTGAAGAAATGGCATCGTTTGAACTTGACTAAGACTTATCGTGACTGATAGGGAGAGAAGCATTCTTTAGAAGAGGGCAATCTTACAGAGGAATTGCTCCTCTCTCTACCCAACCACTATCCTTTTAGTTTACCAGAAGAAAACCCATTATGTCACTTGCAAACACCAGAAACTTATCAGAAATTAACCTAGACGAAGCAACACAAATCAGACGAGAAAAGCGCAACAATGCCATTCGCAAATGGCTGACGGTCGGCATTTTCCTCGTACCTGGGATGCTGGTGTTCATCGTATTCGTCCTTAGCCCCATCGCACAAACAGCAGTCTATAGCTTTTATGAATGGGATGGCTTGGGTCCGCTGACCAATTATCAAGAATTCGACAATTATGAGCGCCTGTTTGCCCATAGTGCCTTCACCAAAGCCCTGCAAAATACCTTTGTGATTATGCTCTTATCGTTGCTCATCCAATTGCCGATCGCTTTGATGATTGCCTTGTTGGTGGCGCGGGGTCAACTGCCCGGACGCAGAATCTTTCGGGCGCTCCTGTTTATACCCTATGTCTTTTCAGAAGTGATTACCGCCATCATTTGGTTGTATGTGTTGCATCCCAATGACGGCTTGGTCAATACCGTTTTTGCCAGCATCATCCCCAATTACCAACGGGTCGCGTGGACAAGCAACCCCGATGTCATTTTGTACTCGGTCTTTGCCGTGCTGGTCTGGAAATACTTCGGCTTTTACATGATTTTATACATGGCATCGATTCAAGGTGTCCCCAAAGATCTCGAAGAAGCCGCTCGTATGGATGGTGCGACAGAAATGGGCGTTTTGCGCTATGTCACCATTCCGTTGATTGGTCCGACCATTCGCCTGACGATTTTTCTCTCGGTATTGGGGTCGATTCAACAATTCGTCATCGCGTGGATTTTGACAACGGGTGGCGGGATTAACAACTCTGGCGCGGTCGTTAGCACTTACTTGTATAAATATGGGCTACAACGCTTCAAATTGGGATATGGTAGTGCCATTGCCGTGGTTTTGTTCCTCATCACATTGGTATTCTCGATTTTATACCAACGCTTTGTCATGAATCGGGATTATGCAGACGATTAAAAGGATGGTGGCATCATGACGCTTACACTTGTGCGTTGGGCATTTTTGTTGTTTCGCTATGCGGTACTGGGAATTTTATGTGTCATCATCATCAGTCCAGTGATGACCGCGTTTTTGGGCAGTGTGCGAACAACCAACGAATTTTTATCGCGCCCATTTGGCTTCCCCGAAGGGGCATGGAATTGGCAATTTTACATTGATATTTTACAAAGCGAGTCGTTTTGGAAATTCATGGGCAATAGCATCATCATCACCAGTTTTACCATGGTGCTGAATGTCTCTTTGGCGTGCATGTTGGCGTTTGCCTTCACGCGCTTACGCTTTAAGGGGCGGATGTTTGCCTTCAACGTTTTATCATTCGGATTGCTGTTCCCGTTAACCGTGGCGATTTTGCCTATCTTCATCCAAATCCGTCAATTCGGGTTGATAGATTCACATTGGGGGGTGATTTTGCCGTTAGTGGCGTTTGGATTGCCCCAAAGCACCGTCATCTTACGCAGTTTCTTCATCGCCATCCCCAATGAACTCGAAGATGCTTCGTATGTGGATGGTTGTAACACCTTTGGATTTTTCAGATACATTTTACTGCCGATGGCGCGTCCAGCGATTACGGCGGTAGCGGTGATTCAGATTATCGCCGCGTGGAACGAATATTTCTTGCCCATTCTCGTCTTGAATAAAGATGCCTATTGGCCCCTACCCCTCGGTATTATGCAATTTCAGGGGCAGTTTGGCACAGATTGGTCGCGGGTGATGGCTTATGTCATTTTGCTCATCATCCCTGCCATCATTTTTTACATCTTTGCCGAGAAATATATCGTGACGGGCTTAACGGGTGGCGAACTAAAAGGCTAAAGCACATGAACATAACCTATAAAGATACACAGCTTGGCGTGGATGAACGCGCCGAGCATTTGTTAATGCAGATGACGCTCGAAGAAAAAGTGGCGCAAATCGGTGGCATTTGGTCGAGTGATGTCACCGATGAGAGCAAACAGCACTTTGATAAGAACAAAGCCTTGCAGATTGTCCCACATGGCATCGGGCATGTCTCGCGCATTGGTGCGGTGTCGTTGCTCCCACCGCGACAAAGCGCCCAACTTGCCAATATCATCCAAGCCTATTTTGTGAATGAGACGCGCTTGGGCATCCCCGCCATTGTCCACGAAGAAAATTGCGCGGGTTATATGGCGAATGGTGCGACTTCATTCCCACAGGCTATCGGCTTGGCGGCAACATGGGAGCCAGACCTCATCCAGCAAATGACCCGTGCCATCCGCCAACAAATGCGTTCGGTCGGCGCACATCTGGGGCTTGCGCCCGTATTGGATGTCGCCCGTGACCCGCGTTGGGGACGTGTCGAGGAGACCTTTGGCGAAGACCCCTTCCTCATATCTACGCTCGGCGTGGCATACATCAATGGGTTGCAAGGCGATGATTTGAAGACGGGCATTGTCGCCACTGCCAAGCACTTTTTAGGCTATAGCGCATCCGAAGGCGGGATGAATTGGGCTCCTGCACATATCCCGCAACGCACCCTGCGCGAGGTCTACCTGACACCCTTCGCCGCGGCAATCAAACACGCCAATGTCGGCGCGGTGATGAATGGTTATCAAGAAATAGACGGCGTGCCGTGTGGCAGTTCAAAAGAATATCTGGTGGATATGTTGCGCGGTGAATTGGGCTTCACTGGCACGATTGTCGCCGATTATTTCACCATCAATATGTTGGTCGATTATCATCGTATCGCCAAAGATAAGGCAGAAGCGGCGAAATACGCGCTCATGGCGGGGATCGATGTCGAATTGCCTGCGCTCGATTGCTATGCCCAACCGTTGATTGATGCCATTCGTGCGGGTGATATTCGTGAAGAGTTGCTCGATGCGTGTGTGCGACGGGTGCTACGCCAAAAAATCAGCTTGGGCTTGCTCGATAATCCGTATGTTGATGAGGGGTGCATTGCCGAAGTGTATAACACCCCCGCGCAAATCGAATTATCGCGCACGCTGGCTTCAAAATCGGTGGTGTTGCTCAAAAATGAGGGCGCAATTTTACCCTTGTCGAAATCCATCGGCAAAATCGCCGTCATCGGACCCAGCGCCGATAACGCCCGCCTCATGCAAGGCGATTATCACTATCCAGCGCACCTCGAAGGCGTGTCGAATATGGGCGATAATATGGTCGCGCCCACACCCAATAAAGATAAACTGAATATCAATTGGGACGCGCACCGCCCACCCACCACCACCGTTTTACAGGGTATTCAGGCTATTGTGGGGCAAAATACCCAAGTGACATATGCCCAGGGGTGTGGCATCACGGGGAATAACGCCTCGTTGTTTGATGAGGCGATCACAAACGCCAAAAATGCCGATGTTGCCATCGTGGTGGTTGGTGATATTTCGGGTCTGAGTTTGGGTAGTACCAGTGGCGAAGCCATAGACCGCGCCACGCTCGAATTGCCCGGTTTGCAACAACAACTCGTCTTAAAAATCGCCGAGACAGGCACCCCGACCATCGTAGTCGTGCTGAATGGTCGTCCGCCCGTCCTCACAGAAATCGCCGACAAGGTGAACTCGCTGTTGCTCGGATGGTTGCCCGCGCAAGAAGGTGGCAACGCCATCGCCCAAATCTTATTCGGCGATGCGAACCCCGCGGGGCGCTTGCCCATCACACTCCCGCGCCATGTCGGACAAGTTCCCACCTATTACGCACATAAACCATCGGGCGGGCGCTCGCATTGGTTTGGCGATTACGCCGATATGCCCACCAAGCCGCTTTATCCGTTTGGTTATGGGCTGAGTTATACCCAATTTGAGTATAGCGATTTGCGTCTGAGCGCCGATCGCGCCAGCGCCGATGATGTGATCCATGTCACCGTCACCGTGAAAAATATCGGCAATCGGGCGGGTGATGAGGTGGTGCAATTGTATGTATCTGACCCCATCGCCAGCGTCACGCGCCCCGTCAAGATGCTCAAAGGTTTTCAACGGGTGCATTTAGACGCGGGGCAAAGCGCCCATATCACCTTTGATTTGGATGTGCGCCATCTCGGTTTTTATGACCGCACCATGACGCATATCATCGAGGCGGGCGAAATTGTGGTGATGATCGGGCGGTCATCTGATGATATTTGCCTATCGGCATCGTTTGAAATCACCCGCACCCAACCCGTCGATCGGGTGTATCTGACCCCCGTATCGGTGGCGTTAGGGTGATATTTTAACCGTAAAAAATCCCCCATCCCCAGCCCTTCCCCCATCGAATAGGGGAAGGGGGTAAAAACCACCTTTGAGGTAGGATTTTAGCCTCCTCTCCATGCAATGGGGAGGAGGTTGGGGGTGGGGATAATCGATTCAAGAAAGGATACACGATGAAAAAACTAACTTTACTTTGCATACTTATCTTCACACTAGGATTAACCGCCGTGAGCGCACAAGACGACACCAAAATCCCACAACTGCCTAGCGAAGGCGCATTTTTCACGGGTGAATATCGCAATATCTTATCGGAATGGGGGTTATCGGATGAAGAAATCCAAACCCGCATTGATGAAACATTCCAGCAATTGTTTTATGGCGATGACGACAACGAGCGCGTGTATTACGAACTCGGTGATGACATGGCGTATATCGTCGACATCAACAACAACGATATTCGCACCGAAGGCATTTCGTATGGCATGATGATCACCGTCCAGATGGATAAAAAAGCCGAATTTGACCGCCTCTGGAAGTGGGCATATACCCATATGTATCACAAAGAGGGTCCGTGGGCGGGGTATTTCTGTTGGCATACCCGCCTAGACGGGACATGTATCGACAACAACCCCGCATCCGATGGTGAAATTTGGTATGCCACCGCGCTATTTTTTGCCTCTGCCCGTTGGGGTGATGGTGAAGGCATTTTTAATTATAAAGAATATGCCCAAACCATCCTCAACACCATGATTCATCAAAAAACTGCCCTCGCCACACCGACATTCGACCCCGAAACCAAGTTAGTGGTGTTTGTGGCGCAAATTGGAGAGGTGAGCCAATTCACCGATCCATCGTATCAAGCGCCTCATTTTTATGAAATTTGGGCGCGGTTAGCCACGCAAGATAACGAATTTTGGCAAGAAGCCATCCAAGCCGCCCGTGAACATTGGCGTAATGCCGCCCATCCCGTCACAGGGTTGATGGCGAATTATGCTGAATTCACAGGTGAACCGCGGGATTGGGGTGGTAGTGATTATGGCGGTGTGTATTATGCCGATGCGTGGCGCATTGGCATGATGGTGGCGCTGGATTACATCTGGTTTGCCCCAGACCAATGGCATGTCGAACAGAGCAACCGCTATCTGCGCTTCTTCCACGATTTAGGCATCGGGCGCTATAACAGTCGCTTCTTGATTGATGGCACGCCACAGGGCTTTCAACATCGTTCTACGGGGCATATCGCCACCAACGCCGTTGCCACCCTCGCGTCTACCGAGCCGTTTGTGTGGGATTTCCTCGAAGAATTTTGGAATACGCCCATTCCGACAGGACAATATCGGTATTATGATGGATTGTTGTATATGATGGCGTTGTTGCAGACCAGTGGCAATTTTAGAATTTATATGCCATAACGCCTATTCATTTTGTGGCGGACATACAAGGCTAAAGCCTTTAGTCCGCCATTACACCCAAACTGGATATACTGTAATGGCTGACTAGCCCGTTAGGGCGTATGTCAGCCACACTTATTAATAATATGATATTGAGGACACATACCATGACCAACTATCAACCCAAACCCGAACATAAATTTACCTTTGGCTTATGGACAGTCGGCAACACGGGGCGCGACCCCTTCGGTGAACCCACCCGTAAACTCTTATCGCCTGTCGAGATTGTCCACCTCCTCGCCGATGTCGGCGCGTGGGGGGTCAATTTTCATGATAACGATCTCGTGCCGATAGATGCCACCCCTGCCCAACGCGACCAAATCGTGCGCGATTTCAAAAAGGCACTCGCCGATACGGGCATCGTTGTGCCAATGGCGACCACCAATTTATTCACGCACCCCGTTTTCAAAGATGGCGCGTTCACATCCAACGACCCCAAAGTCCGTGCGTATGCCTTGCAAAAGACCATGAACGCCATTGATCTCGGCGTGGAATTGGGCGCGAAAACGTATGTCTTTTGGGGCGGACGTGAAGGCACAGAGACCGATAGCGCAAAAAATCCACTCGATGCGCTCAAATGGTTTCGGGAGGCGATCAACTTTTTGACAGCATACGTGCGCGATCAAGGCTACGACCTCAAATTTGCCCTCGAACCCAAACCGAATGAACCACGCGGTCACATCTTTTTGCCGACCGTTGGCGATGCGCTCGGCTTCATCAGCACGCTCGACCATCCCGACATGGTGGGCTTAAATCCAGAAGTGGCGCATGAACACATGGCGGGCTTAAACTTTTTGCACGGCGTGGCAATGGCGTGGGATGCGAATAAATTATTCCACATCGACCTGAACGATCAACTGTTTGGGCGTTATGATCAAGATTTCCGCTTTGGTAGTGTGATGATCAAGCAAGCCTTCTACTTGGTCAAATTTTTAGAAGATGTCGGTTATTCTGGCAGTCGCCATTTCGATGCCCATGCCTTCCGTAGCTCGAATTACGAGGATGTCAAAGCCTTTGCGCGGGGCTGTATGCGGACGTATCTCATCCTCAAAGAGAAGGCGCAACGCTTTAATGCCGACCCAGAAATTCAGGCATTGCTGGCAGAAATCACCGCCAAAGACGATACGTTATCGTATCTGAGCGCGGGGTATAGCCAAGATGCCGCCCAAAAATTGCGTGCTACCACGTTTAACCGTGACGAATTGGGCGCGAAGAATATCCCCTACGAACATCTCGACCAACTGACCATCGAATTGTTGCTTGGGGTGCGCTGATGAGTTACTTCATGGGTATTGATATTAGCACCACCAGCGCCAAGGCGTTGATTGTGGATACGATGGGCAAGGTGGTGGCGATGGGTAGCACCCCGCAACCCATCAGCCAACCCAAACCCCTCTGGAGCGAACAACACCCGTCCGATTGGTGGGATGGGGTGGTCAATTCTATCAAACAGGCGCTCACGATTGCCAACCTGAACGGGGATGACATCGGCGCGATTGGTCTGACGGGTCAAATGCACGGTTTGGTCATGTTGGATAGCGCGGGGCGTGTGTTGCGCCCTGCCATTTTATGGAATGACCAACGCACCCAACGTCAATGTGATTTTATGACCGAAAAAATCGGCTTCCACCGTCTGATTCAACTGACGGGCAATCGGGCATTGACGGGCTTCACTGCCCCCAAAATCTTGTGGGTGCGCGATAACGAACCCGATATTTACGCCCAATGCGCCCATATTTTGCTCCCCAAAGATTACATCCGCTACCAACTGACGGGCGAATATGCGATGGATGTGTCGGATGCGGCGGGGACATCGTTGCTGAATGTCGAAAAACGCGCCTGGTCAAGCGAGGTGCTAACCGCGTTGGATATTCCGTCTGATTGGCTACCCGCGTTGTACGAAGGGACACACATCACGGGGCAAATCACGGCGCAAATCGCCCAACTCACAGGGTTACGCGCAGGCACACCCGTCATGGCGGGCGGTGGCGACCAAGCGGCGGGCGCAGTAGGGATGGGTGCGGTCGAACCGCATATCATCGGTCTGACGGTTGGCACATCGGGCGTGGTATTCGCGCCATTGAATCAATATGCTTATGAACCCGATGGACGCTTACATGCCTTTTGTCATGCCGTCCCCGATATGTGGCATTTCATGGGCGTGATGTTGAGCGCGGCGGGCAGTTTGCAATGGTACAGAGATACGCTCGCGGGACATATTTCGTTCCCAAATTTGCTGGCAGAAGCCGAAAATGCCCCTGCAGGGTGTGACGGATTGTTCTTTTTGCCTTATTTGACAGGGGAACGTACCCCTCATCCAGACCCGTTGGCGCGGGGTGGATTTATCGGGTTGACCTCGCGGCATACCCGCGCTCACATGACCCGCGCTGTACTCGAAGGTGTGGCGTATGGGCTAAAAGATAGTTTCTCGCTGATTGCCCAAGCAGGCTTACCGTCCGATTTCACCGTCCGCTTGAGCGGTGGCGGGGCGCAAAGCCGATTCTGGCAAGGTATCATCGCTGATATTCTCGGTGCGCCGTTGGTCAATGTGAATACGTCCGAAGCGGGGGCATTTGGGGCGGCGTTGCTGGCGATGGTCGGGCAGGGGATTTATGCCGATGTCGCCGAAGCCTGTCGTCAGACCATCCATACGGGCGATGTCGTGCAACCGAGCGCCAATCATGCCCGCTATGCCGATGATTACATCACCTATATGGCGTTGTATCCCGCCCTCAAACCGTTGGTGATGTAAACCATGTTTACTTATCCCTCGAATAGCGCACGCAACGCACCTTTATCCACCTTGCCTGTGCTATTCAGGGGTAAAGTGGGCAGTATGCGCCAACGGCGCGGGATTTTGTAGCCCGCCAAGTGTTGCCGTAAAGCCGCTTGCAGGTGGGGTATATCCACCTCGCCCACCAGCGCACACGCCACGATCTGCCCCCATTCGGGGTCGGGGATGCCCACCACCGCTACATCCGCCACGCCCGAAAATTGGCGCAACACCGCCTCAATTTCGGCGGGATATACATTTTCGCCACCCGTCACGATGAGGTCGCTCCGCCGTTGGATGACCCACAGGTCGCCGTCACGATCCACATAACCCATATCGCCCGTGAATAATTCGCCATCCCGTATCGTTTTGGCAGTGGATGCGTCATCGTGATAATACCCCGCCATAACGGTCTTTCCGCGCACGGCAATTTCGCCGATCGTCCCCGTTGGGCAAGTGTTCTCGTGTTCGTCTACGATGCGAATGGTGATGCCGTTCATCGGTTTGCCCACACTGGCGGGTTTGCGATAGGTCATATCGGGCGTGGCGGTACACACTTGCGAACTGGCTTCGGTCAATCCGTAGGTGGTGGCGACAGGCAAGCGAAAATCGGCACACCGCGCCATCAGCCGCTCATCCGCCGCGGCACCACCGAGCAAAATCAGCCGTAGCGATGGAGTCCACGCCCTCACATCCCGCTCCAACAACCGATACAACATGGTCGGCACGAGCGAAATCAGCGTAATCGGGCGGGTGCATAGGGCATGATACACGCTATCGACATCAAAGCGCGGGAATAACGAGACGGTCGCGCCTAGCATAAAACAGCGCACGAAAATCGATAACCCGCCGATATGATACAACGGCAACACGCATAGCCAATGATCATCAGCCGTCATGTTCAGACGTTCATGCGAGGCGACGGCGTTGGCGATGAGGTTATCGTGCGTGAGCATCGCGCCTTTCGGTTTGCCCGATGTGCCAGATGTGAACATGATGCACCCCACCCCTAAATCCTGCACGGAGAGGGGGCTGGTTTGCGTCCCCACCCCTAAATCCCCTCCCCATTGCATGGAGAGGGGACTTTTTTGCTCCCCCTTTCTCCATGCAATGGGGAAAGGGGGCTGGGGGGATAGGGGAAACCCATACACCGCCACATCCACATCTGGCACGGGCATGTCATCGGCATGTATCAGACAGGTCGCGCCCGCAAATTCCACCTGATAGCGGATTTCATCCCCCGTCAGGCGCGTATTGAGTGGCAACGGAATCGCGCCCAATTCCCACAAGGCGATAATCATCCGCACATACACGGGGTGATTATGCGCTAAAATTGCCACTACATCCCCGTTTTGGATACCCCACTCACGCAATTGCGCCCTGTCATGCTGGATTGCCTCGCGTAATTGGGCGTAGGTATACGTCCCGTGTGGGGTGATGAGGGCGGGTTTATTTTGCGTGGCGCGGGTTAGATATGGGTAGAGCATGGGTGAGTGTCCTTTTTTATTTCGGCGGATGAAGCCTCGTTAAAATTGAGATAGCTCGTGCTTGAACCATGATACAATCCTCAAATATTCACCCCGAACAAACCGCCCAGATGACGCAAAAACACATGCGCGAATGGCGTTGGCAACGATGATTTTGCCCATAGCACCTTATGGTCACGCATCAACGGCACATCATCGACACGAATTGCCCACAGCGTCCCATTTTTGATGGCATCGGCAACGGTGTAATCGGGCAAAATGGCGATGTTATCGCTGGTCTGCACCATGCGCTTCATCGCCTCGATGTTATCTGTTTCGAGCGAGACGACTGGCTTGACCCCATGCGCCTTAAAAATCCCCTCTAACCATTGGCGACTTTGGCTATTGATAGGTCGCATGATGATTTTTTGCTGACCTAATTCGGCGAGGTGGATAGTCTCGCGCCCCCAGAATGGGTGTGATTGCCCAACGACAACCACCTGTGCGATACTTTCTAGCCGATGCACCTGCACATGTTCGGCGTGGTCGGGGTGGATTTCGCCTTCGATGAGACCAATATCCAGCTTACCCAACGTCACATCGCGGAGGATATGCGCGGTGATATCGGTCTGGACGCGCAAACTCACACGCGGATAGCGCACCGTGAAGTCGCCCGTCCAAATAGGTAGGCGATACGTGCTGATATTGGGGGTCGCGCCGATCGACAAGTCGCCTTCGCTCTCGGCGGTGATTTGCACCAGCGCCAATTCTGCCTCTGCCACCAAATGACAAATTTGTACGGCATAATCGTATAATTTTTTGCCATCGGGCGTGAGCGAGACCCCGCGCCGATGACGGGCGAATAACGTCCGCCCCAAATACGCCTCCAGTTGGGCGATATGTTGGCTCATCGCCGATTGGCTGATGTAATGCGCTTCGGCGGCTTTGCTCAGGCTGTTATGATTCGCCACCGAGACGAATAAGCGTAATTTATACAAGTCGAGCATGGCGCGTTCTCTACGATGTCACCTGTGCTTGAGGCTTTCGCATCGCCACCAGCGCACACGCTAACGCGATAATGATAGCCATCAGCGAAACAATCATCCCACCATCCAACCCGCGCCCCGCCCAGCCTTGCAACGCGGGCAACACCACCGCCCCACTATTACCAACGGCGATAATCGCCCCAGAAATCGCCCCAAAGCCTTGCGTGTAGCGCGAATTCAAAATTGCCATCCCCAATGGGAATATCGGCGCACAGCCAAACCCCACTATAAAGGAAAAGACCAACAACATGCCCACAGTGGTCGGGAAAATCAGCACGCCCAACACCCCCACGCCGACCAACCCCATCCCGCCCAGTAACACCGTCTCGCTGGCAATCTTCCCCGCGATGACACTCGTCAGCAAGCGCCCCAGCGTCATGCCTGTCCAAAACAGCGAGATGCCGACCGCCCCCGTAGAGGCATCCGCCAGCGCCGCTAACGTCAGTTGCGGGCTAATCCATGCCGAAAAACCCATTTCGACACCGACATACATGAAGAACATCACCCCAAACGGGATGAGGCTCACCCATACCACCTTCACCGCCGTCTCCGATTTTTGGACGGGCGCGATGCTTGGCATATACATGAAGGTCGCCGCCGACACGATCGCCAACGTCCCAACGATGAGGTACATCAGCCGAAAATCGCCCATGGTGAAGGCGATATTGGCGATTTGCGGTCCGATAATCGCGCCTAATCCAAAGAAAAAGTTGATGGCGCTCAATTCGCGGGCGGGATTTTGGGGATTATAGCGCGGGGCGAGTCCGTTGCCCGATATGACCAAAAAGCCGTAGCCAAAACCGATGCACACCACGCATATAAATCCGATGATGGCGAGATGCGCGGGGATGAGTATCATCAGGAATAAGAAAATCCCAAAAATGCCCGCACCCGATACGGATACACGACGGCTCATGGTGCGGTCTAATAAATTCCCGCCGATGAAGATGCCCAACGTCCCGCCGATGAAAAACGCCCCCGTGAACAATCCGCCGTTTTCGAGTGCAATGCCGAAGTAGGTGGTGAGGGGTTCGAGTGTGCTGGCAATCACCGTCGCGCCAATACCGACTAGCGCGAATGCGATGCGAAAAATGTACCGTTGTAACGGGGTGGGGGAGGTCATGAACAGTCCTTACGGGTGATTATAGTCAATTTGTTTGACCATTATACACGCATATGGCATATTTTCACCATTGTAGGCGTATAATCTGGTTGCTTTATCACCCATATCCTGATTCAATAATCTGTATATCATACAAGACCATATAGGATGAACCCATGACCTTTCACGATTATGCGACCATCGAATCGCTCCTGAACGACACAGATATTTACACGCTCATCGCCGAATGTGACGCGATGTTGGCGCAAAATCCCACCGAATTGTTGCGCTTGTTGCGCTCGGCGCTCAGTTTATCGGCGCATGTGCTGGAACACGATAAATCGGCGTTGGCATCACAATTGGCGGGGCGGTTGTATCATCATTATGAGTCTAACGCCGATATTCGCGCCTTTGTGGATAGCATCACCCCGCCGAAAAATTCACTGTATCCGATTCGCAACGGCTACGACCCACTCCTGCCTGCAGGTGGCATGTTGGTGCGGCTGATGAAGCATGGCATATTGCTCATGGGTGTAAAAGAATTATCGAATGGCAACATCCTCACATGGGATAGAGATAATACTTTACGAATATGGCGTTCAGACGGGCGTTTAATTCATATTCTTACAGGTCATCAAGACTATATACTCGGTGTTATCGGTTTGCAGAATGATAGGATTTTATCGTGGGATAGTTATGGGCTAACGCAATTATGGGATAGCGATGGTAGGCTCATTCGAACTCTGCATGAAGCACACCCCAATCGAGTGGTTGTAGGCTGTATTAAAGGAGCGATTGAATTAACCAATGGGCATATTTTATCGTGGTATCATAAGCATAAAGTGTTGCAATTATGGGATGCAAATGGGACTAAATTAGCCGAATTGGTTGGGCATACGGCGGGTGTATCGCAAGCACAATCATTACCTGATGGACGCATTTTTGCATGGTTAAATGAACATGGTATCAATCCAGATGATGCCTATTCTAAAATAGATTTTCCGATGTTAGACGGCTGGCGCGTGAGTGAAAATAGCAATAACACCATTATCATTTATCATCCCAAAATAGGCAAAACGATTCACACATTTTATGGCGATGCGCCATTTACATCGGTTGCGGTGCTAGATGATGTGACCATCGCAGGGGATATATTGGGGCGCGTGCTATTTTTGCATTGGATAGCGGATAACCAAGCATGATATGATATAATGCCTAATAGAGATGAAGGAATAAATGATCATGCCTCGGATAGAATATAACGGACAAACCATCAGTTACGAAGTCATTTTTACCCAACGGAAAAATATCGAAATTCGGGTGTATCCCGATCGGCGGGTGGTGGTCAAAGCGCCACCACGCACACCCAACGCCTATATCAAAGCCTTAGTCAATGAACGTGCCGATTGGATCGTCAAAAAACATACCCAGCTCGCCACGTATGTCCAACCCCCGGTCGAATATGTGAGTGGAGCGATGCACCATTATTTGGGCAAATCGTATCCGATAGACATTCGCCAAGCCAAAGGCAAACATTCATCGGTGGTGTTTGAGAATGGGTGTTTCATCATTTATGTCCCCGATGTGTCCGATACCAAACGCATCAAAAAGGCGCTCGACACATGGTATCGCAAACAAGCCTACGACCTGTTCGCCAAGATGATACCCCAAGCTGTCACGCGATTTGAAGGGATGGACTTGCCCGAATTTGAATGGGATACGCGCATTTTTAACGGGCGCTGGGGCAGTTGTGGACACGATGGTAAAATCACGTTGAATGTGTATCTGATGTGGCTGGATAAATCGCTCATCGAATATGTGATTGTGCATGAATTATGCCACCTGTTCGAGATGAATCACAGCAAGCGATATTACGCATTGCTCGAAAGTGTCATGCCCGATTGGAAACCGCGTCGCAAATTGCTGAAAGGGTATCGCTTGCGCTGAGGGGTATGATGCTAGGCGTATGGTTTTATCGCCAGATTGCCTATCATCGGGGTCATGTCTTTCAGGTTGTGTGTGTAGAGTGGGATTTGTAACCGATGCGCCACGGAGGCAATCAGGCAGTCGTTGGTGGTGACATGATGGCTAAAACGGAGTTGTTGAATTTGTTGTTGCGCCCATTTCTGGTCATCATCGGTCAGATATAACAATTGAAAATTGCTCAATAAATTTAACGTATCTTGCATGGCACGCTTACTACTCACACCGACCATGACCTCCATCCATGTTGTAGATACAACCGCATAGGTTTGTGATGTTCTAAACCATGCAATGGCAGGTGGGTATTTGCGGAAAATATGTAATACAACGGTTGTATCCAGAATGGCAAGGCTCACTTGTCACCATCCCAATATGGTTTCAGGCGGTCTGCCTCTTTCTGGCGCTGGGCTTTGACCCATTCTACAGGGTCTTCGATATGGGGGTCAACAAATTCAATTGGATCCATCTGTTCCAGCATGGCGACAATCTCCGCGCCTGTCTTGGGTTGTGGGGTGGGTGGATAATCGGCATTGAGGTCATGCTCCACCGAAGCGACCACCTGCTCGACCAATTGCAAGCGTTCTTTGGGATTGAGCTGGAGCGCCAGCGCGAGTGCTTCTTGTAACATCGGACTCATGATGGTCTACCTCATCATCTATCATAGCACCTGATAATTCGATTATAGCATATTCATCGCCTCGAATAGCCAAATTTCCAGATCGTGCTACAATAAAAGCAATATCACGATATCAGGAAAAGTGGATGTATGAACCTCGTCTTATATAACCCGCCGTCATCAGCCAATAAAAAACCCATTTTGCCCATGTCGCTCCTTGCGATTGGCGCATTGCTCGAAAATAAGCACAACTACGTGATCATCGATGGCAACCTCGAAGCCGATCCGTTATCGGCGTTGGATAATGCCATTTGCACCACATCGGCGCACGTTTTAGCCGTGACCGTCATGCCCGGTCCGCAATTGGCGAATGCGATTCCCATCTGCAAGGCGCTCAAAGCCAAATATCCATCGCTCATCATCGTGTGGGGCGGATACTTTCCGACTCAGCATTATGATGTCGTCCTCAAAGCCGATTATGTCGATTATGTCGTGCGCGGACACGGCGAGGAAGCCTTTATTTCTCTGTTGACTATCATTGAACGGGGCGGTTCACCTGTGGCGTTGAACGGAATCGCCTATAAAGACGGTCAGACATTGGTCGGCAACGCCCCTGCGACTATCCCACATCCCGATAAATTGCCCGATTTTCCTTATCATCGCGTGGATTTGGCGCGTTATATCCGCAAAACGTTCATGGGTGATAGGACGCTCCCGCATCACAGCAGTTACGGATGCCCATTCTTCTGTAATTTTTGCGCGGTGGTGAATATGGTCAATGGGCGCTGGTTGGCACAATCGGCAAAACGCACCGCCAACACCGTCCGATACTTGGTGACACAATGGGATTTGAACGCGGTGGAATTTTACGACAACAATTTTTTCACCCACGAAGCGCGAGTGGCAGAATTTTCTGAGCGCATTATGGATTTGGGCATTTCGTGGTGGGGTGAGGGGCGGATAGACACCATGATGCACTATAGCGATGCCACATGGCAAAAAATGTCGGATGCGGGCTTGCGGATGGTGTTTTTGGGCGCGGAAAGTGGCAGTGACGAGACGCTCCAACGCATGGATAAGGGCGGAAAAGCCAGCGTGCAAAAAACGCTCGACATCGCCGAAAAAATGGCGCGGTATAATATCGTCCCCGAAATGTCATTTGTGGTCGGCAATCCGCCAAACCCCGAAAAAGACACCGAACAAACCCTCGCCTTCATCCGCAAGGTGAAGCAGGTGAATCCGCGCACCGAAGTGATTATTTATGTGTATACACCCGTCCCGTTATCGGGTGAACTCTATGACCAAGCCCGCGCCGAAGGATTCGCCTTCCCAGAGACGTTAGAGGGGTGGGTCAGTGAGGAGTGGCAAGATTTTGTCCAACGGCGGAGCGCCAATATGCCGTGGATGAATGACCCCATCCGCAAGCGCGTGCGGAATTTTGAGCGTGTGTTGAATGCCTACTATCCCACCAGCACCGATATTCGCATGACCAAGCCGATGCGCCTGTTATTACGCGGTATGAGCGCCTTACGCTATCATACCCAATTTTATACCAACCCAATCGAATTGCGTGTTTTGCACAAACTGTTCAAATATCAACGCCCAGAGACCACCAGTTTTTGATAGAGGATAGCCACAATGACCGATGAGTCACACCCCACACTCGATTACATCAGCGACCATGTGACGCTCGAATGGTTAGATAACCATCACATTGCCGTGTTCACGATTCTTGTGAATAATCGCCAAAATGTCAAAATTTGGGCAGATAAAACCGAGACTATCATCGGAGCATGGGCATTAGATAAACCCTACGCCGTGCTTCATGATGTCCAGAGAGCCATTTTATCGCCCTATGCCCAACAACGGGCGATTAAACTCTTGCGGATAATGCAAAAACGCAAATTGCGCGGACGCTACGCCGTGTTGGTTGCCGATAACGTATTCGGGCAGGCTATCGCGGCATTCGTCAATTTCACCCTCCGTACACGCCCAGAAGAGGGCATACACGGGCAATGCTTCACCTCCCGCGAGGCGGGGTTGGCGTGGTTGCGCGAACAATTCTAATCTGAACTTGGGGTATGTTATGCTATAATCAAAATAGAACATAGTTTTATAGGCGAGGTATTTGGATATGATGACCGCACTGGAACAAGAAATCATCGAAAAAATTAATCAATTGGATGTAGAGGCGCGTCGGAGAGTATTAATATATTTGCAAGGACTCCCTCCTGATGAATTTGATTTTGAGGCATGGAGTCAAGAAGCGGATGCGTTTTTAGAAGATATGAAAGCGTCTTTGGGTGAAGGCGAAACAGCAGGTGGATTAGAAGCATTACGCGAACTACGTGAGGAATAGAGATAGATGGATTATGCGATTTTAGATTCTGGTGTTTTGATTGCGCGGGTTTTTCCAGAAGCATACACAGCACAAGCCCAAAAACTAATGACCGATTTGGAACAACAAAATATACAACTGGTCGCCCCCTTGTTATTATCGTATGAATTGGTATCAGTAGTGCGTAAAATTGTATATCAAGGTCGTGCCACACAAGAAAAAGCCAAGTTAGGTCGTAAGATTTTGGCACAGTTCTCTATCAAACTCTATTTTGATGACGCATTATTAGATAGAGCTTACGACCTCGCTACCGAACTCAACCGTGTGCGAGCGTATGACACTCAATTTTTGGCGCTGGCAGAACGCTTTCAGTGTGATTTTTGGACGACGGACGAAAAATTTTATAACATCGCCGATGTTCACTATCCGACTGTCAAATGGATAGGTAACTATCAAACCCCATAAGGATACAAGATGATGACCATGTTGGAACAAGTGGTCATCGCATCGCCCGAATGAATTCGCCTGCCGTATCAAAACGGTCATCGGCATCTTTCGCCATCGCCCGCATGAGTGCGAATGCCACACCTGCGGGCATATCGGGCATGATTACCCGAATATCGGGCGCGGGTTGGTTGAGGTGGGCATACACCAAATTGCCCACCCCGCCCGTGAACGGGGCTTGCCCCGCGAGTAGCTGATAGGTCATCACGCCGAGCGCGTAAATATCTGCGCGATGGTCTACATCTTTAGAACTCACCAATTGTTCAGGCGCGGTATAATCCAACGTCCCCAAAATGCCCGATGAGCGCGTGAGAACATGACTATCATTCACCCATTTGGCGATTCCAAAATCGAGCAACCACGCATGATTATCGGCTGTGAGCATGATGTTGCTGGGTTTGATGTCGCGGTGGACAATGCCTTGCCCATGCAGATAATCGAGCGCATCGGCAATTTGTACGAGGATGTGGTGCATATCTGCCAGCGCGATTTTGCCTTGTTCCTTATAGATTGTCCACAAATCACGCCCCGCGATAAACGGCATGATGATGTACAAATACTGATTATCGTACACATTTTTCAGCACGGGGACGATATGCGGATGCGATAGCGATTGCGCCAATTTCGCCTCGCGGATGAAGCGTTGTTGGGCATCATCTTCGGTGAATAGCGCCTCTGCCAGCACTTTGAACGCCACCGCTTCGCCCGTGGGGATATGGGTGGCATGATACACCTGTCCCATACCGCCTTTGCCAACCAGCGCCCCAATCTGATATTCGCCAATTTGCCGATCGCTGAGTGCGCCTTTTTTGCCTTCGGCATAAATCTCGACCCGTTCTTGTTGCTGTTTATTGATTTCGAGTAAATCTTGGCGTAAGCCAAAAATGCGCCTATCAATTTGATGACGCACCGATTTTTGCACTCGCGGAAAAAGCGCCACCACCACCCCTGTGGCGATGATGGTCGCCAGAATATCCATCTCCTGACCCAAAACAAGATTAAACAGGCGTTGGATTGCCACTAGATTGCCCAAAAAGAGCAAGCCTAAAATCAGCGTCACGAAAAAATATGCCACACTGCGGTTAATAGCGAGGTCGGCTTCCCAAATGCGATAGCGCACAATCGAAAAACCCAACCCCATAATCAGCAACAAGAAGGCGCTGTAATATACCAACCGCAAGCCGATATTCAGCCATAAGGCATTGGTACGCGCTTCGATAATCGGCAACACGGTAAAATACACCCCTGCGCCTATCGTCCCCAATAACAGGCATAATGCCCCGCCCAAAATTGCCCATTTGGTTTGTTGCCGTTGGGTGATGGTGCTATGACGGCGATACCGAATAATCTGCGCCACAATCCCCACGCTGGCGATGATGAACGTGGATAGAAATAAATCCACCCGAAACTCGCCCTGTGTGGTCGTCAATGCGCCCGCGAATACGCGCCTACTCACTTCCCATATCATGCCGATATACACCCACCAGCGCATCCACGCAGGGACATATTGCCCGTTGGGGAACACCGCCAAAAATTTGAACGTCAGATAAATGGCGATGAGCGTGTGAACGTTGGGTATCCATTCAAATGGGGTATTGGCGAATGGCGAGGTGCTGTTGCTGATGACCACATTGCTCGAAATGCCGATGAGCATCCCACTTGTGACCAACACCAACCAATCATTCGGACGGCGCAGATAGATGATGGTCGCCACGCCGATATACGTTGTCACCACCAACATATCTAAAAAGAGGATATGCCCCGCCCATACCAATGGCGATAAACCGACCTCGTGAAAATTATTGGCAATTTCAGGTGTGAGCGCGAAGGCAAAATTACAAGTGACATCATCACAAATCACACTGGCGCGTTGGAAAAAATAAAGCCCATTCAGGATAAAAATGAATACCGTCAACAACAACCAACCCAACCATCCCACACGCCCTAAACGGATATAAAGCGGGTGATGAAAGCGCGTTGGGAATTCCATCGTTTGTTGAATGGTGGGGTAGGGGGTGCCGATTTTCGCATCTGTGTTGGTCATAGAGATCACCATCCGTCATGAATAAAGATGATAGCACCCATTATATGCCACCTACCCAAAACCCGCCATTGATTGATGCACGATTAACGCTTGATTAACGCTTGGTGCGATATGCTGTCTTCAACATATACACAACACCTATTTTAAGGAGGTATTATGAACAACCACACCCGTTTTTCTCTTTTGTTGGTCATCGCATGGATGATGTTGATGTTGCCCGCCATGGCATTCGCCCAAGTCACTGGACCCGCGCCTGATGATGATGGTGATGGGATTCCGAATGATATTGATGTCTGCCCGCAACAGGCGGGACCGCGTGAATTTACTGGTTGTCCCGATAGTGATGGTGATGGCACATCGGATAATATTGATGCGTGTCCCACACAAGGCGGACCCGATTTTAATCGCGGTTGCCCTGTCGAACAACCCGCCGACAATCCTGTGCCAGAAAATCGCACTAACCCCGTCCGTCCTGTTGTCGGTGGGGATTGTACCGTCGCCACATTCCTGACGACTGCCGTCAATGTCAGAGAGTACCCCGCCTCAGAGGCGCCCATCTTAGGCACGCTCGACCCTAGTGTGTTGTATCCTGTGTTGGGGATGCACGTCTTGCCCGATTCGACTTGGTATTTGGTCGAAACCGGTTGGGTGAATAGCATCGCTGTCGTGCTGGGTGGTGATTGCGGTGGCGCGAGCCGTGTGCATGTGTATCCCAATTATGGCACATTCCAACCAGTGGATGAGTCTCAATTAACCCGTATTTGTATCAAAATTTACAACAAAGAATATTGCTTCGGACCGCTTACTATTGGTGTCGCACTCGATGACGGCGCAACCAGTAATGCAGCGAAACCGGGCTGGAAGAAAATCTGTAAAGGTATTAAAGGCAAAATCATTTGTTGGGTAGTCGAAGAAATTGTGCTTGCTATCTGGGACTGGTGGAATGAAGATGACGGCGAAACCATTGACCCCACCACCAACCCCGACATCCTGATTTTCGATGACCCCACACCAGATGATAGCACCAGTGGCGCGAAGAAAATTTGCAAGGGTGTCAAAGGCAGAATCATTTGTTGATTGGTCGAAGAAGTTATCACTTGGATCATTGACTGGTGGAATGACGACGATAGCAATTCACAAACCGCGCCAATTGATTTGCGCGAACTCACCACCACCATCTTTATCCCCGCTCGTAGCGAAAACGTGGGCGACCCCACCACCGCCGATGGCTCGGTCTATCCGTGGTGTGACGATTTGCTCAATCACCTGATTATACAACACATTCCCGATGATGGGACTAGCCCACTCGTCAGCGAAGAAATCGGCGACTATTTGGTGACATATTTGGTCTTGAATCCCGATATCCCCTTGCCACAACAACAACCGTGCAAAAAATGGGTCGATGGTGCAATTTCGCCGACCGATAGCACCGCGAATGGCTTCCTCATCGAATATGAAAGCTGGCCCCCCAACGGTTGGAACACCGAAATTCTCGGTGGTAATAGCACTGTACCTATCATGGCATTATTACTCCCTGCCGTCCAAACAGTGCGCGACTATAACTATATACCACGAGCAATGCAGGGCGCGTTGTTGATAGATTTGATCGGCAATTCGACCGTGGATGAAAACGGGGGCGTGTTTATGCACATCGGACCAGTCTTTCGCATCGATTTCTAATTCCAGCATCAACAAGGCGGGCATCCCCCGCCTTTTTTTGTGCAACTTGTCACATGTTCCCCTACCAAAATCCCCCACGTAGATTAAAATAGACATTATCAAAAATAGTCACACCTAAAAAATCTTGTTTTCTTGTTTTAAGGAAGTCCATCATGGAACATCAAAAATCTTTTTACGTGCCTGATATATTACAAAAACGTGCCGATTTAACCCCCAACCGCATCGCGCTCCATTCTGCCAGCACGCATAAAGACCTCACTTATGCCGAATGGAATCGCATCGTCAATCGCACCGCTAATTTTTTGGTGCAATTGGGCGTAGAACACGGCGATAGGGTGGCGGTGTATGCCACCAATTCGTTTGAATACCTCGATATTTGGATGGCATGTGGCAAGATTGGCGCGATTTTGCAAAACCTGAATTGGCGGCTCTCGGTTGCCGAACTCACCGATTTGTTGATCGATGCCACGCCGAAGGTGCTATTTTATTCCGATGAATTCATCGAACAGGTGGATAGCCTGCGCGGAAAAGTGGGTAGCATCCAACAGATGATCGGCATTTATCGGCGCGGGAACGAATCGGATTTATACCTCTCGGCGCGGGATAATCAACCCGATACGCTGATCTATCGCCCCGATATTCATCCCGATGACCCGTGGGTTATCTGCTATACAGGCGGGACAACGGGCTTGCCCAAAGGCGCTATCCTCACACATGGCAACATGACATGGAATGCCGTGAATACCGTCATGAGTTGGGGGTTAAATCAGGACGATGTGGCAATTCTCAATGCGCCTATGTTCCACACAGGCGGGCTGAATGTGTTCACCTTGCCCCTCATCCACGCGGGCGGAAAAAGTATCGTGTGCAAGGCGTTTGATGCGGGGCAGGTGTTTGATCTCATCAATCGTAAGGGTGTGACCGTTTATTTTGGCGTGCCGACCATGTTCATCGTCATGCAACAGCACCCATTTTGGGATAGTGCCGATTTTAGCAAGCTGAAAATTGTCATTAGCGGTGGTGCGCCCTGTCCGATGCCCGTATTTCAAAAATTCTGGGCGAAAGGCGTGAATTTTAAGACGGGTTACGGACTCACCGAAGCGGGTCCGAATACATTTTGGTTGCCCGATGAAGATGTGCGCCGTAAACCGGGCGCGGTCGGCAAGCCACTCATTCATATTGATGTGCGCGTAGTCGATGGCGAAGGGGGCGAATGTCCGCCCAATGTGGCGGGTGAATTGATCATCCGCGGTCCGCATGTGACAACAGGCTATTGGAATAATCCCGAAGCCACCGCCAAGACGATTGTCGATGGTTGGTTGCATACGGGCGACCTCGCCGTGCGCGATGACGAAGGCTTTTATACCATCGTCGGACGGTTGAAAGATATGATTATCAGTGGGGGCGAAAATATCTACCCCGCCGAAGTCGAGAGCGCCATGCACGCCCATCCATCCATCGCCGAAGCGACCCTCATCGGTGTCCCCGATACCAAATGGGGGGAAGTTGGCGTGGCGGTATGCGTGTTGAAGGCGGGTTATTCGCTTTCAGAAGATAACCTGCAAACCTTCCTCAAAGACCGCTTGGCGAAATACAAAATTCCCAAACGGGTGCTATTTGTCGATGAATTGCCCAAGACAGGCGCGGGTAAAATTGATAAGAAAGTTCTGGTGGCGAAATACGCCCGCCTGCAAGTAGGAGAATCGTGATGTCTGATAAAAAGCCGATCACCCTCGCCGATTTACGCGCCAAACGCGCTGACATTTTGCGCCTTGCCGAAGCGCGTGGTGTATATAATGTGCGCGTTTTTGGCAGTGTGGCGCGTGGTGAAGCGACCGCCGATAGTGATGTGGATTTTTTGGTTTGTTTTCCAGATAATTATCGCCTGCGTGACCATGCGGGACTGGTTGTATTATTAGAGCAACTTTTGGGCTATCCTGTGGATATTGCGATTGAACAAAATTTGCGCGAGGTCTATCGCCCTCATATTTTGAAGGATGCTATTCCGTTATGAAGGTGCAAGAGCAGTATTGTCACGATATTTTAGCCCGAATTGAGAAAATTGAACGCTTCACGAAAGATGGTGAAGGGGCATTTATGCGCGATGACCGCACTCAAGAAGCCGTTATCCGTTGTTTTGAGGTGATTGGTGAGGCTGTTCGGCGTATGGATGCGGATTTATTAGCCAAATACCCGCATTTTGCATGGCATGATTACATTGGCTTTCGCAATATTCTCATTCATCAATGTGATGTGATTCGTCTCGATAAAATTTGGCAATCTGTCCAAGAAGACATTGCCCCACTCAAACAAATCGTACAACAAATACTATTCGATTTACGAAAGGATGAAGATGATCGCTAAAAAAACCTATCACCCTCGCCGATTTACGCGCCAAACGCGCTGACATTTTGCGCCTTGCCGAAGCGCGTGGTGTATATAATGTGCGCGTTTTTAGCAGTGTGGCGCGTGGTGAAGCGACCGCCGATAGCGATGTGGATTTTTTGGTATCGGCTAAGCCACATCTTGATATGTTCGATTTGGTTGGCTTGTGGCTCGATTTACAAGAATTATTGGTTTGTGATGTTAGCCTTGTCACCGATCGAATACCCGACAAACAATTTCGAGAAATTGTTCAAGATGATGTGGTTGCCTTATGAAAACCATCAAAAAATATCTAACCGATATATGATGCGATTGAATTACCTGTTGTTTGGATAGCCATCGAAAAATTGCCCGTCTTACGGTCTACAATTGAAACGATGTTGGCTCATATAGAAGATGAAATCACATGATGAGACTATTATTGGGGATGACTTTACTGTGTACGATGTTATTATCTGCCTGTGATTTGGTCACACAGACACCTGCAGAGCCGACACCATCGCCCTATTTTTGGGAACAAGCCCCACCGCAATATCCCGCCTTGGATGTGACCGATTTGCGCCCCGATGCGATAGATATGACCAGTAGCAAGGTGTTTCCATCGTTGACGTATGGCATCCATACCTCATTTTGGATTAACCCTGATTATCGCAACATCGGCATTGAACACCTCAAGATGTTGCAATTCACGCATATCCGCCAAAAATTCGCATGGCGCGATATCGAGCCGAATTTATTCCCCGAAGATGATCCCATCCGTTATTATTGGCATCTGGCAGACCCGATGATGGATGACCTGACCAGCAAGGGCATCAACGTGGTGGCGCGGTTAGATGCCCCGCCCGAATGGGCGATTTTGCCCGAAGGGACATACGGAATGGATGACCCGCCGTTTGATATGGCGCGGTTGGTGGATTATTGTCGGGCGGTCGCCACGCGCTACAAGGGGCGCATTGTGGCGTATCAGATTTGGAACGAGCCGAATTTAGAACGTGAGTGGGGCGGGCGTTCACCCAACCCGATTGCCTATGTGCGTGTGTTACGTGACTGCGGCGGCGCTATCCGCCAAGCCGATCCCGATGCGATTATCATCTCCGCGGGGCTTGCGCCAACAGGCACACGCAACGCCGATGTGATGCCCCATGACGAATTTTTGTGGCGTATGTACGAGGCAGGTGCGAGCCAGTATTTTGATGTGCTGGGTGTTCATGCCGCGGGCTATCGTTCTGCGCCCGAAGACGACCCCTATAACCTACCGACAGGTGATTTGCCGTGGATGTCGTTTCGCAATGTCGAGGCGTATCGGGCGATTATGATCGCCAATGGCGATGCCCATAAACAAATTGCCATCATGGAAATGGGTTGGACGACCGACCAAGTGCATCCCGATTATGCGTGGTATGCCGTCACGCCCGAAGTTCAAGGCGATTATTTGGCGCGGGCGTATGCCTATGCCGCCGAAAATTGGCGACCATGGGTGGGGCTGATGGTGACATTGTATTATCCCAACCCCGATTGGACATCTGAGAACGAAGAATGGTGGTGGGCTATCGGCGAAACAGCACCGCTCCCTGTCGGATTTATCCCCCGCCCGGCGTGGTGGGATTTGATGATGATGGATAAAATTTCGACCAACCCCGATTACGAATTCTACTTTCCAGATGAGACCGAAACCCCCGCACCGTGATAGTCATTAGGATCGAGCTATGAACTTAACCGATTATCGCAATTTCACGCACACGTTGTTACACCATGTCCAAGCAGACCCGCGTGTGATTGGTCTGGTGGCATTGGGGTCTATGGCGGAGCAAAATCGCACCCCTGATGATTGGTCTGACCACGATTTTTTTCTGATTGTCCAATCTGGCACACAAGAACTTTTTCGACAAGACCTCTCGTGGCTACCATATACCGAGCGGATCATCATGACCATCCGCGAGACCGAACACGGGCTAAAAGTGATGTATGATATACCCCACCTCATCGAATTTGCCGTGTTCGATGCTAACGAATTACACGGCGCAAAAGCCAACGATTATCACATTTTGCTCAATCGTGGCGATGTAGATGGCATTATGACTCAGATCAGCGTCCGAGCGCCCAAGCCCGCTTACCATCCGCAACGCGATTTGTTGATGGTGTTGGTGTTGTTGTATGTGGGCGCGGGGCGTTATGCGCGGGGCGAAAAGCTAAGCGCCCATATGTTCATCAAGCATCACCTCATCCATCATCTGATACCCCTCTTGATGTATGCCACCCCCGCCGATACCTCCCAACTGGATGACTTAGACCCGTTTCGGCGCTTTGAACAGGTCTATCCACAGGTTGCCACCGCGCTCAATCAGGCGTTGGCATTGCCCATCATGCCATGTGCCAAAGGGATTTTGGCGCTGGTCGAATCGCTATCGGGTATGCCCACCATCGCTTATCCGACCGAAGTGGTGCAAATCGTGAGGCAATATCTCGATGCGTGTGATACCTAATATGCCTGTGATACGAGGTGTGTTATAATAGGTGTCAAAATATTTTTTCAGGATTAGGATAACCCTCATGACCACAATTGAAATGCTCCAAGCCAAAATTCATCAACCGCGTGTCACCCATGCCGATTTGAATTACGAAGGGAGCATCGGCATTGATGTCGATTTGGTGAAGGCGGCGGGCATGTTCATCAACCAAAAGGTGTTGGTGGTAGATATTGAAAATGGCAACCGCTTCGAGACCTATATCATCCCCGCGCCCGCAGGCAGTAAACATTTCGCTGTGAATGGTGCCGCGGCGCGGTTGGTTGGAGTGGGAGATAGGCTCATCATCATGGGCTTCGTCCACGTCCCCTATCCGCCGTCTGACGACTGGACACCGCGCATTGTGCTGATGAATCCAGATAACACGGTCAAGCAAATTTTAGGGTAGGGGCGAATAATGAAATTGTCTACTTTACAACGTCTATTTTTGTGGCGGACATACGAGGCTAACGCCTCTAGTCCGCCATTACACCCCGAAAAAGTGGGTGCGCGTAATGGACGACTAGCGCGAAGCGCGTATGTCGTCCATAGAAATTTCTATATCCTCATCATCTTCACCGCCTTGCTCCTCGCGGGGTGCAACCTCGAAGCCGAACCCATACCCCCCACGCCGACACCGCTCCAACCCGCCACAGGGTCGTTCAGCACGCCCGCGCCCTTGCCGACCAACGCGCCGATCGTCAGCGCCACCGCCACCGCCACATCCGCCGCGCCTGTGGGGTGTGTGGTGAATACCTCATTACCGCGATATGTCGTCAGAGCGGGCGATACGTTATCGGATATTGCCTTCCGCGCCAATACCACCGTCCAAAATTTGGTGACGATGAACTGCCTCGCCAGTCCAGACCAAATTTTTAGCGGTCAGACGTTGTATGTTCCCCAGTTGATAGATGCCCCTAGCGCCCGATTTATGGTCGTGTTGCCCAACGATAACGGCGTGAATGGATTGCGTTTTGGGTGTAACGATAGCGCCGTACCCTATAATAGCGGGTTAGAATTGACGGGGATCACCCAAACCGATATTCAGACCTCGCTCACAGCGATGTTCACCACCACCAATATCCCCGCGCCGTATATGACCGCCTTGCCGAGTGGCTTAACGGTGAATAGCGTGAGTGTATCGGGCGATTTGGCGACAGTCGTCCTGAGTGGCAACATCCTCAGCAGTGGCACATGTGCCGATGCGCGGATACAAGGGCAATTGTTGTTGACCATTTTCAGTTATAGCGGTATCCAACGGGCGCTCATCACCCTAAACGGGCAAAATTTACGCAAAGTGTTTGATACCAGTGGCTTAATCGGCGATAACGACCCGTATCTCGCCAGCCAGTGGATGCCGTAAAACGTTCATTTGTGGGGCAAAATGGCATCCGCCAATACGACCTAAAAATTGCCGTGAATTGTATGGGACGATTAGCGCGAAGCGCGTATATCGTCCCTCAAAACCACAGCACAAAGGCATTTTTGGTTTGAATTGCTCCTCAAATGGGGTTATACTATAAATAAGCACTTATTTTTTTAGAAAAGATTTTTGACCATGACTATTTTTGATGATACCATCCGCCCCAATCCTGATTTGCTGTTCAAGCGTGGGGATAAACACGATGTTCGCTTGGGCGAAATTGTTTATACCGACCCCGCCGATTATGAAAAATCGCAAGTCGTCCTGCTCGGATTGCCACAGGATGACGGTGTTGCCCGCAACGGCGGGCGCATCGGCGCGAAAGACGCGCCCGATAGCATCCGCCAAGCCTTGTATAAGCTGGTGCAAATCCCCCATTTGCGCCTGTTCGATATCGGCAATACCATCATCCAAGCCGATTTAGAAGCCACTCACGACCACCATTATCGCATCGTCCACGACATTCTAGCCGATGGTAAAACCCTTATCGTGCTGGGTGGTGGTAACGATACCAGTTATCCCGATTGTTCGGCGTTATCCGATTTTGCACAGGGCAATTTTTTGGTGTTCAATATCGATGCCCACTTCGATGTGCGAATCGCCGATAGGCGCAACAGTGGCACACCGTATCGGCAATTGCTCGAAGAGGGCTATATCGCGCCCAACTATTTTCATGAGGTGGGCTATCAACCCTTCGCCAATTCGCCCGATTATCTGACTTATCTGCACGAAACAGGCGCACACACCCATTCGTTGGCGGGTGTGCATGAGGTGGGGATAGACACCTTGTTACGGCGGATTATAGCCGATAGCCACCCTGATGATATTTTCTGGGGGTTGGATATGGATGTGGTGCGGTCTGCCGATGCGCCAGGGGTGAGCGCCCCCAATCCGACAGGGCTGACGGGCGAAGAATGTACGCTCATCGGCACAATCGCGGGCGAGCAGAAGCAAACGCGCCTGTTTGAAATCACCGAGATGAATCCCCGTTACGATATTGACGGGCGCACCGCCCGTTTGGTCGCCAGCACGATATGGCATTTTTTACAAGCACACACCACCAATATAAGGAATTGACAATATGCCCCCACGTACCATCAAAGCGCCCACTGGCACAGGATTGACCTGCAAAAATTGGCAAATCGAAGCCGTTTATCGCATGTTGCAAAATAATCTCGACCCCGATGTGGCTTTCGACCCCGATAATCTCATCGTCTACGGCGGACGCGGCAAAGCCGCCCGCAATTGGGAGGCGCTGGATGCGATTTTATCCACGCTCAAAAATCTGAACCCCGATGAGACGTTGTTGGTGCAATCGGGCAAGCCTGTGGCGGTGTTCAAAACGCATACCGATGCGCCCCGTGCGCTCATCGCCAATAGCAACATCGTCCCCGCCTGGGCGACACAAGCCAATTTCGATAAATGGGAACGCGAAGGTCTAATCATGTATGGGCAGATGACGGCGGGCAGTTGGATTTACATCGGCACGCAAGGCATTTTGCAGGGGACATACGAGACCTTCGGCGCACTCGCCCGTCAACACGGCTGGGGTAGCCTAAAAGGGAAATTCGTCCTCAGCGCGGGCTTGGGCGAGATGGGCGGGGCGCAACCGCTCGCCGTCACCATGAATGAGGGTGTCGGTTTATTCATCGAGGTGGACGCATGGCGGGCGGAACGCCGTTTGCGCCTGCGCCAAGTGGATGTCGTGACGGATAACCTCGAAGAAGCCATGACGTGGGTAGAAGATGCCGTATCGCGCAAGATTGCCAAATCGGTGTGCTTGGTCGGTAATGCCGCCGAAATTTTGCCCGAATTATTCACACGCGGGGTCATGCCCGATGTCGTCACAGACCAGACCAGCGCCCATGATGTGCTGTATGGCTACATCCCCGCGGGGTTAACACTCGAACAAGCCAAACAGTTACGCGAAACAGACCCCGAAATCTATCAACAACGGGCGATGCAGTCGATGGCGGAACATGTCAAAACGATGCTGGCATGGCAGAAAAAAGGCGCGGTCGTGTTCGATTATGGCAACAATTTGCGCCAACGTGCCTTTGATGCGGGCGTGAAAGATGCGTTTGATTATCCGGGCTTCGTGCCTGCCTACATCCGCCCGTTATTTTGTGAGGGCAAGGGACCGTTTCGGTGGGTAGCACTTTCGGGCGATCCCGAAGATATTTATGCCACCGATCGCGCCATTTTAGACCTGTTCCCCGAAGATGACCATCTGCGCCGATGGATAACCATGGCGCAAAAACAGGTCGCCTTTCAGGGATTGCCCGCCCGTATCTGCTGGCTCGGTTATGGCGATAGGGCGAAAGCAGGGCTGAAATTTAACCAGATGGTGGCAAATGGTGAGGTGAAAGCGCCGATTGTCATTGGGCGTGACCATCTCGATAGCGGGTCTGTCGCCAGTCCGAATCGTGAAACCGAAGGCATGAAAGATGGGAGCGATGCCATTGCCGATTGGGCGCTCCTCAACGCCATGATCAACGCCGTTGGTGGCGCGACATGGGTCAGTATTCATCACGGTGGCGGGGTGGGGATTGGCTATAGCATCCACGCGGGGCAGGTGATTGTCGCCGATGGCACGCCCGAAGCCGAAAAACGCCTGATGCGCGTGTTGACGACCGACCCAGGCATGGGCGTTATCCGTCATGCCGATGCGGGTTATGAGGAGGCGATTCAATTTGCTAAAGCGCATGATATTCACATTCCGATGTTATAATAGGGGTGTGGTATGAGTTGATGAGGTGTATATGATGACCTTTCCTGAAATTTTAGATGCAATCGATACATTATCTGATGAACAATTGGCGCAAGTTGAACGGCGCATTTTTCAGAAACGTAAAAAAGTGGATATGCCCGACTTATCATCAGGCGGTCAATGGCGATGGTCACATTGCAAAAACGTGGTGTGGATGTGATGGCGAAAAATGATGTGTAGCTGTGGACGCGCAGAAGCGCGTCCGTACAGGCATAAAAATGATAATTAGTGTGTATATATGCTATATGTCGTCCAAATTATCCGAAAAATAACTTTTTAGATGTTAATAACACCCTAATCGCCTAAAATCAGGCAAAAACTAGCCCCTTTAGTGGGCTTCCAAAACGGTTAGCCTATGGCTTTGAGCCATAGGCGATGTAAAACGGGACAATTAATTTACTTAAATAGGGACAGAAGATACATGACAACCAACATAGACACACTCATCATACACGCGCACCAATTGGTCACATGCGCCAGCAACAACATGCCCAAACGTGGGTTAACCATGCGCGATGTCGGCATGATACCCGATGGCGCGGTGGCGATTCATCGCGGGCAAATTGTGGATGTCGGCAAGACCAAAGACCTCGAAGCGCAATATAAACCCAAAGATGTCATTGATGCAACGCGCAGTGTGGTGTGTCCGGGCTTTGTGGATTGTCATACACACACCGTCTACGGGGGCAATCGGCTGGATGAATTTGAACAACGCATCATGGGCAAACCGTATATGCAGATGTTGGCAGAAGGCGGGGGCATTTTAAGCACCGTCCGCGCCACGCGCCAAACCGCCCAAGCCGACCTCATCCGTTCTGCTCGTTTGCGCTTGGCGATCATGCTACGGCACGGCACGACCACCGCCGAAATCAAGACGGGATATGGGCTGAATACCGATACCGAAGCCAAAATGCTCTCGGCGATTATCGCCCTCGACCAAATCCAACCCATGCGAATCATCCCCACCTTTTTGGGCGCACATGCCGTACCGCCCGAATTTAAGAACGCGGTGGCGTATGCCGATTACCTCATCGCCGAGACCTTTCCCGCCATTTACGGCGTGTATCACGATTCGCATTATGATATACCCCTCAGTATGGATGTGTTTTGTGAGGAGGGCGTATTCGACCTCGCCACGACTGACCGTCTGTTGCGCGTTGCCAAACACGACTACGGCATGACGCTCAAAATTCACGCCGATGAATTCGTCAATTTGGGCGCTGTGCCGATAGCAGTCGGTTTAGGGGCGCTCTCGGTTGACCATCTGGATATGACACCACCCGCCGAACTCGACCAACTGGCAAAATCGGATACGGTTGGCGTATTTTTGCCCGCCGTGAATTTTCATCTCGGCAATTCGCAGTATGGCGATGCCCGTAGTCTGATTGATAAAGGGGGCATTGTCGCGTTGGCGACTGATTATAACCCTGGCTCCGCGCCGACCCCAAGCCTACCGTTGGTGATGAGTATCGCCTGTCGCTATCAAAAATTACACCCTGCCGAAGCGATGAACGCCGTCACCATCAACGCCGCCTGTGCGTTGGGCTTAGAACGGGTGGCGGGGTCTATCGAGACGGGCAAACAAGCCGATTTGCTCATCGTAGATACCGATGATTATCGCGCTATCGCCTACGAAATGGGCGCAGATTTAATCAGTAGCACCATCATCAAAGGACAGGTGGTATGGAATCGGTCATTTTAGACGGCGGTAGCCTCACCATCGAACAAGTCATCGCCGTTGCTTATGGTGCGCCGAATCATCCGCGTGTGATGATTAGTGATGAGGCGAAAATCGCCATCAATCGGTCTGCCGAAGCGGTTCAAACATTGCTCCGCGATGGTGTGGTGGCGTATGGCATCACAACAGGATTTGGCGCGTTCAAAGATAAAGTCATCCCGCCCAGCGATGTCGAATTGTTGCAACATAACATCCTCGTCAGCCACGCCGTTGGCATTGGCGACCCGTTTGATATTCCCACCACCCGCGCCATCATGCTCATCCGCGCCAACACGCTGGCGAAGGGCTATTCGGGCATTCGCCTCTCCACACTGCAATTGTTGGTCGATATGCTCAACGCGGGCGTGCATCCGATTATCCCCGAAAAAGGCTCGTTGGGCGCGAGTGGCGACCTCGCCCCGCTTGCACACATGGCGTTGCCCATCATCGGGGAAGGGGAGGCGATTTTTGCTGGCGAACAGGTAGACGGGCGCACCGCCATGACACGGGCGGGACTATCCCCCATCAAACTCGCCGCCAAAGAGGGTCTCGCGCTCACCAACGGCACGACCATCATGTGCGCGATTGGCGTTTTAGAGACCGTCCGCGCCGAGATGATAAACGCCACCGCCGATATTGCGGGTTGCCTGAGCCTAGAGGCGCTCAATGGCACGCCGATGGCATTCGACCCGCGTATTCACGCCTTGCGTCCATTCCCACGGCAAATCGAATGTGCCAATCACCTACGAAAATTAGTCGCCAATAGCACCTTCACACGCGGTTACGACCCGACCAACGTCCAAGATGCCTATACCCTGCGGTGCATACCGCAAGTTCACGGCGCGGTGCGCGATGCGATTGCCTATGCCCGTTGGGTGTTTGAAATCGAGCTGAACGCCGTCACCGATAACCCGTTGATTTTTGTGGATGACCACACGGGGCATATCGATGTGATTTCGGGCGGGAATTTTCATGGTGAACCGTTGGCGATCGCCATGGATTATCTAGGAATCGCCATGAGCGAATTGGGCAACATCAGCGAGAGGCGAATCATGCGCCTGATCGATGAAGCCAGCAATACGCATACGCTACCCGCATTTCTGACGAACAACGGCGGTCTGAATAGCGGGTTTATGATTGTGCAATATACCGCCGCGGCGCTCGCCACCGAGAGCAAGGTGCTATCGCACCCCGCCAGCGTGGATACGATTCCCACCTCTGCCAATGTCGAAGACCATGTGAGCATGGGCGTGACGGCGGCGCTCAAGGCACGGCGCATCATGACCAATGTCGAGCGCATCTTGGCGCTTGAACTCATGTCCGCGGCGCAAGGGATCGATTTTCGCAAACAAATCACCCCACACGCTCGTCTTGGAGATGGGACTGCGCCCGTGTATGACCTCATCCGCCAGCATATCCCGTTCATCGAAGCCGATACGGTGATGTATCGGTATATCAATATCATGTGCGATTTGGTACAAAACGGACAGATTGCGCGGGCATCTGTTGGTTAAATCTAACGAAAATAGTCTCTTTTTTTAATAGAAGATGAAAAAATTTTGCCATTCATTAATGATGTGTTACACTCCGTCATTGAACGTAATTTTCATCGTTTGATAAAAGGAGAAAAGATATGTTACGTCTACCTATTCGTTTGGTAACAGGGGTAATCAGCATTATGATGATTGTTATCCTCAGTGGTATCGCTGTCGCGCAAGACCGCCCGCTCGGTCCCATCACCCAAGCCATTCTCGATCGTGGCGAATTGATTTGTGGTGTGAATGCCTCTGTCGCGGGTTTCGGCTTCCAAGACCCTGTGACTGGTGAATATAGCGGTTTCGATGTGGATATTTGCCGTGCTGTCGCCGCCGCCATTTTGGGTGATGCCAGCGCCGTCACCTTCCGCCCCCTCGCCGCCGCCGAGCGCCAAGCCGCGATTCAAAGTGGCGAAATTGATATGATGTCGCGCAATACCACTTGGACACTCAGCCGTGATGTCGATTGGGGTGTGATTTGGGGACCCGTTACCTTTTACGATGGTCAAGGCATTATGACTCGCGCCGAATTTGGTGTCACCAGCTTCGCCGAACTGGATGGGAGCACCATCTGCGTGCAATCTGGCACTACCACCGAATTGAATATCACCGATTACATCACCACACTCGGCTTAGATATTGAAATCCTCGTCTTGGCAGATGCCAACGCGACATGGGAAGCCTATGCCGCTGGTCGTTGCGAAAGCTGGACAACCGATAAAAGTGGGTTGGCGGCGTTCCGTTTCAATAACGCAGAAAATCCTACCGACCATGTGATTCTGGCTGAAACCCTGAGCAAAGAACCGCTCGGTCCGCTCTCGCCACAATCTGACCCACAATTCGCCGAAATTATCGCTTGGACGGTGTTTGGTCTCATCCAAGCCGAAGAATTTGGCATCACCAACCAAAATGTTGATGAATTCCTCACCAGCACCGACCCCGCCATCCAACGCTTCTTGGGTTTAGAAGGCAATTTGTCGGGCGCATACCTCGGTTTGTCAAATGACTTCATGGTGACGGTCATCCGCCAAGTGGGGAATTATGGCGAAATCTACGATCGCAACCTCGCCCCGTTGGGTCTGGTGCGCGAAGGTAGCTTGAACGCCCTCTGGACAGAAGGTGG
>DAOTVP010000089.1:0-19429 GCA_034436155.1 Anaerolineae bacterium
ATTTGTACCATTGCGTACGATGTTAGTGCTTCCACAACGACTACAGGTATACGTGATAGTTTCTTGTATCATGGGAAGCATTATCATCTCTCATCACTTACTTTTCAACCACTACCACCGTATGTCGTGGTCGAAGCCATGATGATTTTTACTATTATCGCCCAGAGATGATTACAGGAGATACACCCCCATCTCCCTATGTAGACATGCGTAGCGAAACTATCTTCGAGCGCGTATTGAAGAAAGAGATTTTACGGCAAGCATTCGCATCTATAGATATAGCGAAGGATAATGAGAATCTAAAAGGTGATAATGTTCATGGTGAATTTGGTTTAGCCAGTGAATGGCAAAGTAGACGAAAACATGTCAAGCAGTGGATTGAAGATAATCTGATAACAATTCAAGAACTCATCCGTTTTTTGAGTATTCAGACCCCTTGGGAAAATGATGATAAAAAGCAAGAAACGTTATGCTCTAAACTTCGTCAAAACCTAATAAGTAAAATTGATGAGATTGCGAATGATGACAGTTACGCCCAATCAGCATTAAGTGAGCGACTAGCAAACGCAGGTCTATTGCCAATGTTTGGTTTTCCAACTCGTGTACGAAATCTATATACGCATTTTCCTAAAAACGCTGAGAATCTCTGGAAGGGCAATATCATTGACCGTGATTTAGACATAGCCATTAGCCAATTTGCACCAAATTCGCAAACGGTGAAAGATAAAAAAGTCCATAAAGCTGTTGGTGTAGCTCAATTTATACCTAGCGGAACTTCAGTTATAACCGAACCCGGTTTTACCCCACCACTTACAGAACCAAACAAAAAATATGGGGTATGCTCACACTGTCGGGCACTTATACCACATGAGGAAGCAACACCAACACCTACGGAAGCCATCTCTAAGGAAGTATGTCCAGTATGTAATCATCCAAATCTAAAATTGATTGATGCCAGAGAACCGCGCCAGTTTTTTACCGATGAAAATCCGGAAGATTATGATGGTCAGTTCGATTGGCAACCAAGAGCAACCTATCCATCTTTAAGTTTTCAAATAACAGGACAAACAGAGGTAGTTCACAATACAACAATTTTAAGTGTTGATGACGAGATTATCTCTATAAACGATAATCAAGGCGAAGGCGGATTTGACTTTTATCTCGGTAAAAGTCCTGGTGCATATACAACAATAAAACCACAAAATTCAAACGCGCATCACTATCGGGTAGCTTTATTATCTCGAAGAAAAACTTCTGTATTACTTGCAGGGATTAAAGATTGGCACAAAGGCATTTTTGCAGACCCAACTTCAGTAGAGGGTCGTTCTGCATGGTTTTCATTTGCGTTTTGGCTTAGAACAATCGCCTGTGCTTTCTTAGATATTGAATCTCAAGAGCTACAAGCAGGAATGCGGTCTTATAGAAAAGGGGAACAACCAACTGCTGAGGTTTTTCTATGCGATAAATTAGAAAACGGCGCAGGTTACTGTGAATATTTAGGGCGACCTGATATTTTTAGTCAATTATTAGATGATACATCGGGCAGATACACAGAAGATGTATTCAACAAATGGACTGGTGAAGGTCATGAATGTGATAGTTCTTGTAATGTCTGTTTGAGAGATTATTATAATATGCCATTTCATGGGCTATTGGATTGGCGACTGGCATTAGATATGGCACGTATTGCTCGGGGAGAAACACAAATTGATTTAATTTCTGATTGGGGAAACAAACCAAATCCATGGCAACAATTATTTAGCCCAACGAAGTCAATTCTGGAGAAATTACGCTTTACAATGAATGATCACCGCATAAATGGGCTAAGGGTTTTTGATGGATACAATCAAGTTTTAGTAGAAACTCATCCGCTATGGCAAGATGAACATCCTATATATATGCAAACCAAAGAACAGGTCGAAAGAGAATATGGAAAACAAGTAAAACGCATAAACCCATTTATGGCTATTCGTAGACCATCCGATTATCTTAGTAGTCAGAGATAATCGTGATTGATAGATGCCATCTTATAGCTAGGGTAGCATCTACATTATAAGTAGCAGGTCGAAAGACGTGATAAAAACAGCCTCTTGTTCATAGAACAACACCTACCATTTCATATGATGGGCGCTATATAGTCTACTTTGAATTGGTGGCAACTATTTATAAAGAGGGTATTTTGGGGTATGAAATAGTGGATAATGTAGTGAAGGTACAGCAGTGACCCCAACGAGATTCGAACTCGTGTATTCACCTTGAAAGGGTGATGTCCTGACCGCTAGACGATGGGGCCTTATTACTCACAACAGGTAAAAGTATAGCAAAATCATACCCTTGCGTCAAGATAACATTTTAAGTATTGGGCAAATAAAGGGCTAATTTCGTCCGTAATTCGAGGATATTAATCGGTTTACTGATATAATCATCACAGCCAGCTCCAATCGCTTTTTCTCTATCACCGACCATCGCGTGGGCAGTGAGCGCAATAATGGGTATATGAGCAGAAACAGGATCGGCTTTGATGGTCTTGGCGGCTGTCCAGCCATCCATTTCGGGCAGAGATAAGTCCATCAAAATTAAATCGGGGAGTTCGGTGGTGGCTTTTTCGACTCCTTCAACGCCATTGAATGCCGTGATAACTTCATAACAGAGCATCACCAACAAATCATTAATCAACATCAGATTATCACGGTTATCTTCGACCACTAAAACACGTATCATATGATATGACCTCTATCGCTAGGCTTGTGACGATTTTTTGAAACTCTGTTTTTTATGGGTGGTTGGTATAATAGGCGATGGAGCCGTGGATTCATCGTCAGAAGGCTTTAAGAATTTATCATATACACTCAAGACACGATATGGCAATTCTTGATAACCACACATATCACAAATGAATATATCCGTATTGGGCGCACAAAATAATTTATCGCCATAAGGCACGACAAAGGTATACTGAGTCAACCGACACCGCCCCACCATGCAATTTGGACATTCAAACGATTCTAACATCATCAACCTCGCTTAATTTGCATTGACTTGGTGAATAAATCCGATGGCATTAAGGGGCCAATAGCGAAAGAGCGCCTCGCCGATGATGGCGCTATGTTTAATCGGACCGAATGCCCGCGAATCATTGCTCACATTGCGGTTATCACCCATCACAAAATATTCATCGTCCGCCAATTGCCATTGACGATCACGACATTGGCGCGTACAGGGTTCTTTGATATACGGCTCATCTAATCGTTCACCATTAATATACACCTCTCGGTCGCGGATTTCGACCAATTCACCGGGCAAACCGATGATACGTTTGATGAGCGATGGGTCATCACTATCCGATTGGGGTGAATTAAAAACAACAATATCCCCCCGTTGTGGTTCACCGACCATATAATTCACACGGCTGATAATAAGTCGTTGCCCTTCAACAAAAGTCGGCTCCATGCTCCGACCATGCACCTCTGAACGCGGTAACGCCAATTGAAGCAAGGTGAATACGGCTATCAAAAACACGGCTGTGCCAATGAGTTCTTTGAGAATCCGAAACTGCCCCACGCGCGGGCGGGGTAATTTTTGTGCATTATCGGCAACAGATGTTATCGGTGTGATTGCTTCCATACAATAATACTATCCTTATTTATGGTTTGGGAAAGTTGATGCTATCCACAATGCCCCAATCGGAGGGGGGCCAATAGCGAATGACGACTTCGCCCACAATAAATTGACGTTTCACCCCATTAAATGAGCGCGAGTCGCTACTGCGATTACGATTATCGCCCATCACGAAGTATTCATCACTGCCCAATCGCCAAATTTTATCGGGGCAACTATATGTCATACACGGCTCGTTGATATAAGGCTCATCCAATTTTACGCCGTTGATATACACTTCTCGATCGCGGATTTCGACTGTCTCGCCCGGTAAGCCAATTATCCGCTTGATATAATCTTCGGTTGGCGCATTAGGATAATGAAACACGACAATATCCCCCCGTTGCGGATCGGCGAGGAGATAATTCAATCGGCTGACCAACAACAATTGATCATCGCGGAAGGTCGGCTCCATGCTCGACCCACGCACAACAAAACGCACAGTCGATAAATTGACGAGGGCATATATCGCCCCTACCAGCACGATTAAATCGAGCAATTCACGCATCGCGCCCCACTGCCCTAGTCGTGGACGCGGGATACGGTTGGGGGTGGTTATGGACATATTGGGTTGGATAGTTTGTATATCAGACAACATCAACTCGCTTATTTGTGGTTTATATCTATCAACATTATAAGGCGCATTCGCATAATTGTGCATATCCAATCTCAATTATGCTACAAAACGCATCTCATCGTCATCAAAAATCACTCTCGACTTGACAAATATCCATATCACCATAATAATCCCCATAGGATTAATCAGAAAAAAAAGATTTTTTACTTATGAGATTAACATCACGCAGTGAATATGCACTTTTAGCATTGGTTTTTTTATCGCGGCTTGGAAATGATGAATTTGTCTCGGTCGAAAAAATTGCCACCGCACAAGGAATTCCGCCCAAATTTTTGGAGCAGATTTTGCTCACGCTCAAACGAGCGCGATATGTGCAGAGCCTGAAGGGGCAACGTGGCGGGTATCGGCTCGCTAAAGAACCACAAGAAATCACCTTGGCAGAAGTCATTCGGCTACTCGATGGGGCGCTCGCACCAACGGAATCGGTCAGTAAATATTTTTATGAGCCAACCCCTATCGAAAAAGAGCCGAAACTCATCGAAAAATTTACCGAAATACGCGATTGTATTTTGAACATATTAGAAAACACCACCCTAGCCGATATTCAATAAGCGACTATCGGCTAGGCGATTCTTAATCGTCCATGCCATCGCGTGGTCGGAAGCTGATGCGAATAGGTGTCCCCTCAAATGGGAAGGCGGCGCGGAATTGATTCTCTAAATAGCGCCGATAGCTAAAATGCACCAATTCTTTGTCATTCACATGGAGCAAAAAGAGCGGTGGCGCGGTGGCGACTTGTGTCCCAAAATAAATCTTGAGCCGTTTCGTGCCTTTCATGGGTGGGGGATGTTTTTGCACCGCCTCGCGGATAATCCGATTCACCTCTGCGGTTTGCAAACGGAAATGACGCGCCTCATATACCCGATTCGCCACCTCTAATACCTGATGAATCCGTTGCCCCGTTAATGCGCTGATAAATAGCACGGGCGCATACGGGATAAAGTGCAAGCGTTCACGCACTTTGTCCATATATTCATTGATGGTGTTGCTATCTTTTTCGACAGCATCCCATTTATTAAACACGATAATCAGGCTTTTATACTCATCTAACACATAACCCGCGATGTGTTCATCTTGTTCGGTGATGCCCTCTTCGCTATCAATCATCAACAACGCCACATCACAACGTTTAATGGCGTTAAATGCCCGTATGACGCTGAATTTTTCGACCCCAGGCTCAATCGAACCCCGTTTGCGGATGCCAGCCGTATCAATCAGGATGATGTCTTCGCCGTGCCATTTGAGTTTGCTATCTATCGAGTCGCGGGTTGTACCTGCGATTGGGCTGACAATCACCCGCTCTTCGCCGAGTAGATGATTAACCAGCGTACTTTTGCCCGCATTCGGACGACCAACAATCGCAATTTTGAGGATGTCTTCATCATCATCTTCTTCAAAATTGTAATCGGTATCGTGTAAAGCCTTGACAACACCATCTAACAAATCGCCTGTGCCAATACCATGAATGGCGCTAATCGGGAACACTTCGCCCACACCAAGCGCATAAAATTCAAAGCCTGCCTCATTTTTTTCGAGCGTATCGGCTTTATTCGCCGCCACCAAAACAGGCTTATTGGTGCGACGCAAAATTTGGGCGATCTCTTCATCCGCCGCCGTCACACCTTGCATGGCATCGACCAACATAATCACCACATCGGCTTCTTCGATGGCTATCATGGCTTGCGCCTTAATTTGTGGCACAAAATCAATACTGCCTTCTGCCAATGGACGCACATCTCGCGTCCCTTTGGGTTGATAAACCTCGATACCACCTGTATCTATCACGTCAAAAGTGATACCCCCCCAAAACGATTCCGAGATGAGCCTATCGCGGGTTGTCCCTGGAATATCATCGGTAACAGCGAGTCGCTCCCCGACTAACCGATTAAAAAGTGTACTTTTGCCCACATTTGGACGACCAACAAGGGCAATTACTGGTTTTTTCGACATTTTTTGTTTATTCTTTCTCACATAATTGGGCGTATATTATATCAAAATGTGCAAGGATTTGGCATGGTATCATTTATTCTGTTAGCAGGGCTATATATTGGGCTTGGCACATGGGTGTATCGGTTGGTGGATAAAACCCGATTTTCGCTCGGTTGGGCGTTTTGGATCGGCTGGGCAATCAGCATCGGCATGTTGCAGATATGGCATTTCTTCGCCCCCATCAATGATGATAGTCGCTTGGTCATCGCCAGCATCGGATTAGTGGGCATGATCCTCAATCATCGCCTCATCCTACATGCCCTGTTTCCGTTGTCCAGTCAAAAATTGGCGTGGACGGGTATCACACTCATCATCATGGTGTATTGTGCCAATCGCGCCCTGTATAGCACACCCGATTATATTGCTTTCGGCTTTGATACGGGGTTTTATCACTTACCCGTCATGACATGGTTCAATCAGCATCCGATTGTGATTGGTCTCGGCAATGTGCATACCCGTTTCGGCTTTAGCAATGCACACTTTTTGTATGGTGCGTGGCTGAATGGGTCATTTTTTGGCGCGACATCGGTCATTTTGATGAATACCCTGCTGTATATCGTGTTTTTATCACAAACAACGTGGAGCATCATCCATATTCTGACAACGCAAAACGTATCCAGTGAGCATGTTTTTCGGGCGCTATGCCTGCCATTCGTGTTGATGTGGTTGTTTTGGCGCTCGGCAGAAGGGTTGGGCATCCCATCCACATCCAACGATGTGCCGATTTTCATGGTGGGGATATTGCTCACGGGGCGGATATTATTCCATATCCAAAAGCGCGATATACGCCTCATTGATGTATACACAATAACACTTTTGGTATGTGTCGGTATAGCGGTTAAATTTAGTTTTGTCATATTGGGCGGTGGATGGTTGTTATTCTCGATAGGTTTATTCGCCTTACAAAAACCGCGCATGTTGCCCATGTTGGTCGGTGTGAGCATGATTGGCGCTTTGATTATCCTACCGATGCTCACACGCTCGGTCATCATGACGGGTTATCCGTTATATCCCCTAACGATTGGCGAATTCGATGTGGATTGGCGGATAAATCGGCAAACCGCGCTTTACGAATCAGAACACATCCAAACCTTTGCCCGTGTGTTAGGTGATACGCCGATGTATGACACGCTCATCAACAATCCAGATCGTGATTGGCTACCCTTCTGGCTCGAAAAATCATCGCGTGATTATCCCGTATTTTTATATACCCCAATAGGATTGTTTATTATCGGCTTGATGTTGTTGATCATCACGAAAAAAATCCGCGTCATGCACTTGGTCTTTCTGGATGTGTTGATGATGAGCATCATTTTTTGGTTCATCAGCGCCCCATTATGGCGCTTATCGGGCGGCGTGACGTGGTTATTCGGTGCGAGTTTGGTGACGATGGGCATTATGTCATTATGGGGTACATCGTCAGTAAAAGATAAGCATAAACGTCGCCTCTCCATGTTATGGGGAGAGGATTTGGGGGTAGGGTCAAAAATTGTGGTTATCTTATTGTTTGGCATGTGCGCCTATGTGTTTTATGATGGCACACAAAATCGCGGTTTTGATTTCGCGTGGGTAAATGGTGAGCAACCCACCCCGATTCGATGGATAGAACATGCGACCACCGCTTTCGGTTTGGATGTCCGCGTGGCACAAGATTGGTTGTGCTGGGACGATTCACCGCCATGCGTGCCGAAGCAACATTATTCATCGTTGCTCAAAGCGCGTCCAAATGGTGGGTATCAATTGCCAGACCATGCTATCTTATTCGACCCTGCTATTGGCGAAGTATCGCTCATGATGGATACACTAGAGGCGGTTGCGTTGGATGAAAATACATTTTTGCGACTTGAATTAACCCCTCTGGATGCCGATTTTATACCTCAATCAGACGCATCGCCCGCGAGAAATTTTATTGACTATACGAATGAAATTGAGATTTTGCCTGCCTCGCTCGAAAGTCGGAATAACTTTTCAACGACTCGTATCATGGGGCGTATCCCATTGCCCAAATTGCCAACGGGGATTTATCAATTGGTTGCGGAATGGGATGGTCAATTCACGCACCTCGCCGATATGTGGCAAGTCCGCAATTTTCGCTTTGGTGATATGATACGCCTCACCGATAGCGTCATTCAGCACGATGAGAATCGGGTGATGATTCAACTCGTTGGCGAAGCGTTGGATGTTATCCCTAGCCGTTATCATGTGGCGATATGGCTACGAGGCGAAAACGGCACATTTCAGCGCGATGTCAGCCCGATTATCCCCACACACGACTGGGCTATCGCAGAACGCTATCTGATTAGCGCCTATTTTGATAATATCCCACGCGGGAATTATGACCTATCGGTAGTGTGGTACGATGTGTATCAGCCCGATTTACCTCGTCTGAACGGCTTCGATGAGGATAACACGCCACTAGGGGATGATGTTATCCTCATCACTGATTTGGATTTATGAATCGGGTGTTATTTCGAGCGGGGATGTCGGCGTGCTTGTGACCTCTGGCGTAATGTCGGGTGTCGGACTAGGCATATTTTCACCACCATTGGATAGGATAACGGTGATCGTGGTCGGCAAGATCGAAATATCTTGCGCCAAAATATCCGTCCGACCACTGGCAATTTGGGGTACAACATCATACGTACCCGTGCTTTTGCCGTTCATATCGACAATGATGCGAATATCATTGGCGCTCATGTTATCTAACACGGTTTGAGCGCCGTTCACCAATGCCGTGACTCTATCGGGTATCAGGCGCACATTCAACCCGCTTGCAACGCCAATCACATCTACGCGCACATCATCAAATTGGCGCGTGGTGGTTTGGGCATCAATATTGACCAACACCGTCACCAACGGGTTGCCAAGCACCGATAATGACATGCTATCGGGCAGTATCAGGGGTACTTGCACCTCAAAATCGCTGGTCTGACCCCGTAAATTAATCAACTCGGTGCGAATCGTATCAGGCAATTGCGCTAAATCATCAGGCGAACCAATCACAAAAACGGTCTGTGGGGCATACGTCACCGATGTAATCACATACCCCTGTGTCAGGGTTTGCGTATCTAAATTAGGTGCGATTGCCAATTCACGCAAGTCATCACGTCGACGAATTGCCACGCTCACCTGAACATTTTGCGGGTCGAGTGTCACATCATTCACAGTACGCCCATCAGCATCCACAGGCACAAGCCGAATATCGGCAGAATAAGATTCGCGTTGGGTGCGTAAATCTAAAACAGCACGCGCCGCCACCACTTGTTGCACACGACTCGATGCACCACTGACCGTCACCTCATTTCGGCTAAAAACGGGGTCTGTGCGGGTGAAATTGGTCGGCGGTTCGTTGGTAGATGGGATATACGCCACAACAGGTACCGTTTGTGATTGCATCATCTCGATAGTGACGGTGATTTGACGCGGTTGCGTATCGGCAATCGCCCGTCGCGCCACATCGGTTTTGAGTTCAACGGTGTGCGTACCGGGCGCGAGTCCGCGCAAATCTGCCCGCACGATAATATCTTCACGCGATAGCACATTCACGATCGATTGTTGGCTACGGATGGTCACTTGAGCGTTGCGCGTAGCTTGGTCTATCAGCAACATACCGCTATCTAATTCGAGCAAAATCGGCACTTGGGTATAACGCCGTTCTACAATTGGGTCAGATTGAGTGGTGGAGGTGATCCAAATAAAAAATGCCAACGCCAACGATGCCAAAAACCATAACAGATTATTCATGGCAGTATTTTTACGTGTGGGTATGGGCTGGGTCGTCCTCATGATATTTTGCGAAAATCCTGTATCCATTGCGCCACCCCTTTTAGGCGCTCCAAGATGGATGAGCCTGCAGGCGTGACCGATGCACCATCGCCATAAAAATTATTGAGCATATCGTGAAGGCGCTCGATATTCATTTGCGAGACCATGCGCCCGCCGTTGGTGACAGAGATGCGCCCCGTCTCTTCTGATACAACCACACAAATCGCATCGCTGACTTCGCTGATGCCCAAGGCGGCGCGATGCCGTGTCCCCATTTTTTTACTCGGCAAATTTCGACTTGCCGTCAATGGCAACACACACGCCGCCGCCGCCAACAAGCCATCGTTATCTATAATCGAAGCGCCATCATGCAACTCTGTCTTGGGCCAAAAAATCGTGAGGAGCATTTCTGCGCTGACTTGCGATTTGAGGCTGATACCCGTGCGGATATATTCATCCAACGCGCTTTTACGTTGTAAAACGATGAGCGCCCCATGACGACGTTCCGATAATTTTTCGGCGGCTTCGCAAATTTCGGCGATGATCATCTGGCGTACGGTATCAGGCGCACTGGAATTAAAAAAATTACCCCGTCCAAGTCGTTCTAAAAAGCGTCGTAGTTCAGGCTGAAAAATCACAGGTAAGGCAATTGCCAACGCCGTGAGGACACCATTCAACAACCACCCTACCGCCCGCAATTGAAACAGGCTGGAAAATAGGCTCATCAACACGGCAACTAAAATTGTGCCGCGGATGAGCGCCATCGCTTGTGTGCCACGCACAAAATAAGCCAGCGTATAAAAAAAGACCGCCACGAGCAAAATATCAATGAGGTCGGTAAAGGTGATGCTCTCTAATGTCCAAAGCAGTTCCACACCAACCCCTTATTGCTGTTCTAGGTTAGACGTTGTCCCTAATTTCACCAATAAGCGCCGATAATCATCGACATTATCGGGCTGAAGGGCGATGATACGCTTAATCGTATTTCGCGCATCGACATTTTGCCCCGCTTCGAGTTGTAATTCGCCAAGCCTATCCAATTGGGCGATAGCTTCCATTTTGCGCCCCAATTGTTGATATAATTTGGCGAGCCTATCGCGCAAGCCAAAATCATTGGGGTACGATCGCACCAATTCTTCGAGTAATTTGGCGATCTTATTGATTTGTTTGTTCTTGGCATACAAGTTCAATAATTTGTCGAGATTTTTAGTCGCCTCAAGTTGATTCCCTTGACTATAATGCAAGTCGATTATCGACCGATACGCCCGTTCATCTTCGGGCATGAGTTCCAAAATTTCTTCATAGGTGCGTAAGGCACGGCGCATATCTAAACGGATTTGATCCATATCGGCGAGGTTATGTTTAATCTCGACCAATTTAATGGCAGGGGCATTTTGCCGTTTGGCGATGCGCTCTGCCTGTTGGAACGTCTCGCGGGCGAGTTCAAAACTACCCAATTGGTTATGGGTTCGCGCCAATTCGATATATTGATCGAGCATTTCATCGAGGCGGTTTTCGCTTTCGAGCAACGAAATCAGGCTCATCCGCACCGACACATCCAACGGAGCCATCTCTAAGACCTCCGCCAAAATCGAGGCGGCACGCGCATTTTCATCCCGCGACATATAGGCTTTGGCGATGACATTATACTTATTGATCGCTTGGCGCAAACGTCCCTCGCGCATCATAATTTCTGCCATGCGGACGTGCAACGGTAAATAATAAGGCGAGGTGAGCATGGCATTATGGCATTCATCCATCGCCAAAACGAATAACCCACGTTGGATATAATTATCAATCGCCGCCAACGTAGTGGCGAGTTTTTCGCTACCACCTGTACCTAAAAAGTCTACGACACCTTGTTCGCCTTGATCTTGGAACACCTCTTCGAGATGTTTGCGCGTCTCGGCAACGCGCTTCTTCCAATCTGTGCCACTGAGCAAATCGGCAAAGCGTTGGTTTATCGCCGCCAACATGTCATCGGAACGCCCATCGAGCGCGGTCAACAATTGATTATAGGTGGTGGCGAGTTCGGCTTCTTCGCGTTTGTTCGCCGCAAGGGTGGCATCTACCGCTTGTAAACTTTGGATGAGAAAGCGACCAGCCTGTTTTTGTCTATTCAGCTTAAAGTGCGCCAATCCCAACGCATGAAGCGCCCCCGCCGCCAATTGCGGTTCTGATAGGGCGTTATCCAAAACACGGATTGCCTCTTCGTATTGCTCGGTCATATACAACATACCGCCCAAATTGAGGTACAAGGCGGGGTGGCGCATTTTGCCTTGCACGGCGTTGGTGTAGGATGTCACCGCTTGGGCATATTGGCTCTGACGTTGCAATTCCATGCCTTGTAAAGCCGATGCGGTCGCCATATCTAGCGAACCGCTTTCCATCACATACGCCGCCAGCATGGTCAAGGCGTTGGTCATGGCTTCGCCAATCGGACCCAGTGGATCGGCATCACCCACTTTTTTGCGGGTATCTACCATTTCCTCTTTGAATAAATCCATGATCGTCTGATCATCGGTGGTTTGCGGTTTTTTTTGCGCGGGGGTATTATCAGTTGGCAACGATACCGGACCGCCCGCCCGCAACGCCCGCAATGTGTTCAGGGCTTGCGGATTACGTTTATCCAATTTGAGCGCCCGCTCAACCGATTTAATGGCTTTTTCGGTATCGCCCTGACGTTGAAAATTAAACGCCAATGTGAGATATTCGCGCAAAGCACGTTTACTATCGCCGACCCGTTCATAGGCTTGTGCCAACCGCGCATGAACGGCAATTAAGCCTGGGGTGAGTTGCGTGGCGCGTTCCCAATTGCTAATCGCTTTGTCGAGGTCGCGTTGCCCCAAATAAACATCGGCAACCGTCATGTAGCGTTGTGCCGCCTCTTTGAGCCGTCCCATGCGTTCCAACACATCTGCCCCACGTTCTAATGGTGCAGGATCATCTGGAGACAGTTGATGAGCGCGGTTATACACCTTGAGCGCATCTTCTAAACGCCCCGCCTTGAGCAATGCCAATCCCAAATGAATATGCGCTTCGCCATCTTCGGGGATTTCTTGAATCGCCTGAGAATAGGCTTTGATCGCCATCGCCCAATTTTGTTCCCAAGCGGCATTATGCCCTGCATTCATACTTTTTTGATAAACTTCGCGGTTGCCTGCCATAACAGATTGTTCTCACGATAACAAACGGACAAGTAAGGCTTTTTGTGCATGAAGCCGATTCGCGGCTTGTTCAAAGACGACCGATTGTGCGCCGTCCATCACATCATCGGTAATTTCTTGACCGCGATGGGCGGGCAAGCAGTGCATCACGATAGCACGACTCTTGGCATGTCTGAGCAAACTCTCGTTCACCTGATAAGGCATAAAAATGGGGATGCGTTCTTCTGCCTCTTTCTCTTGCCCCATGCTCACCCATGTATCGGTATAGACCACATCAGCATGAAACACTGCCGCTTGTGGGTCGGTGAACGTCTCGATTTTGATACCTGTTGATGATGCGAATTGGGCGGCTTTCACCATAAAACGCGCTGGAATTTCGTATCCATTCGGCGCGGCAATGGCAAAATCTAAACCCAACTGAGCGCACGCCAATAATAACGAGGCGGCGACATTGTTGCCATCACCAATATAGGCTAATTTGAGCCCCTTCAGCGTCCCAAAATGTTCATAGATGGTCAACATATCGGCTAATGCCTGACAAGGATGTTCGTCATCGCTCAGACCGTTAATCACAGGGATAGTCGCACAATTGGCGAGTTCCACCACATGTTGATGATCGAATACCCGCGCCATGATGCCCTGTACCATACCCGATAACACCCGTGCGACATCGGCGACACTTTCGCGCTTACCCAGACCAATCTCATCAGGTCCGAGCATAATCGCATCCCCGCCAACGTGCTTCATCGCCACATCAAACGAAACGCGGGTGCGGAGCGAGGGCTTCTGAAAAATCATCGCCAACACCTTACCCGCCAAAACAGGACGATTACCCCCATTTTGCCATTCACGTTTGAGATATACAGCCGATTCGATCAGTTCAAATAATTCTTTTGCAGACCAACTCGAAAAATCAAGAAAATCACGCTTCATTTATCATGCCTTTATGGGTGTTCTGCACAATATAAAAATAGTATAGCACTAATCATGCGATTTCGCATGAGGGGTATGTCAATATCATCCCCTCACAAGTATACACCTTCAGGTTTATTTTAACGCAAAATTAGGGCGATGCCACCTATAAAATCAATTCGGTGGCATCGCGTTATTGTCTATGCCATATCGCGCCAGTTTGTGCCGACTTCCGCATTGGCTTTGAGCCGAATTTTGAGCGGATACGCCCCTTCCATCACCTGCAAAACCAATGCCTTCACCGCATCCACATGCGCCAGTGGGACTTCAAACACCAATTCGTCATGCACTTGGAGCAACATTTTCGTGCCATGACCATCGGTTGCCAACGCATCGCGCACCTGAATCATGGCTCGTTTCATGATGTCTGCCGCCGTCCCCTGAATCGGGTGGTTAATCGCCGCCCGCAATTCTGCCTCTTTGGTGTTATGACTGGCTTTGGGGTCTTTGAATACCGGAAAATAACGCCTACGCCCAAAGAGCGTATCCACATAGCCATGCTGTTGGACTTGTTCTTTGGTTTTATCGAGATATGTCTTGACACCCGGTAGCCGTTTGAAATACGTCTCGATGAATTTTCGCGCCTCCCCCACCGATAAATCGCTATCGCGTGCCAGCCGATACTCCCCCATGCCGTAAATCAGACCAAAATTGACGCGCTTGGCGAAACTGCGTTGGTCATACGTCACCGATTCGAGCGGAATACCAAAGACCGCCGCGGCGGTGGTGGCATGAATATCTTCATCCCGCGCAAACGCCTCTAAAAGCGTGGCATCTTCGCTAATATGCGCTAAAATTCGCAATTCAATCTGGCTATAATCCACCGATAACAGCGTATACCCCTCTGGCGCGATGAACGCCCGCCGTACCTCGCGCCCCAGTTCGGTGCGAATCGGGATATTTTGCAGATTTGGGTTATTACTGCTCAAGCGTCCGGTATTCGTGCCTGTCTGGTTATAACTGGTATGCAAGCGCCCCGTTTTGGGGTTGACCAACTGAGGCAAGGCATCGATATACGTGCCTTTCAGCTTGACCAATTCCCGATTTTCGATGATGGCGCGGATAATCGGATTTTTGGTATCTTCGTATAATTTTTCGAGCGTGGGCGCATCGGTCGAGAAACCGTGTACGGTCTTTTTCACACCTTGCGTGGGCAACCCCATACGCCCAAATAACACATCACCCAATTGCTTAGGGCTGTTGATATTGAAATTTTCGCCACTCATCTCGTAGATATTGGCTTCGGCGGCGCGTATCATCGCGTCCACTTTTTGGCTGAGATCGGCTAAATAAGCAACATCCAATAACACCCCATTCGATTCCATCTCGCTCAAAACGGGGATGAGGGGCAATTCCAAAGATGTGTATAAATCCATCAGACCTAAATTGGTCAATTCTTCGGTCAGATAGCGCCACGCCAAATACGTGATGGTGACATCCCCCACCGCATACCGACCCGCCCGTTCTGGCGAGACTTGCGCCATGGTGATTTGTTTTTTGCCCGTCCCAATGAGTTCATCAATCGATGTGATTTTTTTGCCCAAAAATTTGGTCGCAAAGCGTTTTAAGCCCGTATAACGGCTATCTGGATTGCGTACCCATTCGGCTATCATGGTGTCAAACCCGATTGGATACACCTCTAAGCCGTGTCGTTTTAGGACGACAAAATCATAACCCGCGTTGTGCGCCACTTTGGGGATGTTGGGATCGGTCATAGACGGGCGCAAGGCATCCATCACTTGCGCGAGGGGCAATTGAGGCGGTGGGAGTGTGGCGAATAGCGTATCTCCGCCTTCGCCGATATGCCCAACGGGGATATAGTAGCCTTTGGTCTCATCGGTTGCCAACGCAATCCCGACCAAATCCACCCGCATCTGGTCGACACCTGTCGTCTCGGTATCGAACATAATCGCCTGTGCCGATTGGAGATGTGCCACTAATTCCGCCAATTTTTCGGGTGTATCGACGATAATTGTCTCGTATTGATGAAACTCTTCGGTCGAAAAATCGAAATTGGGATGCAAGGCACGAAATTGCTCGCCCAATGTGATAAATTCCATCTGTTCAAAAAATTTATTGACGGTGTTCGGGTCATAATCTTCGGCTTTGCACGCCTCTAAATCCAGTTGTATCGGCACATCGCGCATAATACGCGCCAAGCGTTGGCTCAGGAAGGCGTTATCACTACCTTCGATGAGTTTTTGCCGTTCTTTATCGGATAATTCTTGTAGATGGTCATATAATGCTTCGAGTGTGCCATAATTTTGAAGCAATTTTTTGGCGGTTTTATCGCCAATACCCTTCACCCCAGGGATGTTATCCGATGTATCACCGACCAACGCCTTATAATCCACCAATTGGCGGGGCGATATCCCCCATTTTTCGATGAACAAGTCGGTATCGTATAGATCATCCTCTTTGGCTTTGGGTGATGGCAATTGCACGCGCACATGCGTATCGAGCAATTGCAACAAGTCCCTATCGCCCGTGATGATATGCACCATGACATTTTGCGCTTTGGCTTGGTCGACTAATGTGCCGATGAGGTCATCGGCTTCGTAGCCTGGGCGGGTCAGGATGGGGATATTAAACGCACGGATGAGGTCAAAAATTTTGCTCATCTGCGAGTCGAGGCTTTCGGGCATATCATCCCGATGCGCTTTATAATCGGGATAATACGTCTCGCGCCCACTCAGACCGTCATCAAAACAGGCGGCGATATATTGCGGTTGATGATTTTTGAGCAGATCTATCAACAAACGGGCAAAACCATACACGGCGTTGGTCGGTTCACCTGTGCGCGGGTTGACCATATTGCTATGTGCCATGCCGTGAAATTGACGATAAGCAATGGCATGACCGTCTAATATGTATAAAATGGGCGGGATCGCCATATTCAATTTACCCTTCTATATAGATTGATTTATGCGACAGAAAATGCGATGAAGCGGTCGATTTCGGCTTTTTGCATCTCGCGCCCGGGCGCAAGCACGCAATAACTTTCTGCCCAAACCCCGTCTAACGGAAATTGGGCATCGGCATGATGCAAAATCCACGCTGATCGTTTTTTGAGGTCTTGAATCACGATATGCGGTGCGGTTTCGCTGGGGACTTTTGCCAACAGATAGATATACCTCTCTTGCACGACCAATGTGGTGATGGTCATGCCCATTTCGGTCAATTGACGTTCTAATTCGCGCCCCAAAATATCACGCAAGCGCGGCGATAACATCCGATCTGGGTGTGCCAATTGCCATAAGTAGGTGAATGGCGCGGGTGTCCCTTTGTAAACGGGATACGGCAAATCGGGGATGATAGGTTGCGAGGGTAATTCGACCACGCTCGGCAACGCCAATGGTTCTAAATGAATGGGGATGGGCGTGAAGGTATCGGATTCATCCAAAATCACATCAGACAGTTCCGCTAAAGACGATTCCCATTTTTCAGCGACCTCTTCAAGGTGTTCTAATTCGCGTTCTTGAAGTTCATCCAACACCGAAGGCACATGATGAGGCAATTCTGGCACACTTTGGAGCGCACTCAACAGGCGTTCACCTTGCTTACGTACCGCCCGCAACGGAATCGATCCACTAAAGACCATCGATAGCGTATATCCGTTGGTCGTCTGGCGCGAATAAATCATATACTCCTGCCCTGTTACAGGTAAGCTGATAAATTTTATCCGCGCTTCATCGGGCAAAACGGGGTCTTCTTGAGCCAACAATGCACAAATTTGCTTGATTTCCAGCTTGGGCAAATGACCCGCTTGGGCGATCATATCCGCGCCTTGCATCAACAAGGTGGCATCGGCAGACAATTCGAGCGAGGCTTGTGTGAGGACGAGCGCCAATTGTGCCAACGGCGATTGTACCATCGGCGTGTCATCATCCGCAGACAAAGACGCTGGTTCTATCGCAGACAGGGGTGGCGGTGGCGCGACATCTTCCGACTGTTTCTTCTGATTTGGCAACGTGGTCGGTTTGGGCGGGATGTATTCTTTGGGATACACATCCGTTTCGAGATCGTGCGGATTGCTCACCACATCGGCGCTGTTATGCACATCGGTTGTTAGATGCGACACATCCGAATTCGGGTCGAGGACGATGCTCAAAAAATCGGGTTCACGGATGTATTTTTCGAGATTTTGTTCCCAGCCAAACGGCAATTTCTGACGATTTTCGTCACTGGCGAGCGTATTTATCAATTTATGAATGGCTTGCTGAAGCGACTGGCTATCATCCGATGTCTCGCGCAGAATGAATTGCGCGGGGATATGTTCGGTGGCTTGGTTGGATATTTCACCACTGGATAGTAAGGGCATGTAGGGGGTCATCGCCTCTTGCATGACAACGCCGACCCGCGCCAAATCCACCTGCCCCACCACATCGCGCAAATCGGCGACCGTGCCAATTTCTTCGAGCGTCGGCATGGGCGGTTCTTCGGCGGCGAGTTGCTTGAAGAGCAAATCATCATGCGGATTCTCGTGCAATTCCGCCATATCGCCCTTGAGGACGACTTCTACCGATTGGGATTGCTCATCGGTGTTCAGCAACAGCGTGCCATTGCCCATTTTGGTCAGCACATCATTCATGGGGTTGGGTGGCAACGCCATTTCGAGCGTATCCGATTCATCTAAACGAGGGGCTTCGGCGGTATCGGGCAAGGTATCGATATTCAACAATTTTTTGAGGATGGGCAACAAATCGCGCAACGGCATAGGAATATCCACCACGCCGTCTAAATCCAATTGACGCGCCATCATCATGACATTGGGCATGTGAGGCGATGCCAACAGGCGGATATTGGGCGCGATTGCCCGAATCCGCGAGACGATTTCTTGCCCGTTCATGCTGGGCAATCCAAACTCAATGATGGCAATATCGTGCGGGCGTATTCGCAATAACTCTAAACCCGCATCAGGTGTCGTGAAAGATGACACCTCGAATTCACCTGTCCGTTCCAATGCCTGCTTCATCCCCAACAATGCGGGGAGATGTTTGTTGATGATTAACACACGGATGACCGAAATCGCCATAGCCTATCCATCTCACTGAACGCCTGTCCTATCCTCAGATTATTATAGCACATTTTTACGGCGTGATGACAAGCAATTGGCTCTCATCACCATTCAGTGTGGCATTACTATTTTTCTGCACCCACCCTATTCCATCTTGATACGGTACGGCATACCAGCCACCATCCGCCGAGATGCCCAATACCTCTACCGTGATGCTGATGAGCG
>DAOTVP010000090.1:0-64559 GCA_034436155.1 Anaerolineae bacterium
CCTACCACCGCCAAAATTTTCGTGACTCGTACGGGACGATTACGTATATCGTCCCTAATGTTTCACATCCATCCCAATTTTCTCATCACGGCACAGGTGTACTTCCAGGGATAAATCGTTCCCCGCGTGGGATTTGAATATCCACCCAAACGGCATTATCGGCGGTGATGGTGATATTTTGGCGGAACAACACCCGTCCAAATAACGTGCTGACGAAAATTTCGTATTCACCCGTCCGCAATTCACCGCGTGTAAAATTTTCACCCCACGCTTCGGCACTATTGACTCTATCACCCGCGTAGGTATAGGCATAATATTCGATGGTATTATCTGCACCTGCCCGCCGTAAGCGCACAGGGATATTTTGCATGTAATTCCCCTCAAAATCGGTCACACGTCCGACAACCATCCCCGTACCTGCTTTGGGGAAGATGTATAAATCGGGGTTGCGTGTCAAAAGGTAATCATACGGGTCATCCCCAACCCGAATTTCGAGGTGCAGATGAGCGCCATAGGCGATACCCGCCGCCCCAACCACGCCGATTCTATCACCCGTCTGGACTTGTTGCCCCGCGAACACCTCAATGCGATCTAAATGCCCGTATAAGCTATAGGTCGGTTGCCATGCGGGGGGTTGAATCCCATGCGCGATGATAATCACATTGCCATAATAATTATAGCTGGGTCCGACCAGCGTGGTGAAATCATCACCCGCATAAATCACTTCGCCCGCGCCGATTGCTAAAACGGGTGTGCCTCTGGGATTGGCGAAATCTGCCCCTAGATGCACCTCTAAATTGCCGAGTTGCGTATCACCATAGGCATACGTGCGGTCGAGTTCATCACTACCCCCAACACCCGATGGAATCGGACGGGCGAATAAATAATGATCGGTGAACAGTTGCGGGGTCGGCGTAAATGTGGGTGTAAAAGTTGACGTTGGAGTAAATGTACTGGTCGGTGTGAAGGTCGCTGTCGGTGTAAATGTCGCCGTTGGCGTGAAGGTCATTGTCGGCGTGAGGGTCGCTGTCGGCGTGGATGTGGGGGTGCGCGTTGGCGCGGCAACGGTGGGCAAATCAGCTAAAATTTGCACCGATTCGGTCGGTGGCAATGTGATAGGAACAGCTTGCGGGTCATCGGGGCTGGAGCAGGCAGATACAATCATCATAGAAATGAATATCAACATTAAAAATTTGGAGAGGTGATTATTCGGGCGGATATACGCTGACGCTAATCCGCCCCTACAATCCGTACCCATATTGTCCTGGCGGATTAGAGGCTTTAGCCGCATATATCCGCCACAAAAAATATCACGAATACCAATCGACATCCTACGCAACGCATCATTCAAATACAATTTCACGATAATCTCCTGTGACATCGCCCACGCGGGTCTCTAATAAACGGGATGCCGTTTCGGTGGGCAATCCTAAATACATCAGGGCGCTGTGAATCAATGCCGATTGAGGGATAAGACCCACCAATTCGGTATGTGTAACTATCGCGCCGTGTTTTTTTGCCTCCTCGCGCACCGCCTCTAAAATCGTATGGAGAGGTGTTTTGCGAAAATCGGTGATATTCATCGAAACTTGCGCCCGCCCATGTACCAATAAACCAAGCGCCTTTAGATACGGCAATCCCCCACCCGATTCGCGCACTACAGAAGCAATCGCTTTGGCAATCTCGACATTATCCGTATCCAGATAGGCATTAAAGGCGATGAGCGGGTCGCGTGCGCCAATCGTCACCGCCCCCGCCGAACTGAGTATCGGCTCGCCTAAATCGGGCAAGCGCGTGGGGTCAGTTTGGATGGTGGATTTGAGTTGTTCATACGGATGACGGCGGACTTCTGCTAAATTGCGCCGTGCGGGGATTTTTGCCGCGTATTCATAAAAATACACAGGTAAATTCAATTCATCCGCCACGCGCACACCCAAACGATGGGCAATCTGCACACAATCGGTCATGGTCGCACCACGCAACGGCACAAACGGGACGACATCCGCCGCCCCAATACGCGGATGCACGCCATCATGCTCATCCAAACGGATATGCTTTTTCGCCTCCGCGATGCCCCAAAACGCGCCATCCTCAACCGCCGATGGTGTGCCAATGAATGTCACCACCGTGCGATTATGGTCGGTATCACTGCTCACATCCAAAATATGCACATCCGCTTGACGAATTGCCGATACAATCGCGTCAATCACCCATTTTCGCCGTCCCTCACTAAAATTGGGGATACATTCCACCAATAACGACATGTGTTAATCCTCTTGAATCGGGCTTTGCGCTAATTTTTGCAACACCCGTTCATCCACTTCTAGCCCATTATAACGATCATACATGGCGATATTGGCTAATTTATCCACCGCATAGCGCCAGCGTTTTGCGCCTGTCTCACGCAATAACGAGCGACAATTATCGCACCGAATGGTACGACGCGGGCGCGGGATGCCTAAAATACGGACGGTGCGCGTCTCGACTTCAAGGTTTCCGACACGGCATACCGGACATTTTTCGATGATAAATCCTTTGGCGTATCGGTCTACGGCGGATTGTCCGCGCCATACCAACAATACGTACATCAGAATGATGAATAATGCGATGCCCGCCAAAATCGCCTCTAATGGGATGTTTGCTGATGGGGCAGGCGCTTCATCAACCGTGATAGATGTGAGCGGGTTCTCGGTTGGATTTTGAGCAACAATCACTTCGGATGTGGCTTCGGGTGTCGGTGTTTCTGATGCCAACAACAAGCCAATCACCTCTGTGCCAACGACAGACGGGGGTTGTGTTTCATTGATGGCTGTTGCCTGCCCCGATAACGTGGGTGTTTCGATGGGAATATCGGTATTGGTTGGGGTGGACGGCAATAATGCCGTGCGTACAGGCGTTTCTGTATTGACCACCAACGGCATCTCTGCAGTTGTCTCTATTGTCAGCGCTTCAGTGGGAGTATCGGTATTCGTCATCGTTGGCGATGGTGTTTCCGTTGGACTATCAGTATTGGTCGCCGTTGGCGATGGCGTTTCGGTGGGAATACCGGTATTCGTCACCGTTGGGGACGGTGTTTCTGTCGGTATATCGGTATTCGTTGCCGTTGAGCTAGGTGTAATAGTCGGCGTGCTGGTATTCGTAGCCGTTGCCGTTGGGGTAACGGTTGCTGTCTCGGTAGCGGTTGCTGTTGGGGTGGGGCTGGGCGTATAGGACGGGGTAAATGTTAATGTTGGCGTGAGCGCATCATCGAATAAAATCGGCAATTCAGATACATCGACCGTCCACAGGACGACATTCCGCGCCACCCAACCAAATCCGTCAATTACTCGTGTCGGGGCGGTATCATCCTCATCATTTCTTTGATTAAACGAAAAACGAATGAGTACCCATGTACCTGTTTCATCTATATTCACGGGTTCGACAACATCACCCGGTCGCAAAATGCCCAACGGGGTGAAACTCAATCCTGGTCCCGTGCGAACATATACATTCACACGCGCAATCACATAACTGCCAACAGGCGTTAATGTGACCAAGCGCGGAGTTGCGGATGGTGTGCGTGGGGCGGGCGTTGGCGTTAAACTATCGGCAGTCAAAATCGGCAAGGCATCAATATTTTCGACCCAAACGGCTAAATCGCGCCGTATCCAACCAAAGCTATTGGCATACTCCACCAAGACCCAATTGCCTGATTCATCTCGATTATAGGGTGTGAGGGGTGCATTTCTGAGCAATGTGCCAATCGAGAGCGAAGTCTCGGATGGCGCGGCACGCACCCGCGCCGCTTCTACGATGATATAACTATAATTTAGGGTAGGTGTTGCTTCTTCTTGGGCGATGATGCCGTTGTTTGAGGTGACGAACACCCCTATAAGGGCGCAGATAAAAATGCCGATAATAAGCCAATGAATACGTTTCACAAGTTGCTCCGCGTGTTGTATCAGACAAATCAATTCGTTAATGTAAAGCGCAGACGGTCTTCTATCGGTTGGCTATTCGCAAATAGTTGCACCGACCACTCGCCCGCCGTGAAATCGGTTCGGTCACGTTCTAAAATAAACCAGATACACACCCCATCAAATTCGCGTGGTGTGACCCATGTATCTCGTACACGGATTTCTTCACCATAATACCATATGACCGCCAATGGCGACCCCATGGGCAAATTATTCGTCCGCATCACGACATACAATTGCGATACATCGGATGAGAATGTGGTATTCACATCAAGCGGGCAATCGGTAGCAGGATCTACCCGACTCGCCACGCCCAAACGGATAAGTTGACCTGTATTGGTTATCATGTCGGTGGTATTGCGATTTTCCATCGCATTGATGTTATTCATCATCATATCGGGTGTGGGGGCAATACTCCCCGCCAATGTCGGATTCACATTGCGCCCAGACATAAATTCGGCATATTTTTCGACATCGCGGTCAGGTTGAGCGATGCCCAATTGTAAAACATGGGTCGGTGTAGACCCAACCGCCAATGTCGCGCCGATTATTTGATTATAACTGACAATTTGGGCGAGTTCAGTCTCTTTGACGGTGACAGTCTGAACGACTTGGGTACGTTGCAGAAACGAGGCGCTATTCAGGGTAGCCAGTTCTTCTGCCAACATGACTTCATTGGCGATCACTGTGGCGGTCATATCTTGTGTCGATGCACCAGCGCATCCAACCAAAAAGACAGCACATACACCCAATAACACACTAATTTTTGCGTTCACAAAACTAATCCTTCACATCCAATTTTTGCAAGTGATAATAGTACCAAAAGAATGGTATATAATCAGGATTCTATTTTAACTCAAAACGGGATGATTGCCTCATGCGTTCCCAACGATTGACCTTCGTTTTTTTGGCTTTTTATCTGATTTTCATCGGCGGAAGCGCATATTATACCTTCGTATTGCCCATACGCCTATTTCATCATGCCCTGATGACGGTTTTGATGGCGCTGTGGTATTATCGCAAATTTCGCCGTGATGGTCTGCCCTATACCCCTCTGAACACGCCCCTACTGGCAATGGGCATGGTCTGGGTACTCTCGGCGATGTTCGGACATGAACCACGCAATTCCATCGAGAGTTTATGGTTTATATTTTTGCACATCACTATTTTTTTTGTGCTGGTGGATTTGTTCCAGCGTGGACGCGGGCGCTTGGTTATCGAAACGCAATTCATCATGGGCGCAGTGGTCATCTTATTTTCGGTCATCGAAATTGCTTCGTGGTATTTTGGATTGGGCATCACCCCCAATACCCAAATCGGTTGGGCAAGCCTGCAACTTATCCCCATAGAACCGATTCGCCTCGCATTGGCAATGAATATCAGCACGCTATTGGCGGGATATGTCGCGCCGTTGATTATGCTGGTCATCGGTTGGGCTTTAACTGTCCGCAGGCGCGATTATCGTCAAGCCCTTTGGATGATTGCGGGGGTATTAATCATCATTTTATTATTGACCTTTTCGCGGGGTGGATTACTCTCGCTTGGGATTGGACTTGGCGCATTTTTTGCCATGCGAATTTTAGGCGATGATAAACGCGCATCCATCCGAAAATGGCTTATCCCATTAACTATCGTAGGCGGTGTCGGGGCTGTGTTGATATTCACCATCAGCCAAGCGCGTAGCAGTGGCGATGAGATACGCCTCGATATGTATCGGAGTGCAATCGAAATCACGCTGGATAACCCGATTATCGGGGTTGGGGTCGGCAATTATGGGCGCATATTTCGGGAATATCGCACACCCGAATTGGCGCGTGACCGCTTGGCATCTGCCCATAATTTATATCTGAATAGCGCCTCCGAGACCGGATTTTTGGGTGTCGGTGTAGCGATTTGGTTGGCAGGGATATTGTTGATAACGTGGTGGCGCGTTTGGAAGGCGCAAGAAACACGCGCCCGAAAAATCCGTCATGAAGCCGTCATCGGCGCATTGTTGGGCGTTGCGGCGCATAGCATGGTGGATGTATTCAGCACCACGCCGTTGGTCTCGCTCATCGTTTTGCTCTTGGCGTATAGCATCGTTGGGCATAAAACCGTTTTATCCGACCAACCCAACGGGTCAAAATTACCGGCTCTGGCGGGGTTGGTGATTGTCATCGGGTATGGCATATTCTTCTTTCAGACAGACCGTGCCTATATCGCCTATCTGAATAGCTGGCGCGATGACGATCAAGCCCTGATTCACGCTCAAACCGCGCAATCGCTCGATCCAGGATTGAATTTATACAGCCTACAAATTGCCAATCTCACAAAAAATGTGGGTGATTATCAACAAGCCCTCGTCTTAGAACCGACATGGGATGTCGGTTGGATGAATCTCGCCTATTTATACGAACAAGGCGGTGATTATGATAAGGCATTAGAGGCACTATTCACCGCCAAAGCGATTAATCCTAACACACTCGTGAATTTCAATATCGCCCGACTCGGCGAGATGTATGGTGTGTTGGATGACGAAACCATCATCGAACATTACACATTGGGGGTTCGATTTTTGATTGGTGAGAAGGGTTATTTACCTCCATCTGAATTTTGGTCTGAGACAGATTTACGCCGTGAAGCCGTACGCCGATACATCGAAATTTATAAAGCCAGCCAACTATTATCGGTCTATCCATTGGTGACGCACTATTTTCCTGATGAGCGCGAGAATTTTGTACCCCAAAATCCACAAACTGCGCCTGAATGGTGGGTGGTGGGGGAATATGCCCTATCGGTTGAAAAGAATCCGCAGAAGGCAATTGAGGCGTTTTCGCGGGCAATCGCTATTAACCCACGCGAAGGCGATTATTATGCAGGACGCGCACGGGCGAGATTGGCGCTCGGCGAAGATGTGACTCGTGACCTGAATTACGCCACGTTGCTCATCACCCAATACGAATCGCTCCCGTTATTGCGAGCGATGATTGCAGAACGCGCTGGCGATACCGAAAGTGCCTTGCAATGGCGCGAAATCGCAAATCAGCGCGTGGTGAGTGGTGAATTCGCGGGTGTGCTATATCACGGGCGGGTCGGCGCGTTTGATTTGCCCGATGCCATGCTCCCGCCACAATAAAATAGGGGGCTTCACATCTGGCGTAAAAATTGGTATGATAAAGATGTTATGCCCCCATAGCTCAGTGGATAGAGCGTTGCCCTCCGGAGGCAGAAGCCCAAGTTCGAGTCTTGGTGGGGGCAAAAAAATTAAGCGCCCAACGGCGCTTTTTTGATTCTTATCCGTTGCCAATTGAGATAAACACGATTATCATCATCCGCTATGATGAACTTACGGAGCGTTTTCGCAACCCTAATCCGCCAATGGCGTTGGATAGTACGCGGGGTTATCCTCATCGTGGTGCTATCACAACTCAGTGCGCCACGCCTGCGTGTGATGCTCGAAAACCCACCCCGACAGGTCATCACCGATAAACCTAAAGTGTGTGTGCATACCGATTTAATCCATGAACCACCCGAATCATCCATTCAGATGAGCCTGCAACTCATCCGCGAGATGGGCGCACCGACCATTGTCGAATTTTTCCCGTGGGCATACATTGAACGCACACCTGATGTGTATGATTGGGGACAACCAGACCTCATCCTCAAACATGCCGAAAATCAGGGGGTGAAAATCATCGCCCGAATGGGACTCGTCCCCGATTGGGCGCGTCCGAAAGATACCACCTTTAATTATATAGATGAAGACGGATTGCCCCATTTCGCCGAATTCGTTGCCGATTTTGCGGCGCGTTACGCGGGCAGAATTGACCATATCATCATCTGGAATGAGCCGAATTTGGCGTTTGAATGGGGATTTTTGTCCACCGACCCGAAACGGTATGTGGATATGTTGCAGATGGTTTACGAACCACTCCATCAAGCCAACCCGAATATCACCATTTTGGCGGGTGCGCTTGCGCCAACACTAGAACCCGTAGGCAGTCCCAACGGGTTAAATGATTTGCTCTATCTACAAGGCATGTATGAACTGGGCGCAAAAGATTACTTCGATGCGCTCGCCATCCATACCTACGGCTTCACGACCCCACCCGATGCCTCACCCAACCCGCGCCAACTCAATTTTCGGCGGGCGGAATTATTGCGCGAGGTGATGATCGAATATGGTGACGAAAATAAGCCTGTTTATATCACCGAAAGCGGTTGGAACGATAACCCGCGTTGGACGCAAGGCGTAAGACCATCTCAACGTATCGCCTATACCCTATCGGCGTTTCAGATTGTCGAAAATTGGGATTGGGCAGAAACGCTATGCTTGTGGATATTTCGGCATCCGATACCACGCAATACCCACCGCGATAATTTCACCTTGGTCACGCCGTTTTTTCAAATCAAGCCGATTTATTATGCGATACAAGCCTACGCCCGCGGGTTTGATACCGAGAGGATATTATGGCTCGATCCACCCGAAGAATAATCGTTATCGGGGTGATTATCGCCGTGATTGCGCTGGTTGTCATCCCGCTTATCAACCCACCGTATATCACCCCTGCTTTTCCGCATGGGGTGATACGAATCGCCACCGAATCGAGCTATCCGCCTTATTCGCAAGACATCGATGGGGAATTGGTGGGGATTGATATTCAGATTGGGCGGGCATTGGGCGAGGCAATCGGCTTGCCCGTTGAGTTTGTGCCGTTGGGCATTGATGCGCTGTATGATGCGCTCAAACATGACCGCGTAGACCTGATTATTTCGGCGTTACAACCCGAAGACATCATGCGCTCAGAAGTCCGTTATAGCCTGCCGTATTTTAATGACGGCTTGGTGATGGTCAGCAATGCCGATATGCCGATTAACGATTGGTCACAACTGGAAGGCGGGGCAATTGCCTATGAATTTGGCGCGTATGCCGATGAGATTATTCGGGCATGGTCACGGCGGGTGCGTCCGTTTGATAAAATGCCCTACGAATTGCCCGACTATGCGCTCGATGCGGTACGCTTGGATATGGCGCGGGCGGCGTTGGTGGATGCGACCACATTGGGATTGTATCGGCGTGAGTATCCCGATTGGGATGTGCATGTGGTCTATATCACCGCCAAACCGTATACAATCGCGGTGCGGATGGACAGGGAAAAATCGTTCATCGTCACCAATGACGCGCTCAAAAATTTATTGGATAATGGGACGATTGCGCGGATTTTGAACGACTGGATGTTGTATGATTGGGATTGATGCCCGTTTACTCGCTTATCGCACAGGTGGCATTAGCACCTATACCCGACAAGTGATTTTAGCCCTCGCCGATTTCGCCCCGCCCGATGCGATGCGCGTATTTTATCATCGCAAAGATGCTAACCCGTTAAATACGCCGTTTCGGTCATCGCGGTTATTCACCCCGCCCCATCATCGGCTAGAACGGAGCGCCCTCACCGCCGAATTGCTCCGTCATCGGCTACACATTTGGCATAGCCCCGATTTTATCCCCCCGTTTCGAGGTGGCAAGTGGCACATTATCACGGTGCATGACCTGACCTTTTTACACTATCCACAACATAAAGATAAAGCCTCTGCGCGATATTATCATGACCAAATCGGCTATGCAGTGCGTCATGCCGACCATATTTTATCAGTGAGCCACGCCACCAAGCACGATTTAATCACGATGTTAGGCGTATCCGAAAATAAAATCACGGTACAGCCGAATGGTATCGATGCGTCATTCAAACCCTTATCGACAGGTGATAAAACAGCATGGCGCGAAAAATTGAATTTGCCACATGGTTACATTTTGCATGTCGGCACGCTTGAACCGCGCAAAAATATCCCCGCCTTGTTGGATGCGTATCTCATGTTGAAAGATGCCCCGCCGTTGGTATTGGTTGGAAAAACGGGTTGGTTATTTGATGAGACCCTAGCGCGTATTCGCCAATTACAAGCACAGGGCAAGCCGATTATCTGGCGCGATGATATAGGCGATGATGCGCTCCCTGCGGTGTATGCCAATGCAAGTGTGTTGGTGTTACCTAGTTTTTATGAGGGATTTGGATTGCCCGCGCTCGAAGCGATGGCATGTGGCACACCGGTGATTGTCAGCGATAATTCATCATTGCCCGAAGTGGTCGGGGAGTGTGGCTTGTTGATAAATCCAGAACAACCAGAAACCATTTATCACGCGCTGGTACAGGCATTAGGCGATAGCACATGGCGCGAATCGGTCATCTCGAAAGGCATCACACGCGCTCAAGATTTCACATGGCATCGCTCGGCAAAAATCGCTTGGTCGGTCTATCAAAATATGCTATAGTAGCCCACATGGACATTTTATTCATCACAACATCATTACCCTATCCACCTAATACTGGGGGCGCAATTCGCGCTCATGGCATCATCGAAGGGCTACGGCTCGCAGGGCATCGCATCACCTTATTATGTTTTCATGAGGGCGATATACCCGCAAATTTGGGCATCACCATTCACACCATCCGCACACCGCATCGGAGCAAGTGGGATAGATTAAAAACATTGTTATTCACACGCCAAGCCGATATATCCAAACGCCTGTATAGCGATTTATTCGCGCAAAAATTGATAAGCCTATTATCGAGTTATCGGTACGATCTCATCCAATTTGAAGGTATCGAAGCGGGGTGCTATTTGCCGATTGCCAAGCATCATCAACCATCGGCGAAATTGATATTCGACACATTCAACGCTGAATACATGCTCCAACGCAATATTTTCGAGATAGATCGCCAAAATCCCAAACGCTTGCCGATGGCAATTTATTCGTATCTGCAAATTGGGCGGATTAAACGTTACGAAAAACACCTGTGCGCGTTGGCGGATGCGGTCATCGCCGTATCTGAAGAGGACGCAGTGTTATTGCGTCCGTTGAGTAGTACCGATAAAATCCATGTCGTATCCAGTGGGATATGGGTGAATCACTACGCACAAAATCCCACACTTATAGGGTTATCACATCCCGCGCTGGTATTCACAGGTAAAATGGATTATCGCCCCAATGTAGACGCGATGGTGTGGTTCGTGGAGGACATTTTGCCCCTCATCCAACAAAAAATAGCGGATGTTCACCTGTATATCGTCGGTCAACAACCTCATGCCCGTCTGGAGGGGTTCAAAAATCACCCCAATATCACCATCACGGGTAAAGTCAATAGCGTGTTGCCGTATTTATACGAAGCAGATGTGTATATCGCGCCGTTGCGGATGGGTAGCGGAACACGGCTCAAATTGCTCGAAGCGATGGCGTGCGGTTGCGCGATTATCTGTACCCCAATTGCCGCCAGTGGCTTGAGCGAAAAGGTAAAATCGGGGTTGATACTCGCCGATACACCGTCTGATATGGCGCAACACATCGTCAATTTGTTGGATAATCCAGAAAAACGCACGACAATGGGCGCATCCGCAAAGAATCATGTAGCAACAACGTATGATTGGTCTGCCATTTTGCCAGACATACTGGCAATTTATACGCGGTTGGGATTGAAGGTGAATTGATGGATAAAGAAGCCCTTGTGATACGCAATCGTGCAATGGCAGAAGCCTTTCATGCTACGCCACTCAAACATCGTGTGCGCCATTGGTTGTTGCGCGGGGTACGGCTTGCGCCAATTTTACGGCAAAAACCGCCCGAACAAGAACGGATTCTGCTCATCCGCCCCGACCATGTGGGCGATATGTTGCTCACATTGCCCGCTATTCACGCCCTCAAACAGGCGAAACCCCATGCCGAAATTCACGCTCTAGTCGGCGGATGGTCGGCGGGCGTGTTGGCAAATATACCCCATATCGACACCGTTCTGACGATCAACTTTCCCGGATTTTCGCGCAATGGCGAAGGCAAAGGGGCGTTATCGCCGTATCAATTGGCGCTTAAAACCGCCCGTCAATTGCGCCAAGTGGGATACACCAGCGCCGTCATCCTACGTCCAGACCATTGGTGGGGCGCATTGGTGGCATTTTTGGCGGGCATCCCAGAACGCATTGGATACGCCACCCGTGATGTGCGCCCATTTTTAACGCACCCGTTGGTGCATCATCATCACCATGCCATTTTGCAAAATTTACGCCTCGTAGAACGCTGGACGGGCGAAATCGCATCCGACAATATCCACTACGACTATCCACTAGACGAAGCCGATAGCCAATTTATAGATGAGTATTTAACCGATTGTGGTATATCACCCAACAGACGGTTCTTATGTATTCATCCAGGCGCGGGGACGTGGGTCAAACGGTGGGATGAGGCGCATTGGGCGCATGTGGCAGATACCCTCAGCGAACAATTAGATTGTACGGTAGTGTTCACAGGGGGCGGACATGAATTGCCGATGATACGCAACATCATCAATCAGATGAAAAATAGCGCCTGTGTGATGGCAGGCAACACCGAAATTGGGCAATTAGCGGCGTTATATGCGCGGGCGTTGGTCGTCATCGGACCCGATAGCGGACCGATGCACCTCGCCGCCGCCGTCAAAACGCCGACCGTCAGTCTATTCGGTCCCGCCGATCCGCTCGAATTCGCCCCATGGGGGAAGCGTGAGCAACATTATATCATCACCAGCGACATCGGTTGTCGTCCGTGTCGGGTGTTGGATTGGGGCAATGATGCCCCAGAATTTCATCCGTGTGTGCGCGACATCACCACAGGGCGCGTATTAGATGCCGCCCGTCGTGCTGTACAAGCCTCTAATCGGGTATGACCACTTTATCTACCCCTTCTTCGGGCTTTGGATATTGCGGATTCATCTTTTCGAGCGTCTCGACAATAATTTTGGTGATGGTCAAGGTGCGATACCAGCGCGTATTGCCCGGTATGATATACCATGGGGCATAATCGGTATTGCATTGGGTGAATACATCCTCAAACGCCCGCATATAATCATCCCATTGGTTGCGGACGGGCAAATCCCCCACCGAAAATTTCCAGTGTTTGGTGGGGTCATCGAGCCGTTCTTGCAGTTGCTTTTTCTGCTCAGCTTTGCTGATATTGAGGTAAAACTTGAGGATATGCGTGCCACTATCCGCCAAGAGACGCTCAAAATGATTGATATGCGCGTAGCGTTTGCGCCACACCTCTTCGGGGACGAGATTATTCACACGTACAATCAACACATCTTCGTAATGACTGCGATTGAACACGCCAATCATGCCTTTGGCAGGCACACGCTGATGAATCCGCCATAAAAAATCGTGCGCGAGTTCGATTTCGGTCGGCGCTTTGAAACTCGATACCTGTACACCCTGTGGATTTATCCCCTCAAACACCTTACGGATGGTGCTATCTTTGCCAGCCGCATCCATCGCTTGTAAGATGATGAGCAGAGATTGTTTATTTTCGGCATATAACCGTTCTTGTAACTCAAAAAGTCGTGCATGGAGGGTGGCTAGTTCTTTTTGGGCGCGTTTTTTATCGCCTTCAGCATATTCGGGGTCATAATCGGCGAGCGACACTTTTTCACCAATAGGTGGATGAAATACATGTTTTGACATGGGATATAATCCTCTTCTGTAGGTATAATTTGTAGAAGGCATGTCATATCATGCCCCTACATGCCGTCTATGATAACACAATACTTATTCCAACATCTGCAAAAAGGCTTGCTCGTCAATAATCGGCACACCCAGTTGGGCGGCTTTTTCGGCTTTGCTACCCGGAGAATCGCCCATCAGCACAAAACTAGTCTTTTTGCTCACGCTACTGCTCACTTTTCCGCCGTGCGATTCGATGAGTTCTGTCGCCTGTTCGCGGGATAACGTGGGTAATGTGCCTGTGAGGACGAAGGTCTTGCCCGCCAGCGAATTGCTCAACACGACTTTTTCGCCTGCTTGCATATTAACCCCTGCAGCACTCATCTTTTCGATGAGGCGTTGATGATGGTCATCGTTGAACCACGCCACGATATTTTCTGCGAGGACATCACCAATGCCGTCTATTTCTTGAATCGCATCGGCATCAGCATCCATCAAGGCGCGGAGTGAGCGAAATTTATCGGCTAACGATTGGGCAACGGTACTACCCACGCCATCGATCCCCAACGAAGCCAGCAATTGCGCCAATGGACGAGATTTGGCTTTTTCGATGGATGCGAGCAAGTTATCCACTTTTTTCTGTCCGAAACCTTCTAGCGTAAGCAGGTCATCGGCTTTGAGCGTGAAAATATCGGCTTCATCGTGAATAAATCCGGCTTCGATAAGTTGCTTAACCGTCTGCCCACCCATGCCTTCAATATCCATCGCCCCGCGTGAGACGAAAAATTCAATGCTCCGATAAACCCGTTCTGGGCAGGTGGTATTTGGACAAAAATGGTCAACCGCACCTTCGGGTTGGATAATCGGCGTATTGCAAACTGGGCAATGGTTGGGCGGTAAAATGGGTTGTTCTGTGCCATCGCGCAAATCGGGGACGGGTCCGATGACATACGGAATCACATCACCAGACCGCTTAATGACCACTTTATCCCCCAGACGCACATCCAGTTCGGCGATAAATTTATAATTGTGTAGGGTGGCATTGCTGACCGTCACCCCGCCGACAAAAACGGGTTCTAGCGAGGCGGTGGGGGTCAGTTTGCCTGTGCGCCCGATATTTGCGATCACCCCTTTTAAGGTGGTGGTGGCTTCTTCTGCGGGGAATTTATAAGCAATTGCCCCGCGGGGGTCTTTGCCAACTATGCCAAGTTCAGCATCTATTTTGCGGTCATTCACTTTGATGACCAACCCGTCTATCTCAAAATCCAACGCATGACGTTTTTCGAGCCATGTGGGAATTTGTTGGATAATGTGGGAAAGCGTGGGATACAAGTGGGATTCAGGTGGGATAAAAAATCCCATATCCCGCATGTAATCCAACATGGCTTGTTGGGTGCTGAGTGTAATTGGATTGCCCTGTGTATCATCGGCGCTGATGTCTACGATGTCGTATAAGTAACACGTCAACGGGCGCGAGGCGGTGATGCGCGAATCTTTTTGTTTGAGCGTGCCAGATGCGGTGTTACGTGCATTGACATACAGGGGCAATTCGGCTTCGCGTTGGCGGTTATTGAGCGCGGTAAAATCGTGCTTGAGGAAAAGCACCTCACCCCGTACCACCAAATAACGTGGTGGGGCTTTATCGCCTGTGGCGGGGATGCGTAACGGCACGGTGCGAATCGTACGGACATTGGCGGTCACATCATCCCCCACCCTGCCGTTTCCGCGGGTGGCGGCTTTGACCAACACACCATTTTCGTAATGGATGACAACCGTCAGACCATCGAGTTTGGGTTCTAACATATAGGCAAGTTGTGTTCCACTAGGCAACAATTTGAGGTTACGCTCTTCCCATGCGCGTAAATCATCCTCAGAAAAACCATTCGCCAAACTCAGGATCGGCGCGGGGTGTTCTATCTTAGGGAAATCTTCGGTCAGGTCGCTCCCCGCCCGTTGTGTCGGCGAATCGGGCGTAATGAGATGGGGGTGGTCTGTTTCGAGCGCCACCAATTCACGATACAAAATATCATATTCGGCATCGGTAATGGTCGGCGCATTGAGAACATAGTAGCGATAACTATGTTCGTTGAGCATTTGCCGAAGTTGTTGAGCGCGAGTTTCGGGTGTGGTCATAAAATCACCTATCCAGAAAATTTATCTTGGGCAGTCGGTAGACGCATTGGCAATCGCGTTTTGGATGGATTGAATCCGATTTTCGGGGTTCGGATGCGAGCTAAAAAATTCTGGTTGACGGCTTCCGCCACCCACTTGTGCCAATACTTGCATCACGCGAATCATGCCCTCGGGGGCGTATCCCGCATCAATCATCAAACAAACACCTATTGCATCAGATTGCAATTCATCCTCGCGCCCGTAACTCATCTGAATGAATTGAGATACCATCGCGGCGACTTGAGATGTGGACGCATCACCAGAGGCAATCGTGACCGCCCCGACAATGCCATTGGCGAGTTCGTTTTTGGCGATTCGTTGGGCGCTATGGCGTGCCAACACATGCACAATTTCGTGTGCCAACACACCCGCCACTTCATCTTCGGTCTCTAATTGAGATAACAAACCAACGGTGATAAAAATTTGCCCACCCGGTAAAGCAAAAGCGTTAATGGTGCTGGAATCGGCTAAGACATGAAATTCAAAGCGCCAACGGGTATTCGCAGCGATGCTATTATTCACCAAGCGCCTACCGATGGCATCAATGGCGGCTTGTACTTGGTCATCTCGATACAACCCGCCAAATTCACGGATCATTTGTGGTGCAGATTGTAACCCCAGCGCGATTTCTTGTTGTTCAGTCATGCTGACGAATTGATTTTCGCCCGTGACAGGGTTAAATTCTTGTGACCCCAAATAGGTGATGAGTGCAAAAACCGCCATCGCTAAACCCATCATCAGGCGCATCCCCATGCCTGCATTGCTACCACCTATCGTCCTACCAAGTCCGCCCATGCTTCTAGTTGGTCGCATTATCATCCATCCCTTTCAACAAAGGCATATCAAAATGGTCAAATAATTCATAAACCCCACCCGCTACAGCACCAAATATCACATGACTGATGAGCAATGATGGGGTGTTAATCGCAAAAAACCACGGGAACAATAAAGTTAGGGCATACAAATTGATGGCATATAGCGATAATCCCAAAATGCCCCCTCCAATAATGCCGACTAGCAACCCCCAACGGTGGATGACAATGCTAATCACCAGGGCAAATAATAACGACAACACCAAATGGACGATCCCCCCTACAATAAGCACCATCGAATTGCCATTAGTCAGAACATCACTGCCCATGACTAACGAGGCGATGTAACGTAACAATAATGATGGCGTAATGATGTTTGAAAATAGAATATTCGCCACAAAAAAGGCAATGCCCGCAACAATGCCCGCCAGCAGAACAGCCCACCATGTCACATTTTTTTGAATGGATTTGAGCATCAAAAACTCCTCTTGAGGATAGCGCCTAACTAAAATATATGTTGTTGATTATTTTTGTGTCAAATCATTGCACAAAATGATAACCTCTATTATAGTCTAAATGCAGGTCTGTATATCATCTAAAGGGCATTTTTGATGAGAATTTTACTTTTTGTTCTATTGCTGGTGATGATGAATATCCTTGAATTCACACCCACCACGCCTTTAATGGCACAAGATGGTGGATGTTTCGCCTCGCCGATTGGGTCGAATAACATCAACACCCGTGGCGGACCAGGGACAGAGTATGCCCAAGTGGATACACTAGCAATCGGCGCTCAGGTGATGATTACAGGTCAACGCACAGGGGCAGACGGGTTTGTATGGTGGCGCACCTTTTCGGGGGGGTGGGTGCGGTCGGATGTGGTGGGATTATTCGGGAATTGTGATGTTATCCCCGCAGTGGCATTGCCACCGGCTTATTGCACCACACGCACCGAATTGAGCCAACGCCCTGTGTTGAGTGGTGATGACTTACGCATCGGCACATCGCGTTTTGTCGTGCATTATACCCTCACAGGCATCGATGCCACCACCACCGAAATCGCCAAAATCGCCGCCAATACCCTCGAAGAATCATTATCTATCCAAGTCGATGATATGGGATGGCCCCTGCCCCCACCCGATTGTGGTGAAGGCGGTGATGAACGCTTCGATTTATATATTCATGCGCTAGAAGAAGGGGTTATCGGCTTTGCCATTCCGAATCATATCGTTGGAGATAACCCCTATTCTATCGCGGTTGAGCAATATGCCACCTATGGGCATTTAGAAATCACCAACAGATTTGACCAATTTTCGAGCGATCCAATCGGGTTGATGAAAACCACCATCGCGCACGAAGTCCATCATAATATCCAACACACTTTCGATTTTGGCGAAACCTTTCGCGGATTAGATGAAGCAGGCGCAACATGGATAGAGACACAAGTCTATCCGCAATATCAAGATGCCATGCAATATTTAGATGACTACCTGTACTATCCCGATTTGTGTCTGGGATACGATGGCGATGACCATCCATTACGGATTTATGGCGAATGGTTACTGATTGATTCGTTAGTGAAAGATTACGGCGCTCATCGATTACATGAGGTGTTTTGGCGCTATCGTGCCGATTATGAAGGCATGGAAAGTTTTTATCTGGCGCTGGAATCGTTGGGCGATGATGCCTCGAATGCCATATTCCGCATGGGGGTCCGTAATTTGTTACGCCTGTTTAGCCAATCATCCGAAGCGATGGAACGGGTTTATGTGGAGGGCATTATCAACGGCATAGGCGATTATCGTCCACGCCGTGACGGGGTGCAAGAATTGGGCATTGATTACATGAAAATCGCCGATTTAGGCGTGTATCATTACGAAATTTGGGGCGGGAATTTGTTCATGAGTATTGTAGGGATTCGTGGCGCACAAGCCGATATTTTTTATGTTGGGACGGCAGGCACAGTCGATTTGAGCGCATACGAAGATGCGTATCTGATGATTCTCAGTTTGAATCGGCGCAGAGACAATGATCCATGTTTGTATGATAACTGGAAAATCAGCGTCACCGAAGGCGTTTTTTCGCCCATCACACCGCATGACGAGGTGTGGGATGCGACATTTTTCGAGCCACCTGTGCAATTTAGGGGCGTGGAACGTTACATCGGGACGATGGATGAAAGCAACGATGAAGCCGAATATCGCCTATTTCTGAAAGCGGGCGATGTGTTGAATGTGTATGCAGGCACACTCAGGGGCAATTTAGATACGTATCTCCTCCTCACCAATGTAAAAGAAACCGAATTTTATATCGAAAATGATGACAGTGGCGGTGGATTCAATTCGTATTTCAGTTATACTGTGCTTACCGATGGCGAATATATCCTCATCATGACACCGATTGGTGGGTTAAATACCGATAGTGATTTTGAGGTGATTATCGGCATTAATGAGGCGATTCGATAATTCATTCGGACTTAGCAAGGCGATAATCTTAAAGGGATGTAGGCAAATCAGATGATTGTTGCGCCTCTGGCTTTCGTCGTGTAATGATGGTGAGTAAAATAATTGGTAACAATGGCAACCAACACCATGCAGAAAAAAACACCACATACGGCACAATCCACGCATCTACGCCAACACCATCAGCATTAACACACTGAAAAGCCATCCGAATGCCACCACCAGAGAAACTACCCTGTGTAATAGTCACGCTTTCATCTGGTTTAGGACAAATCAGTGGGTCAAATACACGCGCTACATCGGGTATCAGAAATGGCACAAATGCCATCATCATACCCACAACAAACGCCAATAAAACGAGCCAGCGTAATAATTGTTTCATCAGTCTATGTATCCACACCTATCGGTTCTAAACGCGGTTTTTGTGCCAATTTTTGCTGATATTCCGTCAACACATTGCGATAATCCCGCGAGCTATACCGTAAAAATGCCTCTGCGAATAGGTTTATCCCCTTACGATAGGGGCTAAGTTTGAGGTCTTTGAGCAGAATATCGAGATATTGTTGATAGCGCGTATTGACCGCCATCGAGCGTGATGGTTCAAAGCGGATATGATCGCGCTTCCATTGGCGCACATGCTCAATACTGGCTTCCATTTCTGCTACACTGGGTAATTGGATATAGCCCTCTAGCAACGCACACAACCAGATCGTGCCAATCTCTACCGATGGGATGTGCATGAAACCATGATTAAATCCTGCAAAACCCATATTGGGGATGTGTGGATGCACCAAATGCCGATACAGTTGCACCCCATCGTCATGCGCCTCTAGCATATCCCGATAGGGAGCAGGCACAAACGGAAATTGGGGTGTTTGCGAGCCAACCGATAGCACAGCAATATCGCATGGAATCACATCACCATTTTCGAGGCGGATACCGTCTTCAGAAAAACCGGCTATTTTACTTTGATGAGGATGAATTTTACCCTGTGTCACATATCGATAATAAAATTGAGGCGCGAGGGCAATGGCAGAGCGTAAATCGGGCAACAAGGCGTGTTTCGGCTTGACGATGCTCAATCGTTTGCGGGCTTCTGCGCTTTTGCCGATGCCATTAGCGAGGATTTGTAACCCAAACACCAACGCCAACATCTTCCAAAAACCAGCCACAACAAACGATAAGCGTTTATGCAAAAACCGTTCCAGCGCCGATGGATGCGCCCAACTGGTCATCATCACCGAGCCAAAACGGGCAAATAAGGGGATGCTATAATGAATCCCCAAAATTTTGGGCGGGATTGTCCAACGGGCTTCACGGAAAATATGATGCACCTGTGCGCCACGCTCTGCGGCGAAAGTCGCCATATCCAGCGCACTTTTGCCAAAGCCAACAACGGCAACCCGCTTATTGGTGAAGATATCGAGGTCTTTAATATCGCGCTCTGTGACAATTTTCCCCTGAAAACGGTCTTGGTCGGGGAATTGGGGACGATATTTGCCTTCTGTATATTGACCCGATGCGAGGACGACATAATCTACAGAAACGTGTTCTGTGCCTTGTGGATGCCTAATTTGCAAATCCCAGCCATGAGGGCGTTCTTGCATGGCGATAACTTCATGCGAGGTGCGGACATCCAAGTTTAAGTGTGTCACGGCTTCTTGCATATAGCGTAAAATTTGCGCCGCCGTGGGGTGCAAATCGGGCTTAAAGGGCCACGGAAAATCGGCTAATCCATATTGTTGCCACGAATTTTGTAAACGCACTTGTGGATACGATACCGCCCAAACACCGCCAATACGGTCATGTTTTTCATAAATCGTCACAGTATGACCATTTTTTTGGAAGATATTTGCGGCGGCAATGCCCGAAATCCCACCACCAATGATTGCAATTGTTTTGCCCATAATGCCTCTTTTAAGGATATCCTTTTGATGGATTAATCATATGCAATGGCGCATAAAGGTGCAATATGATGAAATCAATTGGATTTCATGCGAAGCCATATCGATAAATTCGCCTTCGATAAGACATGACCGTCATCACCATTCAATGTTATAGGTACAAGATTCGCCCCCCGTGATACGGTTGGGTTTGCTCTCATCTCGCTTGACAATCAGCTTGGTAGAAGATGGATCGCGGAATTTTTACACAGTCCGATAAATCAGCCCGTAATCAAAATCACTGGGATAGGGATTTTCGCATAACATCGTGCCAGAGTTGGGACCGGTTGGAGTATATTCGTATTTGCCAATCTCGCCATTACGATGATTCATATGATAAGCAACATCAATTGAAGCCAGCGCATCATGTACCGTCACCACATTGGGGGGCCAAGCGGCATTATCTGGAATTCTCATGCCAATCGCCACCAAATTCAAAAAATTCCCTTCTGCTAGTTCTTTGAAGGCATTCAAAAATTCTTGTTGATTATACCACGCATCATTAATAATTGGATACAAATGATACTTTTGCAAAATCGGGATTGAATCTTCTCCCAAACTACCGATAATCGCATTAATCGTAATACCCAAAACCTCTACGTTAGGGTCGAATCCTACAAATTCTGCCATCATACACCTACCGTCTTATGTTTTATATGATAGATAGATTGCCTAGCAATTGAAATTATAACCCATACGCTGGCAAATGCAAAAATCTTAATCTAGCCTGACACGTTCAATCACCTGAAGCGAGTTCCACTTGGAACATCGTTAGCCTATGAATTCGGGTAGATAAAAATTCAAAAAGGCTAAATCGGTTGTGGATGTGCCACGAATTTGTGTCAGATTCACATCGGGACGCGCCAAAATCACATCGTACTGGCGTAGGGGTATCTCTTGACTATCATACGTCACCACACCTTCGCCATCCGTCACATATAAAAATAGGCTCTCCCCTACCAGTGGCGCTTCGATGGTGGTGGTTTTATGCTGTGGCAAAAATGTGGCGGTTAATCTGCCTTCGATATGGTCTTCCATCGGCGAATCTGCCCCAATCAGGCTATAGACATCCGCACCATCCACCACCCGTTTCGGCAGTTGATTCTTGCTCACTTGTTGATAATGCGGAGGCAAGCCCTGATAATGACGCGATGCAATATACCAAATCTGAATCACCCGCGCAGGCTCATCCCACGGATTGAGTTCTTGATGTTCAATATAATCCCCAGAAAACATGCGTTGCAAATCACCCGCTTGCAAAACCCCTTTTCCGCCCGTGGTATCTTCATGATACACCCGTCCTTCTAACACCCATGTATAAATTTCGAGACCGCGATGCGGATGCCATGTAAAGCCGTTACGCGGTGCGATGCGCGTCATGTGCGCGGTCAACATCCCACTCAGACGTTGCAACGGACTCCATCCGCCCACCGCGAAATGCGATTGTAACCAGTGAATGGGTTGCACATACGGAAATTCATCGGCAGAAAAATGTTGAAATGGCACATCTTGGACAAAACCATCAGCGACATGCGTCATCTGTAATTTGAACATCGTCATTATCCTCACATTAAAAACGGAATATAGTCCGTTTGTATTGTGGCGCGAATGATGATAATTTGTCAAGAGAGGGACAGATAAGTATCAAAAAAGTCCTCATCGATAAGGACTTTTTTGTGGTTAGACAAGGTTATTGTGTGTTATATCGCCTTTTTGCGTAGTCGGAGCGAGTTGCTGATAACAAACACAGACGATATAGACATGGCGGCGGCGGCGAGCATCGGCACGAGCAAGCCAATCATCGCAACGGGGATGAGGATGATGTTATAGATAAACGCCCAAAATAGATTTTGGTAAATCGTCCGCATGGTGGCTTTACTGAGCGTAATCGCCCGTACTACTCCACGCAAATCACCTTTCATCAGCGTTAAATCGGCGGCTTCGATAGCGACATCTGTACCTGTGCCGATTGCAATGCCGACATGGGCTTGTGCTAACGCGGGCGCATCGTTGATACCATCACCGACCATCGCCACATGATGCCCTTCAGTTTGCAGATTTTTGACCGTGTTGGCTTTATCGGCGGGCAAAACCTCTGCCAAAACACGATTCACGCCGACTTCTTTGGCGATCGCCTCGGCTGTCCGTTGATTATCGCCCGTAATCATGACGGTTTGAATACCCATGCGCCCCAATTGAGAAATCGCTTCGGCAGACCCATCTTTAACCTTATCGGCAATGCCGATGATACCTGCGATGACATCATCCACGACCACGACCACCGCCGTTTGTGCATCGGCTTGCAATTGGGCGATTTTGGCGCTGGCATCGGCTGAAATATCGGGTAAGTGTTTAGGATTGCCCACGCGCACCCGTTTTTCATCCACCAAACCGACTACACCACGCCCAATATCCGCAGAAAAATCTTGCGGTGTAACCAAGGTGATGCCTTGTTCGTTGGCATGGCGCACAATCGCCTCGCCAAGTGGATGTTCGCTACCACGTTCTAGGCTACCCGCATAATACAGAACTTGTTCAGATGTAAACTCACCCAACGGGATAACCTGCCTGACAGTCGGTTTGCCTTCGGTGATCGTGCCTGTTTTATCGAGCGCGATCACTTTTAGGCGGTGGGCATTTTCGAGCGATTCGCTATTCTTGAATAGAATACCCATTTCTGCACCACGCCCCGTACCAACCATGATGGCGGTTGGTGTGGCTAATCCTAAGGCACATGGACAGGCGATGACCAACACGGCGATGCTATGCAACATGGCTTCGGTGAAGTTATTGGATACGATTAGCCAACCGATGAATGTGAGTGTAGCGAGTACCAATACGATCGGCACAAACACACCCGATACCGCATCGGCGACCCGTTGAATCGGGGCTTTCGAGCCTTGCGCTTGTTCGACCAGATGAATAATTTGCGCCAATGCCGTCTCTGCGCCGACTTTTTCGGCTCGAATCACCAAGCGCCCATTTTTATTAACCGTACCGCCAATCACAGGGCTATCAGCCTGTTTGTTGACAGGCAACGATTCACCCGTGAGCATCGATTCATCCACAGCCGATTGCCCTTCAATCACAATGCCATCGGTCGGGATGCGTTCACCAGGGCGGACGAGCAGATGGTCGCCGACATGAATATCATCCACCGAAATTTCGACTTCAACACCATCTCGAATGAGCAAGGCGGTGCGTGGGGCAAGGTTCATCAGGCGTTTAATTGCCTCGCTGGTGCGCCCTTTGGCGCGGGCTTCTAAAAATTTACCCAGTGTGATGAGCGTGAGAATGACCGCGCCCGACTCGAAATACACATGTTGATGCGCTAAACCAGCAATGTTGAATATCGTCCCTAATACAACAACCACGCTATAAATATAAGCGGCGGTTGAGCCGATTGCAATCAGGGTATCCATATTGGTCGTCCGATTTTTGGCGGCTTTCCATGCACCACGAATATATTGCCGTCCCAAATACAAGTGAACGGGTGTGGCTAATGCCCAAAAGAGGAATATCCACCCACCCCACATCGTCCATTCGGGCGACATCATGGTCGTGGTGGTGCTGGTCATATCCATGCCGCCCATCGTCATGGTGGTGGTTGTCTCGACTGGCACCATATTCATCATCGCCATATCGCGTGCCATGCTCAATATCACCAACGGAATACTAAACAACGCGCCGATGATGACCAGCCGTTTTTGTTTTTGGATTTCTGCCTCGCGGATAGCCGCCTCTGCATCTTGTGGGCGGGCGACATCAGCCGTATTAATCACGCCATACCCTGCATTTTCTACCGCTTTGACCATATCGGAACGGCGGATGAGATTGGGCAGATACACCACACTGGCGCGTTCTGTGGCGAGGTTAACACTTGCCGATAAAATGCCCATTTGTTTTTTGAGCGCACGCTCGACATTTTTCACGCACGAGGCGCACGTCATGCCTGTGATAGGCAATTCGATGGTCGCTTGTGCCACACCATACCCCGCACCGTCCACGCGGGCAATCAAACCCGTCATATCTACGAGCGATGGGTCAAATGTGATGTTAGCGCGTTCTGTGGCGATATTGACATTCGCCACGCTCACACCATCCGTCTTACTCAGGGCGCGTTCTACATTTCGCGCACATGCCGCACAGGTCATACCCGTGATGGGCAATTCGATTGTTACTTGGGTTGTCATGATAGACTGACCTCATAACCTAGTTTTTGAATTGTTTCAATAATTGTTTGCGATGAAACAACGGTTTCATCATATTCAACATGCGTGATTTGCTTGGGGAAATTCACCGTGGCTTTGATAATGCCACGTAAATCTTCGAGTTCACCCTCGATATTCATGGCGCACGATGTGCAGTGCATCCCTATAATTTTGAATTGTCCGTGAGTCATTTTCTTACCTACTTTCTAATATGATTTACGAAATCAAGATTGCTAGTTGCTCTGTTTTGCCTCGCCTATGGCTCAAAGCCATAGGCTAACGTTTTGGAAGCCCACTAAAGGGGCTGGTTTTTGCCTAGTTTTGAGACAAATACTCGGCAGAAAGGCGGATTTGAGCGCCTTTAGTGCGCTTTTTCTGCGCGTAGCTAAATGCTTTGAGCATCTAGCACGAACTAGCAATCAAGGTTACGAAATTTTGATAACACCGGTATACATCCCCATACTACACATAAACCGAATTTCGCCCGCTTGTGGCGCGGGAATATCAATTGGTGTTGTGCCTGTGCTAGGGAGCATGAGACTAATCCCTAAACTAGGGATGGTGAATGCCAATTCGCATCCACGCGCATTTTGTGTCACCATATTGAGTCGGATAGGCTTCCCCGCCTCTGCGATAAGGACATTGGGGGTGTAGCCATAATAATCTGCCGTCAGATAAAATTCCTGCCGACCATCGACTAATTCCGCTCTCGCCGCAGGCGGTTCTGGATTCGCCAGCGCCAACACCACCCGACTCGGTGCAATTGGCGAATCGAGCAAAATCAACCCCGCATCAAACGATAACAAGCCGAGCAATAGCACCAATGTGGATGTGACCACCGCGAACACGGTTTGCATCCGCACGCGAATTTGCGTTGCGCCAAATCCGAGTATAAAAAATATCGGCGTTGTGCCTAAGATGAATGCCGTCATAATCAATGCACCATCCAACGCGCTGGCGGAGCTAATCGCCAAAATCATCATCGCTTGAGTCGTCCCACAGGGGATGAAAACGGTCATCGCGCCTAAAATCGCAGGGGCGAAAATATCACCACTTTTGGCTTGTGCGCGGATGCGTTTGGTGATGAATTTGGGTGGTTTAATCTGAAAATACCGAAAGATCGGATGCACATCCAACAGGCTGAAGGCGGTGATTATCATAAACAAACCCGCTACCACTTGCATAATACCCTGTACGGTAGGGGTGATGCGGAAGGCGTTGCCTAATCCACCGAGCAAAAATCCGAGTATGGCATACGCGAGCAACTTGGCAATTAAAAACGCGCCTACAGGAATACTCGCATCGGCGAGGGTCGGTTTTTGGTCAATTACTTGATTTTGCGAAAGCGCCGTCATGAGCAACCCGCCTTGCACCGCGAGGCAAGTCAGACCACCTGTGGTTAATCCGGTGATGAAAATCAATCCTAAATCCATGTGCATCCCTCTTTCATGTGAAACTATGCGCTCAATTCGAGGATGAGTGCCTCCATATACTCAATTTCTGCCGTTTGTGCGCTGATGATGGCTTCGGCTAGGGTGATGAGGTCGGCGTGTTCGGCGCGAAGCAAAATGCGTTCTGCCATGTGTAAGGCATCATCGTGATGGTCTATCATTGCTTCGAGCCAAGCGATTTCATAGTCCACGCCTTCTAACCGCGATAATCCTGCCATCATGCCCATCATCATCGGCGGGTCTGTGTAAGGGGGCATCTGCATGTTCATGTTGCCCATATCCATCCCGCCCATATCATCATCTGGCATCATATCAGACATCGAAACAGGCGCATATTCAATCTGATACCAATCCAAAAGCCATGCTTGCATTTGGGCGATTTCGGCACTTTGCGCGGTGATGATATCATTACACAATGTGATAACCGCTTCGGTTTGGGCATTCATGAGGCAATCCATTGCCATATCCAACGCCATCTGATGATGATCTATCATCCCTTCTAAAAATCGGACTTCGGCACGTCCCGCACGTCCATCTATGGGCGCATCTGCGCTAACCATGCCAACCATCAGCATCATACTGATACCTACAAGTATGTACTGAATGAGGGTATTTTTACGCATAACAAACCTCCTAAAATCGTATGACAATGTTCACATATTGAGATGTTCAGATGTAAGGTGGTCTATGATGGGACATTCTTCAATGCTTTCATCACCACCAGGGCAAATCTCGACTAACCCTTCTAATAAGGCTTTCATGGCGAGCAAGGATTGGATTTTTTGGTCGAGTTCAATTAATTTTTCTTGTGCCAATTGGCGCACAGGTTCACAGGTGGCATCTGGCGCATATTTAATGCTGAGGAGCAAGCGGATTTCATCCAACGAAAAACCGACCGATTGCGCTTTTTTGATAAAATGCACACGGTCTACGTTTTCATAATCAAAAAGCCGATAATTCGATTCGGAACGGGCGGGAATGGGTAAAAGACCATTCTGTTCATAATAGCGAATGGTCTCTGGGTGAACGCCACTGGATTTTGCCAAACGTCCGCGGGTTAATTTTTCCATTGTACAATACTCCTTCGGTGCAAAAGCCTGTTGTTATTTACAAGCATACGCCTTGTAGTATAGTACAAGGTCAAGGGAGAAACATGAGAATGTTGCTAATCTGCAGTAAAACCGTTCTTTTTATGCGTGCTATCGCAGAAGGGTTTTTTGCCAGACCCACCACACCGACACAACCATGTTTTTGTGCCTCTGAATAGCGTCACACCATCCGCGCCGATAATCTCGAAATTGCCTTGCACCTCTAACGGTCCGTTGGCGTGCGCGATGATGGTTAATTTTCCGCCTGTTTCGTGGTCGCCGTCTCGGATAATCGGGTCGGTTTCGGTCGCCTCGAAGTGTGCCTCTTTATGGGTGTTATCGCAAAATGGCTTATTTTTCGATTGTCCGCATCGGCAAAGCGTGGCGCGTGTCTCGGATTGAATATCCACTGTTGCCCCCTGAATGGCTAAATCTCCCCGAATTTCGAGCGGTCCGTTGTGTTGGATGCGGATGGTATTTTCGCCTGCGGGGATTTCTTTCACGCCGTCTTTACGGTCATAATGCAATGCACCCGATGGGCATAATTCGATGGTGGTGGCAATATTTTCAACTGTTGCACCATTCGGATTAACCCACGGGCGTTTTTTGGTATCGAACACATCAGATAATCGGGTGGCACAATAGGCGGCATGAATACACCGTTTGACGTTATACGTAATATCGACATTTTCGCCTTCATATCGCTTATCTTCGTTCATTCCTGTATATTTTTCGGACATCTCACCCTCCGCCTTATCATCCATTTTTTTAACGATGGGCAGAAGATAACACGGCACGATGAGTACGATATGAGTATTTTAGGGCGTGACCTGCAAATATTGACCTGCCGCCCAGCCTGCCTGTGAAGGATTATTCGGATTTTGGATGCGCCACCATGTCAGGTTATCCACCAATTCGGGACCGCCGATAATCACAAACCTATCGCCTTCTGTGGCGCGGAACAAGATATTTGTGCCGATTACGCCTGAACTATCGCGTACATTGAGTTGCGTCTGTCCGACACCGACCACAACCACCGTTGCACCAATGCCCAATGGCATCGGTGTAGGGCTGATTTCGACAGGCATGAGGGTCGGTCCCGCCAGTGAAAAAGTGAGATTCGGTTGACCAACACCCACGACAGGCTCAAAAATGGCGGGGATGGTCGGGGTGGCAGGTGTGAGTGGTTGACTGGCGGGGGTATTGGTCGGGACGAGTGTATTCACCACCATCACAGGCGGTGGTGCGGGTGGGATAGCCGTATTGCGTCCACCTAAACCGATAACCACCAAAATGATGCCACCTGCGATAATGATGACCACCACTAACATCAAAGCGAGCGACCACAAGGGCAAATATAAGCCACTATCGCGCCGATTCCGCGCCCTACCCCGTTTTTTCGGTGGCGGTAATGTCCGCGGAGGCTGATTCGGTGGTACTCGCGGATGTTGACCCGTCTGACGCGGTGGCGGTGGTGGGATTTGTTTGGGTGGTACATTCGGCGGTGGTGGGGCAATCGTTGGGCGATTCACCACAGGGGGCATCCCCCGTTGCGGTGTGCGATGGTCGAGTTTGCGCGTGCCATCGGTACTCAATGTAGCACGGGTTTCTTGGTCGTTATCATCGGGCAAAAATGGCAAGGGTGAGAATTCGTCTGTCATTATCTGCTTTCCATCCATTTCACAAAGTCATCTACGGGGCGTGTATTGAGGACATGCCTCGCTTCTGCCCATCCACGTCGCGCCGTCATCACACCATACGGCATCAAATCCATATGGCTCGGTTGATGGGCATCGGTGTTAATCGCCAATAGAATACCCATATCCACCGCACGGCGCACATAACTGGCATCAATATCCAGCCTACGCGGATTGGCATTGATTTCTAATACCTTACCATGCGTTTTGGCAGAATCAAAGACCGCATCCATATCGGCATCTACGGGTTCGCGTTCTGGGATGTATCGGGCGGTGAGGTGTCCTATCATATCCACATGCGGATTTTGGATGGCATTCAACAACCGTTGGGTGATTTGGGCGCGGTCTTGGCGCAAACTGACATGCAACGAGGCGATGACGAAATCTAACTTTTCGAGTATTTCATCGGGATAATCGAGGCTACCATCGGCATTAATATCCATTTCTGTGCCATGAAACACGCGGATTTTGCCATACATGAGCGCATCTACATGACGGACTTCGGCTTGTTGCGCCAACAAACGCTCGATAGATAAACCGTTAGCAATGCCCAAACTACGCGAATGGTCGGTGATGACGATATATTGCCGTCCACGCGCATACGCCTCTTCTGCCATTTGTTGAATACTGGCGACACCATCGCTATAAGTGCTGTGCATGTGCAAATCACCCTTGATGTCATTGAGGGTGATGAGGTTAGGCAATGCACCACGTTGGGCGGCTTCGATTTCGCCCGCATCCTCGCGCAATTCGGGCGGGATGAAGGGCAACCCCACTTGGGCATACACCGCTTCTTCAGTATCACAATAAATTTTGGGCGCATCTTCGAGGATGTTCCCATCAGCATCTACAGGGCTAAAGGCATGTTCATTCAGGCTCAAGCCTTTAGCGAGTGCCAATTGACGCATACGGACATTATGCTCTTTGCTCCCAGAAAAATAATTGAGCGCCGTCCCCCATTTTTGCTTGACCAACACGCGCAAATCGGCTTGCAAACCATTTTGCAGTTCGACACTGCTTTTGGTATCACCATGCCCTAAAATGCGTGCCACGATGGGCATATTGACAAAATAATCCATAATGGCGGGGGAATGTGCCATATCTGCAACGGCGATGAGGATGTCTATATCGCCGATGGTCGGTTTTCCACGCCGAATACTGCCCGCTAATGCGCCTTCTAGCACATTCGGCAACGTCAGCAATTCGTCTAAAATGGCTTGTGCCGATGGCAAGGCGATGCCAATCGAAATGCGTCCCGTTTGCCGTCCGAGTGAGGCAATGCCCTCTAATACTTTCTGCTCACTTTTTACGCCCATACCCGCCAAATCGCGCAATTGACCTGCTTCACCTGCCGATTTGAGCGCCTCGATGGTGGTGATGCCCAACTCTTTATAGAACATCATGGCTTTTTTGGGACCGACACCATTGATATTCATGATGTCTATCAGACCAACGGGGATTTCGGCAATCAATTTTTCGTAAAATGATAACTTGCCTGTGGTCAACATTTCGTCTATTTTTTCGGCGAGGGTTTTGCCGATGTTGGGCAACTCGACCAAGCCTTTCTCGGCAGAGATAGCGCGTAAATCTCGCGGTAATTCGCGGATGGTCTCCGCGGCGCGTTGATATGCCAGATAGCGGTGGATGCTTTCGCCTTTAAGCTGGAGCAGATTGGCACATTTTTCAAATATATCGGCAATATCGCGGTTGGTGAGCATGAACAAATCCTTGTATCATATCCGTCATCCTCACCATTATACCATCAATACACGCGCAACATTAACCCTTTCAGGTATGCCCCTTCGGGAAAACTGAGCGCCACAGGATGGTCATCTCCCGCGCCGAGTGTGCGGATAATTTGGGCATCGCGTCCGCTATCTTCGAGTGCGCCGAACACAATTTTCTGGAATAAATCGGCAGAAATCGCGCCAGAACACGAAAATGTGAACAGATACCCACCCTTTTTGACCAGCTTAAAGCCGTTCAGGTTAATATCTTTATAACCCCTAGCGGCTTTTTCGACCTGTCCTTGTGTATGGGCGAATTTGGGCGGGTCTAATATAACCACATCCACCTGTTCATTCCTACGGGCGCGATGGCGCAAATCATCGAACACATCGGCTTGGACAAATTGAACACGCGATTCATCAAATCGGTTGACGCGCAAATTATCGCGCCCCAATTCGAGCGCCTCTGCCGATGAATCGATATTCATCACCCGTGTATGGGGATGCTTGAGGGCATACAATCCAAACCCACCGCTATAACTAAACAGGTTCAAAATCTGTGTTAGGTGCGGTTCTTGTGCGATGAGTTGTCCCAACAATGCCCGATTTTCACGCTGGTCAAGATACATCCCCGTTTTATGTCCCTTATACACATCGACCGCGAATTTAACACCCTCCTCGATGACGATGTGCTTGGGCGGGGCTTCGCCGATTAACACGCCGACAACGGGTTTTAAGCCTTCTTTGCCACGTACATCGGCATCGCTACGCTCAAAAACGCCGCGTGCGCCCGTCATCTCCATCAAGATCTGCGCCAAATCGCGCTTAATTTTATCAATTCCCAACGTGAGGGCTTGCAAAACCAACCAATCGCCATATCTATCCACAATCAGCCCCGCCAAAAAGTCATTTTCGGCATTAATCAACCGATAGGCGTTGGTGGTCAGATGTTTGCGCCCGTCTATCGCCCTCTGGAACATGGTGCGCCACCATGCGTTATCAATCGGCACATCCTCAAAACTCAACACACGGACTTGAATTTGGGAGCGACTGTTCCAATAGCCCCGCGCCAAAAATGCGCCACTCTGAGCGCGAACCGTGACGATTTCGCCACCTTGCGGGTTGCCATCCACACGGGCAATGCCACCAGAGAAAATCCAAGGATGACGGCGAAAAATCGATTTTTCCCGTCCCTGATGCAAAATAATATCGGTCATAGAAAATTAAAATCTTTCTCGCTCTGTGGCGATACAGTAAGAGTTTGTTCGTTACGATATGTCACCATGCCTTGCGCCGCGCCTTTGATTTTTTTGACATACTTACAACGGGTCATATCCACCGCCACCTTGCCATCGGTACGGCGCGAACTGTAATAGGCGGCGATGCTGGCGGCTTGTTCGATGACATGTTGCGGAATTGCCCGCCCATCAAATTTAATCACGACATGCGCCCCTGGCACCTGACGGGCATGAAACCAAAAATCTTCGGCGCTACCCCGTTTGAAGGTGACAATTTCGTTCTGTCGGCTATTTTTGCCCACCCATATCACGAAACCGTCTTGTGTGACGAGGCGTAACGGTGCGCTCTGACCCGCCCCGCCGATGCGTTTGGCACGTTTGCCCTTCACGTAGCCACCATTGACCAACGCGCTACTCACATCATCAATTTCGCCCCAATTAGAGGCTAAATTCAGGTCATTTTCGAGCTGGTCAAGCGTATCGAGATGCAGTTTCGTCTCGGCGACCAAACGGGGAACATCTTCTAGGGCGCGTTTCGCCTTGTTATATTTAGCAAAATAGGCTTGGGCGTTTTCGAGTGGGGTGAGTTTGGGGTCTAACGCGATGGATAGCATCGCCCCATCCACATCATATTGTGCCTTGAGTTCCGTTTGCCCTTTTTGGATGGTGAATTGATAGGCGAGGATGAGTTCACCACTTTGTTTGAGCAATTCACGTTCTGTATCATCTTTGAGCGATGATTCCAGCGCGTGTAACTTGGCGCGATATTTACGTTGCGCCTCTTGTAACGCCAACCGAACCGGGATTTTGGCGGCATTGTACGCATTTTCGCCGACAGGTGCGCCATAAAATGCGACCAACGCCTTGCTGATGCCCTCTATCGGCTTCCAACCCGCCAGATGCTCTATCGGATACACGCTATAGGCTTCGACACGTCCATTATTTTCGACAATCCCCGCCTGCCAATCGCGCTTACGAAGTGGGTCTAAGACCATTTCGAGGGCGGTGAATACATCCCCCGCATGGGCAGAACTGGCTTTTTGTTTGGGATCATCACATGCCCGATACACAATTTCACGCGCCAATAACGGACTCATCCCCAACACATTGGCGGTCAGGGCTTGATAAGTACGGGCTTTGGGGTCGGTTATATCGGCTAAAAATTGGGCGACATCAGCTTCTGTGAGCATGAACGGGTTATGCTTGCCCAATTGTGGCGGTGGCGGGATATAGGGATGGTTGGGCAAACTGACGCGCACGCGATTTTCATCTGCCCCAACACGGCGCATACAATCTAAAATCACGCCATCTTGCACCAGCAGAATATTGCTACGGCGTTCCATCGGTTCAATGACCAGTTCCATCTCGCCTTCTGCGGTTTCGAGGTGAAGATGTACTACGCGCTCCCAATCGGGCTGGCTGACATGGGCGATTTTTCCGCCTTCGACATACCGCCTGACCAACAAACCGAGCGTGGTCGGTTTTTCGGTGCCACGGCGCAATTTTTCGGATGTGATATGCAAGCGGGGGACGTTGGTATCGGCACTCAGATACAGATAGTGACGTTTATGATGGGCATAGATTTCGAGTCCGAGCGCGGTCTCATCCACATCTAACGCATCTTGAATGCGCCCACCCACGAGCGTATCCATAAATTCATCTACGAGTGCCGATAACGTGAATACATCTAAATACATGACATAACTACGATGTTGGGACTAATGGCGAGAGCAAATAGGCGATAATATCGCCGATTTCTTGGGGTGTGAGGCTATCGACATAATTGGTCGGCATATTGGTGACATAATCACCCACCTTGAAGGCATTGGGATACATAATCGATTCGTATAAATAGCCCTCGGCGCTCATCGGTGGGCGACGGTTGGCGGCTTCACGATGAGTTTGGCTATAGGCAGGCGCTAAATTATTCGTATCTTCACCATGACACCCCAAACAACCTTTATTTCGCACCAATTCCAAACCGCGTTGTGGATCTGCATTGGCGAGCAATGGGGTGACATCTGCCAAATAAGAATCGGCAGAAATGGCATCATCTTCTAACCCGCCTGTCGGTCGCGTGAATTGTAACATCTCGAATAAAAAAATAACCCCAAAACCAATCACCAAGCCGATGCCAATCAAAATCGGCAGGGATGATAATTTTTGGGGCGTTTCATTGGGAGTGCTATCCGTCATTTGAAAACATGTCCTTTGGTATTAAAGCGCAAGATGCAACAACACGTCTATCATCATCGCCAAAAATAAAAAGGCGAGATAGGCGGTTGAGTATTTATAGGTACTGCGTGCTAAGGCTTTGGTGCCATCTTGGAGCAATTGCCACGATTTATAAATCAGACCAGCACCCAACATCGCCGCAGTGATGAGGTAAAACCCACCTAAAAAGCCGAATATGCTAGGCAATAAGGTGATGAGGGTCAATTGCACCGAATAAAACAACATCTGTAAACGGGTGACTTGTTCACCCCGCGCCACAGGCATCATCGGCACTTCGGCGCGGGCATAATCGGTATTCACCAGAAGCGCCAACGCCCAACTATGGGGCGGTGTCCAATAAAACACGATAGCGAATAAAATCATGGCTTCGTAGCCGATTGTGCCTGTGATTGCCGCCCATCCGACCAGAACGGGGAACGCCCCCGCCCCACCGCCAATGAGGATATTCACCACAGTGTTACGTTTGAGGATAAGCGTATACAACACAACATAATAAATCGCGCCGATAAACGCGAGTAATGCCGATAGAAAATTCACGAATACCGTGAGGACGACCACCGACCACGCGATTAGCCCGATGCCATACAGCAAGGCATTGGTGGGGTGAATCCGACCAGAGGGTATCGGACGGCGCGAGGTGCGCGTCATTTTGGCATCTAAATCGCGGTCTACATATTGATTGATGGCACTCGCCCCTGCCGCCGCCATTGCACCACCGATGAGCGTAGGCAAAAACACGCTCATGCTAGGCAATGCACTTTGTGTCAGACCCGCGGCAATCACCATCGCGGTCGCCGTTGTGAAGCACAACAAAATGACGATTCGCATTTTGCTGAGTTCTAAATAAATCTTGAGCGATTGCCCAAAGGTGAGTTTTTCACCTGTGCGTACTGTCGAAATCATCTTAGCTTAAAATCCCACTCCATCAGGCAACGGCAGGGGCAATATCGCCCACAGGTTGCCGACTATTCAACGTATCTATAGCAGAAACAGCGACCAACAACGCCCATACTAACGAGGCGAGTGTTACATGCGATGCGCCCCATACAGGCGAGGCGCTGGTCAATACAAACAACGCGCCGACACCCGCTTGGGCAAAATACAGAATCAACGCCAACACACTCAGACGGCGGAGCATGACACTACGACCGCCACGATGCACATACCACACCAACATGATGAGCATCAATCCCAAGCCAACCACCGCCAGACGGTGCATCATGTGAACCATTTCGAGCGCCCCCTGATTCAACGGCAGAATTTCGCCATTGCACAACGGGTAATCGGGGCAAGCCAATGTCGCGCCACTACCGCGCACCAACGCCCCTGTGAGGATGATAATCAGCGAGAGCGCCGTTGTCACATACGCCAAAAGCGTCACATTATCACGCGGGGTCGGTTTGGCTAGTGGGCGATGCCACGCCAAGATGCCCGCCACCAATAACGAACCGAGCAACAACATGGCAGATGCGAGGTGCAATGTCACCATTGTGGGGGGCAAATCATAAATCACTACAAATGCACCTAGCATACTCTGAAACGTGAAAATACCCGCGGCGATGAAGGTGGTGGTGATAACAGCGCGGTTATTTTTACGATACCCACGCCACGCCATGAATAACATCGCCAACCCAAATACACCGATGAGCATGGCGAATAACCGATGTGACCATTCTATCCATGCTGTGAGGTTATCTAATGGCGGGATGATTGTGCCATCGCACAGGGGCCAAGAGTTACCACAACCTAAGCCCGAATCGGTCACGCGGACAACTGCCCCAAAGGTGATTAAGCCTGCTGTGAGCAACGCTGTGGTCATGGCAAGGGTGATAAAAGAGCGTGGTTGTTTAGAGAGTGTTTGTTCGTTCATGTTTCATGATATCCATAACTAACGATAAACCAGAAATCCAAGTTGCGTTATTTATGAGGCGGTATTTCGGGGCGAATACTACGAGGACACAATGTATCGTGTCCCTACATCTACCCGTACATACCCTAAAATTGAAAATCTAATCTGTACAGACGCGGCTTATAGGCTTGTCCGTAGTTTATACCTCGCTAGGGGTTCAAAACCCCTAGCTATTCGATTTCGGAAGCCCACTAAAGGGGCTATTATTGCCCTATTTTGAGGAGCAATCCAATTTTGAAGGTGCATTTTAGCGCCTTTAGTGCGCTTGGTGGTAGGGACGCGATTAATCGCGTCCCTACAGGCTGAGGGTTTTGAACCCTCAGCGAAAGCCATTGACGATACAAAGTGAGGCAAAACAACTACAGACATGCCTTTCTGCGCGTCCATGAAATAATTCATTCAGTCGCTTCGACTTCGCCAGATGTAGCTTGTTCGCCACTATTCACACGGGCGATTCGCACTTGACGGTCTAATGCCCACATAATAAAGGCAATTGTGCCACCGATACCGACGAGATTCACCACCACAAAACCGATAAAAAATAACAATTGTTCGGCTTGCCACACCGTTATCTGGGCGGGCGAGGCTTCTGGATTGCTGGTTTGTTGCAAATAGGGGATAATATTTTCGACCCCACCCGCCTGTTCAATAGCGGTCAACATGCCACCACCTGCTAAAATAATCAAAATCACCACTAAAAAGGCATATTTTCTCACCGAGTTCTCTCCATTTCTCAAGTCAGCATCGTACCGAGATTGTACTCTTTATCACAAAACATCGCAAGATTCCAACCGTATCAAATATCATCGTGCGTAGAATCACCATCCAATTTTTCGGCACGTTCTTGCAAATCGTCATCCACATCATCCGATACTTCGCCCGCGCCTTCATGATGATGCGACCAATGGTAATGCGAATGAGTATCCCCTACTTTGAGAGGCAAGGTAAAGCTGAATGTTGAGCCGATGCCAACTTCGCTCGACACCCATATCCGCCCACCATGTAATTCGATGATGGTTTTGCAAATCGCCAAACCTAAACCTGTGCCTTCTACCGATTTATCTTTGCGATTCACACGGAAGAAGCGATCAAAAACGTGTAATTGGTCTTTTGGCGCGATGCCAATGCCAGAATCGCGTATATCCACACGGGCTTCCGTGTGCGATTTTGCGACCGATACCCACACATCGCCTCCCTCACGGTTATATTTGACGGCGTTGGTGAGCAAGTTGGTGACGACATGCCCCAGTAAATCAATATCGGCGGGGACGTGAACACGCGCCTGACCCATCTGTAGATGAAATGTGATACCGCGCTTATCGGCAATTTCCTTCAAAAAATCGGCGCACGATTCGATAATTTCGACCAAATCCACATCAGTGCGTTGTAAACGGCGCGTTCCGCTTTGCAGATGCGAAAAATCGAGCAACCGCTCGATGAGCCGTTCCATACGGTCTAGCGCCATGTGTGCGCGGTCAACATATTTTATCTGACCTTCGTTAAGCGTCCCTAGTTGTGGGAGGAGGTCTAAAAATCCCCGCACGGCGCTCACAGGTGTCTTGAGGTCATGCGCGACAATACTGATCAATTCAGACTCATAATCTTCGCGTAAATCGGTCATGAACCCTATCCATTCGGAAAAAATAATAATGGCAATTCGTTGAGGGCATATGCCAATCGTGTGCCATGCCATGTTAAATATGACCCGTCTATCAGATGAATGCGATTATTCTTGGCGGCGGGAATATCCAAATTGGCAAAAGTGGCGATGTCGGCTTCGGTGAAGGCGTATGGCTCGCTAGGCAATAACACCACATCAGGTTGGGATGCGATAATTTCATCCAGTGTGATGCGTGGATAGCGCGTATCGCGTCCTTGTACACGCGGGTCATCGGCTGGGTACGGCGCAGATTGCCCTAAATCCGCTTTGAGGGGATATTGCCGTTCTCGCTCGGCGAAAACATTCGTCCCGCCACACACGCGCAACAAGTCATGCGTATAAGTATCGGCGTTGAAGGTCATCCATGGGTCTTTCCAGATGGGGACGAACACCTTGCACACCTCACCCGCATCATCCTTGGCTTGGCTGATGCTCGACACCCAATCGTAACTATATTCAATCAGGCGGACACGCGCTACCATGCTGGTTTCATGAAAAATATCCATGATATTCCACAGGAGGGTAAACACATTCAGCACGGTTTTGGGATATGTCCCCCAAACGCGGATACCTGCCTCATGCAAAGCGCGGGCATCTTCTAGGCGATTTTCCTCACGGTTCATCAACACCAAATCGGGCTTTTGGGCGATAATCCCTGCAATGTCGGGATTTTTTGTCCCGCCAAACGTGGGGATAGCACCGACTTTATCGGCGGGGTAGATGCAATACTCTGTCCTGCCGACTAATCTATCACCCAAGTTCAAATCGAATAACGATTCGGTGAGGCTTGGGACAAGCGAAATCACGCGCCGAAGCGTTACATCGTCATCTAGGGTTAAACTCAGGTCATCCCCTGCCCAATCATCCATATCGCCTCTAATCCATGATAATCAATTGGTCACGTTCTGGACCGACACTCACCATCGAAATAGGAATATCGCACAATTGCGCGATGCGTTGCAGATACAATTTGGCATTTTGGGGCAAATCGTCATAGCGACGAATCCCGCTCACATCTTCAGACCACCCTGCGAAAGTCTCGTAAATCGGTTGGGCGCGTTCCAATTCGGGGATGGTGCTGGGTGGGTATTGATGACGCACGCCATCCACATCATAAGCAACCGCAATTTTTAATTCATCAAATCCGCTTAAAATATCCAGTTTGGTGATTGCCAACGCGGTTAAGCCGTTAATATCCACCGCATAGCGCAACAACACCGCATCTAACCATCCGCAACGGCGCGGTCTGCCAGTGGTCGTGCCATATTCATCCCAAAAATTTTCGCCCGTGCCGCGCAAGCGATTGGCAATATCACCCGAAAGTTCAGTGGGCATGGGTCCGCTACCAACACGGGTGCAATAGGCTTTGGTGACACCGATCACATCACCGACAAATTTCGGACCGAATCCAAGTCCGACCAATGCGCCACCCGTAGACGGGTTAGAACTGGTCACAAACGGATAACTGCCGTGGTCGACATCCAACAATGTGCCTTGTGCGCCTTCGCATAACACCGTTGCACCTTCGCGCAGACGTTGATTGATAAAATAAGTGGTATCCACAATATAGGGTCGCAATTTTTCGGCGGCATTGACATATTCTTCGGTAATTTCTTGGGCATTCAGTAATGGTTCATCATGCTTAAGCAAAACATGATTCGCTGTTTCGATAGACTTTTTGATAGAGTCGGCAAAATCTTCTACTGATAGCATTTCGCCCATCCGCACACCGCGCCGACCTGTTTTATCCAGATAAGCGGGACCGATACCCCGTAGGGTTGTGCCGATGGCATTATTGCCCAACGCCTTTTCACTGGCAATATCTAAGGCGCGATGTGCAGGTGTGATAATATGGGCTTTGGTGCTGATTTTGACGCGCTCTGGCGACACATCCACACCCATCCCGCGCAATTCATCCAATTCTTTGAGCAAATTCACGGGGTTAATCACCATGCCATTACCCAAAATACAAATGGCGTGGGGGTGCAAAATGCCCGATGGCATGAGGTGGAGTTTATACACTTTATCGCCGACATACACGGTATGACCCGCGTTATCGCCACCGCCATAACGCGCCACCACATCGGCACGCGCCGCTAACCAATCGACTGCACGTCCTTTACCTTCATCGCCCCATTGCGCTCCAATAATGATTGTCGCTGGCATAATTTATGAACATCCTTTAGATATGCGCCATTACCGCTTTAGTGTAACGTTTTTGACGCAAAATTTCTACTATCGGATTATAGATGAGGCGCACTTCCTAAGATGACCGTCACCTGTCGCGCCCCTATCGGCACGAGTTGACCATCCGCGCCCAATGCCACACCAGACCCTTGCCCAATCCCCAACGCGAGGCGGGCTTTACCATCGGCTAAAATCTGACGGGCAATCGGCGATTCGCTCACGCTGGTGACATCGGGCAGAATAAACACATCCTCAACCCAATTCAGCCCTGTGCGCGTGGCATGAATGCTATCTATAAATAACGCGCCTAGTAACATCGCCGCTGTGCCTTCGGCATAAATCACGCCACCCCGCGCATAACAATCGCTCATGGCGCGAATCCCCGCCCCCATCAACGCCGAATAAAAATCTTCAAGCGGGGTGATGTTGGGCAAAACGATGCACGATGCCTCTTTGAGGCGTGTTTCGATGGCGGTATCGTCTTCTGTGAGCATATTGACAAAATAACCTGTCGGGGCGCCCAAATCTTCCATATCATCCATGAGCGATTCGATGTTATCGACATGGAGACCCAAATAAGCCACGCCCCCACCCGCTTTGAGGCGGGCGAGGACTTGGGTACGTGTATCGGTTTGTATATCGGCGCTCCCTGCGAGAATAATCCAACCCGCGCCATCACGCCATGATAAAATCGAGCCCCTCATCAATCAACACATCCTACGCCATGACATAATCTGCGACAGCCGAAGCCAATAATGCCACGCTCAACGGCAACACCTCTTCATCAAAATCAAATTTGGGGTGATGATGCCCATAATTCAAGCCCCGTTCCGCATTCGCAGACCCCACAAAAAAGAACATGCCCGGCACATCGTGCATGAAAAATGCCATATCTTCGCCCCCTGTGGTCGGTTCTTGGTGCATGTGTAACTCTGCGGGGACAATTTTCTTGAATGTTTCGCGGGCTTTGGCACTCACATCAGGATGGTTGACAACTGGGATTGTGGCATGATGAAACCAAAATTCAACGGTGCAATTCATGGCGGTGGCGATGCCTGTGGCGATTTCACGGATGCGCTTTTCGATGAGATCGCGTGTTTCTACGCGGAAAAAGCGGAATGTCCCCGCCAATTGAACGGATTCAGGGATGATATTATAGGCATCGCTGGCGCTCATCTTGGTAATCGAGACTACCGCGCTATCTTGTGGGCTGATATTGCGAGAGACAATCGTCTGAAGCGCGAGGATGATTTGCGCCCCAACAGGCACAGGATCTATACAACTATGCGGAATCGCGGCGTGTCCGCCTTTGCCTGTGATGGTCATGCCGAAGCTGGATGATCCCGCCATGACGGGTCCATCGGCAACGCCCAACGTACCGAGTGGCATGGTGTTCCACAAATGCAACCCCAAGCTGACATCGGGACGCGGATTTTCGAGCGCACCATCTTTAATCATGGCGGTTGCGCCAGAGCCAATTTCTTCGGCAGGTTGAAAGACGAATTTGATGCGCCCTTTGATATTATCCCGATATTTGGCGAACAAATTCGCTACACCAAGCGCAATCGCAGTATGTCCATCATGACCACAAGCGTGCATTTTACCCGCATATTGCGAGGCATATTCGGTCTGATTTTCCTCTTGAATCGGCAACGCATCCATATCGGCGCGAACAAGCACCGTTGGACCATCGGTGTTCCCTTCTAAAATGGCAATTACGCCCGTTTTGCCGACCCCCGTTTGGACTTCTAACCCCAAACGGCGCAATTCATCGGCGACAATGCCCGATGTACGGACTTCTTCAAAGGCGATTTCGGGATGTTTGTGAAAATCGCGTCGGAATGCAACGACTTTTTCGCGCAGGGCTTCGGCTTCTTGCTTAAAATCTATCATCATAAAAATCCTTTTTAGGCTAATGTAAATAGACGATACCGTTCAATATAACGGGGTTCATCAGGTGGTGATTGAGGATCTAAGCTACGTTCACGCACCCGTTCTGCCATGGCATCCATATCGGGAATTTGGCTTTTATGCTCGCGCAAGGCGGCAATTTTGGTATCAATATAATCGGTAATATCGATCATAGTGGTGGGTTCATTCGGCACAGCTAGATAGACATATTTCACTTTATGCACATCTAACCCTTCATCGCGTTCTAATTCGATGAAGTTCAGGCGATCACGCGCCGTTAAAAAAACGGCTTCGATGGTGGCTGTGCCGATGGCGCGATGATCGGGATGATTGATATACCCTGTGCCAGACCAGAACATGGTCGGGTCACACGTAACGACAATATCGGGCTTTTTCATGCGGATGAGGCGGGTCAAATCTTTACGGAGTTGGAGCGTGGGTTGCAATTCACCATCGGGGTAGCGCAGAAAGATGACATCTTTCGCGCCGAGTGCGCGGGCGGCGTTGCGTTCTTCTTCTTCGCGGATTTCGATGAGGCGTTCATGCGTCATGTCGGGGTCGGAACTGCCTTTATCACCACTGGTCGCCAAGACAATCAACACGTCTGCGCCACGCGCCGCCCAACGGGCGAGAGCGCCACCGCTAAAAAATTCGGGGTCATCTGGGTGAGCATAAATTGCCATCACCCGTAACGGTTCAGTATTTGTTTCGTCTGTCATTCTGTTTTATCCCATTGGACATGAGTTATCATGCCCCTATCAGCCAATAAAATAACGCTATCACCGCATAAAATAACATTTCAGGCTATCAGGGCGCAATAGATTATACCCTGATAATGGTCTTATCTATGACGCAGTAGGGGGAGTCTTATTACCCTTATCTTTTTTACCTTTGCCCCGTTTGAATTTGCCCTGTTTGTTATTGGGGCGTTTTTTCTTTTTAGACGGCGCAGGCGCTTGTGATTCATCGGATGAAGGCGCAGTGGGCGCAGATGCGCTGAGTTCCGCCGATGTCATTAGTTTATCCTGATTACGCTCACCAACGGGTTTACCGCAATCGCACGGTTCATCGCCGTGTTTGCTACACGGTTCTTTGGCTTTTTTCTGAAGGGCTTCGAGTTCTTCGATGGGGATAATATCTTCGCGTTTGAACATTTTGCGCCCCGCCTCTTCAAATTGCACCATGACGCTATCAGTTAGCGGATATACATCCACCACGCGCCCCACGCCTTCGGGCGTGCCGACTCGTTTATTGCGTTTGGGCAATGTTTTGCGTGCCGCCACATATTGCTCGTATTCATATACCAAACAACAGCGCAAGCGCCCACACATGCCCGTGATTTCGGCAGGATTGAGCGAAATACCTTGCGCCTTCGCCATCTTAATCGAGATGGGGCTAAAATCGGTCAGGAAAGTGGAGCAACAGCGCAATTCACCACATGCGCCGAATCCACCTAGCAGTTTTGCCACATCCCGCGGTCCGATTTGACGAATATCGATTTGGGAATCGAATAGGCGCTTGGTCTCGTGGATGAGGGGGGTGGTATTCACCCTATCTTCGGCAGTGATGAAGATGGTGAGCAACGAGCCATCGTAATTATATTGAGCGGCGATGAATTTGACATCGGCATACATGCCCATTTTGTTCGCCTTCTCAACAAACACTTGTAGGGCTTCGTCTTGTTTAGATTCCCATTGTTGCTTGAGGACTAAATCACGCGGGGTGGCGGGGCGTAAAATCGGATGCACCTCTTTGGTGTCATCAATTTCGGTAAAACCGATAATTTGCCCCATATTGCGCCCACGCGCCGTCTCGACAATTACATAATCCCCCGCTTGCAGTTGCGGGTACTGGCTGGTATCGAAATGATACAATTTGCCAATTTTGATAAACCGTACACCAGCGACTTTACGCTGTTTAATCTCTATTGGGTGGTCTATGACCACATCATCTAGGCTCATCGCGTCCTCTAATTGTAACTGTTTAACCAATAAAACAATATCTAGCCGTTAATATTGACAAACGGGGTGCAAAATGCTAGTCTCACTATCAAGTTTAACACACTTTTTGCATCGGTTCATGCTGTGATAGACAGCGTTATCATAGGATAATCATGGGCATTCTTACCATGAAATTTGGCGGGTCAACGGTGGGGACAACCACCGCGTTACCGCAAGTTGTGAGCATTATCTTACAAGAATTTGAGCGATGGGAACACCTCATCATCGTGGTATCGGCGTTGGATGGCGTGACAGATGCGCTCATCGAAGCCTCGCACCTCGCCCAATTGGGCAATCGGCGCGGGTATCGGCGCATTGTCGCCACGCTTCGCACCCGTCATTTGGCGTTGGTCGAACAACTCCCACTCAAAGACGATGAGCGAAACGCGCTCAAAGCAGATATTGACCGCCTGTTATTTGATATGTTGGATATTTGCCAAACATTATCTGAACCAACATCGGTCAATTTGCCAGTCGCGGAATATATAGATGCCATCATTGGTGTCGGAGAACGCTTATCGGCACGAATTATCGCCGCGCTACTGCGTCATAACAATATCAAAGGCGTGGCGTTAGATGCGTTTGATTTAATCATCACCGATGATGTATTCGGCAACGCCAACGCCGATATCGAGCGCACCCGCGAGCGTATCCAGACCAACCTGATGCCCCTGTTAGAACGCAATCTTGTACCTGTTATCACGGGATTTATCGGCAGTACGCCATCGGGTAAACCGACCACACTCGGACGGGGCGGTAGTGATTTTACCGCGTCACTACTGGCGGTATGTACGGGGTCATCCGAAGTTTGGATCTGGGCAGATGTGGATGGCATGATGTCGGCAGACCCACGCGAATTGGATGATGCTCACGTTATACAAGAATTATCCTACGCAGAGGTGGCAGAACTGACCTATTTTGGGGCGCGAATTTTACACACGCGCATGGTCGCCCCGCTCAAGGCGCAACATATTCCGTTATACGTCAAAAATGTGTTCAAACCACAATATGTCGGCACGCGAATTCATGCCCATGCGCCCGATTTTCCGCCACAAATCAAAGCGATTACCAGCTCACAAAGCATCGGTCTGATGACAACACAACACGCCGATTTAGGCAATTTATTGCATATCATCAACGAATCGCTCTATCAGACGATTGGGGTCAAACCCGATGTGTTGATGACAGCACAATCACCGAATGCACGATTTTTGTGTTTTATCATCCCCACGAGCGCGGGACCCGATGCCTTACGCCATATCATGTTGGATTTAGAAAAACGCTTAGATGATGCGAATAGGCAATGGTCATTAACCCCTGTAACCATCATCACGGCGATTGGCACACGGTTGAACGATTCGCCACGTCTATTAGGCGATATATTGATGGCATTGGATGATATTCCCACGCTGGCAATCTCGCAGGGAGCATCGCATTGCAGTTTGTCGGTGGTCGTTGCCCCCCATGATACTGATAGAGCATTGCGACGCATCCACGCCATCATCCATAAACAACAATCGGCAATGCCTCAGTAGCGTTCTAAGTAACGATCTATCTCCCATTGGGTGATAGTCTGATTATACGCATCAAATTCTTGCTGTTTGGCTTGCAGGAAGCGGTCTGCGATATACTCACCCAACGCATCCATCATGACATCATCAGCGCGGAGTGCCTCTAATGCCTCGCCGAGTGTGGCGGGTAGACGCTGTAACGAGCGCAGGCGGTTACGCTTTTGCTCGATGAGCGTTTCTTCGAGTGGGTCGGGCAATTCAAGGTGATTTTGAATCCCATCTAAACCCGACATGAGCATGACCGTTGTCGCCAAATAGGGATTGGTGCTAGGGTCTGGTGAACGCAATTCGAGGCGGGTATGCGCCTCTTTCCCTTTGGTGATGACAGGCACGCGGATGAGGGCGGCACGGTTGGTATGCGCCCAACTGACATATACAGGCGCTTCAAAACTGTATCCGAGTCGTTTATACGAATTGACCAATGGCGATAACACGGCGGTCATGGCACGGGAATGTGCCAATTGCCCCGCTAAAAAGTGCTTGGCGATGTTGGATAACCCGTATTCGTGGTCTACATCGGCAAAAACATTATCCCCCGTTTTGGCATCGTGTAAACTCTGATGCGTATGCAACCCCGACCCTGGTTGGGTGGCAATCGGACGGGGCATAAATGTGCAATGTAAGCCCATTTGCATGGCAACTGTCCGAAGCGCCACTCGCGCTGTGAGCAAATTATCCGCCGTGACCAACGCATCATCATAATTAAATTCGATCTCGTGCTGTCCACGCCCGATTTCGGAATGTGCCACATTGACACCAATCCCAAACGCGGTAAGGGTGCTTATCATTTTACGGCGCACATGACTGGCTTTTTCGGTGGGCAAATCGAAATAACTGGCATCATCAAACGGAGCAGATAAGTCTGGGCGACCATTTTCACCCCATTTGAACAAGAAAAATTCCATCTCGACACCAATTTTGAAGCTGTAACCCATATCTTTGGCGCTTTGTAAGGCACGCGCCAAGATATAACGTGGATCGCCGATAAACGGATTCCCTTGTGGTGTATGCACCGAGCAGATAAAGCGTGCCGTCTTATCGTCACCATCTGTCCATGGGAGGACGGCGAAGGTGGTCAAATCGGGGATGAGGAGCATGTCACTTTCTGCCACCCGTGCAAAACCATCCAATGATGAGCCGTCAAAATGCGTCCCGCGGTCTATCACATCTTCAACTTCGCTGACGGGCATCGTCACACTTTTGACCACGCCGAACACATCGGTAAACCACAAGTCAATAAAACGGATATGTTGGTCTTTGATGGCAGATAAAATGGCTTGTTTGGTCGTCATTGCCACACCTTTGAATCGTTACAAAAAACAATATGGTATCCATTGTACAAAAAGAGACGCAATATGTCTTATGGCAAAATTGACCAACAAACCACAACCCACAATGTCCAATTTTCTACAATTGTGGTGGTGGTAATACGCCCAAATGCCCTAGCAACGCATCTAATGCCAATAGATAGCCACGCCAACCGAATCCGCTAATCTGACCGACACACACGGGCGCAATCATTGAGGTATGCCGAAATGATTCACGGGCGTGGATATTGGATAGGTGAATTTCAACCACAGGTAGGTTGATGGCGCTAATTGCATCACGCAGGGCGATAGACGTATGGGTATAGGCACCAGGGTTAAACACAACACCATCTGCCCAATTACGTGCGAGGTGCAACATATCTATCAACCCACCTTCGTGATTCGATTGTTCGGCGCGGAGTTCGACCTGATATGGTCTGACATGCGCTTCTGCCAACGCGACAATATCCGCTAGTGTGAGTGAGCCATACACGTCTGGCTCGCGTGTACCAAGTAAATTGAGGTTGGGTCCGTTGAGGAGCAGGATTTTTTTGGTCATGGGATAAACCTATTTTTCATCACAGAACAAGTGCAATTATAGCTATAGGGACGATATACGCGCTTCGCGCGAATCGTCCCTTACACATCACAGAAATTTTTAATTTATATGGGCAGTGTGGAGACATGATATATCACACCATCCGCAATCAAATTAATGCCGATAGCACCGCAATCACATCATCTTGAGCGACATTATCAACAATCATCGGCGCACCGATGCCCCGTAACACGATAAAACGTAATTTGCCATCGAGTCGTTTTTTATCGGTGAACATGGCGTTATAAATCGCTTGCGGATCGAGTCCGTTCAGGCGTGTCGGCAAGCCTGTATGGGTCAGAATCGACTGGACACGGGCGATGAGCGAGTCATCACACAATCCAAGTCGATGCGAAAGGATGGTCGCCAAGAGTAGCCCGATTCCAACCGCTTCACCATGCGCCCATGCGTAATTTGTGACTTGTTCGATAGCATGACCAAATGTATGCCCCAAATTCAGATGCGCCCGTTCACCCTGTTCATAAGGATCGCGTTGTACCACATCGACTTTGACTTGTACCGCCCGTTTAATCAATTCTTCGGCACGCGATAGCTGGTGTAAATCGGTATCGAGCAATTGTTCATCGGCTAATAACCCGTGTTTGATGATTTCTGCCATACCACAGCGCCATTCACGGGGAGGAAGCGTTTTTAACACATCAGGATCAATCCACACCGCCATGGGTTGTTTGAACGTGCCGACTAAATTTTTGCCTTCGGGCAAATCCACGCCGACTTTTCCGCCCACACTCGAATCCACCATCGCTAATAGACTGGTCGGAATTTGCACGAATCGCACCCCACGCAGATAAGTCGCCGCCACAAACCCGACTACATCCCCCACTACCCCACCGCCATAGGCGATGATCACACCGTTGCGGTCAAGTTTGGCACGAATCGCCTGTGAATACAAATTAGCGACCGTTGTGAGGTGTTTATTCGCCTCACCTGCGGGCATGACGGCAAAATTCGCGCCGATTCTATCGGCAAAGGCTTGGGCATGGAGGGGCGCAAGGTTGCTATCGGTGATGACCAACGGTGGATTTTTTATCCCCAAATCGGTGTGATGCGTCATCTGCGCGAGGAGACCCGATTGGATATAAATCGGATACGCGCCATCGGGCGAATTTACTTGTATATCTGCTTCCATAATTCGACTAACCTGTCTGTAACTTGATACGGCGTGAGGTGGGTGGTATCGATGGTATAGGGTAACGACTGATAAATCGGCAAGCGTTCTTCATAACGATCTTCCCAACCCCAAGCGAGCGGTCTACCCGATTTGGCGATTTCGCCCAGACGTTTGCGAATCGCCTCGACATCGGCATGAAGATAGACCAACATGCCCGTAGACGCTAATAAGGCGCGGTTGGTGGGGTTAATCACCATCCCGCCACCTGTTGCGATGACATGGGCATCGCGCAGGGCAACCGATTGGCACACAATATCTTCATACCGTCGAAACCCCGCCTCGCCATGTTCGGCGAAAATGTCGGGTATGCTCATGCCAAAGCGCGAGACAATCTCTTCATCGGTATCCACAAAATTCCAGCGCAGACGGTCTGCCAATAAACGCCCAACGGTGGATTTGCCCACGCCCATGAATCCCGCGAGGACGATATTAGCGAGGCGATTATCGTTACTCATACTCGAAGCCAAACCGCCAATCTATGTTATCCATCGGCACATCGGATAAGCGATTTTTGCGTAACGCCTTGTAACGGGGCATCATTTCTTCGATGCTATCGCCACCGAGTTTTTCGAGCAAGGCTTCTGCCAGCACATACGCCAACATCGCTTCACCAATCGGCACGGCACGCGGGACGGCACAAAAATCACTCCGTTCATAGGTGGTCATCTCGGCTTCGCCTGTGGCGAGATTGACCGATTCCGCCCCGCGCAACATGGTGGCTATCGGCTTCATGGCAACGCGCACGATAATCGGGTCGCCCGTAGTGATGCCACCCTCTAACCCGCCAGAGCGGTTGCTACGGCGCACCAGATCACCATTTTCTGTACGGTCTATCATGTCGTGAACTTGACTGCCATATTTGGTCGCGTTCTCGAATGCAGAACCAATTTCTGCGCCTTTCATGGCTTGAATGCTGACCATCGCGCCGACAATCCGCGCATCGAGTCGTCTATCCCAATGGACATGCGAGCCTAATCCGACAGGCACACCCGTAGCGAACACGGTAAAAATCCCGCCGAGTGTGTCTTTTTCGATTTTGGCTTGGCGGATGGCTTCGTGCATGGCTTCTGCCACATCTGGAAATGGACAGCGCACATCACTCTGTTCGGCGCGTTGATACAGGTCGTGATGATCTGCCATATCATCCACATCCGCTTTGACCTGCCCAATTTGCACCACATACCCGCCGATAGATATGCCAAATTGTGCCAGCAATTTACGACAAATCGCCCCAACCGCCACGCGCATGGTCGTCTCGCGGGCGCTGGCACGTTCTAATGACAGGCGTAATTCACGATAGCCATATTTGAGCGCCCCTGTCAAATCGGCATGACCGGGGCGTGGTGTGGTGATGGGGGCGATGTCTTTTTCTTTCCAATTTTTGAAATCACGGTTATTCACTGTGAGCGCAATCGGCGCACCTGTCGTTTTGCCATTCATCACGCCTGATGTAATTTGGGCTTGATCGCGCTCAATTTGCATCCGTCCGCCCGAACCGTAACCGATCTGCCTGCGAGCGAGTTCTGCGTCTATATCCGCCTGCGAGAGGGGCAATCCCGCGGGGATGCCATCTATAATCGCCGTGAGTTGAGGTCCGTGGCTTTCGCCTGCGGTTAAAAATCGCAACATGCGTTATCCTTTCATGGCTAATTCGATTAATGCGGTGGCGAACATCGTCTCTAGGGGGGCATCCACGCCCGTCCATAATTTGAACGACAACGCGCCTTGCCTGACGAGCATCCCCAAACCACCAATCGCCCGGCTCCCCGCGTTTTCGGCTTGGGTCATGAATTTGGTCTTTTGGGGACGATAAATCATATCGTAAACGGTGATATTTTGCGGGAATGGCACGCCGTCTATCCACGGGCTATCATCTATTTTGGGATACAACCCCGCCGATGTGCAATTGATGATGAGCGATGGCGCACGTTCAACTGCTTCATCCAACGTCATGGCATCCACATTGCGGATACCCGCCGAAACGGTCAAATCGGCGAGCATGACTTGCGCCTTCTGTAGGGTGCGATTCACGACTATCACCTTCGCGCCTTCGCGGACGAGTCCGTATACTGCCGCCCGCGCCGCCCCACCCGCCCCTAAAACGAGGACGGTTTGGTCTTTTAACGGAATATGATGTGCCTTAAGGTCATCTATCAACCCTTGTACATCGGTATTCGTGCCTGTGTTGGTGCGAAAATCAATGGTGTTAATCGCCCCCACCGCCCGCGCAATCGCGTCTGGTGTGACCAAGCGCATCACCGCCTCTTTATGTGGGACGGTGACGTTCAAGCCGATATAGCCGTGTTGCATCGGCTCACGAATCCCATATTTGAGGATGTCTGGCGGAATCGCCATGGCATCATACACCCAATCCATACCCAAATGCTTAAAGGCGGCGTTGTGAATGGCAGGGCTGATGCTGTGTTCGACTGGAAAACCAATTAAACCCACTTTGTTGGTCATGATTCGTAGGCTTCCTCACGTAAATCGGCGCTAATCGCTTGCATCGTCTGGGGAAAATTGGGGAACGAATCGGCGGCGCATTTGGCATCCATGACGATCGTCTCGCCAGTGGCGATTAATCCCGCCACAGTCATGCTCATGGCGATACGATGGTCATCATGAGCGTCTACAATCGCACCCGTCAATTTTTGGACACCCTTCAGGCTAAATCCGTCTTCAAACTCGGTGATAACCGCGCCCAATTTACGTAATTCGGCGCTCATCACCGCGAGTCGGTCAGTTTCTTTGACGCGCAATTCGCCCGCATCGCGCACCATCGTTTCACCTTCAGCGCATAACGCGACCACCATGAACACGGGGAATTCATCAATCATCCGCACAACCATATCTCCGCCAACCGATACGCCTTTGAGCGGGGCATAGCGCACACGAATATCGCCAACGGGTTCGCCCGCTTCATCACCTGTCGGTGTGACGGTGATATTCGCGCCCATTTCGAGCAATACATCCAATAAGCCTGTGCGCGTGGTGTTCAGATTGACATGTGTAATGGTGATATCGCTATCAGGGACGATGCACGCCGCGGCAATGGGGAACGCCGCCGATGAAAAATCGGCAGGGACGGTTATATCAAACGGTTTTAATGCGCCGTTGGGTGTGATGGTGGCGCGATTGCCCTCGATGGTCAATTTTGCGCCCATCGCCATCAACATACGCTCGGTATGGTCACGGGCGGGACCGGGTTCAATCACGGTGGTGGGGCTGTTGGCGAATAAACCCGCGAGGAGCAAGGCACTTTTCACCTGTGCGCTCGCCATCGGCATGGTGTAGGTAATGCCTGTCAGATTGGCAGGCGAAATATACAACGGGGCGCGGTCATTTTGGGCGTTAATCTCTGCGCCCATCAGACGCAAGGGTTCGATGATGCGTTTCATCGGACGGCGACGGAGTTGTTCGCTCCCGTCTAAGACGCAGGCAAACGGTTGCCCAACCATAATCCCCGCCAACAGGCGAATGCCTGTGCCTGCGTTGACCAAATTCAACGGCGCGACAGGTGGCTTAAATTTGCCACCGTGTATGGTGAGCGTGTGCTTATCGTGACGATCAATTTGGATGCCCAACGCCTGAATGCTGGCGAGGGATGCTTCGGTATCGCCAGCAGGCAACCAGCCCCGCACTTGCGAGACACCATCGGCTAAAGCGCCAAACATGACCGCACGATGCGAGAGGGATTTATCACCAGGGACGGTGATTGTGCCTTTGAGGGCATGGGTAGGACGGATGTGTAATTTTGAATTGTGCATATTGGTTTATCTCTGTCCTCATTTTTTCTCGTAGTATTGCGCCCATTTGAGGCGTGCTTCACGGACGGGTTTGAGCGCACGTTTTAAGTTTGCTTCATCTTCACCGAGCAACATCGCCTCTAAGAGGGCTAATTGTACCCGAAAATTGGCTAAAAGCACGGCTATAGCTTGCCGATTTGTGCCGATAATATCGCTCATCATGGTGATGTCACTGCCCGCCAAACGGGTTGTATCTCGAAAGCCACCCGCCGCCAATGTCCAAATCGCCTCATCGTATTGGGCTTCTTGAGCGGCGGTCGCCATGAGGGCGGCGCTAAGGAGATATGGCACATGGCTGATGGTCGCCACGACTCTATCATGCCGTTGGGCATCCATCTCGATGGGCATGGCTTCGATGGCTTGCACAAATGCCAACGCCCGATGGCGGGTGGCGGGTGTTGTGCGCCGTGTTGGGCATAACACAAACGGCTTTCCGCGATAAAGATGCGGGTCGCTGGCTTCGATACCACTGCGTTCTTTGCCCGTCATCGGATGCCCACCGATGGCATGAATCCCGATGGGCAAGCGCCCCATCGCCTCACAAATATCGGCTTTGGTGCTACCAATATCAATCAGGAGCGTGTTAGAGCGCAAATATGAGCCGATCTGATTTTTCACCACATCCAAAATAATCCGCACAGGCGCACATAACACCACCACATCCGCGCCATGCACACCTGCGACCAGTTCATCAGTATATTCATCAATAATGCCATGTTCTTTGGCATAGGTCAGGGATTTTTGGTTGGGGTCTATGCCGACAATCGTTTGGGCATACGGACGTAATGCCAATGCCAAAGACCCACCCATAAGACCTAACCCAAAAATGGCTAATCGTTCCGCCCGAAATGATGAGAGCATACTCACACCTCGCGCCCAACGGCTTGAGCAATTTGGCGAATCGTCTCTAACATCGTCTTGAGCGTTTGCGGGGTGATGCTTTGCCGTCCATCGGACATGGCATTATCGGGGTCAAGATGCGCCTCAATAATCAGACCATCCGCGCCCGCCGCAACGCCCGCATAACCGATAGCAGGCACATATTCCCGATACCCGACACCATGACTTGGGTCTACCAAAACGGGCAAGTGGGTGCGATGCTTGAGGACGGGTATCGCGTTAATATCCAACGTGTTGCGCGTGTATTTCTCGAAGGTACGGATGCCCCGTTCACATAACATCACGCGATTATTGCCATGCGCGAGGATGTATTCGGCAGACATGAGCAAATCTTCGATGGTGCTACTCATCCCACGTTTGAGCAAGACGGGATGTTGACTTTGACCAACGGCATTGAGCAGGGCGAAATTTTGCATATTGCGTGCGCCAATTTGCAACACATCCGCATATTGACACACCATCGGCACAAGCGCCGAATCCATCACTTCGGTGACGATGGGCAAACCCGTGGCTTCACGGGCTTCTGCCAACCATTGTAGCCCTTTTTCGCCATGTCCCTGAAAACTATAGGGCGATGTGCGCGGTTTGAACGCCCCACCCCGCAACGCCATCGCGCCCGCCTCTTTCATGGCGTGCGCCGTTTCGATGATTTGCTCACGGCTTTCGACTGAACACGGTCCCGCAATCAGAAATAATTTTTTCCCGCCGACCATACGCCCTTTCAGTGGCACGATGGTATCTTTGGGGTGCATTTCTCGGCTGGCGAGTTTATAAGGGGCATTGATACGGCGCACCGCCACGACACCGCTCATTGCTTCGTATTTGGTGGTATCGAATGGGGTTGGGCTTTCGCCGACCACGCCGATAATTTTAGCATCATCGCCTTCGTTGAGGTGCGGGTGATACCCATCCGCCTCAATTTGGGCGATGATGTCCGCCACCTGTTTGGCGGTGGCTTTGGGTTGCATCAGGATAATCATTTATTCTCGCTCCAATCGGGGCGGAGTTTGACCGCATCCCGCAAATAGATATGTTTAATCTCGCTCAAGGGTTTATCGGTATTCCAATGGATGAGTATCCGTATACAACGCGGGATACTCCCCTTCACATCCATCTCAACCCCCCCCATCAGGGCGGTTTTCGTCCATCCCAAGCGCCGTGCGCCTCGTGCGGGATACGCCGCTGTCAAATCGGGGGTGGTGGTAAAAAATATGCTGGCAACATCATCTTCGTGCAACCCATTGGCATGAATCATGGCGCTCAAGATCTCCATAGTGGCTTCGATGATGGCTTCTTCGGTATCAACTTCAACTGTGATTGCACCACGTACCCCGCGAATCATGCCCCCGCCTTTCTGAGGCTATCGGCTAAGGCGATAACATCCTCTTGTGTACCCTGTTGACGAGCGCGAATTAAGGCGCTGGCAACGATGTAACCATCTACCAAACCGTTTAGCTGGCGGGCTTGTTCGGGTTTGCTGATGCCGAATCCAAGCACCAACGGCTTATCGGTTTGCGAGCGCACACGGCTGATGAAGGCTTGTAAATCATCGGGCAGGCTATCGCGTGCGCCCGTGATGCCCGTCACCGAAATGACATAAATAAAGCCCGTGGCTTGTTCCGTCACGAGTGAAATCCGCTCATCGTTGCTGGTAGGCGCGATGAAAAACACCAAACCCAAATCGAGTTTTTGGCAGGCAGAAAACAGGTGAATTTCTTCGGGCGGTAGATCGGGGATGATAAATCCATCCGCGCCCGCCTCTTTTGCATCGTGAACGAATTGTTCTGCCCCATATGCCAATAGCGGGTTGATATAACTGAATATCATAATCGGTTGATTCACCCCACGCGCCCGCAAATCGCGCACGGCTTGGAGACCATGACGCGGGGTGATGCCGTTTTCGAGCGCGATTTGGCTGGATGCTTGAATGGTCACACCATCGGCGAGCGGGTCGCTGAACGGGATGCCAATTTCAAACCCATCCACCCCCAAGTGCGCCATTTTGACTAAAATCTCGATGGATTCGTCATAAGTCGGGTAGCCAATGGTGAAAAATGGCAAAAATGCCGCACGATTTTGTGCTTGTGCTGTGTTGAACATGGCTTCGATAGCACGAAGCCCGCGTGATATGTGCGTCAAAAAACACCTCTCCTCGTGTGTATTATAGAAAATATTACCGCACCTTATTTACCACATCTTGAACGGCAATCAAAAATAAGGTGGGATTTTGAAGATGAATATAATGCCCCGTTTGCGCCTCGACAAGTTCACTATTCGTCGAAAGCAGGTGCAAAAATTGCTGGGCATCATAATTGGCATTCGGCGATGGGAAGTATGCCACAGGGAATACATTCGGCGGGCGGTCTGTGGCGACCATCACCACCAACGATCTACTGCCCAAGCCACCGATATTCGCCAATTCTGCGGGTGCAGATTTTAAGCCGTCCAATTCTGCCCATGCCGTCTCCCAATAGGCGGGTTTATAATACCCCGCACGGAAAATCGGCTTGAACTCTGGGCTGAGTTGCGCCCCTTGCAGAAGCCAGTTATCGTAACTGGCTACTTGGTCAACCAAGCGGACAGTCCCCCATGGGGCAAAGAACTCCGCCAAGCGATAAAAGGTGATTTGTTGCGATAACACTGCGGGGTAAGGCGTGAGCAAGGTCTCGCTAAGGCTATCGACCAACACCACACCGCGCACATCATTCGGGAAACTTTGGGCAAAGGCGCGTGCGGTCATCCCCGCCACACCATGCCCGACCATGACATACGGACCGCGAATGTTGGCGGCTTGGAGCAACAAATAGAGTTCTGTCGCCATGCGTTGCACGGTACGGGGTGCGGGATTGCGATCGCTCCAACCATAACCAGCACGATCGTAACTACAGACACGGGTGAATTTGGCAATTTCGGGCTGAACATCGCCCCAATGGATAGACCATGCGCCAATATCGGCATCTAAAATCACGGTTGGGCTACCGCCACCAATACAATGCAGGTGCATATTATATGTACCGTTATCCATCCGCACCGAGACGATGTTGCCCATCGGCACAAAATTTTCGTTGCGTGCAGATGCCAACTGATACACATACCCAATCACAAACGGCGTAGCGATAATCAGGATGAGCAAAATCAGAATTGTGAATAAGCGCGAGGCGCAACTGCCACGCCGTTTGCGTTTCATGGCGCGTTTGGCAGCTTTTTCTGCTTGTTCCCGCGCCTTGCGTTGTTGAGCAATTTTGCGCCGTTCTTCGGGTGTTAGATTGGGGTCTGGTATCATCTTCTTTGATTTCGGGTCGTATACCATCCCTGGTTCTGCGGGCATATCACACCTTCTTTCTGCGGATTATCCACCAATGGCAGAAATGACAGTATCTAAATCTTTATCGCCCCGCCCTGATAAATTAACCAAGATGATGCTATCTTTGGGCATGGTTGGGGCGCGTTTGATGGCTTCGGCAACCGCGTGGGCGCTTTCGAGCGCGGGAATAATGCCTTCATATTTACTGAGCGTTTGCAATGCCGAGAGCGCCTCTTCATCGGTGGCATAGGTATAATAAGCGCGTTCTGTTTGGCGCAAATAAGCGTGTTCTGGTCCGACAGAGGCGTAATCTAGCCCTGCCGATATGCTATGGGTATTCACAATTTGCCCTTCGGGTGTTTGCATGACGAATGAGCGTGTGCCTTGTAATACACCAATGCGTCCGATGTTGGGGTCGGCAAAACGGGCGGCATGTTGACCACTCAAAATACCATAGCCCCCTGCTTCAACACCGATGAGGTCTATGCCGTCATCATCCCGAAACGCATGGAATAAGCCGATGGCATTGCTCCCGCCACCCACACAGGCGATACACACATCAGGCAATTTGCCCGCCATTTTGACGATTTGTTCCCGCGCTTCGACACCAATAATACTCTGAAAATCGCGCACTATCATCGGATAGGGATGCGGTCCCAACGCAGACCCCAACAGATAAAACGTATCACGCACATTCGTGACCCAATCTCGAATCGCCTCGTTGATGGCATCTTTCAGGGTTTTACTGCCACTCTCAACCGAAATCACCTCTGCGCCGAGTAATTTCATGCGGAATACATTCGGGCGCTGGCGAGCAATATCTACACTGCCCATATACACATGACAATCTAAACCGAGCAACGCCGATGCGGTCGCCGATGCGACTCCATGCTGACCCGCGCCTGTCTCGGCAATCACGCGCTGTTTGCCCATGCGTTTGGCGAGTAGCGCCTGCCCCAGCGCGTTATTGATTTTATGTGCGCCTGTATGGGCTAAATCTTCGCGCTTAAAATAAATTTGCGCCCCACCGAGCAAATCGCTCAGGCGTTTGGCATACGTGAGCGGGGTTGGTCTGCCGACATACGTGGCTTGTAGATAGGCGAGTTCACCCATAAATTGGCTATCATGAATCGCCTCATCGTATGCCTTGATGAGTTCATCCAACGCGGGGACGAGTGTTTCTGGCACAAATCGCCCGCCAAAATCGCCAAAATAACCCCGTTCATCGGGGAGTGCAGTCTTGTTAATCTCGAATGTCATCCGTCATGTATCCCTTTATCCAAAAACTACCTTTTTGGACGACATATGCTTTGCTAGTCGTCCATTACACTTTATCGTTGGGCGACATACACTTCGCTAGTCGTCCATTGCACCCTATTATGGATTACACGGACAGCATGTATGCCGTCCCTACACATTCATCATCATCTGATGCCTGTACGGACGCGCTTTTGCGCGTCCTCTATTATGTGGCATAACGTTACATCAACCAACCGATTTCGCCGACTCGATAAAAGCCTTGATTTTGGCTTGGTCTTTTTTGCCGTCCGTCTCGACACCACTGGCAACATCCACACCCCACGGGCGGTAGGCTTTCACCCGTTCCGCCACATTATCGGGGGTATATCCACCTGCCAACATCAGACGGGGGACTTTATCGGCAATCGCGTGGATAATATCGGCGCTCACACTCAAACCCGTCCCGCCCGCCAAAGAGGGATGATAGGCATCCAACAATAACGAGGGCAAATACTCGCGCTCGGTGAAATGTTTGGCATAATATGCCACATCATCTTCGGCTTGCTTGGCGGTCATCGGTTGCACACCCTTATAGGCGATACCGCGCAATTCTTTGAGCATACTGTCCGATTCATCCCCACTGAGTTGTGCGCCATCTAACCCGACCTTGTTGGTGATGGTGGAGATGTTGCTCACCAATTCGTTGACAAAAATACCGACCAAACGGGGGCATTTATCACCAAATTGGGCGCGGAGGCTATCACAAATTTCGGTAGCGAGGTCAATATCAATATAACGCGGACTCCGTTTATAAAAATTGAAACCGATCAAATCTGCGCCATGTTTGGCACAAAATATCGCATCCTCTAGGGTGGTGATGCCACAAATTTTGACCTTCGTCATGATGTGCCTCCTCATATTATCAGCGTACGGTAGAGCGGATATACGAGGTTAACGCCTCTAATCCGCCCATACCAACTCAATAATTTCCGCAAACTGTACGGGACGATTAGCGCACAGCGCGTATATCGTCCCTAAAGCGCCCGTTTAACCTTGCTAAATTGTCTCACCTGATCCGCCATATCGCCCGATTTGACTAAACTTTCGCCCACCAAAATGGCGTGCACGCCCGCCTGCCCCATACGAAGCACATCATCTAGGGTAGATATGCCACTTTCGGCGACCAAAATCACGCCATTGGGGATATGTTTGGCGAGGCGCTCGGTGGTGGCTAAATCCACCTCAAAAGTATGCAAATTGCGGTTATTCACGCCGATGATGGTCGCGCCGATTTTGAGCGCGCGGTCAAGTTCGGCTTCATCATGCACCTCAACCAATGCCGACATGCCTAATTCGGTGGTGAGGGCATGTAAATCGCGCAATTGAGCATCATCCAATGCGGCGACAATCAACAACAGGGCATCGGCTTCTTCTGCGCGTGTTTCATAGACCTGATACGGATCGATGATGAAATCTTTGCGTAAAACGGGGATATGCACATTGCCCCGCACTTGATTCAGATAGGCAATATCGCCCATAAAAAACGGCGTATCTGTGAGGACAGAAATGGCACTTGCGCCGTTATCGGCATACGTTTTGGCGATGGCGATGGGGTCAAAATTTTCGATGAGGACACCCTTACTCGGCGAGGCTTTTTTAACCTCTGCGATGAGCGTGACATAATCACCCCTGCGTAAGGCGTGATCGAAATGACGAGGCACACACGCCACCCGCGCCAAATTTTGCACCTTTTTGAGGGGTGTTTTGGCTTGACGGGTCGTCACCTCATCCGCTTTTTGGGCGAGAATTTTATCTAAAACGGTATCGGTTTTCACGTACATAGGCGTAGGTATCCTCTATCTATCCCTTTATCTACATTATGCAACGAATTGCTTGGTGAAGGCGATAAGCCCATCTAATTTTGCCACCGCCGCGCCGTTATCAATCACCTCAGAGGCAATCTTGATACCTTCGGCAATATCGCCTGCTTTACCGCCGACAAAAATCGCCGCGCCTGCGTTGAGCAAGACAATATCGCGCTTGGCATCTCGAATCGTACCATCTAACACACCACGCAAAATCGCGGCGTTGGTCGGGGCATCACCACCGAGCAAATCACTGATAGATGCACCATGAAAGCCATATTCACGCGGATCGAGGGTGTAGGTATCGACCCGCCCATCTTGATAATGACTCACAGTATTGGGTCCTGTGGTGGTGAGTTCATCCATATTGCCATAACCACACACAACCATCGCCGAAATCGCGCCCAATTCACCCAAGACATGCGCCATTGTATCGGTCAAATCTGGGGCGAATACCCCCATCAATTGGCGACGTGCGCCTGCGGGGTTGGTGAGCGGTCCAAGGATGTTGAAAATGCTCCGTACCCCCATCTCACGGCGTGGCGCGATAACATATTTCATGGCGGGATGCAATTTGGCGGCGAATAAAAAGCCGATGCCCATTTCATCGACACATTGCCCAACTTGTTCGGGGGTTAAATCTAAATTCACGCCCAATTCTGCCAACACATCGGCGCTTCCACATTGGCTACTGGCGGCGCGGTTGCCATGTTTAGCAATCGGGATACCCGCCCCAGCCGCCACAAATGCCACAGTCGTGCTGATGTTGAATGTACCCGATTTATCGCCACCTGTGCCACAGGTATCGAGCAAATATGAGCCTGCTGTTTTGGTGGGGACTTTCTCTGAATTGGCACGCATGGCGATGGCGCTCCCTGTAATTTCGCTCAGGGTTTCGCCTTTCATCCGCAAACCCATTAAATATGCGCCGATTTGGGCTGGTGTCGCCTCACCCCGCATGATGTCATTCATGACAGCTTCGGCTTCGGATGATTGCAGGTGTCCAAATTTGCCAATCAGGTCTATTGCGCGTTTAATATCCATGCTGGTTCTGTTCCTATTGTATAGATAGATGATTAGACCGCTAAAAATTGATTTTCGACAAAGTTTTGCAAGATGCGTTTGCCGTAGGTGGTGAGGATACTCTCTGGATGAAATTGAACTCCTACCACTGGATACGCTTTATGGCGAAGCGCCATGATGTCGCCTTCTTCGGTAAAAGCAATCACTGCCAATGAATCGGGCAAGGTGGCTTCTTCAACGATGAGGCTATGATAGCGCGTGGCTTCAAACGGACTGGGCAATCCTGTAAAAAGGGGGTCGTGAGCATGATAAATCATGCTGGTTTTGCCGTGCATCAGGCGATCTGCCCGCCGTACGACACCGCCATAAGCCTGTCCGATACATTGATGCCCCAAACATACGCCCAATAACGGGATGTGTGCGCCCAAGTGATGAATCACATCCAACGATACACCGCCATCATCAGGATTGCCCGGTCCTGGGGAAATGACAATGTGCGATGGAGACATATCTCGAATTTGGTCGAGGGTGATTTGGTCGTTGCGGACAACGCACAATTCCCCGCCCAATTCACCCATCAACTGTACCAAGTTATAGGTAAAACTATCATAGTTATCAATTACCAAAATCATCGTTTATCACCTCTCTCATCTTTCGGCATGACACGCGCAATTTTTCCTTCTAAATGGGTGGTATCATTATTGGCGGTGATGCGCCATGTATCACCATCATTCATCACGGTGGTGACAGAGCTATTCCCAAATTGCAGATGATGTTTAGAATCGACATCTGGGATGAGCATCTCTAACATCAGGTTGATAGTGATGGTATGCGAAACAATGCCGATGGTATGATGCTCATCCTTATCGTGCTTTTTGAGGATGTCTTTTAAGCAGGCTTGAGCGCGTTTGCGAACTTGCTTCAGCGATTCCCCACCCGGGATCTGAAAATTATCGGGGTCTTGTTGAAATTGGTTGTATTCATCAGCATACCAGCCATGAATTTCGGGGACGGTTAGCCCTTGCCAATGCCCGACAGAGCGTTCACGCAAGCGTTCATCGAAGATCGGCGGATGCCCCAAGCGCGTGGCTAAGATTTCTGCGGTCTCTTTGGCGCGACGAATATCACTACTATACAGCACCGTCAAGCCAATATTGCGGATGAAATTCGCCAACCGTTCTATCTGATAGCGCCCATAGTTATTGAGGGGGGATGCGACCCACCCCTGAAAACGCCCTTGCAAGTTCCAATCTGTTTCACCAGGTCGGATGAATACCAATCGTTTAACGCTCATGTAGAGTGCTTCCTTTCATCGCGTAATGTGTTTAAGAATCTATCAATAATTTTTATCGCAAGCCTTGTTCAGCATAGTGGATAGCGACCGCCAGCGCCCGCGCTTTATTGAGCGTCTCTTCGTACTCGGTGGCAGGGTCGCTATCGGCAACCAGTCCCGCGCCCGATTGTAAGTATACCCTATCGCCTAATATCACCAATGAACGAATGGTTATACACGTATCCATCGAACCATCGTAACTAAAATAGCCGACTGCCCCGCCATAAGTGGCACGGCGTTCCCCTTCTAAATCTTCGATGATTTCCATCGCACGGACTTTGGGCGCACCGCTCAATGTCCCCGCGGGGAATGTGGCACGAAGCAACGAAAAGGCATCATATTCGGGTCGCACTTTGCCTTGCACTTGGCTAACAATGTGCATGACATGAGAATATTTTTCGATTTGCATCATTTGAGTCACTTTGACCGTGCCATATTCACATACACGCCCCAAGTCATTCCGCCCCAAATCCACCAACATGACATGTTCGGCGCGTTCTTTGGGGTCTGCGAGTAATTCTTCTGCGAGTTTGGCATCTTCGGCATCATCTACGCCTCGTTTGCGCGTGCCTGCGATAGGGCGCGTGGTGGCAATACCATCTTCATAGCGCACCATCATTTCGGGCGATGCACCAATCAGGGTAAAATCGCCACCAAAATGCAGATAAAACATATAGGGTGATGGATTGAGCGCCCGCAATGCCCGATAAATCATCAATGGCGAGGCGCTAGTCCGACAGCTAAATCGTTGAGATAGCACAATCTGAAACGCATCGCCCGCTTTGATATGTTCTTTGGCACGACGAACATTTTCCTCAAATTTTTCTCTGCTCACATTCGAGGTCATACTTTCGCCAAGCGGGGCGGGTATCGGTTGGGGTGTTGGCAACGGTTGGCGGATAATCGCGGTGATTGCCTCGATACGATCTACGGCATCTTGATAGGCGCTGGCGGGGTCGCCTGTGTTATGGGCATTCGCCAAAATGATGAGCTGATGTTTGGCGTGATCGAATATCACCAGCGTATCGGGCAATAAAAACGCCGCTTCGGGCAATTCATCCAGTGGTCGAGAGGCGGTTTGGGGCAATTTTTCAAAATAGCGCACCACATCATAGCCGATATAACCGACTGCCCCACCTATCAGACGGGGTAATCCGTCTATTTTAACGGGCTGATAACGATTCAATTCAGCTTGGAGGGCATGGAGCGGGTCATGCCCATGCGGTAATGCCCATGTGGTCGTCTCACCATTGAAAGTACGTGTGACGATACCATCTTTGAAGGTGATAATGCCTTTGGGATTAACACCTAAAAACGAGTAGCGTCCGACTTTCTCACCGCCTTCGACACTTTCGAGCAGAAAAGCCGGTTGGTTATGTTGGGTGAGTTTGATAAAGACCGAAACAGGGGTCTCTAAATCGGCAAGTTGACGGCGATAAACAGGCACTAAATCGCCCCGATCGAACAGGGGTAATATGGCATCAAATGAGGGGGTAATATCAGTTGTTTGGGTATGTACAGGTGTTGTCGCAAAAACCATCGTTCATTCTCCATCACAGAAAACAAAACCCGCTCGAATACAAGGACGAGAGCGGAAGTCTCGCGGTGCCACCTTGTTTCTGATGGTTGCGCCATCAACCCTTATTGGATGCGATGATTGCTCATGACATCCTGCGCCATGATAACGGTGCGCGTCCGATGTGACCTACTGGGTGTTATCCGTTCTGCCACACAACTCCCCGACCCATTCATCATCAGCGTCTTGTACCACATTTTCACCAGCTAGTGGCTCTCTGAACAGCGTTTTGATGATTACTCGCTCGGTTCAACGTTTTTAAGTATTGGATTAGACAAAATAGTAGCGTTTATTTCGGAATCTGTCAAGCAGATGATTGATAATTAAGAAAGAATTGATTGACACTTAAGAAATAATAAATTTATAATTAAAGTATTGAAAAATTCACACACAAAGATAATTAGTCTAGGAGAAACCGCATGGGACAGTATGTCGCAAAACCGTTTGTCGCTGGGACACCCCAAGCCGAAGTGGTCTATCCCCAGTTTAGTGGAGTAAGGGTTTCTAAGCGATACGACTGACTGGTGTGGCAAAGCCAATGCCCGAATGCAGTCGCTGACGATTGTAAAACACCTCGATATAATCAAATAATGCCATCCGCGCCTGTAAGTGCGTGTCAAATGTGCGTCCCCGTACCGCCTCTAACTTGAGTGTGGCGAAGAAGCTCTCTGCCATGGCATTGTCGTAG
>DAOTVP010000091.1:0-3029 GCA_034436155.1 Anaerolineae bacterium
GTTCGGTTTGATGGTGATATACGCCACATCATGCCGATTGCCGTAATTCGGATGCGTGAGGATGTCGAATTTTGCGCCACTGCCCCATTCAAAATCAATCAGCGCGAAGGCGATTCCGCCCAAATGTGGGATATGATTGTTGATGGCGTTCTGCAAATCTTGTTCGGAGAAGGGTATCCAATCGGCATCGGATAAATCGCATAAAAAGGGCATGGTGGGCAGATATGGCGCGTGCAGGACTCTCTGACCAACCGCATCGCCAGAGGGGATGTTGTCGTGCGTTGCGCCTGTCGGCATCCCCCACCAGTTATTTATCGCATCCAGAGGGGTGTTATTCGCATTTTGCACGGCGATGTTGGTGTTATTCACGATACAACTGTTGCGAATGGTGCTAATCGTGACGCTGGTCACAGCCCGCGCATCGGATGTAAGTGGGGGGGTAATAGTGAAATGGATAACATGGCGGTGATGAGGGCGACGGCGAGCGAAAAAATCTTTTTCATAAAACAGACCCTCTGATGTTATATGTTGTTATGGGGATTAGCATAGCAAATTTGACTAGCGTTGGCAAGCATCAAACCAAATCGAAATTTGACGAGACGGAGCGCATGACCTACAATTTGGTCATAACCATGATTAGTGAAGGATATGTCCTTATGTCCAACGTCAAAAATTATTATGACATCCTCGGCGTGAGCGAATCTGCCAGCGATGATGAGATCAAACAAGCCTTCAAAACACTCGCCAGTCAGGTGTCTGGACCCGATGACCCGCGTGCAGAACCGTTGCGCGAGGCATACGCCGTATTGCGTGACCCACAAAAACGTGAAAAATATGATGCGTATCTGAGCAGTAATCGCCCCGTCAGTACAGGCAACCTGCGCCCCATCGGCGCACAACTGAAAACCTCATCCCTACCTGCGCCGAATGATGACGCGCAAAAATGGGAATACCTCACGTTGCTCTCCACGCGCAATTACGGCACGGTGAAATATTACATCAATGGCGAACAACAATCTCACTTGAAAAATATGAAACTCATCGTCATCATGAACGACCTTGGGGGACAAGGTTGGGAGATGGTGGGCATCACCACCGACCTCAAATCGGGCGCGGCGACTTATATTTTTAAGCGTCCAACCGATGCCGCACCAGAACCGATTCGCAAACGTCCCACCTCATAGGATAATCTCGATGAAACCCATGTCTTTCGATTTTAAGTCTCGGCGCTCGATGATTGTGGCACATCGAGGGATGGTCGCCAGCGAAAATCCACTATCGGCACAAGCTGGCTTGGCGATTTTACGCGCAGGGGGCAATGCGGCAGATGCGGCAATCGCCGCCGCCGCAGTCATGAATGTGACTGCGCCCGCCTCTACCGGAGTCGGTGGGGATTGTTTTGCGCTATATTACGAAGCGAAAACGGGCAAGGTCTACGCGCTGAATGGCAGTGGACGCGCCCCCAACGGATTGACGATTGAATTTTTGGCGAAGGCGGGTATCACAGGCGAAATCCCCCCGCGCAGTGTCCACGCTGTTACCGTGCCTGGTGCGGTGCGCGGTTGGGAAGATTTGCTCAATCGGTTTGGTACGATGACCTTCCGCGAGGTGTTGCAAGATGCTATCCACTACGCTGAAATCGGTTCGCCCGTCACGCCGATTTTTGGTGAGGCATGGGGACGCTCTGAAAATTTCCTCAAACATAGCCCCAACACCGAAGAATATCTCCCCAATGGAATCGCGCCACAGGTCGGTCAATTTGTACAGATTAAGGGACTCGCCAAGACATTCCGCGCCATTGCAGAAGGCGGTGCCGAAGCCTTTTATACAGGGGATACGGCACGCGCCATCATCAGCACGCTCAACGAGTTGGGCGGTACGATGACATTGGATGACCTGAAAGCGCATACCTCCACATGGGGCGATTCGATTCACACTGATTATCACGGCATCACCATCCACGAACATCCGCCCAACGGGCAAGGCTTGGCGGCATTGCAAGCCTTAGCGATTGCCCAAGAATTGGGGTTAGCCGATTACGAATGGGATTCGCCCCAACGCCTACATCTGATGGTCGAAGCGATGCGTCTGGCATTTGCCGATGCCCGTCAATATATCGCCGACCCCGACAAAATCAACGTGCCTGTGGCGGGATTGCTCGACCCAGTATATATCGCCTCGCGCCGTGCGCTAATTGATAAAAATCGCGCCATGCACCCCAGTTTTGGCATCCCGCCGAATAGCTCCGATACGATTTATCTGTGTGTGGTGGATGGTGAAGGCAACGCCTGTTCGTTTATCAACAGTTTGTATATGGGCTTCGGGACGGGGATTGTCGCCAAAGGGACGGGCATCTTCTTACAAAATCGCGGTGCAAATTTTGTGCTAGATGCTCATCATCCCAATGCGCTTATGCCCAACAAACGCCCATATCATACGATTATCCCAGGATTAGCAACCAAAGATGGTCAACTGTGGGCGACATTCGGCGTGATGGGTGGCTTCATGCAACCGCAGGGGCATTTTCAGGTCATGAATGCCATGATAGATGATCAACTCAACCCACAAGAGGCGCTCGACCGTCCACGTTGGTGTTTAGAAAGTGGCTATAGCACCTCGCTATTGGCGCTTGAGGAGGGTATTCCGTTCAAAACGCTCGCCGATTTAGCCCGCATGGGGCATCAGATTCGCCCTATCAGTGGGGCAGAACGCGCTCTGTTCGGCAGTGGACAAATCATCTATCGGGATGCAAATAGCGGGGTGTTATTCGGCGGTAGCGACCCACGCAAAGACGGACAAGTGGCGGGATTTTAGGGGGATATTACTCCCCCTGATACACCCCACTGCCCTGTGGCGCGGTGTTGTCACGGATATTCACGCCGTCCAATTGCATGTCGCCGATGTTATAAATCCCACCGCCGAATTCGGACGCGCTGTTATTCTGAATCGCACCGCCGTTCATGACCAAACTGCCTACATTGTAAATCGCACCACCGCGCACGGCAGTGTTATTTTCCAGTGTCACATTT
>DAOTVP010000092.1:0-4104 GCA_034436155.1 Anaerolineae bacterium
GATTTTGAATGGGGTAGTGGCGCGAAATTCGATATTATCACCCATCCGAATTACGGCAATCGGCATGATGTGGCGTACATCAGCATAAAACCCAACCCGACAGGCGACCTCATCACCCTGCAATTAGACCTCACCCGCTTGCCAATCGATGAGACAGTGCGACAAATTGTGACGTGTGAACTCGTGCCGTTATTTGTGAACAGCCTCCAGCAGGTGCAAAACCGATATGTATCGCCATCGCAGAACATCACCAGCATGGTCGTGATGGAACGCGATTTGATGATGCGCTTCTCGCCACCGACAGAAATCACACCCGAACCCGTGCCTGAAATCGTCATGAATTACGATGCCTCATGCCTGCCAGATGTGACCCCACCCGAAACTATCATCGAATCGGGCAACGGCGACAGCCTGAATCTGGTGAGCGTCCCGCCGTTGGAAGGGAAATTCAGCCTGCTCGAAACGGGTACGATGCAAGAATCACAGTCGAATATCATCTTTTTGGATGTGGATACCACCCTCGATGATGCCAATTTGGATGATTGCACCCCTGTACCTGATGATTGTAGCCTGCGCGGTGCAACCATATTTGCCAGTCAAAACTCGACTATTAAGCATGTCATTTCAATCCCAAATGGCAGATTTGCCCTAAAGAACACACTTTCAGTCGGTGGGGATATGGTTCTCATTGGTCAATCTGACACTACAAATATCGTCCGAGATATCAATACCATACCCTCTTTCAGTTTTCCATTGATTAATGTCAGTTTTTTTACTGTAAATGGAATACAATATCCCAGTACAGTCGCTATTTATAACCTCATCATCAGTGATAATTTCAATGGGCAAGGAATAAGAATTCGTCATAGCGATGTGTCGATTTATAACTCGAAGTTATTACGCAATTACGGGCGGGCTATTTTGGTTGAGACCTATTCGCATGGCATCCCAGCACCCGAAATCGTGATAAGAAACTCGCATATTAGTGATAATGCGGGTGGTGGGATATACTTAGAAGATGGTTTTGGCGTGGTTGATGCAGAATGTATCACGATAAGCAACAATTATGATTATTCAGCAGGTGGTGGCATTGGCATAGCCCAATATGCTTATGGTTCTATTTTGATTGCGCGAAGCAATATCCTCGAAAATAAATCGCACATGGTGGGATATGGGGCATTAAACAACCGAGGCACCAGTGTAACGGTGATGTTTGATAACACCTATTGGTCGCCACCAGCCAACACGACAGCAGGGCAACGAAATAGCCATAAAGGGAATATTTCTATAACGAATCCAGCCTCAGAACAAATAGATTTGGATTGTGAAGTCCCAGAACCGCCTAGCCCACCCAGTTCGGATGTGTGTTTGGCACAAATAGATGCAACACAAAATTTTCCTGAGGGTTTTACAGTTCGTGATATACCAAGAGATAATAGCAACGTTATAATAAATCGTCTCTCACCTGGTACAGTTATTACAGTATTAGGCAGGAATATCGGGCTAGTAGAATCGGGCGAAGCATATTATTGGTGGTGGGTGGATTATAATGGGATAATCGGATGGGTTCGGAAAGATGGGATACGTCGCGCCGATAACGGATGTGATATATTTTCTTTCGATAGCGTGCCAATTGTAGATTATGTAAGTGGCACACACAATGAAGGCAATATGATTGTTAATACTATTCCATATAATCCGATACATGATTATTCATTAGATGTCCCTGTACCCCCATGGGATTCAGATATGACCGATTTCGAGGAATTAAAGAATAATTGGGATGATTTGACAGTAGATGTACAGTTAGATATATGGCATCAAAATAGTCAATGGGCAGATAATTGTTTTGATTCTGAGGATGACCGAATCAGAGAGAATTGCACATTACTGGTTTATGTCGTGTTTTATGATTTGTTTCGCAGAATTTACCCTGAGCGAGATTTGATGCTGAGTGATTTACTTGCAATCACTTATCAATTAGAACTTAAACCAGCAAGCACTTTTGGTGAGTTATATAATGGCATCAGTGGTAATGATATAGCAAGGCAGGCTTTAGGGTCTAACTATTTTAACATTACAGGTCAATATTGTACTGATATGGGGTATCAAGATTGTAATAGAAATATTATACCAATAGAACATTTCGTGCATAGATACACATATGGCTCAACAACGACCAGTGGTTATTTAGCAACGTTACAAGCGTGGTATGATGATGCCATATTTATTGCCGATTGGTATTTTGGAACGAGTGATGCACAGCTCGATTTAATTTATAACCGAGACGACATCCAATTCGATCCTGATGAAACTGGTGCAGACGGCGCAGAACGTTTGCGGATTTTGCTTGCACCACTTGAAGATGAAGTTTATAGAACAATTGCGCGATTGCAACTAAATGAGCCACGCCCTGAATATGTCAGTCAAAGTATACTGGGATTCGAGGAGTATGTGGTCTGGGGCAATTTCCCTTACAAAGCTAATGGTGACGATATATTTTGGGATGTCGTTACACCTGGCTATCCTGGTGTTAAATTTTGTGTGTTAAATCTTTATCATCCAAATGGCAGATATACTCCTGGTGGTGAAGATGCCTTTGTTATCACCACTTTTAGAGGTAAAACAGATACCTATGAAAATAGTGATACAGCACCATAGGAACGAAATCAAAGCTATTTAGATTCATTTGAAAACTATAAGCAATGTTCCTGTTCTGAATTAAATGCAAATAATGGATGCGAGGGATAAAAAATGAAAAGATTTTTCATGATATTAATGATGTTGATGCTCATTTGGAGCATTTCAGCCCAGAATATCACGATTACTCAAGAGGGTGAATTACTAATATATCGAAAATTTGCTGATAACCAAGAAATATACATAATTCAAAGAGATAATCAGACCCTTACATATCCATTACAAATGGATGAATGTAGTGATATTTCTAAAGATGGTCGTTATATTGCTTTATCCAGTGAACAATCTACTAGTCTAAAAATTATACATATACCGAGTATGAAAGTTGTTTTTGAAACTGCTTGGCAACCGATATGGCGACCCTGTAATATCGGTTGGCATCCCACATATAAAGATGTGCTTAGACTAACAAATAATGATTTTACAGTAAGTTATGAATTTAGATTCGAGAACTTAACCCTCAATCCTGATGTCATCTATCCAGAACCGACTTACCCAACTCTACCTTATTTTACGCCTGTTTTTGAGCCAACAGGTGTTGAAATGTTTTATTTGCAAAATCCTGCTTATCCTAACATTTATTTCTATCAAAAATGTTATGCAGAAAGATTATTAGGTGAAGAATGTAATAGCAGTGGAATGGTTATTTATGACTCAAATACAGATACTGAATTGGAAACAATAGTTGAGGGTGCTCCTAGTTATATAAGAGGATTTAGGATTGATTCAAATCGTTCTCGCAGAGTTGTTAGCGAAAATTTGGCATCATGGTCGCCAAATGGTCGTTATTTGGCTTACTTTGATGATGTATCTTCGGGAAATGCTATACCAGATGAAGGTAGGATAATCGTCTACGATTTACAAGAAGATAGCTATATTGAAGATAATGATGGTTTTTATTTGCCAAATATTAATCGAGAGATTCAATGGGCAAACGATGATACCCTATTGATATGGAAAACCGATATTTTTACGCAGGTTGCAGGCTACTATTATCACGATTCGTCATCAAAATTTGTCTTTGCTCACTTAGATACAGGGAACTTTGTCTATGCAGATGGTTTATTTGATGTTTGGTCTCGACAAGCGTTTTTTGCGCTTGATGGGAGCGCAATGGCGTTAGTTGCAAAAGAATTAGACCCTTATGAAGGAACTGTTTGGGGTGAAAACCCTCGCCGTGGCGACCTCATCCTCATCTCCACCACCACAGGCGAACATACCGTTATAGACACGGATGTCACGGAAATTATCACATGGCGCTCCATCTGCGATTTCACCGTATCGGACACCGCCAGCCTCATCAGCACCATGCAAACCGAGCCGTACAGCGTCATCTGTTTGGATGAAAATGGGCAATATGACCTCACCGCGCCGTTGCCCGATGTGGCAGGGGATATTACGATT
>DAOTVP010000093.1:0-9890 GCA_034436155.1 Anaerolineae bacterium
CTACGGGTTGTGCCACGAATGGTCAAATCACCCGTCACTTTGGCGTGGGTGGCGCTGGTCGGTTCGACTTTGGTGCTTTTGAAGGTCATCTGGGGATAATTTTCGACATCGAAGAAATCGGCGCTCCGCAGGTGATTATCGCGGTCGGCGATGCCTGTCCAGATGCTACCCACTTGGATAACCGCCTCAACATACGAATTCGCAGGATTTTGTTGGTCAAATTTCAATTTGCCACTCACATCCTTAAAACCACCACGCACGGTTGTAATCATCATGTGGCGGACAGAAAAATCGGCGTTGCTGTGTGCTTGGTCAAATACCCATTCCATGATAAGGTCTCCTCAAATTATTCGCTCAACTAAATGGACTACAGTCCGTTTTTATGATACGACAAAAATAGAGGTTTGTCGAATAAGAGAAGTGTTAGAAATTTTGGGGATGAAAATGGCTATTGATTCATATCTGAATCGCATGGCGGGGCGAATTTATCCACCACCAGCATTAACCCGTCTAAAATCCGTTGTACCGAATAGCCCATGTTGCGTTGAAAGCGAATCACATCGACATGCAACAACGTATAGAGGCTATCTGCTAAATAATCTATATCGCCCGTCACCGCCAATTTTTGGAGCAACATGCGGATGGTTTGTCGCCACCAGAAATGAGCGGGGTGTTCCAGCGATACGGTTTCGGGCGAGACATCAAACCCACTCAACAGCGCCTCGTTACGGATGACAAAACGGGCGGCTTGTTCCAAAAACCAGCGCAACTGATGATAGGGGGGTATGTTTTGGCGCAGGTAGCGCAACGTATCGTCTTGCAATTCGCGCTGATCGCGGTCTAATAAGGCGAAGCACAGCGCCATCTTATTTTCAAAATGGCGATACAGCGTGCCTTTACCAACCCCTGCGGCTTGCGCGACCTGCGACATGGTGACAGCATCGACACCATGCTGGTTGAATAAATCGCGGGCAGTTTCGAGCAATAAGGCATGATTGCGAATTGCATCGGCGCGGGTGGGGGACGGGGGGTTAATCAAAATGGGGTCATCAGAATTGCTCATCGTTAGGGTATCCACATCGTTAAAAAGTCTACACTATCTACCCATGTATCGTTCACTGCCATTTCCCAGTGCAGATGCGGTCCGTTGCTCCGTCCGGTGTTGCCACTGACACCAATCACCTGCCCAATCACCACTTCTTGACCTGTGGTGACATGAATCTGAGACAAGTGTGCATAGGCAGAATAAACGCCATATCCATGATCAATAATAACACAATTTCCGCGAATATCCATCAAACCTGCATAAACAACCCTGCCCGCGCCCATCGCACCAATGGGTGTACCAACCGCCGCCCGCATATCCCAACCCGTATGACGGGTCTCGAATGTGCCGTTTAAGACACGAAACGCGCCGAATGGCGAGGTAATATCGGCATTAATCGGATACTGAAAACGGGTATCGCCCCATAATTTTTCATTGGTGAATTGGGTGAATAAGCCGTCTAACTTGGCGAATTCGAGCCGTTCTAATTCGGCATCCATCAGGTAGGTTCTATCTGGCGCAAGGTTAAATTCTTGGCGCACAAAGCCACCGAGCGTCACGGTGAGTGGGACAACGATGGTGACATCGGGCAACGCATCCCCGCGTTGGACGGTGACAGTGTATTCATGTGTATCACGGGCGGGGGTATCCATATCTATCGCCAAAAATGCGTAATAACCGTCATCTTCGATGGCAAAAAACGGGATTTCTTTTTCCCGAAAGACCAGATTGGCATCGGTAATGGTCGCACCACTCAGGCGGATTAAGCCAACACGCCCTTGTTCTATGGTGTTATAAAACAACTCTAAGGTGACATCTTCCGCCGTCACCGTTTGCGTTGGATTGGGGCGCGGTCTGGCGGTATCGACCACAGGTGACGGGGTTTGAGCATATGTCATCGGCGCAAGGGTCAAGAAAGTCATCGCTAAAACGAGGACGAGCAATTTTATCAATTTCAGCATACGGTTACACCACGATTATTCACAACAGAGCAATTATATCGGTTCGTTCATGAAAGACACGCAGGGGCATGATATATCATGCCCCTACAAACCGCAATCATTATTATGGTCAAAGCAACCCCATTTGACCAGATACGCCCGCATCAGCATAGGGAAAACGCCCATTTTTATGAGGCGGGTGTGGCTTCGGCGGTGATTTCGGGTTCTGGGGTATATTCTGCGCGGGCGCGTTCTAAAAATCCGGGGACATCAAACCGCACCGTATCTAAAATGGCTTGCAACTCTTCTTCTGCGCCGTCCATCGCCTCGATCGGCTCGGTATAGATATAAAAGGCAAAATTGACATTATCCACATTCAAACTGACAAACCAACCGCGTGTATCCACCGTATTCGGACAATCCACCGCCGCGAAACTCGTCCCCAAACCCAATCTATCGCCAATGGGATACTCCCGTTCTACATCAGAGCCGACATTACATTCGGGTTCAAGCAACGCCAAACGCAACAAGCGCATCCCGTCCATGAACGGACTGAGCATAACGGTATCTTCAGATAACGGCGGGGCGGCGGCGAGGTTATCGAATCCCCATAACAACACAATAAAGGCGATGCCACCATCAATACGTCCCGCGTATAAGGTGAACGGCAATACGCGCAAACCCATGACATCTTGAACAGCAACGGCAGAATTGCGCGATACCCATCCATCGGGCAATTCGATGGTGATGGGCGGGTCTATTTCTTGCCCCTCAGAGGCTTCTATCACCACTGTGATTACTTCTGGAGTAGCTTCGGGTGTCATCTCGGCGGTCATTTCGGGATCGGGCGTGGCGGTTGGGATGGTGATTTGCGCCGAGAGCATCATCGGCACAAGCATGAAACCCAATAAAAGCCCGATTAGCACCATGCGTTTTTTCATCATGCAAACCTCATCTCATTTCGAGCGCAACTCGTCTAATTTTTGATGCAACAAGATAAGATTATGCGCTTTTTGCACAGAATACAAGGCTTTTGCGCCATCGGTAAAATACTGATGCCCGTTCAAAAATCGAATCTCAAATTCATACCATGCCACATCGGTCATCCTCGCGCCGAAGAGCGCCAATTCTTTGCGGAGCAATGAACCAACCTCGAAAAAATCCGGTCTGCCCAACGAGTTCATATCGGCATCGGCGATAATCGCCTCTAATAATGTCGTGGGCGATTGTGGCATTTTGGTCGCCAAAATCATGCCCGCAATTTGGTCTATCTGATGAGGCGAATAGCCAAAATAAGGCAATACGCGCTGAATCACCTCAATACCAACCTCTTCGTGATCTTGGCGTTGATAGATGAAGCCAATATCATGAAAATACGATGCGGTGCGGAGTAACAACAAATCTTCACCGTCAATCTGATGCCACTGCGCCAATTCATACACCGATACCGCCACGTCATCGCGGGTATGTTGAAGTGAGTGATAAGTCAAGTGTGGGTGTAACTCGTGTGCAAGCCGTTGGAGCGCATAATTTTTTGCGCCTAAAAAATTGGGTTGTTCCATAGTGTGCTAATTTCTTCTGCATAAGCGAATGATGATATGTTCTCATTATGCTGAAAATTATGTTTTTGCACAACCAAATTGGCATATGCGTTTTCTAATCGGCGGGGATATTGTGCTATAATTCTGCCATCTTGTGAAAAAATTATCAGATTGGATCGTTATTGTCATGCCACGTATACTGATTGCCACGCTCAATCAAACCCGCCCATTGGCGGAATCGCTCCTCGCCAAACTCAATCCATATTATCCATCGATCGGGTTGCTATCGGATGATAGTCAGGTGGCAACGCAATCGATTGCGGTCGCCGATTTACTGCTCGTGGTGATGGGTGCAGATTGGACGGGACACATCGCCAAGAATCGCACGCAATTCGATGCAATTGCCGATGCCCTGCGCCGTAGCGATTTGCCCATTATCACCGTCTTAGCCGATGGCACAACCATGCCACCGGTTGCCGATTTTGCGCCCGAACATCGGGCTATCGCCTACATGAGCCAAGCGAACATCCGCCAAAACGAGACTTTTGATGCCGATGCGCTGACCTTGGCACGTCAAATGGCGGGCTATATCAAAGAAACATCCCCTGAAGGCTACGCCGCCCAAATGGGCAAACGGACAGTATCCCCCAAAAAACGGTCTGGCATCCCCGTCAATGTGTTGATCATCGTCATGGCGTTGTTGTTCGGCGTGTTGATTGTCGCCATACCGCGCTTACGCAACGCATCAGGCGGTGTAAATCCGACCCCCACCCCACGTTTTAACGAAACCGTATCGGCTCGCATCACAGGGCGCGATTTTCAGTTGGGTATCAGCGCGGGCTTGAGCAATAGCAACGATACACGCGGTCAAGAAATGCTCAACGGCGTGGAATTGGCACTCTCCCAACGTCCGAGCGTGGTGGTGAATGATTTGGCGCATGATGTGGATCTGCTGGTACAAGATAATGCTTGTACGGCAGGTGGCGGGATAGATGTGGCGAATAACTTCATCACATCGCCCGATATGGTCGCGGTGATTGGCGCAAGTTGCGAAGAAGCATGTAAATCTGCCGTTGGGTTATATGACCGCGCTGGCATATCCACCATTAGCCCCGCGTGTACATCGCCTATCCTCACGCAAGATAATCACCCTAGTTTTTATCGGACGATTCCCTCTGCCGATTATAGCGCCATTGGGTCGGCGCAATTCGCCATCGCTAACGGTTGGATGAGTGCTGTGATTATCAGCGATGAGCAATTGGTCGGGATTCAATTGGCAAATGCGTTTGAACAAACCTATTCAGCAGGCGGTGGATTAGGGACGCGCATCAATATCGAGACGACCACTGTCAGCATGACCACGCTGGTGAATCAAATCACCGAAGCGAATCCGATGGTGGTGTATTTTGCGGGGCGCGAATCGACATTGGTCGAGTTACGCGCCAATTTGCCCGAAACATCCCCCCTCATCGGCGGGTTGCTCATCAACGAAAATCAATTTGTGACGAATTTTGGCGCACAAGCCCAAAATATTTATATCACCGTACCCAATTCGCCCGATACACCACAATTGGCGCAATTACGGGAGCAGTATATCGCCCAATTCGGCGCAGAACCGACATCGCTCATCTTTGCATATGCGTATGATGCCACCAACATGCTCCTCGATGCGGTCGAGCAAGTCGCCGTGAATGACAATGGGCTAATTATCGTAGACCGCTTCGCCCTGCGCGAGGCGCTCAAGACGTATACGGGGGATGGTGTAACGGGTCAAATCGCGTGTGATGCACATGGCGACTGTGCAGAATTGCGCTACACGGTTTATACTATTCAAAATGGTGAATTAGTGGCTGTTGGTGAATAATCATGTTTGACCCTAGCGTGGAAGATTTTATCAGTTTGTTGCAATTTGGCGATTCTGACCAACGGCGTAACGCCGCGTGGATGTTGGGCAGGCAACGCGACCCGATGTGTATTCCACCGCTCATCAGCGCCCTCGCCGACCCCGACCCCGATGTGCGCCTGCGCGTGGCGGAATCGCTGGGCAATTTGCGCGATGAGGCAACGGTATTGCCCCTCATCAACACCTTGATTGACGAAAAATCGCCCGAAGTCCGCGCCCAACTGATACAATCCCTCGGTAGGCAACGTGATACCCGCGCCATTCATATTATCATGCCCTATCTAAATGATGCCGATGCCCAATTGCGCGTTGCCGCCGCCCAAGCCCTGACGCATATCCCCGATATTCGCAGTATTTCGGCATTGCTCACAACGTGCTTAACCGACACAGACGACCTCGTGCGATATTCTGCCCGCAAAGCTATCACCGAAATCGGTGGCGAAAGCGTGGTAGACCACCTGATGACGGCGCTGGATACCGATTATCCCGCACACATCCTCACCGAAGTGTTAGAGATGTTGGTGACACTGGGCTATAAACGCGCCACCAGCATGATTGAACGTTTCATCAATCATGCCGATGAAGCCGTGTCTGAAACTGCCAAATGGGCGATGAAACGGTTGAGCAAATAATCATGTTGAACAAATCGAAACGGTATGCTGTGCTAAATCACATCAAAACACTCGACCCCGTGCGCGATAATCAAGAAATCGTGTTTTTATCGGGTGCATACGAATATCCGTGGCTGACACAACGCGCCCTCGAATTTGCCCTATTCCGCACGTATGCCGTGCCGAGTATCTCGGCATTGCTCGACCAAACGGCGCAATTCAAGCGATATGGACAACGCCGTTATGATGACACCTCGCTCATCATCGCCGAAATTGTCGAACATGGTTACGATAGCCCACGCGGACGCGCCGCCATCAAACAGATGAATCGCCTTCATGGGCGCTTCGAGATTCGCAATGACGATTATCTGTATGTGCTATCCACCTTCATCTACGAGCCGATTCGCTGGCATGAACGTTACGGTTGGCGCGAAATCCACGACATAGAACGCCTTGCGCTTTATCATTTTTGGTGCGAAGTCGGTAAACGCATGGGCATGAAACACATCCCTCCCACCTACGCCGATTTCGAGGCGTTCAACATCGCCTATGAACGCGAACATTTTCGATATACCGAGACGAATCAGCGCGTAGGCGATGCAACGATCGCTATTTTTTGGGGATGGTATCCGAAACTACTCCATCCGTTCATCCGTCAGATAATCTATAGCCTGTTGGATGAACCCCTGCGCGAGGCGTTTGGCTATCCACGCCCTGCCAAATTTTTTTACACGTTGTCGCATCGCGGATTGCAATTGTTGCGCTTGTTCAAACGGTATACACCACCGCGCAAAACGCCGTATACCATCACCGATAAGCCCTCGCGCACGTATCCGTTTGGGTACAAAATTGAGCAAATGGGTCCAATTGATGGAAAATGAGAAGACAGAGGAGCAACATGCCCGATATTGTGCGTTGTAATTCATGTGATGGATATGGCTGGTACGAAGACCCGTTCACAGGGGAATCGGGTGATTGTGATTGGTGTGATGGCGTGGGATATGTGTATCGGATACAAGGGCTGGATAAAAAAATCCCCAAAGCCGATTATGGCGCGGTTGCCGATAAACTGGAACAACTCGAAGAAGCCCGTATGCGCGAATTAGGCTATACGGGCGATGCCAAACATCCTAAAGACCAAGCGATTCGTAAATGGAATGCCGATTAACTTTCGCTTTGTGCCAAATTTTTATGAAAATCGCTGATAAATGTCAGGGCTTGCGACATACTCTTGACGATGCGTTTGCGTTGTTCGCCAGGCGTGATATTCATGGCGATGCCGACTTGTTGCTCTTGCATCACCGTTTTGACGATCATCGCCACAGGCATACGACTCAGATCGACTTTGGCGTTAATCGCCATTGAGCCACGTTGGGTAGAAATAAGGTTGCTAGGGGTGAATTTCTGTACATCAGTAAAATCATAGATTACACCACGCACACCGGCTACCCCACGTTTTTCGACCGAACTAAATAACCACTGATACATCCTCGTGGTGTTTTCGGCATTCAATTCTTTATGATACGACACCACAATCACCTGATTGCGACTATCATACGTGATTTTGAGTGTGGGGGTATTGAGGGGTTCAATATCTTCGGGCTTAATCGTCATATTTTCATCTGACATGAAACACCATCCTAAAAAAATAATTTTTACGTTCTTGAGGTATAATTATTATAACGCAACATTATATTTTTTGGCACAAATCCGATGGTTATAATATGGTTATAGGGCGCAACAATATCACGCCCTACACACACGCTATATCACATTTAGGGCTTTTCCAACGGATTCAAAGGCGTGCAGTGCTTCTTCTAAATCGGTTTGGGTATGGGCGGCGGTGTTCATCACGCGGATTCGCGCCTTGCCATGCGCCACGGTGGGGTAGGCGATCGCCATTGCAAACACGCCATTCTCGAATAATTTTTTGCTAAATTCACGGGCGAGATGGGCATCCCCTAGCATCAACGGGATAATCGGCGTGGTGGAATGTCCAATATCAAAGCCCAAATGTTGGAGTTCACGTTTGAGCAAATTGGCATTATCCCACAACCGTGTGACCAATTCTTCCGATTCTTCGAGGATGTCTATGGCTTCTAAACACGCCGCTACATCGGGGACGGTCATGGCGCTCGAAAATAAAAACGGTCTACCGCGTTGTTTAATCCAATCAATCACCTCGCGCTTGCCCGCAACAATCCCGCCGACCACGCCGAAGGCTTTGCTCATCGTCCCGACCTCGATATCCACCTTGCCGTGCAAGCCGAAATGGTCAACAATCCCGCGCCCACCTTTGCCCAATACACCCTCACCATGTGCATCATCGACCATCAGCAAAATGTTGTGTTCTTGGGCGATTTCGTATAATTCGGGCAACGGCGCAATATCGCCATCCATGCTGAATACCCCATCGCTGATGATGATACGCCGTCCGTAGTCGGTCGTCTCGGCGATTTTGAGGCGTAAATCTGCCATATCGTTATGTTCATACGCCACAATCCGCGCCTTGCTCAGGCGACATCCGTCTATGATGCTGGCATGATTGAGTTTATCAGAAAAAATCACATCGCCCTGCCCAACCAGCGCGGGGATAGTCGCCAAATTCGCCGTGAAACCACTTTGTAATGTGACCACCGCTTCGGCATGTTTGAAATGCGCCAACCGTTCTTCGAGTTGATTATGTAGGCTCATCGTGCCTGCGATGCTTCGGACTGCGCCCGGCCCGATGCCATATGTATCGATAGCGCGTTTGGCGGCTTCACGCAAACGGGGATGATTGGCTAAGCCCAAATAATTATTGGCACAAAAATTGAGGACGGGTTTGCCATCGACAACAATGCGCCCCCCCATCGGGCTTTCGATGGTGCGGATGGTATTGAATAACCCTTGTTGGCGTAAATCATTCAGTTGATCGGTCAAATAGGCAATTTTATCGGGTGTATCCATAACAATATCCTTTCAATAAGTATCCGCACAGAGGGGTCAAAATGTATCCCATTTCGATACCCCTATTATAACGCAAGGTGGCGCTCGGTTGCACCATCATATCTTATCTGCCTCTCAGAAAAATGTTATGCCAAACCTATATTGAGGGGGTACAATACCATCATTGGATATAAACTAAAGGAGGTTTTTGATGACCGAAAAAAATATCCTCAAGCCCGATATTGGCTTAGATGACGAAGTGATGACCAGCGTGGTCAACGTGTTGCAAACCGTCCTCTCGGATGAGATGGTGTTGTATGTCAAACTCCGCAATTATCACTGGAATGTGACAGGTCAAACCTTTAACGCGCTCCATGCCCTGTTCGAGACGCAATATACCCAACTCGAAGCGACAATTGATATTATCGCAGAGCGCATCCGTATGTATGGCGCGAATGCGTTAGGTTCAATGAGCGCCTTCATCAAAACGGCTCGCTTAACAGAGGGGGACGAAACGCTACCCGATGTGAACGGTATGGTCAGCAATTTGCTCCATGACCACGAAGCAATGGTGAAAAATTTGCGGAACGATATTGAAACGATGGATGAATTGGATGATGTCGGCGCAGAAGACATGCTCACAGGGTTACTGCAAGAGCATCAAAAAATGGCGTGGTTCTTACGCACGTATCTGGAGACGCTGTAATTTAGCAGATATGTTTTTTCGGACGCGCTTTTAGGCTTGTCCGTAGTTAAATCGACTATAGCAATTGCAAATCATAGCATATGAGGGACGATATACGCGCTTCGCGCTAATCGTCCCGTACAGTCACGGAAATTTTTAAGCCTGTACGGGCGGATTAGCACCTTCGGGTGCGTATATCCGCCCTATAATGCGCTAAAATGGCATATTTACGAACA
>DAOTVP010000094.1:0-8401 GCA_034436155.1 Anaerolineae bacterium
TCGTTCACAAATGACCTCCTCCCGTTTCTTTTTAGTTGGAGATAAGTATATCGCAAGTTTGTATTAGTCACGATGTCTCTGAACACCCCCTGTTCACGATGTCAGTGAACAATACAGTACAGGCTTAAAAATTTCCGTGACGGTACGGTACAATTAGCGCGAAGCGCGTATATCGTACCTATTCTGCGCGTCCATCTAATGCGATACACGAATCACCACATTGCCACGCTTGCGCCCGCTATCTACATAACGATGCGCCTCGACTATTTCTTCGAGTGGATAACACCTATCCACCACAGGCTTGAATTTACCCGCTTCGACTAGCCCTTTGATGAAAATCAAATCCTCTTGACTTTCGGATGACGATCCAGCCATCACTTTTTTGCCCCTGCGTAAAGCATTGCCCATCATCTGACGCATTTCACGCATACCGCCCGCCACAGGCAAATATGTGCCGTTGGGCATGAGCGAATGGTTGCAATCGTGAAATGGCATCTTGCCAACTGTATCTAAAATGATGTCGTAAAGCATACCATTTTGTCGAAAATCTTCTTGGGTATAATCAATCACCACATCCGCACCGACCGATTTGACCATCTCGACATTGTTGGTGCTACAAACACCCGTCACCACTGCGCCGAATGCTTTGGCGATTTGCACCGCCGCCATGCCGACACTGCCCGATGCACCGTAAATGAGTACAGTCTGCCCTTTTTGGATGTTGCCGAATTTGCGTAAAAAGGTTAGCGCCGTCAACGCGCCATTCGGAATCGCCACCGCTTCTTCATACGAGAGCGATTCGGGTTTGGTGGTGATGCCCACTTTTTCTGAGACCGTTTTATATTGGGCATACGACCCCATTTTTTTGCTATCTAAACCAAATACTTGGTCTCCGACCTTAAACCGTGTGACCGCTTTGCCGACCTCGACCACTTCACCCGCAAATTCCAAACCGATGACGTTCTTTCGGGGTTTTCTCAATCCGTACATCAAGCGGGCTAGAAATCCAAATCCCTTCGGCACAAAGACAAAATTTCGCACATTGACATCGCCCGTTGTGACGGATGTGGCATACACTTTGACCAACACCTCATCATCTTGCGGGATAGGTCTCTCGATTTCGGCAAGCCGAAGCACTTCGGGGTCGCCATATTCAGTATAGATAATCGCTTTCATGTTTTCCTCTGTGTAGATAAATTTATCGTAGTTGAATGGTGAACGGTGGGCGGTAGCGCCATAATTGCATCAGGCTCGCGCCCCGATTGATGAGGGTGATGACGGCACTGGCAATCACGATAATTTGTGGCATGGGAATATCACCCAACGCGGGATTATCGGCGACAATCCGTTCAAAAATCGGTAGATACAGCACAAAATACAAGGCGATATTGCCCGCGATCTCAAAAAATGTTTGGGCTATCCATAACGATGCGTCCCAATAACCGCGCCATAGCACGAATAGGTTCAGCACCACCATCGCCATCACCATGATGATGAACGTCACCGTCCACCCGATAGGGATGGGGATAACAGCGCCAACATCGCTCGGATTAAAGCGTAAGGTCAAGCCACCCACCGACAAATAGTAAACGAACAACAACGCCACCAGCATTCCTAACACCACCCCAAAGCGTGCCTCTAAGCGATTCACAACCCGCGGATCATCGGTTTTGGGCAATTTTTCGGGGTTAAATTCGCGCATGTCGGGTTTGATTTCCCAGCGTTGGATGAGCGCGAAAATTAGCACCACCACGCCCGAAAAGATGAATATACCCTGCATTGAAGCCCATATCGGCGCGATGAGCGCGTTGCTGAGGGTGATGGGTTGTGCCGATGCCAACAGGTCGAATAGGCTCAGAAAGAACACCACCGATGGCACAATCACCCACCCCTGACGCAAAATCATCATCATCCATGGATACAAACTGGGTCCGATGAGATATTGTTCGGGATGATATGAGGTCGCCATGTGGCGCGGATCGCCCAATTCTTTCAGGACGGTCATGATGTCATCGTGCGATGGGGATTCGCCGTAACGGTCATCGAGCCTATCTTGAATGAGAGAGCGCAATTCGGCTTCGATCTCGGCACGGGCTTTGGGTGGGACATACTGCCCTACTTGGCGAATATAACGGTCTATCCAATCAGTCATGGTGTCCTCCTTCTAAAAGCCGTGCCATTACCGCTACCGTGTCGTGCCATTCTTGCGTGAGGCTGGTCAATATCTCGCGTCCGAGTGGACTGGTGCGATAATATTTGCGCGGGCGCGATTCGCCCACTTCCCACTCGCTGACCAACAAGCCTTGTTCTTCTAACCGCCGTAACAGGGGATATAACGTCCCCTCTTCGATTTCGAGTCCGCGTTCCGTCAACCGTTGGATGAGGCTATAACCATATTGCGCCGTCTCTAACTGGCTGAGAACTGCGAGAACCAACACACCACGCCGTAGCTCTAGGCGCAGTTTGCTGATGTGTTCAGATATATCTGCCATATACTGTCAATTCCAGAATACTGTGTACCGTACAGCATAAATATACTATATGGCACACAGTATTGTCAAGTGGACAGTATGAGTTAGAGATTTTAGGGTATAATCAGAAAAAAAGGATATATTGATATGAATCGTGTAATAGGTCTGATTGTTACCATCGCCCCAGATGATAATTAATTAATTGCATGTGCTATCGGTGAAAATGCCAATTATATTGTGTCGGGTGATGCACATTTATTAAACCTCGCCCATTCTTGACGTGTCTCATAAATGGTGCGGTATTTGGGATGGCGGATATACAAGGCTCAAAGCCCAATACCGTTAAGTTAGCAAAAAAGTAGTTCTTATAGCATAATGATTTTTTCGCAAAAACTTGTGCTAAAAGAACTACTTACATGAATTATACACCACTCCCAACAGAATTTACCGCATCTGAATCGTGCCTAGCTATTGCAGAAACCCTTATTTCGCCTGATGTGGTCAAGCAAATTTTGACAGACCATCACTGTCATGAACAACGTCATCGCAACTTACCAGACCTGCTGGTCTTTTGGTTATGTATCACCATGTCATGGTTCGCCAATTGGTCTATTCTTTCGGTGCTATGTTGCCTTATCCAAGCCTCTGATCTCTTTGGTGAACTGGATGACATTCAAATTCCCTCACCCAGCGCCATTTCACAAGCACGCTACCATTTGTGTGAGGCGGGCACTCATGCCATTTTTGATGCCGCCATTGCAACTTTACAATCCGCCGAAATAGAACTTGCTCTTTTCGCCAATCCATCTCCTTGAACTTAATAGTATTAGGCTTTAGCATCTGTCAGAAGACATGAATAGGCGCGACATTCTTATAACCTGAATGCGATTTTTGAGATATAACCCTGTTGTGGGTTACATTATATGCATCCATAACCTCGAATAATTCCTAACGTCCCAAATTCAAAATTTGGACGGAACGCATGATTATCGTGCTGTTATCCAGTGTCGTGATGCTAATCACCCCTTCACCGATCAAATTGACAATCCGTTCAACCGATTCCCGTTGCGAATTTGTGCCTGTTTGTGCCACGATCCAACGGGCTAACGGTAACGCATTGGTCACATTGTCGTACAATACCATGTTCGCATCGGGCAGAATATAGGCTTGTGAGGCTGGGAACGCGCCACCTGTCCGACCAGCCAAGACATCCGCCACAGCGCGATGTGTGCCGATGACGAAGACGGTGTCGTTGGCGCTGATGACCAATTCGAGGTTGGGTTCACCCGTAATTTCGTAGCCATAAATGCCTATCACCAACGCATCTGCCCCTTCGAGAGTCGTCTCGGTGAATGTCACGCCACGCATACCCACCGAGCGCAACGCTAACGGCAAGGCACGCACCAGACGACGCATTGATTCGAGCGATTGTGCGCCATCGGTCACTTGCGAGACGAAGGCTAAATCGATGGGGAATTGCGGATTATCCAATTCTGGATTTGAGCGCATGAAGAACACGCCATCCTTGCTCATCCAATTGGCAAAATCGCGCTCTAACGATAGCCCGGTCAGATTGGAGAAAATCGCATCGGCAACCCGACCTAAGCCAACGTAACCCTGATTCACCCACGCTTCAATTTGGGCATCATATTCAGGGTTAAATTCACTGCCCGATAGATACCGCCACACGGCGAGGGCGCTATCACGGAAGTAATCGCCATACGCCAACGGACTCACACCATGCACCGCCAAAATCGCATCGGACGGGATAACAGTGGCGAATTCAGGTGTGATGGTCAAATCTGGTGGCATAGATAACCCCAGTTGTTGCATCCCAATCATGTTGCCCGCCGAAAATACGCTATCCAAGATCAACACATTGCCGTTTTCAATCTTGCCAGCAGTAGCAATGGGTCCCATCGCTTGAGTGAAGAGCAAATCCATCATGCGTTGGTTGCGATAAGAATAACTGCGCGAGGCAGCAACGTATGATTGTACGGTAGCCATATCGACATAACTGATGAAATTATAGCTATCGGCAGGGAGTGGATTGAGGGCATCCTCAAACGCATAGGTGTTGAATAGACTGCCTTCTAAGGGTGTTGGTACGATGAGTGCATCGTTGTTGGTGATGACCAGATACTCATCTGAAACCACAAAACGGGTGTAATCATCCACATAGAAAGCGGTGAAATCATCGCCTGTTTCTTGATCGAAGTTATCACCCACACGTTGCTCGAAGAAATTCGCCACGACTTCGGTCGCTAATTCGCGGTTGATGATGTTGATAATCACGCCAAATTCGATTCGGTCGTTAGAATAACTATAATCGGTCATCAAATCCATCGGGAAAATGCCAAAAGCGACATAATTACCCAACCACGGGGCGACATCATTTTGGAAATCGCTATCAAATATATCGTTGAATAGCATATCCAAACCTTCGGAGATAGACAGGGCTGAGCCAACGGCGCGGTCTTGAATTTGCACAAATAGGTCGTTCAACGTGTTGATATAATCGCCATCGGTGCGGATAGCCAAATAAACAGGCGTACTCGATGGGAAGAATTGCGCCGCATCCGCCAATGCGCCGAATTTCTCGGTTTGGACTTGGGCGCTAACGGGCGCGAAGAGGCTGATAGACAACATCAAAATCATGAACAACATTGCTTTTTTGAACATGCAGTACCTTTCTAGCTTAAATTTGCGAAAAGCATCACAAGCGTGATACATCCATTTAACCACAAAATGTTACGAAATGTTCATTTCTTAACTGATATTTATCAAATCGGTGGCATAACGCCCAAGATGCGGTATAGTGGATTTATCGTTATCGCCTTTTAAGGAGGTTTGTGATGTATACCATCCCCGAAAATGCCTTCACTGCGACGATTTCCGCGCAACACAATTCACAACCATTGTATGCTTTACCTATTCCCAAGAATCCAATTCAAAATTTGCCCAATGGGACAACCGTCATCGTATTTGGGCGGGATATGTTGGCGCAGTGGGTACAGATTGTCGTGTTAGAAGATAAGGCATTCTTATTGGGGTGGATACCTGCTACCAGCATCCGTAACGTGATGGGGGAGGGGCGTCTTATCACCACCGAAAAATTACCGACTGCCGATTATGCCTATCATACCCGCCAAGAGGTGTATCAGGTCATGCGCTATCAAAAATCATTACGTGGTGTGGCTGGTATAGGCGTGTATGCCAAATTTTTGGGTATTTTTACGGTGGTATCTATTTTCATCGGCGCGATTGTTGGGATGTTATTTATCCAACAAGCGCCCGATATAACTGCACGATTGTTCATCGGCATGGGATTGGGGCTTGCCGTTGGGATGGGTATCGGTTGGATACTCGCGTTCATCCCAATGGCGCGTCACGAGCCGTTCCAGCGTCATGATGCACATTATAAGGCGTTGTATAAAGTCTATCGTCAGCATGACGGACAAGCTATATCGCTCAAATCGCAGATGGATTTAGAACAGGCAACAGCAAAAGTCGCTCGGTCGGTACGATAAAATTGGGCATTGCTAATATAAATCAAACAAGCGATAGGCATAAACACCTATCGCTTGTTTTGTGCTGGGGAGGCTGGATTCGAACCAACGAATGTCGGATCCAAAGTCCGATGCCTTACCGCTTGGCGACTCCCCAATGGATAATGTAAAAAATATTATATCACACCCCGTCTAAATCTCAAGGGTTATGCTACAATAAAAACATGATTTGATGATGGAAAGGATATAATTTCAGTGACCGTACAAGAAAAACCGACACAAGTAGAAGAAACACCGTATATTGCGCCTCTCAATAAAACGGATAAAGCTGATGAAGCCGATGTGTTTCGGATTTCGAGCGATGTGGTGGTGACGGCGCTCGTGGCTATCATATTTTTGGCGGCGGGGATTTTTATCGGGTTGGTGATTGCTGGTTTCGGCACGAATGAGCGACAAATTCGCGCCATTGTCGAAGAAAGTGTATCGCGTGCGATAGATGCACGGCTAACCGCGCTCGAATCGATTGTCGCCAACAATGCGGGGGCGAGTATCTCGGCAGAAGAACTGAGCGAATTGGTGCAATCGGCAGTAGCAGATGCCAATCGTGTGCAAAATTTCCGCGCCGATGACGATCCGTTTTTGGGTATCGCCGATGCGCCGATTGTGATGGTGGAATTCAGCGATTTTTATTGTAGTTTTTGTGGACGACATTTTAAACAAACCTTACAACCCCTCCTCGAAACATATGACGGCTATATCAAATATGTCTATCGAGACTTTCCGAGTGTTGGCGGTGATGCGGCACAACTGACGGGCTTGGCGGCGGAATGTGCTAACGATCAAGGCATGTTTTGGGAGTATCACAATTATTTGTTTACGAATCAGGATGCCCTTCGGACGGCGACAACGGATGCCCCCTCGTTACGCAATTATTTGGTGAATGTGGCTTCTGAACTCAGTTTAGATATGACCACCTTCAGTTCCTGTTATGATAATCAAACCCATCTGAATGATATCATTGGCGATGCGACCGATGCCCAAATGATAGGCGCACGCGGGACTCCCGCTTTTCTCATCAACGGTCAATTTGTCAGTGGCGCACAATCGTTTGAATATTTTGCCAACATCATTGATGCCAAATTGCGCGAACTGGGTATTGAACCGCCACAACGCGGTTAAATCGTGATTTCTAAACATGGGCGCAATACACTGCGCCCATCTCTATATCAAAGGATGGATTCATGGATATTGCACTGATTGGGTTTGGGACAGTGGGGCAGGCATTCGCCCAATTATTACACGATAAAGCCGAAGATTTACAAACACGCTATCACTTCACGCCACGCTTGGTGGCGGTTATCACGCAACAACGTGGGTCATTGTATGACCCCAACGGGTTAAATATCCCCCATTTGCTCACATCGATGCGTGATTATGATACGCTGGCGCATTATCCCCGAAACGATCATTTACAATATGGCTGGACATCGCAACAAGCTGTGACGCAGAGTACCGCGCAGGTGATCATCGAAGCCACACCATCGAATCTGGCGACTGGTCAACCCGCGCTCGATGTGTGTTATGCGGCGTTAGATGCCAAAAAGCACGTCATCCTCGCCAACAAGGGACCTGTCAGCGTGGCATACAACGAATTAATGGCGCGTGCGACTGCGAATAATCGGCTTGTGCGTTTTGAAAGCACCGTCATGGCGGGAACGCCGTCTATTCGGTTAGCGATGAATGCCTTACGTGGCAGTAAAATCACCGCCGTGAAGGGCATTTTGAACGGGACGACCAATTACATCCTCACGCAAATGGAAGCGGGGATGCCGTATGCCGATGCGTTGGCAGACGCGCAACGACTCGGTTATGCCGAGACAAACCCTGATGGGGATGTATTGGGATTTGATGCGGCGGGCAAGGTCATCATTTTGGCGGCGGTGGTGTTTGGGATGAAACTCAAACAAGGGGATATGACCATCAAAGGCATCACCGAAATCACCCCACAGATGATAGATGAGGCGAAATCGGCAGGGGAACGGTGGAAGCTCATCGGCGAAATTACGCCCACAGGCGCGAGTGTCATGCCGAAACGCTTGCCGATGAGTCATCCGTTGGCGAACATCGGCGGGACGACCAACGCCATCACCTATACCACCGATGTGCTAGGCGATGTGACGCTCATCGGCGCTGGCGCAGGCGGTGTTCAGACGGCGTATGGCATGTTAACCGACCTTATCGAGATTGCACAAGCCTCTCGATAACGATACTGTCAAAATCTTTATGAAAAAAGTCGTCATTTTGATAAGGGCTTTTGCAAAGTCAGCTAGCGAAAAAGAGAGAAACCGAGTAATGTGGATTTATCACATAAACACAGACACGGAGACTCTCTTATGCTTAAATGTACCACAGAAACAACAC
>DAOTVP010000095.1:0-29524 GCA_034436155.1 Anaerolineae bacterium
GTATGTCAGCCACAAGATGACATACGCGCTACGCGATTAATCGCGTCCGTGTATATCGAATAAAAATGATATAGGGACGATATACGCGCTATGCGCTAATCGTCCCGTACAGGTCACAGAAATTTTTAAGTGTGTAGGGGCGGGTTAGAGGCTTTCGCCTCGTATATCCGCCCTATGATAAGGCAAAATGGTAAACTCATGACAAAACCCGATTTGTATCAGACCAGCATCAGCATCATCCAACACAACCAAGCCCCTACGGGCGCGTATGTGGCATCGCCCACGTTTTCGCAATACGGATATTCGTGGTTGCGCGATGGCATGTGGATTGCCTACGGCATGGATAGCGCAGGTGAACATCTCAGCGCCACTCGCTTTCATCAATGGGTCGGGCGTACCATCATGCGCTATGAGGGGCAAGTTCAGGCGTTGTTGGGCAAAATCCATCGAGCCGAACCGCTTTTAGAGACCGATTACCTCCCCACACGCTTCACACTCGATAGCGATTTGGGCGAAGAGGAGTGGCCCAACTTTCAACTCGATGGTTACGGCGCGTGGTTATGGGGCGCAGTAGACCATTGCCAGCATCATAACCACTACCTATGGGCAGAATTGCGCCCTGCGATAAAATTGGTTGTGGATTATCTACAAGCCTTGTGGCACATGCCCAATTATGATTGTTGGGAAGAATTCAGAGATAAAATTCACCTCTCCACGTTAGCCGCGTTGTATGGTGGGCTGTCCGCCGTTCATGCCTATGATGCCGAATTGGTATCTGAAAAAACGATGTACGCCATTCAAAAATTTGCACTCGAAAACGGCATCGCCCCCGATGGACATTTTATGAAATTTTTAGGCAACCACGAAGTGGATGCCAATTTATTATGGCTCGCTATTCCTTATAAGCTGGTGGATATTCATCATCCCGCATTCACTAAGACGCTCGAAAAAATTGAACGCGATATTTATTACCCGCACGGGGGGGTGTATCGCTACCGCGCCGATACCTATTTTGGCGGTGGTGAATGGCTTTTGCTCACTTGTTGGTTGGCATGGACATATTTACAATTGGGTCGTGTGGATGAGGCGAAACATCTCATCGCGTGGGTCGAAGCACAAGCCACCCCTACGGGTGAAATGCCCGAACAAACCCACGACCATCCGTTGGATGCAGATTATTATCAGCCTTGGGTGGATAAATGGGGGACATCCGCCTGCCCGTTATTATGGTCGCACGCCATGTATTTAATCGTCATCACAGAATTGAAGGCACATTTATCATGATAACCGTCATTCATAACCCTATCGGTCAGGAACACCCGTATGAACAATTGCCAGAAGAACGCTTCCCGCGTCATCCGTTAGCCGATATGCCCTTCACCATCGGCATCGTGACGCGCCCGCCCAGCGCCGTCGAACAGGTGCGCGTGTTTTATCAACTCGAAGATGGGGCGGTGCAATCACAAAAGGCGCAACATATCGCCAATTGGCAACCTGAACTCGAACATGGGGTTGGCGCAGAATTTTTGGAGCGCATTATCCGCATCGAACAAGATTTGTGGCAAGCCCGTCTGGTCGCCCCGCCGAAGGGCAAGGTGTTGCGTTATTGGATTCAAGCCGATGATGTATTCACCGAGCCGTTCATCTTGCGTGGGACGGCGTGGGAACGAGGTGGTGGTGTCATGAGAGATGGCGACAGCCTGACTGTTGACCGCAATCATCTCCAATCTCATTTTTCTGCACCACAGTTGGCGAAAATCGAATGGCTCACTGATGGCGAAAAATCTTATCGCGTCCGTTTGTCGTTTGTATCTAACCCATCAGAACGTTTTTATGGCTTGGGGGAACGCTTTAATCAACTCAATCAACGTGGTCAGATTTTGGATGTGCGCTGTTATGAGCAGTATAAAAATCATGGCAAGCGTACCTATATGCCCATCCCATTTTTACTCTCGTCTGATGGTTATGGCGTATGGGTACAAAGTAGCCGATGGATGCAATTCGACCTCGCCAGCACCGATAGCAATACGTGGTCTGTTGAAGCCGATTTAGACGACACGCAACAACTCCGCTTGCGCTGGTTTTATGATTCAGACCCGTTCACCATCATCGGGCAATTCGCCACATTAACAGGTCCCGTTGCCTTGCCACCCAAATGGAGTTTTGGTTTGTGGATGAGTGGCAACGAATGGAACACGCAAGCCAAAATTGAGCAGGAGGTCAACACCTCTTTGGAACACGGTATTCAGCCATCGGTGATTGTCATCGAGGCGTGGAGCGATGAGACCACGTTTTACATCTGGAATGATGCCCAATATCAACCCGTCAGTGGCGATAGCGCCCTGCGTTACGCCGATTTTACGTTTCCAGAAGGTGGAAAATGGCAAAACCCAAAGGCGATGGTCGATTGGCTTCATGCACATAACATCAAAATTCTGCTATGGCAAATTCCGGTGCTCAAACAAGCTGATTACGCCCATCCGCAACACGATGCCGACCGCGCTTATTATGAACAAGCAGGTTTTGGTGTGCGCGAAGCAGATGGTAGCCTGCACCGCATCCGTCCATTCTGGTTTCGGGGTGGGTATATTTGGGATGTGACCAACGAGGCAGAACAAGCGTGGTGGTTCAACAAACGCGCTTATTTGTTGGATGAAATCGGCGTTGACGGCTTCAAGACGGATGGTGGCGAACATCTATGGGGCGAAAGTGTGATTTTTGCCGATGGTCGCACAGGGGCGGATGTGTGGAACGAATACCCACGCCTCTACACCGAAGCCTATTATCAATTCGCCAACCAATACCGCGAAGCCATCACGTTTAGCCGGGCGGGGTTCATCGGCTCACAACGCGCCCCGTTGCATTGGGCGGGTGATGAAAATTCGACATGGGAAGCCTATCAACATTCTGTTTTGGCGGGATTATCGGCAGGCATTTCGGGAATCGCGTTTTGGGGATGGGATTTCGCGGGGTTCAGTGGCGCATTGCCCAGCGCGGAACTCTATCTACGGGCGGCGGCGATGGCGACTTTTTGCCCCGTGATGCAATATCATTCTGAATATAACGCCCACCGTAGCCCTAGTCATGATCGTACTCCATGGAATATCCAGACGCAAACGGGCGATGAGCGTATCATCCCTACCTTTAAATTTTTTATGTCGGTGCGCGAAAGATTGCTCGATTATATCTGGCGAGAAGCCCAATTTTGCGCTCAGACTGGTCAACCGATGATGCGTGCTGTGCATTTGGTAGATGAAAACGCCTCACAGTATGATTATTTCTTCGGGCGTGATTTATTGGTATCGCCTGTGGTCACGCCCGATGTGACCGAGTGGTCAGTATATTTGCCCAAAGGGCGCTGGCGCTCGTTTTGGGATAGTGATGTAATATATGAGGGTGAAACAACTATCACTGTCCCTGTGCCGATAGATCGCATCCCCGTGTTTGTGCGCGATGGGGTAGATATTTTTCACGAATAAATCAGGATATGATGGGGGCATTCAGCACTTTGCTGAATGCCTTGCATCATTGTTACCCGCCCACCACATCCTCACACGCGCCCATATCGTTCGGCGGATTTTCGCAATTGCGCTTAAAATCGTTGCGACCCAATTCCACACCCGCATCCCCATTGGGCAAATACACCCCTGCCCCGCCGTTGGATAGCACGGCGTTGCCTTCGATAATCACACGGGTGGCATTATCCACATACACCCCGTGCGAGGTGTTGAAGGCGATCAGGTTGCCTGTGCCACGTTCCACATTGCCCACGCGCACATCATCGGCGAGATCGTTGATCCGCACGCCGTTCACGGCATTCGGCAAGGGGAGCTGACCGGTGCTATCCGAGCCGATGAAATTGCCCAGCACCGTCACAGACCCACTGCCCGCGTTGCGAATGGCGATCCCCGAAAAGCTGTTCCCGCTAATCACGTTGCGGGCTTCGATGCTATCTCCGCCGATGGTCACATCGGTCGCGCCACGTTCTACCACCACCCCGCCGAATAAATTGGGGATGGCGACCGCCCCGTCATAATCTGTGCCGATGTAATTATTCACCACCACCAACCCGCGAGAGCCTTCGCCGTTGATAGCCACCCCAAATTGACCGTTCCCGCTAATCAGGTTGCGTTCAGATAACCCCACGCCGCCGATGGTGGTGTTGGTCGCGCCGCCAAAAATGCCGATGCCCGAATAGCCGTTGCCGATGGCATACGTCCCCGTAATATCCACGCCGATAAGATTGCCCAGAATACGGTTGTTATCCGTGCCAGAGTCAACCAGATAAATCCCCAATTCGACATTGCCACTAATCAGGTTGCCCGCGCCCGCCACACTGCCCCCGATGCGGTTATTGGTGGCGGCATCTTCGAGGCTAATCCCAGAAAACGTGTTGCCGATGGCATACGTGCCAGTCATGTCTGTGCCGATAAAATTCCCGCTCACCACATTACCCCGCGAGGCATTCATCACCACGCCCGATTGCCCGTTGCCACTGATGATGTTGCGCTCGTTATACACACCTGTGCCGATGGTGTTATTCGATGCGCCTCCGCGTATATACACGCCCGATAACCCGTTGGGGATGGCATACGTCCCCGTGGGGTCTGTGCCGATGAAATTGCCGATCACCAACACCGCCCGCGTGTTGTCATCGCTAATGCGGATGCCAATTTGCGTATTTCCGCTAATCACGTTGCTATCCACGCCCAACTCGCCACCGATGGTCACATCAAACGCCCCGCCCGATATGCCAATGCCCGAAAATCCATTCGGCACGGCGGAACTGCCCGTGAAATCGATGCCGATATAATTATTCCGCACCACAACCGCGTTGGATGCGCGAATCAGCACGCCCATCTCGGTGTTGCCACTGACGATGTTGCGCCCCTCAATGGCGACAACCGAACTCTCGCGCACATACACGCCTGATAGCCGATTGGGGATAGCCGAATTGCCCGTGACATCCGTGCCGACAAAATTGCCGACCACCGTGACATCCTCTGCGCCGTCTATCAACATGCCCATCTCGCCATTGCCCGATACCAAATTGTAGGCGATGTTGACCGTCGCTTCGGCGAGTATGCCCGATAGCCCGTTGCCAACTGCCTGGGTGCCACTGGCATCCGTGCCGATAAAATTGCCGATGACGTTGGCGCTGTTATTCATCCGCACGCCATAACGGGTGTTGCCACTGATGACGTTACGGGCGGCGATAAAATCGTTGCCGATGTTGGTGATATTGGCATCGGTGGCATACACGCCAATATCATTCGCGCCTGCCGTCTCGCCTGTGGCATCCACGCCGATATGATTGCATTGGATGGTCATGTTATCTGCACCATCCACATAAATCCCCGCGCCATCGGCGAAATTGATGATGCTCAAACCCAACACTTGGCTGTCGCTGGCGTTATCCATGAATAACAGACCATCGCCCGCAGGCACATCCGCCCCATCAATGACCACGCGCATGACGCTAGGGGCGGTGTCGGTGGCGCATTGCGATTCGCCATCGATAATGACCGATTCGGTGATGGCGGGCAATGATGAGCGCAAGGCGATCACATACGGACGGGGCGCATCAATCTGAAAGCGGATGAGGGCGGGGTTTTGTGCCGTAAATCCGATGCGGTTAATATCCAAAATCGCCTGCCTGAGCGTGCCGTTGCCACTATCCGCCACGCTGGTGACGATGAATTCATTCCCACCCGCAGAGACGGGGGTCATCCACAAAAGGGCGCACAACGCGCTTATCATCAGCAAAAAAGACCATTTGGTGAGGTGTCGCATGGGGTTTTTATCCTTTGATAAATGGTAACTGTTGATTGATAACCCATTATAACACCGTTTATGTGTGCGCGGGGCAAACGTGGGGTGAGCGTGGATTTTTTCTCACCCCAACGCGCCCGCGAGGTCATCCCAAATATCATCGGGATGTTCCAAGCCAATCGAAATGCGTAACAAATTGTGTGGGGTGGATGTGCCAACCTCCACCGAAGCGCGGTGTTCGATGGTGGTATGCACACCGCCGAAGCTGGTCGCCCGTTTGATGAGGCGCAAGCGGTTGGTCATGCCCATGGCATCATCCGCCGAGCCACGCACCAAAAACGAGAATAACCCGCCGTACCCGCTCATTTGTGTGCGTGCCAGCGCGTGGTGCGGGTGGTCATCCAAACCGAGATGCAACACCCGTTCAATGTTGGGGTGATTGTTGAGCGCGTGGGCGATCTGGAGCGCGTTTGCGTTCACGATGTTCATGCGATGTGGCAGGGTATACATCCCGCGCAGGAGCATCCAACAATCAAACGGCGCAGGCACAGCCCCACCGACTTTTTGCACCACCTGTAACCGCGAGGCTAACGGATGGTGTGCATCTTTGAGGATAATCGCCCCGCCTAGCACATCGCTATGCCCACCGAGATATTTGGTGGTGGCGTGGATGACAGCATCCGCGCCCAATTCGAGCGGATGCTGAAAAATCGGCGTGGCGATGGTGTTATCACACACCAAAAACGCCCCGCCCGCGTGGGCAATATCGGCAACGGCGCGAATATCCGTCAGGTTCATCATGGGATTGGAGGGCGTTTCGATGATGACCAGTTTGGTGTTGGGGCGCATGGCAGATTCGATTTGGCGCGTATCCGATGCCGTGACGAAGGTGATTGCTAAGCCCCAATCGGCGAACACCTCGCGTAAGAGGCGTTGTACACCAAAATACATGTCGTTGGGCGCGATGATGTGCGCCCCCGTGTGGAGCGATTGTATCAGGCTCATGAAGGTCGCCATGCCCGATGAAAATGCCAACGCCAGCGCCCCGCCTTCGAGTTGCGCCAGACGCGCTTCGAGTTCATCTCGATTGGGGTTGGTGTCGCGGGTATATACATGCCCGCGTGCAAATCCACCATCGGGGTCGCGCTCAAACGTGGTCGAGAGGTGTATCGGTGGGGTGAGTGCGCCTGTGGTTGGGTCTATCTGATAGCCTGCGTGAATGGCGAGCGTTTCTGGTTTCATGATGAAGGTTGTCCTGTTTATTGTGGTCGATGATATACACCTATTATACTGTGTGATATCTTATGCGATAGGTTAGTGTATGGTTTCACATCAGCACCATATCAACATAAAAAACCATCCCCACGGATGAGGATGGTTTCGGAGGGGGATATGATATGACACTTCGGGCGCGGTGATGAATCGCGCCCGCCTTGCAGGATACGGTTAAATATCCTCTTTCACGCCCTTGAGCGCCGCATGTGCCGCCGCGAGGCGAGCCACAGGCACACGGAACGGTGAACAGCTCACATAATCTAAGCCGACATTGTGGCAGAAGGCGATGCTCTTGGGGTCGCCACCATGTTCGCCACAAATCCCGACTTCTAAATTCGGACGCGCCGCACGTCCTTTCTTGACTGCCAAATCCACCAAGTACCCCACACCGATTGGATCTAAGACTTGGAATGGATTTTCTTCGAGCAAGCCCGTCTCGACATATTGCAATAAGAATTTGCCTTCGGCATCGTCACGACTGATACCGAAAGTGGTTTGGGTCAGGTCATTCGTCCCGAAGGAGAAGAATTCAGAATATTGCGCCATGCGGTCAGCGATGATGGCGGCGCGAGGCAATTCGATCATGGTGCCGATTTTGTATTCAAATTTCACATCATACCGCGCCATGGTTTCGCGGGCGACTTCTTCTATCATCTGGCGCATGAATTTGACTTCGTTTTCGTGGCTGGTGACGGCGACCATAATTTCGGGATGGACATCCACACCTTCCAAGACCAATTCGCACGCCGCTTGGAACAATGCCCGCACTTGCATCCGATTAATGGCGGGACGCATAATACCCAGACGAGCGCCCCGTAAACCAAGCATGGGGTTGAATTCGCGCAAGCCCTCAACCGCTTCCATCAATTCTTCGGTGCGTTTTAATTCATTGGGTCGGTCGTTGATAATCCGCAGACCAACAGCTTTCATCGCCAATTGTTCGTGATCGGGCATAAATTCATGGAGGGGTGGGTCGAGCAGGCGGATAATCACGGGCAAGCCGTCCATCGCTTTGAGGATGCCATAGAAATCGTCATGTTGGAACGTTTGTAATTTTTCCAGATGTTCCGCTTCTTCATCGCTATTCGGTTCAGATAAAATCATGGCTTGCACAATCGGCAGGCGTTCCTCTTGGAAGAACATATGCTCAGTACGACATAATCCGATGCCGATCGCGCCATATTCACGCGCCCGTTTGGCATCGTTGGGGTAATCGGCGTTGGCATACACGCCCAAACGGCGGAATTCATCTGCCCATGCCAGTAATTTACGCAAGTACGTCTCGCGCATGAAATCGGGTTCGACCCGTTTAATCTCGCCGACATACACCTCACCCGTGCCACCATCAATCGAGATGGTATCGCCTTCGTTGATGACCACATCCCCCACGCGCATCACACGCGCCCGCACATCAATATCCAACGCATCGGCACCACAGACACACGGCACGCCGAATTGACGAGCGACAACGGCGGCGTGGCTGGTCGCGCCACCGCGGCTGGTCAGAATGCCTTTGGAGGCGAGCATCCCATGAACATCATCCGGTTTGGTCTCTGGACGCACCATGATGACCGATTTTTTGGCTTTGCCCCATTTTTCAGCCAGATCGGCATCAAACGCCACCACCCCCACCGCGGCACCAGGCGAGGCATTCACCCCTTTGGCGATGCGTTTGCCCTCTTTTTTAGCTTTGGCGCGGGCATCATCATCGAATTGCGGGTGTAACAGTTGGATAACATGGTCTGGGGTCACTCGGCTAACCGCCTCGGCTTTGGTGATGAGACCTTCTTCTGCCATTTCGATGGCAATACGGACGGCGGCGCGTGCGGTACGTTTGCCATCGCGGGTTTGGAGCATCCATAACCGCCCGCGCTCGATGGTGAATTCCACATCTTGCATATCGCGGTAATGTTTTTCGAGTTTTTCGCCAATTTCGACGAATTGAGCATACACATCGGGATTTTGGCGGGCGAGTTGAGCGATGGGTTCGGTGTTGCGGATACCTGCCACCACGTCTTCGCCTTGCGCGTTCATCAAAAAGTCGCCGAATAGCACTTTTTCGCCTGTGGATGGGTTGCGCGTGAATGCCACGCCTGTGCCTGATTCATCGCCCATGTTGCCGAACACCATCGTTTGGATGTTGACGGCTGTGCCTAAATTATGCGGGATGTTGGCGGCGTTGCGATAATCTACCGCACGCTTGCCGTTCCACGATTTGAACACGGCTTCGATAGCCAGTTGCAGTTGTTTATACGAATCTTGTGGGAATTCTTCGCCGACCTCTTTTTGATAAATCGCCTTGAATTGATTCACCAAGCCTTGCCAATCTTGGGCGGTGAGTTCGGTATCGGATTTTGCGCCACGCGCTTTTTTGAGTTCGGTGAGGGGATGCTCGAACACATCATCATCCAAATTCATCACCACACAACCAAACATCTGCACCAAACGGCGGTAGGCATCATACACGAAACGTGGGTCGCCTGTGAGTTCGACCATGCGCTCGGCAATGGCATCATTCATGCCCAAATTGAGAACGGTGTCCATCATCCCAGGCATCGAGAATTTCGCGCCAGAACGGACAGACACCAATAACGGGTTGGTCGGGCTACCAAATTCTTTTTCGGTTTTCAGTTCGACTTGTTTGAGGGCAGATAACACTTGTTCCCACATGCCTTCGGGGAATTGTTGGTGGGTATGATAGGCATTGCAGGCTTCGGTGGTGATGGTCAGCCCGGGCGGGACAGGCACGTTGGCACGGGTCATATCACCCAAGCCCGCCCCTTTACCGCCGAGCAGGGCGCGGACTTTATCCCAGCTCCCGCCGACCAATTCTTGGGCTTCATCAATTTCGCTAAATAAATAAACCCATTTATGGGCATACTCTTTTTTATCAGATAATTTTTGTTTGGGTGTTTTTGTTGCGACCATGAGGTTCTGTCTCCACATTAGCTTGTGTATTATTTACTTATCATTTTGCTCCTGTGGCGTATTTTTCAGTAGTGACGTTAGATATGATTCGGGGATGATGCGCTATGACAAGTGTCATGATGTCTCATGCGCCAATTTATAAACCGTGCTATAATCATCCCCATACACCCCATCAACACAAAGGATAGGCGTATGGCACGCATCCCCAAAACGGTATTCATCAGCTATCGGCGCACCAATCAGGCGCACGCCATCAAAATTTATCAATTGCTCCGAGAGGCAGGTTATGACCCCTTTTTGGATATTAAAGATTTAGGCGCAGGTGCGTGGCGGGTGATTATCCAACGTGAAATTCAAAAACGCGCCCATTTTGTGTTGCTCCTCACCCCATCGGCAGTTGAGCGATTTGCCGAGCCGAATGATGTCATGCGCTTTGAAATCGAGACGGCGCTGGATAACAAGCGCAACCTCGTCCCGTTGATGTTCGATGGATTTAGTTATTCCGACCCGCGTATTCGCAATTATCTGACGGGCAAATTGGCGATCCTGAGCGAATACAACGCCTTCCCAATCAATTGGCGCAGGCTGAAAAAAGATATTCAAGAATTGATCGACCGTTTTATGTCGATTCACCCCGATGATGTGGTGCATCCCGATACGGTTTTGATTGGTGGTTATACAGGGCGGTGGTTACTTGGAAAAGAGGCGATTACCGATGATGAATCTGATGAGATGGTCTCGCCAGAACCGACTTTTGGCGAGATGCCCGATAGGTTATCCGCCAATGAAGATGAGGCTGTTATTCCCGAAGAAGAGGCAATAGACGATGGGGTATTCACCGAAAAAGCCAAAAAGGATGTGATAGATTACCCGCGCCAACCATCCGAAATGCCAAAGCCTGTCGCGCCACCGATGGCGATGCCACAACCATCGGCGAAAAAATCGGGTGGGGCATCCGTGCTGATGGCAATCATCACCGCGCCCATCGCGTTGGTGTATGGGGCATATCAGGCAATCCGCAACCTGATCAACCCGACACAACCCGCGCCCGCACCCATGCCACCGACACAATCTACGCCTGGCGCACCATCGTTGACCCGCGAAGAAATTGATGCAACGCTTATCGATGAAGCCCAATTATTATTGATGATGCGCGAGGCGATGGCGAATTTGCCCTCTGTCAGCGATGAAGAATTGGCACGCGAAGAGGCGGAAGAACGCGGAGCGTGACGTGAGATCTGGTTGTTCACAATTCGTTAAAAAACACTTGCACAAATTAAACACTCGTGCTATAATAATTTTATCCTGCCCCCTAACAGGATAAATGTATGGTGGCGGGGAAGCCTAACCCCACTTCCCCGCCAATTCAACCATACATTCCTCAGAATTCCCTTTTTATCCCGCAAAAATGTGCATCAAATTCGTTAGAATGTCTGCAACATATTGTGATCGCCATTATAATCAAGGCTTATGTACATTCTAACATCCACCCAACGACAAAAATGGCGCAAACGCGCTATCAGTATCGTGCTGAATAGCATCCAAAATTTGCTCACGCCCGCCTTCAATATCACCATTTCGGCGCTGGTGATTCGGCTCGCCTCGCGGGATTTATGGGGCGAATTTGTGAGCTGGCTCATCACCGCGCAATTGGTGGCGCATATCCTCGCGTGGGGAAATAAAGAATACCTCCTGCGCCAATTTAGCCAACATCCCGATCAGATTATCGGCGCGTGGTGGTCGGCATTTGTGCCACGTTTGGCATTATTTTTGTTGATATGCCCCGTTTTATTGTTGCTCGATAGTGGCTGGTTGTTGATATTATGGATAGCCCCACTGTTCATCGCCCAATCGTTGGAGGTGATGGTGATATTCCGCAAGCATTTCGCCTTCGCCGTCATGACCGAGATGACCCTCACCATCGGCATGTTGATGGCGCTCGTGTTGGCGGATAGCATCACCCAAAGCCGATTATTCGCCATATTCATCATCGGCGCGTGGGGTAAGGCGGGCGTGTATGTGTGGCGGTATAAAAAAGTGCTGGAGGCTAGGGGCTTTGCGCCTCTGGCGCTGGCGCACATCGTTTATTTCCGCCTCGCGTTGCCATTTTTCTTGCTCGGATTAAGCGGGATGCTCGCCTCGCGCATCGATTTATACACGCTATCGGCAATCGCGCCAAAAAGCGATGTCGCCTCGTATCAGGTGGTCATCAATATTCTGCTCTATGTGCAAGCGGGCGCGAATTTTATCCTCATCCCATTTGTGAAAACGCTGTATCGGTTGGATAAACCGACCATCCAAAAAATTGCCATGCGGTTATTTATTGTCGGATGTCTCATTATGCCCGTAGCGATAATGGGGATAAATCTGCTGGTGGGGTGGGTGTATGAACTGAGCTATCCGCCCATGTTTTGGCTGATGGCGGGGTTGTTCGCCTTGCCGATTTTTGGCTATTTGCCCATCATCCATCGGCTATACGGGCAAAACGCACAAGGTTATGTGTTGTGGGTGAATATCATCGGCGCGGTTTGCAACGGTGCGCTAAACCTGATGCTTATCCCACCGTTGGGCATCACAGGCGCACTGACAGCCAGCGCGATTTGCCAATGGGCGATGTTGGTGGCGTATATTTGTCGTAATTTGCGGTAATGTGATAAGCCGTTACAATAAGAGCATCGTATATACACATGGAGGCATCAAACCGCATAATGAAATTAATTTTTGTGTTCGTTTTTGTTATAAGCCTTGTTGGTTGTTCTGGTGGTGGAGAGAATACCACAACCGATACTAACAATACCAATAATACAAATAATACCACAACAAATACAACGTATGATGCGAGTAAAGCCTATCCCGTCATCATTCAAAGCAATTTGGCGCAATTGGCAGAAGTGGCGACAGTCACCATTACCAATGCAGGTACACAAGCCCCGACTGCGCTCGAATTTGCGCCGAATGGCATCTGGTTAGCGGTGGGGCATAACGCAGGCGCAACGGTGTTTGATTTAGCCGATTTGAACGGCACACCGCGTTCTCTGGCACATAGCGCCAAAGTCAATGATGTGGCGTGGAATAGTTTTGGGTCTTTGCTCGCCACCGCCTCCGATGATAAGACGGTCAAAGTGTGGGATATGACCACAGGCGAAGCCACACTCACGATCACTAGCCCCAACGATGCCAATTTCCGCCATGTGGCGATTAGCAATAACGATAATCTGATTGCCGCGGCTGAAGATTTTTCGACTGTGTATATTTTATCAGCGAGCAGTGGCGATGTGCTGGCGACCTTTGTGGCAGGGGTTAACGCCAGCGTTCAGGATATTGCTATCACGGGCGATAGCGCCAAATTGGTGGTGGCAACTGGGGATAATCTCGTGCGCGTGTTCGATATTGTGACGGGCGAAGAAGTCATCCAATTCCCCGTTCAAGGGAGTGTGGGTCGTTTTAGGCTCGCTTCGGATGATACCCGTTTGTTCATCTCTACATTTGCAACGGGTGGCTTGTTGGTGGTGGATATAACCACAGGCGAAGCAACACTCAACCAAACAGTACAATACATTCACCCGCAGATTGCCCTGAGCGCCGATGGTCAATTGTTGGTGGGCTTTTGGAATTTTCAGGGGGCAAAAATGGCATTTTATGACGCATCCAATTTGCAACCTGTCGGCACACCAATCGCGTTGCCTTCGGGTAGCATTGATAGAATCGCCTACGGGTCTGATGGTTCGATGGTTGCTACCGTTGGCGTGCGTATGGGCAATCCAACCCTCTCGATTTGGCGTGTAAATAGCTAGAAATAGTTTGAATATATGGATGATGGACGCACAGAAGCGCGTCCGTACACAGCCTAAATTTTCCGTGACTGTAGGGGACGATTAGCGCGAAGCGCGTATATCGTCCCGAAGATGCCATGATTTGTATAATCGGGCATATTTTTGTACCTTGATTGCTAGTTGCTCTGTTTTGCCTCGCCTATGGCTCAAAGCCATAGGTTAACGTTTTGGAAGCCCACTAAAGGGGCTGGTTTTTGACTAATTTTGAGACAAATAATCGGCAGAAAGGCGGACTTGAGCGCCTTTAGTGCGTTTTTTCGGCGCGTAGCTAGATGCTTTGAGCATCTAGCACGAACTAGCAATCAACGTTTCTGTATGGATGAGGCTCTCTCATGTATATTTTATGTCCGATTTGCCACGAAAACCTGCCCGCCGATACCTTGACCTGTGCCAATGGTCACACCTTTTCGCGCACAGCAGACGGCATCCCCAATTTACTAACGCCCGAATTATCGGCACGGCTCGAAGCGATTGCCAAACATCGTGAGCGCGTGCGGGCGGGCTTGCCCGCTATCGCCGATTATGACGGATTGCCCCATAGCATGGCGCATACAGGCTTTGAATGGCGCGGACGCGCACAATCCGCCGACATCGTGTTGCGATATATCGAAAAGTATCAGCCCAAGACCATCCTCGAAATGGGTGGTTGGAACGGTTGGCTGACGCACCACATGGCGAAATCGGCACGGGTGTTGGCGGTGGATTTTTTCGCGGATGAGATAGACGGGTTAGGCGCGATGCGCCATTATCAATCACGCTGGGAACGCCTGCAAATGGACATCACTGACCTGACGATACTCGCCGATAGGTTTGATATGGTGGTCATCAACAACGGAATTCACCTGTTACCAGACCCCATCGGCACAATCCGCCAAGCGATAGGGCTAGTCGCCGATGGTGGGATGCTCATCGCGCTGGAATTGCCGATTTATCGCAATCCGCAAAAGCGCATCGCACAAATTGAGCGTATCGAAGCGGAATTTAACGCGCAAGGTGGGGTAGGGTCTTTATTTTTGCATGCAACAAAAGGTTATTTGGATAGGTCACATCGCGCCGAGATGAAACGCTTGGGCATGACCTTACGCCCGTATCGGCGCTATAAGGCGATAGCGAAGGCGCTCATCATCCCAACCGCGCCGATGGTGCTTTATGGGGTGTGGCATAGGGACGATATACGCGCTCCGCGCTAATCGTCCCGTACAATCACAGAGAATTTTAAGTCTGTACGGGCGGATTAGAGGCTTTAGCCTCGTATATCCGCCCTAAAACATGTACACATAGGGATGATATACGCGCTCCGCGCTAATCGTCCCGTACAGTCACAGAGAATTTTAAGTCTGTAGCTCGTATATCCGCCCTAAAACATGTACACATAGGGATGATATACGCGCTCCGCGCTAATCGTCCCGTACAGTCACAGAGAATTTTAAGTCTGTACGGGCGGATTAGAGGCTTTAGCCTCGTATATCCGCCCTAAAAAATGCCAAGCAAATGGAACTATTCCCTATGAACTGTGTTATCATATATGCACATCACACGATAAAAGGATATTTTTTCATGACCTATTCAAAAACACAAATTATTGACCAGTTACAACAAATCCACCAATTTATTCATCAAACCGTTGCCGATATGCCCGAAGAAAAATTATTCGCAGGCACAGAAACGCAATGGTCGCCTGCGGATTATCTCAAACATCTCATCATCGCCAATAAGCCGTTTGCTAAGGGTTTGATGATGCCTCATGACCAATTGGCAGAGATGTTCGGCAAAGCCGATAACGGCTCGATGACCTATGACGAATTGGTGGCGCGTTATCAGAAACTCATCGATGAGGGGTTGCGGGCAGAACTCGCGCCGAGCGTAACACCTGTGAATTATCGGATGCCCGAAGGCGTGACGGATGTCAAAACGTATCTCATCGAAACATGGGACGATGCCAATCAACGCATTATCAAGGCGTTAGAAGGGTGGTCTGAGGCAGATTTAGATACCTATCGCACGCCACACCCCGCTATCGGCGTGATAACGGTGCGCGAGATGTTGTATTTCACCATCCATCATAACCGCTTACATGGGAACGACATCGCCAACGGCGCATGATATACATCCTAGTCTCTAGGGGCGGGCGGATTAGGCGTAAGCCGTATATCCGCCCAAATGAGAAATTCCCCTTTTTTCATATCCTGACTTGCATTTTTTTCAATTCATGCTATGCTCATATTCAACAACATAAGATACCCTAAAATATGGTGCAAGTTTGCCCGGATGCAACTTGCATAAAGGGGGAAGCACGGTGTAAGTCCGTCACTGTCCCGCAACGGTAACTCTGAATGTATCAGAGAAGTCCGATTACCCGCCATGTTTTAGCTCGTCAGTAGTACCTTCGAGAGAAAGGGAAACGAGCATGTCTGATAGTCGGTCATCTCATCGTATCATCCAACCCTCCCATCCCCAAAAATCAGCAAATGCGGTTTTGCTTTCTCTCGGCTTGTTTATCTATCACAAAGGAGAAAGTGCAATGCGTTTTTGGTTGATTATCACCCTGATGTTGAGCGTGTGGGTCTCTATCACCACCGCCCAAGAAGCCCCCACCACCAACCCCGATGCGTGCCTCGCGGAAGGCGCGTATGACCCTGATGTGGATTATTTCCCCGAAAAAGTGACGCTCGACTATACCGATGGTTTCACAGTCGAGTATTTCAATTCGTACAAAGTCGTCACCGTGACCCGCCCGTGGTTTAATGCCGATGAAGCCGATGTGCTTCAATATGTGTTGGTGCAATGTGGCGCACCGATTCCGGATGGCTACGACACCGCGCAGGTGGTCAGCATCCCCGTGACCCGCGCCGTGAGCATGTCCACCACCTACTTGCCCTATTTTGACCTGTACGGTGTGTTGGATGCGCTGGTCGGGGTGGATAACGCCAGCCTCGCCACCAATACCGCCGTGTTAGACAAAGCCAACGCGGGTGAATTGGTGGATATTGCCCCCAATTTCAGCTTGGATATTGAAGCCGCGCTGGAACTCGACCCCGAACTCATCTTCACCTACGGCTTCGGCTTCGATACCGATAGTTATCGCCAATTGCAAGATGCGGGTTTGGCGGTGGCGCTGGTGGGCGAATTCGCCGAGACCAGCCCGTTAGCGCGTGCCGAATGGGGCAAATTCATCTCGCTATTTTTCAATGCTGAAGGCGTGGCACAAGCCGAATTCCAAGCCGTGAGCGAAGATTATCTGCGCCTCGCCGAATTGGTGGCGGATGTCGAAACGCGCCCAACCGTGTTCCTCAATTCGCCATTTGATGGCACATGGTACATGGCGGGCGGTCGTGGTTATATGGCGCAATTCTTAGCCGATGCGGGCGCGGATTATCTCTGGGCGGATGATGAAGGCACTGCCACGCTGTTCCTCGATTTTGAAGCCGTGTTTGAACGCGCCCAAAATGCCGATTTCTGGTTGAATGGCAACCAATTTTGGATGTCTGTCGGCGATATTTTAGCAGAAGACCCGCGTTACGGTGATTTTGCCGCGGTGAATAACGGCAATGTGTGGATTAACAACCTCGCGATCAACGAGGCTTTCGCCAACGATTTTTATGAATCGGGCGTGGCATTTCCGAATCTGATTTTGGCGGATTTAATCGCCATTTTCCATCCCGATTTGTCCCCCGATCACGAATTTGTGTACTATCGCAATCTGGAATAACGCCTGTGGCGTATCCATTAATGAGGGACGATATACGCGCTATGCGCTAATCGTCCCCTACAAACGCGACAATCTTAAATTTGAGGTCAGATTATAGACGTGTACGGGCGGATTAGCACCACAAGGTGCGTATATCCGCCCTCAAAAATATTGAATTATTGATGAGACATACAATAAACAGGCTTACAACAAAAAATAGTGGATGCTTTGAGCATCCAGCGAAACATGACATAAGGACACACACATGACCACGCTCACACACATCCCGCGCACACAGACGCGGATACTCACACCAACGCGCACCAGCACCCATGCCAACCATCTCGGTTTATGGCTGATATTATGGGGCATGTTGGCGTGTTTGTTCTTCATCCGCATCGGCATCGGCTCGGTGAATATCCCGCTTGACGATATTTTGCGTGTGTTGATAGGCGAAAGCGCCAGCAAAGCCAGTTGGACGACCATCGTCAAAGATATTCGGTTGCCCCGCGCAATCACGGCGGTGCTATCGGGCGCGGGGTTGGGTGTGGCGGGGCTGATGCTCCAGACCTTTTTCCGCAATCCGTTGGCGGGCGCGGATGTGTTGGGCATCACATCGGGCGCGAGTTTGGGCGTGGCGGTGGTGGTGTTATCTACCAGCACCATCGGCGGGACGCTCATCGCGGGGGCGGGTTTGGTCAGCGATTTGGGCATGGCGGGCGCGGCGTTGATGGGCGCATCGGTCACATTTTTAATCGTGATGCTCATCGCACGCGGGGTACACAGCCAAACCACGTTGCTGATTTTGGGGATGATGTTGGCGGGATTCACATCGGCGCTGGTCAGTTTGTTGATGTATTTCGCCATCCCCGACCAAATTAACGCCTTCGTGCGCTGGACATTCGGCAGTTTTGACGGCACAACGTGGTCTGAATTGCGGGTATTCGTGCCGATGGTGCTATGCGGTTTGGGATTGACGATCCTGTGCATCAAGCCGTTGAACGCGCTGTTGTTGGGCGAAGCCTATGCGCGGAGCATGGGCGTGCGGATTGGTCGCGCACGCTTGGCGATTATCAGCATCACGGCGTTGCTGGTGGGGGCGATAACCGCCTTTTGTGGTCCGATTGGCTTCATCGGCATCGCCGTCCCGCATGTGTGCCGATTTGCATTTCGCACCTCCGACCATCGCATCCTCATCCCCGCGACGATTGCAGTGGGGGGCATCACGGCGCTGGTTGCGGCGCTTATCGCCCAAGCCCCATTCAGCGAGGCGATTTTACCGCTCAACCCGATTATGGCATTGCTCGGATCGCCTGTGGTTATCTGGGTGATTTGGCGGGGCAGGAGTGGCGTGCGCGTGTTTGGGGGGTAGCCCCGCCAATGGCTCAAAGCCATTGGCTATGTGCTTTAGAAGCCCACTAAAGAGGCTTATTTTTGTCTGATTTTGAGGGTTTATCCGATTTTGAAGGCGGATTTTAGCGCCTTTAGTGCGCTTGGTGGTAGGGACGCGATTAATCACGTCCGTACAGGCTGAGGGTTTTGAACCCTCAGCGAAGCCGATATTTACCCAGCCTCAGCAATTTTCAACGCCACACCGCGCACCTCGTAAATGCGGATATTCTCGCGCCACAAATTGGCATTGCCTCGCAGGATAATCCCGCCATCATCGGCGCGTTCTATGGCGCTGATATGCACCTCAAGGTGCAAAAATTGATTGCTGGGGATGACTTGCCCGCGATATTTCCACACAAATTGATGGTCGGTCAGATGGTCGTAACGTGGCGAGGCGAATTCATCCGCCAAACCTGTCGTCATGGCGAAAATTTGTAACGCCTGCAAAATGGCTTCCACGCCCAACGACCCTGGCATCACGGGGTCTTGATAAAAATGGCAGGCATAAAACCAGTTGGTCGGGTCTATGAATTTGGTCGCGTGGACGTAACCCATGCCGTGTTCGCCACCATCGCCGATGATTTCGGCGCTATCCAAAAAGATGAGCATGTCATCGCCCAGACGGTGATACGGTTTGCCTTCTGGCGCGGTCTGATACGCCTCGCGGGTGGCGGGATCGGTCAAATCCACCAGATAGGCGGGTGTTTGCGTGGTGTGCATCCAAGCGTAGGTCTCGTTGCCACGATCTAACCCGACCTGATTCGCCAGCGCATCGGTGTTGAAATAACCAAACGATGCCGTCCCATCATAAAATGTGACCCCATCGACCGACAACGCATAGGTGAATTTTTGGATGATCATCCCCTGATACGAGGTGGATGAGGTCAATGTGACGTGGTTGGTGATGGTCTTGCCACGCAATTCGGGCATGTGATGGAGCTTGCCGTCACCATCCAAATTGCGGAAGAAGAAGGTCTCTTGCGGATATTCCAGCGTAGATCCCAACCATGCCGATAAAAATCCGCACGGTTGCAAGCCGATTTCCATCAGGATGGAGTAGGGCATGGTCGGCGCGTGGTTCATCTGATAATACCACGCATCCACGGGGACATCATACTCGCTGACGAGGCTGGGATTATTATCGAACACGAAGCGCGTGCCATCCACCCGCAAAATGCGACTAATCAATTTCAGATAGGTGTTTGGTTGGCGCGGTGTGAGCCGACCATCGTACAGGCGGAAATCTTCGCCGAAGCAATCGGCAATCGACCCGAAGGCGAATTGTTCCAAATGCCATTCGTTAATTGGCGCATCTTTCATGATGGCGATACCATCGCGTATTTCACGCGGTTGACCCCACCCCCAACCCCCTCCCCATTGCATGGAGAGGGGGCTATCACCCTCTTTCTCCACGAAGTGGGGAGAGAGGGCAGGGGAGAGAGGGGTTTGTAGTATTTCCCGCCCGTATAACGCCTTATCTTCGGGTGATTTTTCCGAGAGTTTCAGCCCCAAATCCTTAAAATCCACCACGATTTTATCGTTGAGGATGACATCCACATCAGCAATGGCGTAAGGCTCTGGCGATGTGCCGATGTCTTTAATCTCTAGCCGATAAATCAGCTTGCCAATTTGCGGACCGACCTGTCCGCGACACCGCACCACTTGGGGCAAGCCGTGAATCGGTTGGAAGCGAGCGTCATCGGTAGTCTGGTGCAAGCCGAGATATATCATATACACCTGCATCATCTGGACGCATCCTTCGGCGACCAGCGACCCCGCCATCACTTGATCATCCACAAAATGACACGGGAAGTACCAATCATCAGGGTGCAAATCTTTTTCGCCGATAATTTGACCCAAGCCCCACGCGCCACCGTTGGGGTCTACATCGGCGATGCGGTCGAGCAGGAGCATATTGCCACTGGGCAGTCGGAGCGATGGACTTCTGCCACCCAAATCATACGCCATATCGCCGAATGCGCCTGCAATATCGCCCTCAGATAATTTTCGCAAATCGGCTTTGCTAAAAGCGCGTTTGGTGGTATGGAGCAACGGCTCAAAATGTCGTTTGACAATTTTGGCACGCGCCTCGCGTTCTTTTTGCGTCATGATGATGCCTTTGCCCGCGTCTAAATCTTCATGCGAGAAGAAGCCCGCGCACCCGTTCCGCATCGTCAAGACGCATTCATCGCCGACATAACAATCGTATTCAAAGAAGAACAACAGGTTATCGCCACTTTTGGCATACGAATTGATGCGAATATCGTAGCGCAAGGTATGACCTTCTTTGGGCATATCCTTCAAAAAGTTGAGCGTGCAATCGAGCAGGCGGTACATCAACCGACCTTTCGCCTCGAAATCGATGCCGATATAGCTGATGAGCATCAGGTCACACTGACCACTTTCAACGCTCACCGCCCACGGGATTTGACCATCCACGCTATACCACGCATCAAACGGGATGTCGTATTCGGTGGTCATCGAAGACGGGCGATATTGATGAATTTCGGCATCCAATTGGGTGATGCGCGTCACCAACAAATACGGATGGGCGGGCAGGCGTACCCGCGATTTATACGTGTCTATGATGGCATATTCCTGCCCGAATACGTTGGCGATTTTGCCTGTCGCAAATTCTTCTAGCGCCTTTTCATCCCAAATGACATTTTCGGGGGTGCTATATTTTGCCACGCGGTAGGGGCGAGGCACGCCTCGCCCGCCATCGGGCGACACATGTGTCGCCCCTACAGGTGCGGATGTGAGATTTTTCTCTATCATTTCCGCCAGTTGGTGCAAGGTATTGCGATGGTCAACAAGGGCGCGTTCATGTTCGCCCATATCATCAGTTTGTTCGATCGTGATTGGCAATGCGAGTCCTCCAAATGGATTTTTCAGGCGTTCACCGCGCTCAACGCGCAAATCACGCCATTTGTGAATGGGTTCAACGAATTGTTTATGTAGATTATTTGCCCATGCCCGATTTGCATCGGATAAAATGGCTGCATGGATGGGTGTTTTGCCCAATGTGATGGTTTGTATCAGTTGCTTTTTGCCGTTGGATGTATTGTCGACCATCGGACGCGCCAATACGGATACGTTCATCGGCACGCGATGACTAATCAGTTTGGCAATCAGACGGGCGATGGATTGGCTATCGGATACACCCATGCGGTTAGTCGCCACCGCGACATGCGGTCTATCGCGCAGAATATCGCGTATCCAACGGGTACACGTATTTTGTGCGCCGACTTCGATGAACACCCGCGCCCCATCGTGATACACGGTGTTGACCAAATGCGGAAAATCCACCATTTGCACCATGTCGTGCGCCAATTCACGGGCAAGCGCATCGCTATCGGTGGCGGTGATGAGTCGCCCATCGCCACCGTATAGGCGAACCCCCATCCCCGACCCTTCCCCCATTTGATGCAGGAAGGGGGAATCGGTTAAATTAGCTTCCGCCTTAGCCCACTCTCCACGCAGTGGGGAGTGGGTTGGGGGTGGGGATGAAACGGGTAAGTTATGCAAGCGCACAAAATCGGCATGGGCGTTTTGCGTGGGTGGACAATGCAACACGGCAGGCATCGCGATCACATACCCCGCGCCGATCTTCGCCAACACGCGCTCACATGCGACTTTTTCCCCTGCGATTGCCACCTGATTCGGCGTGTTGATGTGCGTCATGAATACGGTGGGTTCATCGGCGAGGGCTTGACGTACCGTGTCGGGGTCGGTGGCGATCACATAATTGCCCCATAACGCATCATCGGGCGTGGTCATATCCCCTAAATAATGACGGGCGGCGGTCTTTTTGCCCACCACTTTGGATGTGAACAGGTTCGATGTGTAGAGCAGATAACTGGCTTTTTGAGCATCTGTCCATAATCCCGCGCCCCACATCATACTGGCTTCGCCCATGCTATAGCCGAACATGGCGCTGGGTTTTATCCCCAATAAATTCACCATGCGCGTATATTGCCACGCAAAGGTTGACCCCGCTTGCATCATCGCGGGCAGGTTATCCGCCAACGCCATTTGGTAGGCGGTGTAATCGTCATCTGTGGGTGGCTGAAGGGTGCGCGGATAAATCAGCTTATCCGCCACCAATTTGCGTAATTCGCCACTATCGAGGTCGCTATCATCGGCTAATGCCGTGAAATTTTGGATTAAATCACCGCCCATATTCACATAGGCATTGAACGCGCCCGGATACACCAGCGCCACATCGCCCTGAGCAGGTTTGGCGGTGAATGTGCTACCGATTTTGCTCTCCCAATCGCGCCCTTTTTCAAACGCGGTGATGATGCCTTTTTGCGCGGATAGGGCTTCGGATAATAATTCGGCGCGATTTTTGCCGATGATCGCCCCGCCGTAGGGGTGATGTTCGGCATATTGTTGGATGGCACGCGCTTGAATCGCCTCGACAGATGCCCCGTTTTGCAATTGCGCGATGAGGTCGGCTAACCGCGCTTGTAAATCCGCCGCCGAATCGCCACTGATGGGCAAAATGATATACCGTAGGTTGATATTATCCAAGCGCGTCCCATCGGCAGAGAGGATGATATGCCCGTGTGCGCCGTCTGTGCCGATGATATTCACCGCGCCACACGTCTCGCCGAATGAATTGGGAAATAGCGGGCGCGTTGTATGCGGAAACGAGACGGGCAAAGTGCACCACAGACCCGCATTTTTGAGGCGACTGAATTGTGGGATGGGCGGAATCGTGCGCCGATAAATCACCAACGCCGATTGTATCAGCGATGCCATACCCGATGCGTTATACGTATGTCCAATCAATGCTTTGCTACTGATAATGGCAATGTCGCGGGTGGCTTCATCGTAAATGTGCGCCAATGCCAACGCTTCTGCTTCATCTTCACTATCAATGCCACTGGCAGACACGCTGACGAAGCCGATGTCATCGCGGGTCATCCCGCTTTGCGTCAATGCTCTGCCGATTGCGCTCACCATACTGCCCGCATCGGGTTGTCTATTGTGTGCAACGGATATGCCGTTGATGGTCGCATAAATCCGATTCTCATCATGTTTGGCTTGCATGACAGTTTTGAGTACCACCGCGCCCGCGCCCTCGCCGATATGCCAACCGTTGTTATTCGCATCCCAACCGAAGGTGCTATCGGTTGTCCCCAATGGGGCAATCCATGAGCGCGTGGTCACATTTTCGATGCCACCCGCCAAATCTACCGCGCCGACCAACACCGCATCGGCTTCGCCACGAGTCAGCATCATCTGGGCGATTTCCAGCGCCTTCGATACCCCATTTTCTTCTGCCGATAGTGTGAATGACGCGCCCGAAAAATCCCACGCCGATGAAATGCGATTGGTGACAATGTTGCCGATGAAACTCACATATTGGTTCACTCCAGGCCAGGTGTGGAGCGCATCGCGGGCGATACTTTCGAGGTGTGCCAATTCGTCCTCGCTCAGTTGGATGCCCGCACGGGCAAGCGCATCGCGGATTTGCCAGCCTAAATCCACCCGTCCACGAAATTTGTGCAGTTCGAGTTCGCCGTTCATGGCGATAATCACCGCCACGTTGCCCCCTTCTTGGATGTTGGCATCGCGCAACGCCCGATCCGCCACTTTCAGCATGAGGGTTTGTTGCGGAATCGGTTGGTCATCCGCCGCGGGTGGAATTTTGAAGCGCAGAAAATCCATATCGAAGTCGGTGATGTATGCGCCTTTATCCCCACCCCCTAGCCCCCTCCCCATTTCATGCAGAGGGGGAATATTTTTCCCCTCAGCAGATTGAGAGGGCGCTTTTTCATTTGTCCCCTTATCCCATGTGGCGGGGGAAGGGTTAGGGATGGGGGATAATCCACCCCACCGTTCACGGGGCAGGGGGATGAAGGCAGGTTCACCATCAAAAATGGCGTGTTCAAACGCGGTCAATCCGTCGAGTTTGCCGAAAAACGCATCCATGCCGATAATCGCCATCGGCGCGAGGGGGGCTTGGGTATCGGAGGGAGTGTATTGGTGCGGATGGTGTTCGAGTATCAGATGAGCGTTGCATCCACCGAAGCCAAACGCGCTGACGGCGGCAATTTTGCGCTCATCCGTCCATGCGGTGTTGCGTGTGACGATTTTACCCGCGCCCCAATCCGCTTTTTCGGATGTGAGCGGGTTATCGATATGCAAAGTGGCGGGCAGTTGATGATGTTGCATCGCCAAAATGACCTTCATAATGCCAGACATGCCCGCGGCGGTGAGCAAATGCCCCAAATTGCCCTTCACCGAGCCGATGAGGGGTTGATGTTCGCCAAAAAAGGCTTGCATGGAATTCAGTTCGGTCACATCACCCAACGGTGTGCCTGTGGCATGACATTCGATATACTGAATTTGGTCGGGGGTGATGTCGCTGTGGGCATACGCCCGTTCATAGGCGCGGATTTGCCCCGCCGAATTGGGCGTGAGCAGGTGTTTTCCGCGTCCATCGTTGGATAGCCCCACGCCCGAAATGACGGCATGTATTTTATCGCCATCCGCCAGCGCATCTTCGAGCCGTTTGATGACCAAAAAGCCCGCGCCCTCTGCGGCGACTAATCCCGCCGAATTGGTATTCAGTGGGCTACTGGTCTCGTGTTGTTCGGGATAGGCGCTAAAAATCGAAAACCCCATGTTGATGTTATACGGGTCTGACCGACTGACCGCGCCCGCCAACATCATATCGGCTTTGCCTGTCGAGAGATAATCACACGCCAGCTTGACCGCATATAAGGAAGAGGCACACGCCGCATCGAGCGCGAAATTCGTCCCGCCTAAGCCCAACGCTTTGGCAATCACCGATGCAGGAGACCCCGACATGCTGGCGTTGGTCGCCGATACCGCATCGAAAAATTCCAGATGTTGCAGGGACAACTCTTCACCGAGCAGGTCGCTAATTGCCTCTGATACCGCATCGGCATATAATCCGTTGATGAGCTGATGCGAGGCGCGAGTCGGGAACGATAAATTGCCCATAATCACGCCCGTGCGGGCTAAATCGGCTTGGTCATACCCGCTATCGCGCAAGGCTTCGTGGGCGGCATACAATGACCAGTGATGTAACTCATCCAACGCCATCAATTCATCTACCGATAATTGATAACCGAGCGGATTGAAATGGAAGTCGTGGATGTATCCGCCGCGCATCGAATAATATTTATCGGGCGTGCGCGTGGGTGAATACAGTTCATCCGGGTCTATGCCCATCTGATTTTTGGTGGCGATAGACCGACTATCGCGCCCCGCTATCAAATTTTGCCAATACGTTTGTGTGTCCTGCGCCTCTGGAAACAGGCACGCCATGCCGATGATTGCGAATTTTTCCATATTGGTTACAACCTTTTATTTTTTGCTCAATGTATTGTATCGTTGTGTGGCGGACATACGAGGCTAATGCCTCTAGTCCGCCATTACACCGCCAAATCTTATGTCTGTAAGGGACGACTAGCGAAGCGTATGTCGTCCCAAAATCTTGGTATGATGATGTCATCTATTGAAACGCCGATGGGCGGAACAGATGATTTAAGTCTTTGCTGATCGTCACTTCGGCATCATGCACGATATGATACAACGTCCCTGTTTCGTCGTGCGTGATAATATCCGCCACCAGACCCGTGTTATCATGCCGTTTGACTTGCAAGGTGACATAAAACGGCGTGTTGGGCGGGACAATCCGATACAACATGCCACCACCCGCGCTCAGGGGTAAGCTACCCGCGCCGTAAATTTTCCGCGCCCAAATCACCATCGCTTGAAACGCAATATCGGCGGCGATGGGGTTAAACGTCTGAATCGGGAATTGCCCCTGTTGGTATTCATCTAACACGGGCGCGAGGCATTGCATGACCAAGCGGTTTTCATCTAACGATAACACCTGCTTCACACCCTGAAAAAACGCGCCATGAAACAATGTGCCATCATGATATAATCCATCACCCGCGAAGGGGTTACGCGGTGTCAAATCCAGATCGGCATAGATGGGTGGGGTGGGTAATTCGCGCCGTAATTCGATAGTCGCGCTGTAATGATAACGTGGTTTGCCCTGTGGGGTGATGCTCCGAATTTTGCACGCAAAGATGATACTTTCTGCCGATTTTTGCGTTTCGTGGATGTCCATCGTGTAAGTATCGGTGAAATTGTCGTCAAAAACGATGCCTTTCAGCACGCGATAATCATCGGCTTTATGAAAGGTGTAACTGGGATACAAATCTTCGCAGGTGTTGGTCATCCACGCCAGCGCGTAGGTCATCGGCAAAACGGCGTGTTGCCCGATGATGTGATGCTCGACAAACGGCATATACTCGCGCACCAAGCGCCGATACACGGTATGCGTTTTGAGCGTGCTATCCACCGCTTCGAGTGGCGCGTGGTGCATCGGACTGCCGACCAGCACCTGTACAGGTGTTTTTGGGTCATCTAAAGCGCGGATGAGCATCTTCGCGCCCACATCCACAGGGATGACTTGGATATGCCGTTCTGCGAATAGCGCCTTGAGGCTATCATCCACCATACCCGCTTCCCACGGTCCCCAATTGAGCGAGACGATATGCGCGTTGGGATAATCATGTTTGAGCGTGTGCGCCATGCGGTTGAGGATTTCGTTGGCGATGGCGTAATCGGATTGTCCGCTATTGCCATAAAATCCCGCCGCCGATGAGAAAAACACGATATGCGTCAATTGCGCGGGCGAGAGATGCGCCAGCACATTGAGCAACCCGTCTACTTTTGTGCCGTAGACGTATTCAAAGTCATCGGGCGTTTTATTTTCGATGCGCTTATCGGCGAGGTTGCCCGCGCCATGCAGTAGGGCGGTGATATGCCCCATATCGCGCTGAATGTCGGCAATGGCATCTGCAATAGCGCCCGCGTTGGTGATGTCTGCGCTGTAATATTGGGCATGACCGCCCGCCCGCGCCACTTCTGCGAGGGTATGTTCGATGTCGCGCTTGGCGCTGATATGCCCCAGCAATTTTTGGATGGTCTTGGGCAGGGGTTTTTCTCCCCGTTCTTTCAGGTCGGCGATGCACCGCGATTGTAATTCGGCGGGGTCGGATATGCCATTCGCCCACGCGGGTTCGGGCAGGCTGATATTGGTGCGTCCGAGCAAGGCAAATTTGCACTTGTAGCGGTCTGCGAGGGCAATGACGCACGATGCGGTGATGCCTCGCCCGCCCCCTGTGACGAGGAATAACGTGTTAGAAGATACAGTCATAGTTGGATTTCTCTATTCTTGTTTTTAGGTCAGATGGATGTCGATATGGGTGATTTGGGTTTTATATCGCGCAACATGCCTTCAATATCCACACCATTGTCGAGGTCTAACCAATCAATGCTAAAAGGTGATAACTCGTAATTGGCACGTTGTTCGGCTGTGGCGTTCATCAACCAGGTAAACCATTCTAATGGGTTGCTGATTCCGCGCCCATCTGCCAAAATCACGGTTCGGTTTTTGTCGTCTATGATTACATCTATCGGTGATGTGTATTGTTTGGTCATACATATATCCCCGCGAATGTGGGTTTACGTCGCTAGAGGCTCAAAGCCTCTAGCTATCTAATTTTGGAAGCCCACTAAAGGGGCTATTTTTGAACATATTTTAAGGCGAATGTCCGTTTTCGAGGGCGTTTTTAGCGCCTTTAGTGCGCTTGGTGGTACGGACGCGATTAATCGCGTCCCTACAGGCTGAGGGTTTTGAACCCTCAGCGAAAACGATTGACACCACAAAATTGTGCAAAACATCGCAACATTATTCCCCGACCACCGTCACGCGCCCCATCTCGCCGTAACCGACTTCGAGCAGACCGCGTTTCGGGTCGTAGATTTCGCTCAGAATGGCGTTGACGGCGCCCGTATCATCCATCGTTGGGGCTAAATCCAACGCACGGCAATAGGCACTATCACCCCATTCGGCTTTCAGCGTCTTGACCAGCCCCGTCAGACCACCCACGAGCGCGTTGTCTCCCGCGCCGTGAATCATCCCAAAACCGCCATCGAGTTGGGTGACGGTCATGAACAAGCCATCGCCATTCGAGACGCTGGTGATGCTATGTTTCAGGTGCTTGGCGGTCATGAAAACTTGTTTCACGAAGGCGCGTTGGTCACTATCGAGACCCGAAAATGCGGGCGCGAGCGCGATGAACGCGCCAATGTTGCCGTATTGCGTTTGGATGTCGGTGATGGCGTTCAGCAACGCGGTATCATCGGCATAACGCCCCAGCGCCACACAGCCAATACCACGCGATGCCAATTCATTCATCAGCAGTGCCGTGCGCGGGGTATCATCGCCCAAAATCAGGCAGATAGTCCCCTCTGGCAAAGACCAATCGCGCATATCGGGCATGGGTGGCAGTCCTTTGATACGGGCGACCATGCGCCCGATTCCGCCCATGTCGTCTGTATCATTGGAAGGGTGCGCCCCGTTGCCTTGTGCAAGCGAGGCGCTAAATGCTTTTGGGGAGGTCGCGCCCCCGTTCCCCGATACAGAATGCGCCATGTAATCCACAATTTCGCCCAACGTCCGCAATTGACCGAGTTCATCGGGTTTGAGTTGGGGTAGATCGGGGAATTCGTTCCGCATAGCGCCGAGAATTTCGACCCGTTTGATGCTATCGATGCCCAAATCGGCTTCCAT
>DAOTVP010000096.1:0-36268 GCA_034436155.1 Anaerolineae bacterium
GCGCCCATTGCACGCGCCATGTATCCAGTTTGGGCGAATGGCGTATTTTTGCTAATAAGCGCGAGAGTGTTTTTTGCATTTCGTTAAAGGTGGGGCTTTTGCTCCCAAAGCGCCTGACCACATCTTCGGGCGATGGTGGACGTAACGTTTGGGTATACAGATAGGCATCCAAATGGATATAGGCGCTGATGGGTTCTAATTCGGCAAGGTTGAACGAATCAAATTGTTCAACCTCATTTTCGATGAGCCGATAGGCTTCAAAGCGCACACCATCCGTCAATAAGCCGATGTATGTCTGCTTGGTATCTGCTTGTGATTGCACCATATAATCTTTGAGTTGATTGACCCACATGGGATGAAATTTTTTATTGAGCAAGTCTTTGGCACGCTTAAATTCAAAAATGAGATTGCCAAATAATAAATCGGTGCGCCCAGACCGCTTGAGATGGAGCAGTTTTAATCTTTGTTCTTGTATAATATCGCCATCTTGTATGCCGAATGCCTGTGTAAGAAATGACCGAAATGAGCCAACAAGGTTTTGTTCGGCGCTATCGCGCTCGCTATTGACTTTGGCATCTTGCAGATATTGATAAAAAAAGTGTTCAAATTGTTTATCATCCGACATGGCATATCCCTAAACTGAGTTCACCAGTATGGGTATAGTATATCATTTTTTGAGATGACATGGAACAGGTGTATAAATCGCATCGCATCAGACGGTTTCTCTACGCCCGAAGCCGTATCTGTACACATTTCATAATCACCGTGTTATAATCAGGGGCGTTTTACGGGCTATTTGCCCATCCACAGAGTTTTTTGGAGAAACCACATGACGGATTCACGTTTTATGAAATTTTTAATCGCACTCGCGCTCGGTTTGGGTGTGATTGCGCTCAACAACCTGCCTACGCCCGTTTTGGCACAAGATAATTTGCTCAAAGATCCCGGATTTGAAAATGGGGCGTTTAATGTGGTCGCAGACCGCACAGGTACAGAAGGCGTTTTGTGTACCGTCCCCGCCGATTGGGGGGGCTGGTTCACCGAGACACCGCGTACTGCCGATTGGCAAAATCGTGTCCCCACTTGTACAGGCAACACCGATAAAGGCAATTCGTTGGTGCGTTCTGGCAACCGCTCGCACGAATTTAGTCGAGGGGATGCCACTTTTACCGCCGCCATTTATCAGACAGTTAGCGTGCCTGCGGTTGGCACAAATGTGGTCGGGCAAGCCTATTATGTGATGGATGTTGGCAGTGGCTCTACTGCCCAAGTCCGCGTGGGGATTGACCCCAACGGTGGCACAAATCCATTTGATAGCGATATTGTGTGGTCAAATTGGGGGGGGGTGCGCCGTAATACCGATGGATTCGGTCCGCTGACGGTGAACGCCACATCTACAGGGACGAGCGTAACCTTGTTTATCTATACCACCCAAGCTACACCCACCAATCCGAATAAAGTCTTGATTGATGATGCCTCGTTGGTGATCGGTGCCACACCCCCGCCCGTAGCAGTGGCGAACTTTGTCGTCCCACAAGGCACGCAAGAAGATGGGTCAATTGTCCATACGGTGGTCGAAGGCGATACTTTGGCGGCGATTGCCACGGCGTATCGGGTATCTATCGAAAGTCTGCGCGAATTGAATCCAGAGATTGGACGTGGGTCATTCTTATTCATCGGGCAACGCATTTTGGTCAGACCTGCTCCAACAGTGACGAATACCCCGCCCGCCACAGCCACCCGTAATTTTAATGTCGCCACCACAGCGACACCATCGGGTAATACTGCCGTGACAAATCCGACCAACACACCCAATAGCGTCAGCGCACCCAATACGCCCGCGCCAACGCTCACATCGCGCCCACAAACACAGGGGAATCCATATTTTGTGACGGCAACACCACGCGGTGGCAGTGCGAATGTACAACCATCCGCCACACCAACACCAACACAAGAAGTTGTTGTGACCGAAGTTGTCACAGAAGAAACCGTTGTGACTGAGGTGGTCACAGACGTTATCCAACCGACATCAACACCCACTATCGCGCCGACCAATACCGATTTACCCCCCGCGCCTGTGGTTGAACCGACCACCATCGCCATGAATCCAGAGACAACGGTTACGGGTGTCTGTGCGACCTTCTTCGATGACCTGAATCGCAACCGTATCGCCGATATGGGCGAAACACCGCTTGTCGGTGGCATTATCACCTTGCGTTTTGATGGTCAAGATGTGAGTTCATACCTCACCACAGGCGACCCCGAACCGTATTGTTTTGATAATTTGACCCCTGGCGATTATGTCGTTGCTGTGACCGCCCCAGAAGGCTATGGCATGACGACCCCAGCCACCTTACGACTCAAAGTGGATGCGGGCTTGCGCTTGGATGTCCCGCCATTTGGCGCGTCACAAGGATTTATCGCGCCAGAGCCTGTGGTTGAACCCGTCGAACAACCTGCCGCTATCCAACAACCATCGGTCACTCAAACCACTGCGGATGACGATGATAACAATAGTTTATTGGCGAATATCGGCATCATCATTTTGGGTTTGGCGGGCTTTACGCTCATTAGTGGTATCATCGGCACGATTTTGATTAGTCGGCGCGGATAGATAGCATAGTTTTGCATTTGTGGACGCGCAGAAGCGCGTCCGTACTGGTCATGGAAAATTTTAAGTGTGTATGGGCGGTGTAGGGACATGATATATCATGTCTATGTATATCCGCCCAAGTGATTCATAAGGATAGACCCCATGGGTAAATGGATAGCAATCTTACTCGTCATCATGATAACCCCTATCGCAACCGCGCAAACACAACAAGGGTCGAGCCAATTTTGTGTGCGGGCATATCAAGACGATAACGGCAATATGATGCGCGACCCTGGCGAGCCATTGCTCCAAGCGGGGATTGTGGTGAGTTTACACGATATGCGCGGTGTGGTGATTAGCACCGCTTTGCTCGATAATTCCCCCACCCGCGAACAAGGATTGGTGTGTTTTAATAATTTGCCCGATGGTCAATATGCTATTTTTGTCGATAGTGTGTTGTATCGCGCTACCACCACCGAAAATATGATTGCCCGCTTGAGTACCACCAGCCAGCTCGCCGTACTCGAATATGGTGGGCAGAGCATCCAACGCCCTGCTACCCAAACCATCACACCGATCACGCCAGAAACCCCGTTTGAACCCAATTGGGAACGGGTGATCGTGGCGGCGATATGGGGGAGCGCCGTGGCGATGATTGTCGGCACGATTGGGTTATTTTTATATGCGCTGTTCATCCGCCCGTATAACCGCCGTGTGATGCGCCAGCGACCACTCACACCCTATAGCACCCCGCCCGTACCGAATGATTATTTTCGTCCGCCACCAGCCGATACACGCCGTAACTATTTTGAATATGAAGACACAAACCTATCCTGAATATATTGATTTTGTAGTTGCATAAATGTGTGCATTAGGCTAATCTATAGTTATATCCACAGGACATGAAGGTTTGGGCAAAGATGAGTTTCAGTGTAGAGTTTGTACGCCAACAATACGCCACAGACGAAGCCTTGCGTATTCGCCAAGAGATTCACGAAAAATACACTGTTCCAAAAAATAATTTTGTCGAATGGGTGCTGAAAAATATCACTTGGCGCGGAGACGAAACGGTTTTGGATGTCGGCAGTGGTGTCGGCAGTTATTATAAGGCGTTGCAAACTATTGCACCCCAATCGCAATATGTCGGGGTGGATTCATCGGCAGGTATGTTGGCATCTCATCCCGCCAAAGGGGAGTTGGCGCGTGCCGATGCGCTCCGCTTGCCCTTCCCCAATCAGACGTTTGATGTGGTGATGGCGAATCACATGATTTATCACCTACCCGATATTGACGCGGGCATCGAAGAATTTCGGCGCACGCTCAAGCCCAATGGCGTGTTATTGGTCGCCACCAATGGTGTCGAGAATATGCCCGAACTCAAGGTTTTGATGCGCCGTGCGGTGGTGTTATTGGCGCGGGCAGGCGCGATGCAAGTCCAACCGCCAAGCCCATCCAGTGAACGTTTCGCCCTCGAAAATGGCACTCGTTATCTACACCGCTATTTTTATGCCGTGATGCGCTGTGATTTGCCGAGTAAGTTGGTGTTCAATTCGGTTGAACCGATGATGGATTATTTAGAAAGCACCCGCAGTTTGCGCGAACCGCAATTGCCCGAAGATGTGTTGTGGGAAGATGTCATGGCGATTATGCGCCAACAAATCAACCACCTGATTAATCATCTGGGCGAATTAGTGATTAATAAACTCACAGGTGTGCTGGTCGCCACCGATTCGGGCGCGTTCATCGAACAATTTGTGAAGATGCAACATCAATCGGAATAAGCCTATTCTGAGGTGTTCCGTTGTTTACAAGCTGTTTTACGGTGTGGCATAATAACATTATATAAACGGAGATATGCTGTGCCACTCACCAAAGAACAAATTGAGCAGTATAAATCAGATAACCTCATAGGCATTTATGAGGCGCTTAAACCCAACCAAAGCGCCCGTGATTTAACCACCACACTCGAAAATTTAGGTCACTTGCCCGATGATTTTGATGGCGCTACTTTATTGCCTCTGTTAACCCATGCTAATGGCGATGTACGTTATTGGGTGGTTAAAAATTTAGCCAAATTGACACAAATTGGCTATTTAGACCATTTTCACCAACTGGCATTATCGGATAGCGATTCGCTGGTGAGGCGTGAAGCGGTTTCTGCGATAGGGCGCTTGCGTGATGAACGGTGTATATCTATTTTATTGCCATTTTGCGATGACCCAGACCCCAAAATCGTGTTACAGGCGGTGCGCGGTTTGGTGATTTTCAAATCACATGCTGATGTGATGCAAAAATTACAAACCCTGTGTGACCATCCCAACGAAACCGTGAGCGCGTTTGTCTTGAAAGAGTTGGGGCAATCCTCGCGTAAATCAGATATCCCACATACCCAATCACCTGAATGGATGCACAACCTCGCTGTGTTGGGCGATGTGCGCCAAATTTTGCCCCTCATCCCAGATGAAGCGATTCATTTAACCTTCACATCGCCACCCTATTATAATGCGCGAGATTATGCAATTTACCCCAGTTACCAAGCCTATCTCGACTTTTTAACCGAGATATTCACCCATATCCAACGCATCACCAAAGAGGGGCGCTTTTTGGTAGTGAATACATCCCCTGTCATTGTGCCACGAGTGAGTCGCGCCCATGCCAGTGTCCGCTATCCGATTCCGTTTGATTTGCACGCCCGTCTGATGGGTGTTGGTTGGGAATTTGTGGATGACATTGTGTGGGTGAAACCAGAAGCCAGCGTCAAAAATCGCAATGGTGGATTTTTGCAACATCGTAAGCCATTGGGCTATAAACCGAACACTATCACCGAATATTTGATGGTGTATCGCAAGAAAACCGATAAATTGATTGATTGGAACATGCGCCAATACGATGAGGCAACGATTAACGCCAGCAAAGTGTTGGGCGATTATGAAACCAGCAATGTGTGGCACATAGACCCAACCTTTGACAAGGTGCATAGTGCGGTTTTCCCCGCCGAATTGTGTCGGCGCGTGGTTGGATTTTATTCGTATGTGAATGACCTGATTTTTGACCCCTTCGGCGGGAGTGGCACGCTCGGCAAAGTGGCGATGGGCATGGGGCGCAAATTTTTTTTGACCGAACAAGACCCGACCTATTTTGAACGCATGAAAGTGGTCTTAGCCGATACGTTATTCGCCACCAGTCGCTTTATGACGTTGGATGAATTCAAACAGGTGATAGAGGGTTTATGAAATTATCATCAGACGATACCCAACGCATCATCATAGCTTTGTTGAATAACCAAGATCATCGGGCGCTTATTTTGGCGTTAATTAACGCCCAATTCTTGGAATATGCAATAGATTTTTTTATCAAAATCGCAGAAGCCAAAGTGCGAAATCATCCTATCAATGACGATTGGTATCGGCGCGAATTTGTCACTAACGAAGATTTATCCACCACAGATATCATTATCAATGCAGGTCTGAACAAAAAAACGGTAGATAACATCTATAAAACATCAAACCGAAAATTAGTCTTAGAAATTGCACCCACATATTATGATGAATTGTTAGGTGTTATCCAAAATTTGACCACCCAAGACAATAGCATAGACCTCATACTGACCATCAAACTCAAAGGTGTGAGTGTTGAACTCAACATGAATGAAAGTCTGATTGTCATCAACACGTTGGCAGTCAAACGCGCACAATTGCGCGGTGGTGCGTGGAGTACCTTGGGCAAACAAATCGAAAAGCCGCTTATGCTGACTTTATGCGCCTTGTTTGGTGTGACATCTGATCACTATCGCTTGGTCGGCAAAACATCAGACGGGCGCGAGGTGGATTTTTATCTCATCAATGGGGATAATGAATATCCCTGCGAAGTCAAATTGATGGGCAAAGGCAACCCAGAAGTAGCTGATGCGATTTTTGCCCGACAAAGTGCCGTATTTATCGCTGATAAATTATCGGATATGAACAAATCGCAATCGGAATCGCTCAATATTCATTGGGTGGAATTGAGCGCACCGAATGGGTATCACCAATTTTATGATGTGCTACAAAAATTGAATATCCCCTCAAAGCCATTTTCAGGGGATTTAGAATCGGCATTAGAAACGATTTTCGCCACACGTTTGGCTGAGTGATTATTCTTTTGGCGGTTGAAATCCAAATTTGCCGATGAGTGGCACAAAACGCACAGGCGTGATTTTTGTTTGGGTATATTCATCACCCTGTCGTTGAATCAACACCAATTCTTGTTTATCGCCAACACCAACAGGGATTATCAAGCGACCACCACCCCGACTGAGTTGTGCGACTAGCGGGCGCGGGATTTGTGGCGCGACGGCTGTGACGATGATGCCCTCGTAGGGGGATTTATCGGGCAAGCCATAACTCCCATCGCCGATGATAATCGTCACATTGGTGATATTGAGGCTTTGTAGATGGATTTCGGCGCGATGTGCCAGCGTAGAAATCCGCTCGATGCTATACACAAATTTCGCCAAATAGCCCAAAATCGCCGTCTGATACCCGCATCCCGTCCCAATTTCTAAAACCCGTTCATGCCCATCGAGGGCGAGTAGTTGCGACATCAACGCCACCATAAACGGTTGGGAAATGGTCTGCTGTTCGCCAATGGGGAGGGGCGTGTCGTCATATGCGAGGGGTTGATGTTCCTCTGGGACGAAAATATGGCGGGGAACGTGGCGCATCGCATCCAACACACGCGAGTCGGTGATTCCACGTCCCGCGAGTTGTTCGGCTACCATGTTGTGGCGGAGCGCCTGCCAATCCAAAAAAGCCTCCGTACACTATTTAGAGGCGGGCATGACCTCGACTAACTTACTGGTCATTGTCATGAGTGGGATGAGTTTGGCTTCGGATGTGTTTTCATCCATCATAATGCCGCCTGCCTCGACATCGGTGAAGGCATAAAAGGCTTTGACCTCTTCATTGAAGGTGCTTGTGGCTTGCGCCTGTAATTTCTCGATGTCTTCGGCGTAGGTCATGACCACGAAATCATCATCCAAAACGCCCAAAAAGTCATCGGGCGTGCCGAGTTGCGACAAGGTTTTGTGGATGACATTCCCCGCATAATTCAGTACATCATTCCCCGCTACGAAGCCGTAACGGTCATTATAGGCGTTGAAGCCATGTAAACTAAAGAGCAATTTATGAAATGGTTTGCCGATGATTTCTTTGGCGGTTTGTTCTTCTTGGATCATCGTGCCGGTTGGCAAGCCTGTCCGCGCCTCGTGCAGATTTTCGCGGGTGGCACGTTGAATCGAGCCTTGCACGCGCAGGCGCAATTCATCTATATCAAACGGCTTGGTGATGTAATCATCTGCGCCCAATTCTAACCCGCGCACTTTGCTGGCGCGTTCATCGCGTTGGGTTAAAAATAAGGTGGGGATATATTTAGTCATGGCGCTACGGCGCAGGCGCACACACACATCATACCCATCCATATCGGGGAGCATGACATCCAATAAAATCAGGTTCGGGAATTGGGTGCGTGCCATCTCGACCCCATCGGTGCCGTTATCGGCATGAAGCACTTCATAATCGTGCGATTTGAAATACAGCAGGAGCATTTCTGCTACATCATAATCATCTTCAATCAATAATAACCGTTTATTTGCCATGATCTTCTATCCCTATTCATCCAACACGGCACTAACGCGAAATTGTTGGTCTTGGGCAGATGGGGCGTTACTGAGCGCCACCTCTGGACTGAGGGCAGGTTGCACCACATCTTCGCGCATGACACTGCTCAAGGGCAAAACACTCGCTATGGGGTCTATATGTGAGGTGTCGAGTTGCGAAAGATGGTCAAAATAACCCAAAATATGCGAGAGTTGCCCCGCATACAGCGCGATTTCATCTTCTGAGAGTTCTAATTTGGCGAGTTCTGCTATGGCTCGCACGGCATCTAATGATAACTCCACAAGGTTGCTCCTGATACCACATCGTTTTTTGACATGATTTTATTATACACGATGTTTTTTCAAACCGAAAATAAACAATTTTGCTTATTATGGCGGATCTAAAGGCGCTAGAATCTGCCTGTATGACAAGGATTTATGAATAGCCCCTTGAGTGGGCTTCCAAGTCGAATAGCTAGAGGCTTTGAGCCTCTAGCGAGGCAAAATATCCGCCATGCTTCTTGACGAATCTGCGTATCTGGTTATACCGTATAGCTACTTGGCACGCCCGCCGACCCTTTTTTGCCATCGGGCCAGGTTGTGCCCGCATCAAATTTGACCCCATCCACTTTCGCGCCTTTTAGGTTTGCGCCTTGCAAATTGGCACCGCTCAGATTGGCGTTGCTCAAAATGGCGTTGGTCAGACGTGCGCCTTGCAAACTGGCGAGGGTCATATTTGCCCCTGTCAGGGTGGCATTGGCAAAATCGGCATAAGCGGCTTTGGTGGCGAGCATATTCACACCCGTCATATTGGTGTTGCGTAAAATGCCTTCTTGGATATTGGTCTCTTGCAAGATTGCGCCACGCATATTCGCGCCTTCAAAATCGAGCCGAGATAAATTTTCGTTGCTCAAATCAACCCCCGCCAACCGAATTTTGCTTGCGCCATTGATAAGCATGATAATTTCTTTACGGGTAAATTCGCCCATGATGCTTCACCTCTCTTTTTGCATATACTCAATAATTTGATCAATTGTATCATCTAACGGAGTGGTTGGTTGCCACTCGATGGTTTGCATAATTCGGGTAATATCGGGTACACGGCGGACAAAATCTTCAAACCCTTTTTCATAGGCTTGATCGTACGGGATGTATTGAATCGTGGATTTGCTCTTGGCGCGGGCAATCACGCGCTCCGCCAAGCCACCAATGGAAATTTCTTCAGTGCTACCCACATTGAACACCTTGCCGATGGCGCGGGGTTCTTCTGAGAGTTTATACAGCGCATCTACTACATCGCGCACATTGCCAAAACAACGGGTTTGTGTGCCATCGCCATACACTTGCAATGGTTCACCCGCCAACGCCCATTTGACAAAACGGGGCAGTACCATGCCATATTGACCAGTCTGGCGTGCGCCAACGGTGTTAAACGGACGGAACACCACCACAGGCAAATCGGTTTCATGATGATATGCCAGCGCCAAAAATTCATCGACCGCTTTGGTGGCGGCATACGCCCAACGCATTTTAGATGTCGCGCCGACCAGCGTATCATCCTCTTCTGAAAACGGGAATTTTGTCCCTTTGCCATACACTTCGGATGTCGAGGCGATCAACACTTTTTTACGATAGCGATGCGCCATTTTGAGGACGGCTTCTGTGCCACCGATGTTGACTTCGATGGTGTGAATCGGTTCTTTGAGGATTTTTTGCACCCCCAACACTGCCGCCAGATGATAAATCACATCACAGTCGCGCACCAACGGCTCTAATGCCGATAGGTTGCGGATGTCATCGGTGACGATGGTCAAATGAGGATGCTCGTGGATGGATTGCAGATTGTCGATACGTCCTGTCGAAAGGTCATCTATCACCACGACTTCCTGACCAATCGCCAGCAAATATTCGGCGAGATGACTGCCGATAAATCCTGCTCCACCTGTGATGAGTGCCTTAACCATGCGCCTAAACATGCCTCCTATTCCATCCTGTATGTTACCCGAAATTCCCTCATATAGACAAGCCTACAATCTGATAGACCGTCTTGTTAACCGACAAATGGACTACGCCAGGCGCTATTCATAAAAAATTTTGTGCAAATGCTTGCTCAAAATTGCCAAATCGTGATAAATTGTTTGTATGAGTTAAAAATTTGTAACGTCAAAGTTTGCGATAGTTTGTTTATCGGCGCATCTACTGACGAAGAGAGAGGTTCTTAATTATGTCCGAAAAAGTGTTGGTCATTGATGATGAAGAGACGACCGTCCAACTCATCAGCATTTTGTTAGAACGCAAAGGGTACGAAGTGATTAAAGCCTATCGCGCCGAAGAAGGCTTGCGGAAAGCCTATCGCTATCAACCCGATATCGTGCTGTTGGATATTATGATGCCCGATATGGATGGCTGGGAAGTATGCAAACGCCTGCGCGAAATGTCGGATGTGCCGATTATCTTCCTCACCGCGTTAGATGAGGGCAAAAATGTCGTGCGCGGTTTAGAAATTGGCGCGGATGATTACATCACCAAGCCGTATGATAATGATGAACTCATCGCACGCATCAAAGCCCATTTACGGCGTGCGCCACGCCCAAGCATCAGCGATGAATTGGTGTTCAATAACGGTGATTTCCGCATCAACTTCATGAATCGGGAAGTGTATGTTCGTAACGAAGTCAAACACCTCACCCCCAAAGAATTTAACCTATTGGGTGTACTCGTCCGCAATGCGGGGCGTGTGGTCACGCGCAACGAATTGGTGACACAAGCCTGGGGCGAAGAATATGGTGATGCCATTGATAGCCTTAAACTGTATATTCACTATCTGCGCCAAAAAATTGAACAAAACCCCAACCAACCCGATTACATCCTCACATCGCGTGGGGTGGGGTATCGATTTGCGAATCGTTAAGTCTACTATTGACGCATTTCCTAAAAACCATGACAATTTAATGCCAGATGAACATCCATATTCATCTGGTATTTTTCGTTCATATCATTTAGGAATCATCACAACTTCATGAAAACCGTCGATAATTCGCAACTCGAAAAAATTTACCGCGCCCGCTTTGATGATAAAGCCCAAGTTCAGCGCGAAAAAATGTGGGACATCTTATGTTCCGATTGGATGCAACGCTACATTCCCAAAGATGCGACTGTTTTAGATTTGGCGGCGGGGCGCTGTGAATTTATTAATCACATTCAGGCGGGGCGTAAAATCGCGGTGGATTTGAATGAAGATGTCCGTAATTATGCCAATAAAGATGTCGAAATTGTCATCGCCTATAGCCACGATATGCAAGGTGTCGCCGATAACAGCGTGGATGTGGTGTTCGTGAGCAATTTTTTTGAACACTTGCCCGATAAAGCCGCCCTCATGGATACACTCAAAGATATTCGCCGTGTGCTAAAAGTCGGGGGCAAATTGCTCATCCTGCAACCGAATATCCGCTTTTTGCACGGCGCATACTGGGATTTTATAGACCATTACCTGCCCCTGACAGATCGTTCTCTCGAAGAAGCCCTCATGTTGACGCAGATGGATGTGATCGAGGTGTTACCGCGCTTTTTGCCCTATACCACCCGTAGCAAAATGCCCCAACATCCGTTGTTGATCCGCGCCTATCTGCGCCTGCCGATTGCCTTCCCCATTTTTGGCAAGCAAGCGTGGGTGGTGGCGGTGAAGCCTGAGTGATGAATAAATAACAATAACATTGTCTTGTTTAGGGCGGATATACGGCTACGCCTAATCCGCCCGTACAAATTTACAAAATTACCCGTATAAATTTAGGGGATTGTAGTGGCGGATTAGCACCCTATGGTGCGTATATCCGCCATTTTATTTTGTTTGTGTATTTATAACATCTGTGCTATATTTAACTCATGTGTTTTGAGACATGGGAGGGAGATTGAGCCATGAGAAAAGTGATTGCCGTACTACACATTTCGTTGGATGGTGTGATACAAGCCCCTGGTGGTCGTCAAGAAGATACCGAAGGCGGTTTCGTGCATGGCGGATGGATTGCCCGTTATGATGATGCCGTTCTGGGTAGCGCGATACGGGCGCACATGAACATGCCGTTTGATTTGCTGTTGGGGCGCAAAACGTATGACATTTGGGCTCCGTATTGGGTTCATCATGGCGATATTTGGCACAGTGTGAATAGTGCCACCAAATATGTCGCATCCAACACGATGACCTCTGGCGATTGGCAACCATGTGTGATTTTAAGTGGTGATGTTGCCGAAAAAGTCGCGCAACTCAAGCAAACAGACGGGCGTGATTTGCATGTTTACGGCAGTTCGAATCTGCTCCAGATGCTCATCAAGCATGATTTGGTGGATGCCTACTGGCTGAAAATTTACCCCGTGACGTTGGGTAGTGGCAAACGCCTCTTCGCCGATGGCACTATCCACGCATCGTTCAATGTCACAGAGAGTACCATCTCACCCACTGGCGTGATTATCATCAATTATGAGCGTGCGGGGCGGTGAAAACAGGCAGTTTTTGATGAGATAATCGGGCAGGCAACACCATGCCTGCCCAAAATAGTATCCGTCTATTTGGGACTAATGGCATACGCGCTGATTAAATCTTGCGGATTGGGATAATACGATGGAATTCCGGGCGCTAAAACGGGTTCACCCACTTTTTCTTTGTTGAATATCGTTTCATTCAAAGCTAATAATTGCGCCAGCATATCCCCTTGTGGGTCAAAACCATAAGCCGATATAACGGCATTATCGAGTGCGCTGTGTAATTCGCGCAATTCATTTTTCTCTGGCATCTCTAATAATTTATAGATTTGTCTAAGCGATATGCCCGTCTGCGATTTTTCTTGTACCGTTTGACGATAGGCTAAAATAGCGCGACTACAATCGGCAACGGCTCGGATTTGCTCAACCGTTGGGTTTTGTGGAAATGGGAAGGTGTTAAACACCGTATTGGATGTATACCGATAATCTGATTTAAGTGTTGAACCTTTTTCGGTGAACCATGACCAATGTAACGATGATTGTAAAATGCCGAAGTTATAATCATCTTCAAACGCGAAGACTTGTAACGCACCGTCAGGACGAATGGGATGTTTAACAAATACACAAATAGGGCGTTTCGTGACCCTAGAACACACTATATAACGGGATAGTGGTGCTATTGCTTCTATCATGGATTCACGAGTAAAACCATGTTTCCACCAAGTATCTAAAAATTGTTGGTGGAGATAGTCGGTTTTGGCATCGGGATTGGTTTTGAGTAATTGGGCGTTTTTCGCTTTTTCTTCACGCGCTTTTGCCTCACGTTCTGGCAAAACAGTCTTCTGAACATGCTTAAAAGCCTCTGTGAAACGTTGCGCCTCAAACATCGTGTACTGATTCATGTCAATGACAAACCGACTGGGTTGACCAAACGGTTGTGATAATAAATCATCCCCTGTCAGAAATGGGAAGATGACCTCCCTGCTGAATAAATCGGATGATTGTATCGTGTGTGCTTGTTCAGGTGATAAGACAAAACCATCATTTTTAGGAATTAACCCCTGAAAGGTCTTTTTCGGTTTTTTATTACACGCCAATTGATAAGCGCGGCTCACATCCGTTTTGGGGGATAAGCTACTGCTGATGAGCGGTACTTCAAGTAGGGTCGCCCCTTCATCCACCCATAAACGAGCAGGGGTATACGGGGGTGCGCCTTTGCTCCAACAGGCAATCGAAATATGAACTTTTGCCTCGCCTGACCATTGCAACGATGAATATGCCTCATAAATCTTGCCATTGTTGGCGATGATATAATCTAACCCGCCCACGCGAGAATAATTTTGGCGGATGGTGTTCGTGCCGACCAAGCCCGCACGCGCCCCATCTTTCATCAGTTCGTGCGCTTTCCGAAACCAATATACACAATAATCGGCATTTTTTGGCACTTTCGGGAAGGCTGTGCGAACACGGTGGGCATATTCCGCACCATGCTCAACTTTGAGCAATTTCGCCCCCAAATAGGGTGGGTTGCCAATGCACGCATCAAAATCACCCCAATCGGCGAATAACGCATCTTCGGCGCGGATGTTATCATCTAAATCATCTAATGGGAGTGCTTTTTCAGATAATCCCAATTCATCAATCGTCAATTTTTTGGCTATCATCATCGAAACCCGCGCAATCTCAACGGCGACAGGTTTAATATCAAACCCGAAAAATTGTCTGATATTCACACTTTGCGATGATGTTAAATCGAGTTTTTCGCCTAAAGTCGCCAGTTTATCAACAATTTGGCGTTCTAACCCTTTCATGGCACGGTAAGCGATATACAAAAAGTTGCCACTGCCACAGGCGGGGTCTAATACTTTGTAATGGCATAAGGCTTGATGAAGCTCTCTTAATTCTTGAACTGTGTTGGCTGATGCGATTTTATCTGCCCATGGGCGCACAATGACGGGGTTCACAATCCGCCGAATATCTTCCTCGCTGGTGTAATGCACTCCAAAGTCGTGGCGCTCATCTTTATCCATCGTTTTCTCGAAAATCGTGCCGAAAATTTCGGGTCTGATTTTTGACCAGTCGAAATCACACATTTCACGTAATGTTTTCAATTCTTCTGGCGACATGTTGGTCATATAGATATTTTTGAATAAGCCACCATTAAAATAGGGGACTTCATGAAATCGCCCAGCCGATACGCCATGTTCCCGATTCATCACGGTAAATAATAAGAATATCAAGTCATGTGCATTGACGGGATTTGCTAATCCCTCGTCTATGATGCGCGTAAATGTGTCGCGTGGTAACATGCCAATATTTTCGGCGAACATAGCGACCATACATTGCAATACAAAATGGAGTGCTTGTTCTTGAGGCATCCCACGCCCGACTAATGACCGAAATAATTTCGATAATTGATATGCCGCTTCTTGCGAGAGTTCGCGCAAATTATCAGACGACTTAAAGACGGGTTTTTGGGGGATGGGCAATAAGAAACTTAGTCCGCCCCACTCGGTTGTTAAATTTTGTGTTTTGATTTTTGCCATCGGGTAACTGGTTTGATAGTGCATATCGTAAACCCATAGCTCATCAAAGTTACACAAAATCATATAATGGGTGTTGGGTGCGAGTTGTTGCCAATAACTAAAGGCTTGCCCATAATGTTTTTGTAAATCCTCACCGCGTTTTTTCATCTCAATGAGGACTTTGGCGGGGATGATCAAATCGGCGAAACGAGTAGTCGATTGTTCATCTGTTTTGAATTGAATGCGCGATTCGGCGGTTGCATTAGCACCTTTTATCCCATCAGCATAACCCAGTGCTACAAACAGACGGTCTAAAAAAATTTGCGCCTCACCTTTTTCATCACCTGTCATATGATTCTGAAAATAGGTTATAAATTCTTGTAGATTATGCTCTAAATTCATGCTGTTTGACCTAAAATGATAATCCTCGCAGACGATATTATAGCACATTTATTCATTTTTTTGCCAAAATCATCAAAAGGGCTTACACTATATAACGACAAATAGAGAAAGTTATCTCACATAACAAACTTATTTTGGAGTGCTATAAAGGAGACCTTTTGATGAGCGATTCTGAACTCAATTTTAACATCACTGAATGGTACTATCCCGCCGAGGACATCGTGAAAAATGCCCATGTCCCCGATTACGAAGCGACCTACGCCGAAGCCGTTGCCGACCCGCTCGCATTTTGGGCGAAACGCGCCGAGACGCTCGATTGGTATCAGAAATGGGAACGGGTTTTGGATGATAGCAATCCGCCGTTTTACAAATGGTTTGTGGGTGGCAAGACCAACATCGTCCTCAACGCGCTCGACCGCCATACCAAGACATGGCGACGCAATAAAATCGCCATCATCTGGGAAGGTGAAAATGGCGAAAAAATCACCATGTCCTACTGGCGACTTAGCCAAGAGGTATCTAAATTCGCCAATGTGTTGAAAAGCATGGGCGTGAAAAAAGGGGATAGAGTCACGATTTACATGGGACGTACCATCGAAATTGTGATAGCGATGCTGGCATGTGCCAAAATTGGCGCACCGCATAGCGTGATTTACGGCGGTTTTTCTGAGCAAGCCATCGCCGATCGCATCGAAGATAGCCAAAGTCGGGTGTTGATTTGTTCCGATGGGGCATGGTTGCGTGGGAATATCGTCCCACTCAAAGAAAATGTGGATAAAGCCATAGAACGCTCGCCAGTGGTCGAGCATGTCATTGTGCATAAGCGCACAGGCACACCTGTCACCATGCAACAAGGGCGCGATTATTGGTGGCATGACCTGATGGCGCTTCCCATCGCCAGCACCAAATGCGAGACGGAACAACTCGATGCCGAAGACCCGTTATTCATCCTGTATACCAGTGGCACAACGGGCAAACCGAAAGGCATTTTGCACACACACGGCGGGTATCAGGTGTATACCTCTACTACATTGCAATGGGTGTTCGATATTAAAGATGAAGACCGTTTTTGGTGCGCCGCCGACCCCGGTTGGATTACAGGACATAGTTATATCGTGTACGCACCATTAATTATCGGCGCGACCAGCATCATCTACGAAGGTGCGCCGACCTATCCGTATCCCGATAGATGGTGGCGGATTGTCGCCGATTATGGCGTGACCATCCTGTATACATCCCCCACCGCCATTCGTGGCTTGATGCGCTTTGGCGATGCGTGGCCCAATCGGCATGATCTGAGCAGTTTGCGTTTGTTGGGCAGTGTCGGCGAGCCGATTAACCCCGAAGCGTGGCGCTGGTTTTATAATGTCATCGGCAAGGGCAGATGCCCAATTATGGATACATGGTGGCAGACCGAAACAGGCGGGTTCATGATAACGCCCTTGCCTTCGGTGGGATTAAAACCCGGTAGCGCCACCCGTCCATTCCCTGGTATCGTGGTGGATGTGGTGGATGAAGATGGCAATTCGTGCAAGCCGAATGAAGATGGCAAATTGGTCATCAAAACGCCGTGGCCCAGCATGTTACGGACGATTTATGGGGATGATAACCGCTATGTGCAACAATATTGGTCTACGTATGCCAAGCAGGGCTGGTATTTGGCGGGCGATTCGGCGCGGAAAGACGATGACGGTTATATCTGGGTGATTGGTCGAATTGACGAGGTGATTAAGGTCAGTGGCTATCGCTTGGGGACGGCAGAAATCGAAAGCGGGTTGGTGAGTCATCGCGCCGTTGCCGAAGCCGCTGTGATTGGTGTGCCTGATGAGGTGCGCGGGAGCGTGATTTATGCCTATTGCATCCTCAAATCGGGTATGCAAGCCACGCATGAACTCGAAACCGAGCTGAAAAATCATATCCGCCACGAAATTGGACCCATCGCCGTGCCGAGTAAGATCGAATTTGTGACCAGTTTGCCCAAGACGCGCAGTGGCAAAATCATGCGCCGTGTGTTGAAGGCGCGTGCCATGGGCTTGCCCGAAGGCGACACCTCTACATTGGAAGAATAAGTGCTTGATTTGGGCATGGGCTATCTATCCCATGCCCAAGTGGATAGTTAGGTGTTTGGGTTCATCTCTTTCATCAGCTTCCTCACATTGCCTAAGCAACACGATCCTTGGGGATTGCGCCAATCGCAGGCACATTTGCCTGTTTGAATACCCGTATTGATGTCATCGACAATGGTTTGACCCTTGTGTTGTTGGATATGCTGTTTGATTGCGCCCAGTGTATGATAAAAACAATAACACACCAAGACATCATCATTGTATGGCTGTTTTTGATAGACTTGTTCTCGCACGTCTGAAACAGTGAATACCGCACCCGCTTCATCATAATAAACGACCTCGCAATTCGCTTGTTTGCAAAAGTGATACGGATAATCGCTCACACGATGTAGGCTCACAATAATTTGTGATTTGACAGTAGCGGTATCTATTTTTGTGCCTATCTGTTGGCAAACAGGGCAGTGGGTTACGGTTTGCATCAGGGTCTCTCCTATCTCCTATAAATACGATCTTCTATAGTGTAAACCTTGTATCAAACCACAAGGTCAAGTGGGAATTTGCCCATTTGACAAAAAGTATCTTTTGTCAAATCATGCTTCATGATACGATGTTCGTATTATCACCATGAAGGAGATCACAAATGGCAGATACACCTGAACTCAGAGATTTATTACGCTTGAATCGCAACAGTCGCAATTTGGTCGAAGGTGATGACCGCGCCGCCGCCCGCGCCATGTTCAAAGCCATCGGGTTGACCGATGACGACCTCGCCAAGCCGATTATCGCCATCGCCAACACATGGACAGAAGTCGGTCCGTGTAATTTTCACCTGCAGATGTTGGCGCGGAAGGTCAAAGAGGGCATCAAACGCGCAGGTGGCACACCGCTCGAATTCAACACCATCAGCATCAGCGATGGCATCACCATGGGGACAGAAGGCATGAAAGCCTCGCTCATCAGCCGTGAGATGATTGCCGATAGCATCGAATTGGTGGTGCGTGCCAATTATTTCGATGGCGTGATCGCGTTATCTTCGTGTGATAAAACCATCCCTGGCACCATCATGGCGCTCCAACGGCTCGATTTGCCCTCGTTGATGTTATACGGTGGGACAATCCTCCCAGGCAAGTTCAAAGGGGAATATCCACTCAAAAATAAACAGGGCGAGGCTGAATTTGATAAAGATATTAACATCGTGCATGTGTTTGAAGCCATTGGCGCACACGCCGCAGGCAAAATAGATGATGCCGCCCTCAAAGCGATTGAAGATGTGGCTTGCCCCGGACCGGGCGCATGTGGTGGTCAATTCACCGCCAACACGATGGCGATGATCGCCAGCATCATGGGCATTTCGCCGATGGGCATGAATGATGTGCCTGCGGTGTATCCCGAAAAAGAGGATGTCGCCATGCGTGCGGGTGAAATGTTGTTGCGCCTCATCGAACAAGATATTCGCCCTAGCAAAATTATCACCCGTCAGGCGCTGGAAAACGCCATTGCCTCCGCCGCAGCATCAGGTGGTAGCACCAACGCCGTTTTACACACCCTCGCCTTTGCGCGGGAAGCGGGAATCCCATTCACGATTGATGAAATCGAAGCTATCTCCAATCGCACACCTCTGATTGCCGATATGACCCCCACAGGCAGGTATAACGCGCTCGATTTATATAACGCGGGCGGGATGCGTTTGTTCGGTAAGCGGATGATAGAGGGTGGGTATCTCCATGCCGATACCATGACGGTGACAGGCAAAACGCTCGGCGAAGAATGTGCTTCTGCTGTCGAGACCGAAGGTCAAAAGGTGATTTTGCCGTTGGATGCGCCGATTAGTCATCACGGCGGGTTATTCATCCTCAAAGGCAACCTCGCACCGAATGGTTGTGTGGTCAAACTTAAAGGGGATGAACCGCAATATCACAAAGGACGTGCGCGGGTGTTTGAACGCGAAGAAGATGCCATGCGTGCCGTGCAAAATCAGCTCATTGTGGCGGGCGATGTGGTCGTCATCCGTTATGAGGGTCCCGTAGGCGGTCCGGGGATGCGCGAAATGCTGGGTGTTACCGCCGCGCTGGTTGGGCAAGGGCTTGGTCAAAGTGTGGCGCTCATCACAGACGGGCGTTTTTCGGGTGGGACACGCGGTTTGATGATTGGACATGTCGCGCCCGAAGCGATGGTGGGCGGTGCGATCGGTTTGGTGCAAGAGGGCGACATCATCGAAATTGATGTCGCCAAACGCAGTATCAATTTGCTGATAGACGATTTTGAACTCGAAGACCGTCGCGCCAAATGGGTCGCGCCCAAGCCACATTATACATCGGGCGTTTTGGCGAAATATGCCAAACTCGCACATCAAGCCGATGACGGCGCGGTGACGAATATCAAATCGGTGTGAGATAAACTGTAACGCCTAACATCGCATTGAAATAAAAAACCGCCATAATAGGCGGTTTTTTGGGTTTGTATTTTGGACCTGAAGAGACTCGAACTCTTGACCTCTACAGTGCGATTGTAGCGCTCTCCCAACTGAGCTACAGGCCCGCATAAGTTTTTTAATTTTAGGGCGCATCCCTATAAAAGTCAATCCCATGCTGATATAACAAATTGTATCATCCTGTTCCTTCAGAATGCATCCCAAGTGGGTTATAATATGCTGAAATATTGTCATATCTGAATATTGGAGTGCGATGATGCCATTTGCAAAAATCAACAATCAAAATATTTTTTACGAAGATTCCGGTGGGGATGGACCCGCAGTCGTGTTTATGCACGGCTTTTTATTCGATACCACCATGTTCGATGAACAGGTGAAAGCCCTCGCGCCCAAATATCGGTGTGTGCGTTTTGATGCGCGAGCCTTTGGTCAGACTGAATGGGACGGCAAACCCTTCACGTTATATGACACGGTTGCCGATTGTATTGGGTTGATGGATTATCTGAATATCCCACAAGCCACGATTGTCGGCATGTCGCAAGGCGGATATGCGGGGCTTCGTTTGGCGATTAAACATCCAGACCGTGTAAAAGCCTTGGTGTTCATCAGCACCTATAACGGCGTGGATACCGATGATGTGAAGGCGATTTATCGAAACATGCGCGATACTTGGGTCAACGAAGGTCCCGCCAAAGTGATAGACACCTATAGCTTTTTGTTTTTGGGACCGCAAGACAAAAATCCCGATTTATGGTCGCATTGGCGTGCCAAATGGGTGCAACGCACGGGTGAACAACTCTTCCACGCCAATAATAATTTGATAGACCGCGATGAAATTACGCAAGCCCAAGTCGATACTGTCACCATGCCCGCCTTGGTGTTGCATGGCGCAGATGATCAAGGGATTCCGCCTGCATTGGGTGAGCAACTCTACAAATCGTTGCCCAACGCCAAAAAATTTGTCCTTATCCCCAATGCCGCGCACGCCTCGAATGTCAATAATCCCGCCGATACCAACGCCGCCCTGCTGGAATTTTTAGCGGAATATGCCTAAACCCCTCAAAACGACATGGCACGCCCATGTCGTTTTTCATTCGTCTGCTATAATCACCCCATTATCTATCACCCACAAAGGATATGACGATGCTCGGATATATCGCCCAAGCCATCGGATTCGGATTTGCCGCGGGGACATCGCTGGGTCCGTTCACGATGTATATCATCAGCACCACCCTGACTTACACATGGCGCAAAAGCATCTTGGTGATTTTCTCGCCTTTATTGGTGGATATTCCCATCATCCTCGTCATGACCTTTCTGCTCGGTCAATTGCCCGATTGGGGCGTGCAATCGATACAAATTGCGGGTGGTGTATATACGTTATGGCTCGGTTGGACGACATGGCGCACCGTACAAAACGGGGATATTACATTTGATACGCAATCGGTGGATGTCCCCGCCAACACGCTTCAGATTATGCTCCGCGGGTTTTTGATGAATGCCCTCAGCCCTGGTCCGTACCTCTTTTGGGGGACGATAACGGGTCCGTTGTTGCGCCGAGCATTGGACGACTCTTTGTTGCATGGCGTGGGATTTCTCGCCAGTTTTTATATCACCTTCTTAAGCCTATTGGCGCTGTGGGTATTCGGATTTGAGCGTCTGCGACGCATCGATGAGCGATTTACGAAGATCATGTTATCTATCAGTGCCGTTCTTTTGGCAATTTTAGGAATTTCTTTGGTTTTTGGCGGATTGTTTAGATGATTTTTGGGATATAATTCAAAATGACAACTATCATTTTTGTGCATGTAGATAAAAAATCATTATGGCATTAGACCGTCTTGAACGCATTTTATACAAACTTGCCCAACGCCATGCGCCCCACCTGACCCCCGCGGGGTGGTCACAACAGGCGGATAAACTTGGACGGGTGCAAAAACTCGCCCGTGATTTAGCCCGTTATGGTGTGTTGACGATGTTGGGGAATTTACCCGCCCCCAAAGCCATCGAAGTTCAGGTAGAAGCGTGGGTGAATCTTCACGCCCAATTTTATAGCCTATTGGCGCGGACACTTTTCCCGACCTTTAGCAATATCCAAGCCCAATATGCCGATAAACTCACGCCGCCTGTGGTGGTACTCATCGGCGATGCCTCGCCCGTGTTGAACATCATGGCGGGGGTGGTGTTGCCCTATTTGGCGATGCGCCAACCGCATGTCGCTGAAGTGACCGATGCCGAATTGCATAAACTGATGGATTTAGTCCTCAAAGATCTCGAAGCGGGCGATTTGTCGCCCACCGTGTATGATGATTTACAATACCAATGCGCCGATATCCTCCGTCAATTGCTCAAGGGAACTGTCATCCATGTCATGCTGACATTATTCGATAAACCTGTTTTGGAGCAGATTGTCACCGAAAAGCCCAAAGAAATCCCACTCAAGCCGACTTTGCTCCCAAAAACGGGGCGCTTAAATCCATTGTATGGCGACTTGCCCAAAGACGATAAGCCAAAAGCCAGTTTTGAACTGGAACAATTACCCAACGACCAATCTGACCATGCCCCCACGCGGGAGATGTTTGTCAAAGATATTTTTATCGATAAATCGCGCAAGCGGGTATTGCCCTTGCCCGATTTACCACCCGATAGCAAGAAGAAAGACGATCACACAAAATGAACGATCCAAATCATCAATTGGACTTATTGCGAAAGGTGCGCCTTGCGCTTAAAAATCATCAATATCAAAATGCCATCACCTATTTGCAAGGAACGGTACAATTGGCGCATACATCAGGTGATTATGGCGCAGAAGGGCGACATTTAGGCAATCTGGCGCTGATTTATTACCGCCTGAATCAACCAGAGCGGGCGCTGGATTATTTTCAGAAATCGCTACGCTGTGCGCGGTTGGATAATGACCGTACCACCGAAGGCGGGCTGATGGGTAACATCGGCAACATCCTGCGCGAATTGGGGCATTACGATAAAGCTCAAGAGTATTTAGAAGGCGCGTTAAAAATCGCTAATGAAATTGGCGATCGGCGCGGGATGGGCATCTGGTTGGGGAATTTGGGTTTGTTGTATGACGACATCAAAGAAACACAACTGGCGATCCAATATCATGCCCAATCTGCCGAAATCGCCCGTGAATTTAACGATAAGCGTGGGTTAGCCACACGGCTTGGCAACCTCGCCAATAGTCATATCACGGCGGGTGAATTGGTTTCTGCGTTCAATTATCTCAAAGAGGCGACCGATTTATTCCGCGAATTGGGCGAACAAACCGATTTAGTGTTGCGCCTGACCATCATGGGCAATATCCAGATGGATTTGGGCAAATTGGCGAATACACCCAAACAAGCCCGCGTCCATTTCAACGAGGCGTTGGATATTTATACCCAAACCTTACGCCTCGCCCGTATGGGTGAAGACATCACCACCGAAGCGCAAATCCTCAGCCATATCGGGCGGATTTATATCGCGCTGGCGCAATATGAACGGGCAGTTGAATATTTCTATTCTGCCAGTCAGTTGTATAATACACTCGGTATGGAAGCGGAATATCAACATTGTTTATCACAAATTGAACAGGGCATGAAACTGGTTAACCAACACGAGTTATAAAGATGTATCGTAGACGGTCTCATACCTCTTTTCGGTCTTTATTGACCCTCATCATCTTGGGGATGGTGGGCGGTATCGCGTTTTTGGTGTATGACAATTTACGCACCCCTAGCGCACCATCCACCCCACCAGCACCGCCTGTTATTGCAGTCACCGATAGCCCGACCCAAGCCCTTATCCAAGCCCCGACCGATATACCCCTACCGACACCGACCACCACACCCGCCCCCGAAAGCCTGTCGTTGCTCATCCCGTCTTTGGCGGTGAGTGCGCCGATTATTGATGTGTATTTGGTGGATGGCACATGGGATGTGAGCGTGTTGGGCGCGAATGTTGGGCATTTGCAAGGCACAGCACGCATCGGTGAGGTGGGGAATGTGGTGCTATCGGGGCATGTTGAATTGCGCGATGGCACAAAAGGCGTGTTCGGCTTTTTAGACCAAGCCAGCATTGGCGATAGAATCATCGTGCGCCGTGGCGCAACCCAATATCAATATGTCGTGACCGAGATCTATGTCACCACACCCGATGACCTCACGCCTGTTTATCCGACCATCACCCCGCGCCTGACGCTCATCACCTGTGGCAATTACGATTTTTTTAGCAATCAATATTTAGAGCGCACCATCGTTGTCGCCGAACCGGTGGGATAATCATGTCGCGTTGGGAACACTGGACGAAACGACTCATCAAAATGGTGTGGGAAGTGGATGACCCCGTGCTATTGATGGTCAATATCCCGCCGACTCAGTGTATGCAATTGATGAAAACCGCATCGAAACCGAGTGTGTCGCGCTTGCATCATCGTAATTTATTCGCCGATGGCAGGCGCTACCAACTCGAAGCGATAACGGGCGGTTTTCGCATGACGACCACGCATAAAATTTGGTGGCAACGCAGGCGCTCGGCGTTTAGCGCCGTGATGAACGGGTTATTTACACCCTTTGGGGATGATTTATTTCAACTGCGCCTACAAACCCACATCCGCCTATTTTATTTTCTGGATATTTTTTTACTCCCCATGTTCATGACCTCGATTTTGATTTATACCCCGTGGCACCCGTTGGTGATTATCACCTTCAGCTTGTTATTATTCGGATTATCGTGGCGCGGGCATCGGTTGAATGTGGCGCTCGAAGCCAATGAGATGGTGTGGTTTGTCCGCACGGCGCTCCAAGACCATCTGGCACAGGTGGATGAATTGCCGAGTGATAGCCCGTATGTGGTGGCGCTCGACCAAGATTTTGACCGTGAGTGGGAACGGTTTTATCAATCAAAAAAGTGATGGGTGATGAGTGATGCCTTAATTTGTGGCGGACATACGAGGCTTTAGCCTCTAGTCCGCCATTACACCCCTAAAAACTGGCATTCTGTAATGGACGACTAGCCCGCAGGGCGTATGTCGTCCATAGTTATTTTATATCGTTATTACCGCAATGCCACCTGAACATCGACATAATCGAGGTTAAACGTCTCGGCGACAGCGCGATGCGTCACCTTGCCTTTATGGATATTCAAGCCATTCGCCAACCCCACATCGCCCGCGAAGGCATCTTTCAAGCCCATATCGGCGAGGCGCAAAGCATAACGCAATGTGGCGTTGGATAATGCGAGGCTAGATGTGCGTGGAACAGCCCCTGGCATATTCGCCACGCCATAATGCACCACACCATCGATGATATACGTGGGGTTGCTGTGCGTGGTGGGGCGGGTGGTCTCGACACAACCGCCTTGATCGACCGCCACATCCACAATCACACTGCCCGTTGGCATAGACGAAAGCATACTGCGCGTGATGAGGTGCGGGGCTTTTGCGCCCACAATCAACACCGCGCCAATCACGGCATCGGCTTCGGTGATAATATCGGCAATGTTGCCCGAATTGGAGTACAACGTGGTCAAACGTCCGTGCATGGTGTCATCTAAATAACGCAGACGGTCAATATTAATATCCAACACGGTGACATTTGCGCCCATGCCTAGCGCCATTTTCGCCGCATTCATACCGACTGTGCCAGCACCTAAGACCACCACATTGGCGGGCTTCACGCCCGGCACGCCACCCATCAAAATACCGCGCTCACCGACAGTTTTGGTCAGATATTGCGCCACAATCTGCGTCGCCATGCGCCCCGCCACTTCGCTCATCGGCTCTAATAGGGGCAACATGCCTTTTTTATCGGTGACAGTTTCGTATGCCACGCCTGTGACCCCACTTTTTATCATGGCGTGGGTCAATTCTTCGGCGGCGGCGAGGTGTAGATAGGTGAATAAAATCAGCCCTTCGCGCATATAAGCATATTCGCTCGGTTGCGGTTCTTTCACTTTGATGACCATATCGGCGCGTGTCCACGCTTCTTCGGCGCTTTGGACGATGGTCGCCCCTGCGAGGCTATATTCGGCATCACCGAAAGCACTCCCCGCGCCTGCGTTGGTCTCGACCAACACCTGATGCCCATGCGCCACCAATTCACGCACACCCGATGGGGGCAACGATACGCGATATTCATCTGTCTTAATTTCTTTTGGGATACCAATAATCATAAGTTTTTTTCCTTTGTATTGATGTGTGGATGTGGATTATTCTTGTAGCTCCATTGTACATGATGTCGGAATTATTGCCTAGTTTTTCACACAAATTGTCGGAAAAAACGGATTAAAACACAATTCTTATTCAATCTCGGTATGCTGAAAGAGAACAGGATGAGGATGATACGATGATACCGTTGCATAACGATATACGGGTGTTGGTGGTTGGAGACAATTTGCTCTCGCGTATGGGGTTATCTACCTTGTTACAAAGCGCGGATAGCCTCACGATCACCGCCCAAGCCAGCCCCGATGAACTCTCTGCCCATTTATTAGAGGTGTATCGCCCCGATAGCCTCGTGTGGCTTTTGGCGGATGATATACCCTCTATCCCGACTGCCGATTTGGGCGTGCCAATTTTATTTTTACTGTCGGATGTCGCACAGGCACGGCGAATCTGGAACATGATGCGCCCGTTTATCGGCGACCACTTATCTATCGGCATGATATTGCAACAATCGCTCTCGGCGGAACGGGTGATGATGAGCCTGTTGGCGTTGCGCGATGGTCTGATGGTATTAGACCCCGCCGTGTCGGGCATGTTGAACGCATCAGATGAGTTGGATAAGCGGCAATCATCAACCGATGCTGAAAATCTGACCCCGCGTGAAATGCAGGTGCTACAACACATGGCGGAGGGCTTGCCGAATAAACAAATCGCCCGCGAATTGGGGATTAGTCCCAACACGGTCAAATTTCATGTCAACGTGATTCTGAGCAAATTGGATGCCCAAAGCCGAACCGAGGCGGTTATCCGCGCCACACAATTGGGGTGGGTGTTGTTATAATGATATAATGGTTACAATATGCCCAATAAAAACAGGGAGCGCATCATGAACACATCTCTGGAACAAGCGATTGACATCGCCTTAAAATTATCACCCCAAGAACAGGCACAATTATTAGAACAACTTGCATCGCATTTGGCGAATCAGGTGCTACAAAAAGTGAATATCCCCGAAGAAGATAGCCATTGGGGGCAAAAAGTATGGTCAATTTTAGAGCAACTCGATACAACCGATTGGCAAGATGTCGGCGACCCCGTGGCATGGGTCAAAGAACAACGCCGCCAAAGCCAGAAACATTTTAACTTGGATGAAGAAGCATGATAGGTATTGTAGATAGCACTATCATTGTGCGGTTATTTCGCAAAGATGTCGTTGTTCAGCAATGGTTACAATCTCTGAAAGGGCGTATCGGTGTAACCCCTATTACATGGTTAGAAGTGATGCGTGGTTCACATAGCAAAAGCGCCCAGCAAACAGCATTATCACTATTAGCACCATTCGATATTGTTTATCTGACGATGAGTGACCAAATGTGGGCTATGGAACAGATGCAAACATACCGTTTAAGTCGTGGAATCGAGATGAATGATTGCCTGATTGCATCGGTTTGCGCTCGGTTACAAATCCCTATTTATACGCATAATGTGAAAGATATGCACAAAATTTTGCCATTCCATTTGGTGATTCAACCCCATTCATCTAGTTAACTCTCGTTATTCTTACCTGTGACACTCAATAGGTAGGCGTTGTTATAATAGATGTGGTATTTTTTTATAAAAGAATTTTTTATAGAAGGGAATTATTTATGGCTGGAAAATACTTTGACGATTTAGAAATTGGCATGGTCATCACGCATCCCATCGGGCGCACACTCACCGAGATGGACAATGTGTTATTTAGTAGCTTGACGATGAACAATCAACCGTTACACCTCAATGAAGATTTCGCCCAACAAACCCAATTCGGTGCGCGGATTGTGAACGGCATCTTCACGATGGGATTATTGGTCGGTCTGACGGTCAACGATTTAACGGCAGGGACGATTGTCGCCAATTTGGGTTACGAAAATGTCGTGCATCCGCATCCGATGTATCATGGTGATACGTTGTATGTCGAGACGCATGTGCTGAATAAACGCCCCAGCAACAGCAAACCCGATAGGGGCATCGTGACATTGAAGCATATCGGCAAAAATCAGCACGGGGCGGTGTGCATCGAAGTGACGCGCAGTGTGCTGTTTTTGAAGCGACCCATAGGTGTATAAAAAAGAGGTGTTTATGTATCGGCTCAGTCCAAAGCGGTTATGTCTAGTAGGGATATTACTCCTGTTTGCCCTATTCAGTACACATATTGGCGCACAATCATCTGTCTGCAATTGGATGTGTCAATTGGGTGTCAATCAAACGGAATCAATCACGGTACAAGAATTTATAAATGTACTTTTAGAGCATGGCTGGCTTGAAAATGACCCAACTGACACTCTTTATGCGTCCTATTATCAGGACACCTATTCGCAAGTATTAGAAACCACCACTATCATCCCGTTAGACGGTGTATATCCGCCTATTTTTCAACCCGATGTCAAGTTATACATCGGTTCTGTAGACGGTATTCAACCCGACCACACCCAAATCCCATTTGAAGAAATTGAAAAAATACAATTCACAACCACGATTCCGATTTGGATGAGTTGGTTGGTATATGGATTGCCAGAAGGTGGAAATGTATTGCCATTTTATTCGTTTACAGATGCCGATTTAGCATGTATGAAAACCTATAATTCAATCCCCTATTATCATTATCTGGCATACTATGATAATGGGAAAATGATTATTCGAGCCGATTTTACAGATTCTATTTCGTTTGGATTTTTATTAACCCCTGTTGAAGTTGTATATGTTTTTGACTACTTAGAATACTATGCCTCATTGATAGGACATTTTGAGCAAATAAAATTAAAAAGCTGTCCTTTCACATGATATAAAAACAGGTGGATAATTATTTTTATCCACCTGTGAAATTTATCCTCATGTCGTCGCCGTATTGCCTGTGAACACGGCGCTAATCACAATTAGTTGTACGATGATAATCACCACCACCAACCCGACAATCGCGGCATTACGTCGATTCAGCCATGAGAAATGGCGTTTGCGTTCTGGTGGCACATCCCCAAATAGATGATACATCTCATGTGCGAACACGGCGACATTTTCTTGGCGCATCATCGGATTCGGTTGAATCGCGCTCATGATGACCGTGTTGCCATCACGGTATTCGGGTTTTTCGGGATTGGGCAAATCGGTACGGTTAATCGGGATGAACTTACCCTTGCTCACATCATCCCATATCATCTTGTCATAGCGCGATTTGAACGGATAGGCGGGTTCACCCATCAACATCTCGTACATCATCAAGCCCAAGCCATACACATCACTCTGAAAACTGGCGCGGGGCATCACCAATAATTCAGGCGGGATATATGACGGAGGGATAATCGTGCGGGCATGGGCGATGAGTTCGGGGTCATCCAGCCCAAAATCGAACAACAATGGACGGGGAATACCATCCATATCGGTGCGGATATATACGATATCGGGCGAAAGATTGAGGTGTAATTTTTGATTTTCGTGCATGAACAGCACCCCTGCCGATACCCCGCGCACGACATAATGGGCATAGCGATTCCATGGGAAGGGCGATACGCGCAATACATCGCGCAAAAACTCGCCAGGGATATGCTCGAATAACATGAAATATTTGGTCTCGTTTTGAAAGCCGATTTTACCATATGGGCGGTCATACACACTCGCGCCACGATACGGTGTAATCAGGGTGGGGAAGTTGGCATGTTTGCGGATGCTTTGCAAATGTGCCAGCAATTTGGCTTCGTAACGGAGTTTATCTTGGCTGATGCGGTCACTATGCGCCATCTTCACGATGATTTTTTCGCCCTCGCGCAAGCCTTCATAAAAGGCAGAAGTGCGGAGTACCGTGATTCTGCGGGTGATATGAATGTCGCCGATATTATCACCCGCGTCAAAAATGATGGGTTTACGCTCTGCAAGACATTGCTGTTCCTGACACCACAAATTGCCATCGGGTGAAATTCGCCCACATCGGGTACAAATATGCTTCATCGCATCACCTTCTTTATCTTTTTGTTTGACATAAATTTCTAACCGTGCCACAATTAGCATGTAGCATCACTCATAGATTACTCATTGTAATGCCAAGTGTCAAGCGAACTGACATAACTCGTGACACATAAGAGAGAGAAGGTAGGGATTTTGTGAGCGACCAACAAAATAAATTGATTAACAGACCCCCACGGATTCAACCTGACCTTCCACAGGAAGAGGTTGAGATTCCGCCACCCCCTGTTGAAGACCGACAGGGACAGCCACTTATTCAGACCTTTTTGCCCCTCGTCACCATCATCGGTTATGTGATTGTGTCTACAACAGGGCAACGAAGCAATCTGTTCATGATTTTGCCGATGGCGCTTTCGGTGATTGCCTCATCGGGTTTGGCAGTGTGGATGTACTTCCGTGATGCCCGTATCATGAAAGAAAAGCGCGAATCGTATAAACAACGACTCACGCAATTGCGGAAAGATATGGAAGCCGCCCACGACATGCAACGTAACTTCTACCTCTATAATTACCCCAACATCGAAACTGTGTTACAGATCGCCCAAAATAGCCCGACCCCCGATGCCAAAGATAATCGGTCTGGCACACGTTTGTGGGAACGGCGTACATCCGATCGCGATTTTGGTGTTGTGCGCTTGGGTTTGGGTGTGTTGCCATCTACAGTTATATATACTGTGCAAATGTCAGAAAATCACGAAGACCCCTTGATGGATGAAGCCAAAAAGCTGGCAGAAGATTCGCTTTTTGTTCAAGATGTCCCTATCACGATTCCCTTGCGTCCCCAACGACTGGGTGGCGATAAGGTTTTGCCCGCCCGCCATTCGATTGGCATTTGTGGGTCGATTAGCTCAACGGATAAAGCCAAATCTGAAAAACAAATCTACGAATTTGTGCGTGGAATGCTCACGCACTTCACGGCGTTCCATGCCCCAACGGATACCCGTGTGTATATTTATGCACCGCCAAAAGCCGCCACACAGTGGCAATGGGCGCGGTGGTTGCCCCATTGCACCAGTGGTAAGCGCGATGAACAAGATGCGATTATGCGCTGTGGCCAACTGTATTTTGACCCCAAAAATCCTGCCCCCTTCTGGGAAATGATTAAAGCCGATCTCGACCGCCGTTTGGTGCGGATGGCAGATAAAGATAGTGGCGATGTCACCTTGCCGTTTTTGCTGGTGGTGGTCGATGCGCTCTCGCTCGATGACCCCAATTCGCCCATGAAAGATGTCCAATCTGAAGAGGCGGTATCGCTGATTTTACGGCGTGGGACAGAATTGGGCGTGAGTATTTTATTCTTGACCCCCAACGCCAGTTATGTCCCTAGTCAAGCCGAGACCGTTATCGAAGTCGATACGCTGGTCGAGGTGGATGGTAGCCGTGTCACCGAGACGGGTGTTTTGTTCCGTTATGCCGAAGTTGGGTTGAATAGCACCCGTTTTATCGGCAAAGCCGATACCATAGACGAGACTACCGCCCAAAACGACTTTGCCCTAAAGATGGAATCGCTGTCGGTGCGCTCGACATTCGGTACGGCGGGTTTGGCATCCAGCATTTTGCTGATGGACTTGCATAAAAATTTGGGTGGCGTAGATGCCATGGCGAAGCCGTTGCTCGATAGGTGGGAATGGTCACGCAATAAAGATAATTCCGAGTGGATGCGTGCGCCCATCGGCTTGATGCCTGGTAATAAAATCCGCGAAATCACCTTCTCGGCGGCGGGCGATGGTGTGCATGGCATGATTGCTGGTACAACCGGGTCTGGTAAATCGGAATTGCTCATCACCCTGATTTTAGGCTTGGCGATGCGTTACGATCCCAGCGCCGTGAACTTCGTCCTTGTCGACTTCAAAGGCGGTACGGCGTTCAAGATGTTCGAGAAATTGCCACATGTGGTGAATATCGTCACCAACCTGAGTGGTACAGCAGGGGCGCGGACATTCATCGCCATGAAATCGGAGATGAACCGCCGTAGTGCCTTGCTCGCCAGCAAAAAGGTGTCGCATATCGTGGATTATCGGGCAAAAGGGTATCATATCGGTTACGAAAACGGCAATCAACCGTTCCCGTTTTTATTCGTCATCATTGACGAATTCGCCGAGATGGTCAAAGAAATGCCTGAATTTAAGGGTGAATTGGATAGTATCACCCGTCTTGGTCGGGCGTTGGGGGTGCATCTCATCCTCGCTACGCAACGCCCAACGGGCGCGGTGACAGATCAAATGCGTGCCAATATCAAATTTAAGTTATGCCTCCGTGTAGAAACACCAGAGGATAGCCGTGAATTGTTGCGGGCATCCGATGCGGCGTTTCTGCCCACCGATGTGCCAGGGCGTGCCTATTTGCAAATCGGTAACGACAACGCACAACTCATGCAAGTGGCGTATGCCAGTTCTCCGTATAATGTGAATGCCCAAGTGACCGAAAAAGCCAAAGTCATCTGGCGCGATAGACGGCGCGAAAAACGCAAAAAGACCAAGAGCGCCGATGAAAAGAACATCGCCGATATGGTCGTTGAGGTGTGTCATCGGGTGGCACAAGAAAATCCCGATGTGATTAAAAAACAAGACAAACCGTGGCCAGACCCATTGCCTGTCTGGTTGCCACTGAATGCCACACACATCACACCCGCCATGATGATTCGCCAGACAGATGGCGATGATATAACGGCGAAACTCGAAGCCGAAGAAGAGGGGAAAGAGGATGCGCCGATGCTCATCCAAGCCGAAAATATCCACCTGCCACTCAATCCAATGCTCATCGAGTGGATTAATGATCGTAATTATTGGTCGCCCGTGGATTGGGATAATCCCAAAACACTCCGCGCCAAAATCGGCTTGATAGATAATCCATACGAAGCCCGCCAGATGCCCCTGTTTGTAGACCTGAAAAAAGGCAACACGCTGTTATTTGGGTCATCAGGCAAGGGCAAATCCACCTTTTTGCGTACCCTCGTGACGGCGCTGGTCGTGGAACATGCCCCTGATGAATTGCAAATTTATGCCCTCGATTTTGGCGGGCGCGGGTTGGAATTGCTCAAAGGGCTACCGCATGTCGGCGCAGTCATCACCCCTGCCGAAGCGGAACGGGTAGAACGGTTGTTGCGTAAATTGCGCTATTGGGCGAATAACCGCGCTCAACTCTTCGCCGAAGCAGGTGGTTTTGTCGAATACAATGCCACCAAGCCCGATACGTATCCCGCTATTTTGGTGCTGATAGATAGCTTCGCCGAATTCCGCGAAAATTACGAAGATTTGCTCCCCGATTTGCTCTCGCTCATGCGCGATGGACGCAATAGTGGCATTTACTTCGTCATCACCGCCGAACAAGTCAATGCTATACCGGGCAAATTATTCAGCCTATTCAATGAACGGATGACGCTCAAATTGGCGGAATTCGGCGATTATTCATCGGTTGTCGGGCGTGTAGCGGTGGATTTGGATGATATCCCTGGTCGTGGGTATGCCATCGTAGAACGGCGCGTACTCGAATTCCAAGTTGCCGACCCAATCGATTTCACCCCGCCGATGGAAGAGGGCGCAGAAGCCGATACCAATGCGGGCATCATCTGGTTATTCGATAAGATGCAGACTGCTTGGGGCGAAGGTCGCCGACCAGAGCCGATCCAAGTGCTACAAGATTTGTTGCCGTTGGAGGATGTCATCAACACCTATCGCAAGACGCGCCGCATCGAGACCTTAATCGGTGTCGAGATGGCAGAACTACAACATGTGGTGGTGGACTTGCAAAAACAAGGTCCGCATTTCATCATCGTGGGGCAACCTTTTTCGGGCAAGACAACCACCTTGCGGAGTTGGGTGATTGGCATGTCGGCTATGTATTCGCCCGAAGATGTTCGTATCATTTTAGTAGATGCCTCCAAGCGCCTGTTCGATTATGGCGGCAAGCATACCCTCGCCGATTTGCCACATGTGGCATATGCCATTTCTGAGCAAAATAAAGATGAAATGGCAAGCCTCGTTGCTCATCTGCAAAAAATCTATGCCCAACCGGGCAAGAAACCCGATATTTATGTGGTGATTGATAATTACGATGATTTCCGTGATCTTGCCAACAATCAGCAACAAACCGATATTGCCGATATGTCGCGTAAATTCGGTGCGGAAGGCTTACACTTCATCATCGCATGTTTGCCAGGCTCGATGAGCGATGACTTGCGGAAGAACATCTCGAAATCCCGTTATGGCTTGGCGTTGGATGCCAACACCGCCACCAATACGCCATTTAATGCCCGCGTCCCGCGTAAATTACAAGAGGCGGAACTCCCCGTTGGGCGTGCCTTCCTCATTTTGTCGGGTCGGGTGAGCATTTTGCAAGTGGCAACGCCGTATCCTGTGGTCGAGATTGGCGCGATGGGTGAACCGTTGGATGTCGAAGAACAGGTTATCACCATGCTGGATGAGTGGGTATCGGAAATTCGCACCACTTGGGCAGATACACCCGCTTGGGCATTCCCACCATTATCCGCAGAAGACATTGAAGCCAGCGCCAACAGTTCAGCCAATGGTTATAACACAGTTACATCCGCATCTACATCCAAACCAGCACCTGCGCCTGTGGTGGTCGCCCCCGCGCCGATAGATTTGGTGTTCGGCGAAGCCTTACATGACCGCATCAAAGAGATGATCGCCAAACAATATGAAGACATGTATGCGGGTGATGTGGCAATGGTCAAAGCCGCCGTTCAAACCCTAGACGGCATGGGCGAATTGGCGCTCATCGCGCAAGCGATTGGCGATTTTGATATGTTGCCCGTGTTTGAAGAACTCCATATAGATGTGAAAGCCGTTGCGATTGCCCTCATCCAAAATGAATTCCCACCAGAACGCCTTGCCCGTAAACTCAAACTCAATTTGGATGAACTCAAACAAGCCATGGCTGAACAACCTGTGACCGAAACAGAAGGGGGTGATAACTCATGAGTGATTATCTTGAGATGACGATTGCATCTGACCTGTTCGATGATTATCCGATTCACAACGTCTTGGTGTTGCATACCATCACCGTCCAAGACCTGATTGATGAAGTGCGTAAAGAATTCAACTTGACCGATGAGAGCGAGTATGCGCTCGCTCTCAAAGGGACGCGCAAAGAACTCAAACCCGATGCCAGTTTAGCCGAGTTAAATTTGGGCAATGGCACCGATTTGGTCTTTGGGCGCAAACAACGCAAACAACAACAATTCAAAGGTACACAAATTCGCACCGAAAAACGGGCATATTTGATAGAAGAAACGACAGGGACACGCTACGATATCACGCGAAGCACGGCGCTCATCGGACGCGCCTTGAGTGATGCCACCACATCGGTCGAGGTTAATTTGGCGGCTATCGATAAAACCAATAGCGTCTCGCGTCAACATGCCCGTCTCATCGAAGCCAATGGCAATTATCTGATCGAAGCCCTGCGTGAAGATAACCCGACTTTCTTAAATGACGCAATATTACTAAAGTCAGAGCCTACACCAATCAAAAGTGGTGATACAATCAGAGTAGGGAGGATTACCTTAACTTTCCATATCCCGACGTAATATTCTCGACCCAGTTGAGGGCGAAGATAAGGATTGTTGAATGGCAGATCGCATTGAAGTAGATTATGCACAGCTCGAAAAGCTAGGTGGGCTTTTGGTGCAACGTGCAGAGACAATAGAAAACCAGATGAATCGTCTGCGTCAATCGATGGATGGATTACGCAACGCATGGAAAGGCGAGGCATCTGAAGATTTTTTTGCCGAATTTGAAGATCGCGCTATGCCGTCTATGCGACGCTTGTATGATGTCTTGAATCGGACAGGTCAAGTCCTCAAACAAGTGAGCCAAACTTATCGCCAAGCCGAAGAACAAGCCGGAAACCTATTCAAAGGGGGGGGCATCGGTGGCGGTTTTGGTGGTGGCATCGGTGGCGGTTTTGGTGGTGGCATCGGTGGCGGTGCTGGTGGTAATTTTGGCGATGGTAGTGTTATGCCG
>DAOTVP010000097.1:0-29732 GCA_034436155.1 Anaerolineae bacterium
TGGTCTCATCCGACACTGTGGACAGTTCGACTATATTCCTGAAGCCAGACGGTATTTCAATGCCAATTATGAGCAGGCGCTTCAATTACTCCTTTGACGACTTTGCAAAAGCCCTTCTGTATTTATCCACCAGGTCCGGGCGATCCGCCTTTGCCACCTCATGAAACACGCCCATTTTGTACCGATTTAGGCACACCACCACCATCCAATGGTATTCCTAATGTTGTGCCTATACGCCCACCTCTTCCAACACCAATCCCTACTGATGATGATGACTAGCAAGGATTAAACGACTCAATTTGCCCAAAAGCGAGTGCCAAAAGCCTCGCTTTTTTGATACACTCATGAAGTATTAAATCAAACATAGCCAATTATAGATTTAATCGGGTAAACTAAAGGATGATAGATATAATCACCCTAGTGATGTGTTCCGCATCCTAGTAACAGAGGTAAAGAACAGTATGGCACAAAATTATGATGTGGTTGTTTTGGGCGCAGGACCGGGCGGGTATGTCGCCGCCATTCGCGCCGCACAATTGGGCTTAAAGACCGCCATTGTCGAGAAGAAATATTGGGGCGGTGTATGTTTGAATGTGGGATGTATCCCCTCCAAAGCCTTGCTCCGCAACGCGGAACTCGCCCATATTTTCACCCATGAAGCCGAGACGTACGGTATCAAAGTTGAAGGGAAAGTGACGCTAGATTATGGCGCGGCGTTCAAACGTAGTCGTGACGTGTCTGAACGATTGACCAAAGGCGTGCGCTTTTTGATGAAGAAAAACAAGATTGATAGCTACGATGCGTGGGGGACATTCACCGATGCACATACGCTACAACTCGCGCTCAATGACGGCAAATCCGAGACGCTCACCTTCAAATATGCTATTATCGCCACAGGCGCGACCACCCGCCTCATCCCCAATACCCAACTCAGCGAGCGCGTGGTGACATACGAAGAGCAAATCATGGAAGATAACCTCCCCAACAGCATCATCATCGCAGGGGCGGGCGCTATCGGCATGGAATTTGCGTATGTCATGAAAAATTATGGCGTGGATGTGACCGTTGTCGAATTTATGGATAGAGTATTACCGCTCGAAGACGAAGAAATATCCAAAGAATTGCAGAAACAATACAAAAAATTGGGGATTAACATTCTCACCAGCACCAAAGTCGAAAAAATTGAGGATAAGGGTAGCCATGTCGAGGTGACGGTCAGCAAAGATGGTAAAACCGAGACGCTCAAAGCCGATAAAGTGATGCAAGCCATTGGCTTCGCCCCGCGTACACAAGGGTACGGTCTCGAAAAGACGGGGGTCAAACTAACAGAGCGTGGCGCGATTGATATTAACGGTAAAATGCAAACCAACGTCCCGCATATTTACGCCATTGGCGATGTCACCGCCAAATTGATGTTGGCGCATGTCGCCGAAGCGATGGGCGTGATTGCCGCCGAAAATATCGCAGGTGCGCCGACCATCGAGCTCGATTTTATCATGATGCCCCGCGCCACCTATTGCCAACCGCAAGTGGCGAGTTTTGGCTATACCGAAAAACAAGCCCGTGAATTGGGGTATGATGTGAATGTCGCCAAATTCCCGTTCCAAGCCAACGGCAAGGCGCTTGGTTTGGGTGATAGCACAGGGTTTGTTAAACTTATTAGCGATAAAAAATATGGTGAATTGCTCGGCGCACACCTCATCGGTCCCGATGTCACCGAATTGTTGCCCGAACTCACGCTGGCGCGATACGCCGAACTCACGCCCGAAGAAATTGCACGCAATGTTCATGCTCATCCGACTCTGAGCGAGGCGCTCAAAGAGGCGGCGCATGGCTTAGAAGGTCACATGCTCAACCTTTAATGGAGATTTCATTATGGCAGATTCCAATACCCACTTTATTCGTCCCAAATATTTAACCGAAGAATACTTCACCAAAATGCGCCAAGTGCGTGATTTGGTGCATGTGATGACGGGGATGCTCCAATTATCCGATGAGACACCCGCCAGCGCCCGCACCAAACTGCGGAACTTGCCCCCTGATGATTTGCATCATTTGGCGAAGTTTTCGGCGGTGAGTACCGTGTATTTGTTGCTCAAAGAAATTGGTGAACCCGCCGTCCCTGGATTGCTCATCCGCCTGCGCGATTCAGATAGTGTCGAGGAACGGGTCGCTATCATGAAATTGGTGGGGGAATTGCGTGCCAGTGTGGGGCGTAGCCTGCTCCAAAAATTGGCGATGGATGCCAATCCAGAAATCCAAAAAGCCGCGCAACAAGCCTTACAAGCGTTGGATAAATAAATCATGAGGGCGCAAATTAACCCCATTTGCGCCCTTACGCATCATAACGCTTGGCGGTAAGATAAAGTACATCTCATCACACGGCATAGTGTTATGCGCGTGTGGTGCGTTTTTTGTGTGGATAAATTTTTTTAAGGAGAAGCACAAGTGGATTTATTAGAGTATCAAGGCAAGCAATATTTTGCCAAATTTGGCATTCCCGTCTCGGCGGGCGAAGTGACGGATAATGTGGATGATGCGGTCGCTATCGCCGAAAAAGTCGGGTATCCTGTCGTGGTGAAGGCGCAAGTCCTCACGGGGGGACGTGGCAAGGCGGGCGGGGTGAAATTGGCGAATAACGCCGATGAAGTTCGTTTTCATGCCACCAACATCCTCAATTTGACCATCAACGGGCATGTCGTCCGCAAAATTTGGATTGAACTTGCATCCGACATCGCAGAAGAATATTATGCTTCGTTCACGCTCGATCGGAGCAAAAAATTGCATTTGGGGATGCTCTCGGCAAAGGGAGGGGTCGAAATCGAATCTGTTCCCGATGAAGACATCGCCAAAATTTGGGTAGACCCCGTTATCGGTCTCACGCCAGAACGCGCCCGTGAATGGGTGGTCGCCGCTAAACTCAATCCCAAAGCCACCGATGGCGCGGTGGATATTTTGCTCAAATTATATGATTGTTACATCAAAGGTGATGCCACACTCGCCGAAATCAACCCGCTCATCCTCACGCCTGATGGACGTGTTCACGCGCTCGATGCCAAAGTCAGCCTCGATGATGCCGCTTCGCATCGTCATCCCGAATGGGAAGATTTCACGGGCTTAGAACCGCTCGATGAACGGGAACGCATGGCACAAGAAAAAGACCTGCAATATGTCGGGTTAGATGGTACGGTTGGTATTATCGCCAACGGTGCGGGCTTGGCGATGAGTACGGTGGATATTGTCAGCCAAGTGGGTGGCAAAGCCGCCAATTTCTTGGATATTGGCGGTGGTGCATCGGCAGACCATATGGCGAATGCCCTGACGGTGATTAATCATGACGACAATGTGAAGGCGATTTTCATCAACATTTTTGGCGGTATCACCCGTTGCGATGAGGTCGCCCGTGGGATTATCCAAGCGATGGAGCGCGTAGAATTGCGTGCGCCACTGATTGTCCGTTTGGATGGTACGAATGCCGAAGAGGGGCGCAAAATCATTCAAGATAACGCCTCTGACCGTTTAATTATGAAGCCGAATATGTTGGTTGCCGCGCAAACGGCTGTAGAAATTGCGAAGGGGAAATAACTCATGGCGGTTTGGCTCACAGAAAATAGCAAGGTCGTTGTACAAGGTCTGACTGGTAAGCAAGGTCAATTTTATGGCTTACGCAATAAAGCCTATGGCACAAATGTTGTCGCGGGCGTGAATCCGAAAAAAGCGGGCGAAAATGTCGAGGGTATCCCCATTTTTGCCACGGTCGCCGAAGCGGTCAAAGCCACAGGCGCGGATGTTTCGTTCATCATTGTGCCAGCCGCGATTGCGGCGGATGCCATTTTAGAAGCGGCAGAAGGCGGTGTTGGTCTGATTGTCTGTGTGACCGAACATATCCCCGCTCACGACCAAGCGCGTGTTTATAACATCCTCAAACACAACTATCCGAATACGCGCCTGTTGGGTCCGAATTGCGCGGGCATCCTCAGCCCTGGACGGGCGAATGTTGGCTTCACCCCAACCGAAGTCTCGAAGGGTGGTGGACCCGTGGGCATCGTCAGCCGGTCTGGTACGTTGGCGTATCAAGCCCTATACGAATTGACCGCCGAGGGCATTGGTCAGACGACCTGTATCGGTATCGGTGGCGACCCCGTACCCGGTACCAGTTTTATTGACGCGCTCAAGGCGTTCCAAGAAGATGATGAGACCCAAGCCATCGTGTTGATTGGTGAAATTGGTGGTTCGGCAGAAGAAGAAGCCGCCGAATATATCAAAGCCCATATCACCAAACCCGTTGTGGCATATATCGGCGGTGTGAGCGCCCCTCCGGGCAAGAAAATGGGTCATGCGGGCGCGATTGTCTCGCGTGGTAAGGGGACTGCTCAAGCCAAGATGACCGCCCTCACCGAAGCGGGCGCGAAAGTCGCCAATAATCCCACCGAAATCGGCGGGTTGGTGTTGCAAGCCCTCAAAGAAATTGGTCTGAGATAGAATACTCCTCCATCCCCGACAAAATGGGAGAAGGGAGCAAGGCAATCCTATTAAATCATTTTATGGCGGATATACGAGGCTTCAGCCTCTAATCCGCCAATACACACCTAAAAATTGTCGTGACTTGTATGGGACGACATACGCGCTTCGCGCTAATCGTCCCTCAAAACCACAAGTGAAAGAGGGTGGGGGTTATCCCCCTATCGCCACGATAAAATCCTCACGGGTTTGTTGGGTGAAATCGCTGGCGTAAAATGTTGATGCCAATACATAAAACTCTGATCGATTGAATTTCACCGCGTAGCCATCTTCATATTGCCCACCGATGACCAATTCATAGGTGGTATCCAATGTCTGACCGGTGGAATTTTCATCCTCGCTTGTTATCAACGTATCGCGCACGACAAACGTCACTGTAGCGAGCGGGGTATCAAACCCATATTCGGGCAACACATCCTTGCCGAGTGGCTTACGCAAGTTAAACGCCACGATTTTATCGAGCAATTCGGTGAAATTTTGCGTGTTGAATGTCTCGCCATCAGCCAACCCGACCATCTGCCAAGTTCCGTCTACATTTTCAAATGCAAATGTGCCGTTGGCGTTGGTGATAGTCATGCTGATCACCTTTTCTTTTTCCACGCGGATATACTCGGTTTGTGACCATGTGGTCAATTCGGCGCTGACGCTGGTTGGGCTAATATCGCGGTTGAGATACACTTGATCTTGCCCCGCCAGACGGGTGTGAGTGGCATTTGCCCCGCCTGATGTGCCGATATACACCGTATAAGTCTGGCTACCTTGTGTGATTTCCACCTTGCGCTCAAATTGGTCATCTGCCACGCCTAAGCGCCGTTGGTTGGCGCTGTTATCCGATACAAGGCGCGAGGTGTTCAATGCCGATAGTGTATTCAGCAAAGTGTTCACGCGATTTTCTTGGGCGGGATAATTGTCAACATCTGCCAAGCCCCATGTATCACCCGTTTTGACGAGGCGAATTTGTTTATCATCATTGCTGGTGATGGTGATGCTATCCACCGCACTAGGGTCAAAATCGGCTAATAATGCGCCCCCACCCGTGTCGGAGTTATTATTTCGGGGTAGGGCGATGATGGCGATGAGGATCGCCTGTACGATGAGGGTGACGGTCAAAAACAGGTTAGTTCTGTTCATCAGAGACCTCCATGACGGCTTCGGATTCAGATAGCAATTCAAAAGGTTGTTCGGCACGTTTGCGTAAACGCCATACGATGCCCAACCCAATCACACCCGCCAACGCCACCGCATAATTGATAAATTCCCACTGAGATTTTTCGTTATCGGTGAGCGGATTAATCAGGCGCGATGTCACCCCGCGGGCGCGGATGGTGGCGAGTTCGGTATCTTCGGTGAACCAATCCACACTATTTTGGAGCAGGGTCAGGTTATTGGTGGCGGCATCTCGAACTGCTTGCTCAAATAATTGGAGCAGGTTGTCGTTCAAAAATTCGGCACTCCCGACCACAATCAGACGGGCAGTGGATGGTGATTGTTCGATTTCGCTCACGGCAGAGACGGGCAAGGGTGTCGCCGTTGGCATGGGTTCAGATGTGGCTTCGGCGGTGCTTTCGGCTGTGGCTTCTGCCGATGGCGTGCTTTCGACTGTGATGTTCGCTTCGGGCGTAGCTTCGGCTAATGTCGCTTGTTCGGCGCTGAATGCCGTCTCGAAGGGCGATGCCTTGTCGTTGAAATAACTGCTAAAGCTCCCTTGTAATGCCACCGCCAGCGTGTATTTTTGGGCGCTACCCGTGGGGATAAACCCATATTCCAGATTGGGATTGGGTTCAAAGCCGATTTGGGTGGTCGTCACCGCGTTGGATGTGCTGGTGAGCAAGGTGGTGCTGGTGACATTTTCGTCCAATTCGCCGATGCTCAAAGGGGATGCCCACGCCAAAATCACGGCGGGGATGTTGTTGGTGATAGGCAAATCCCGCGACATGCCCGTTTGCCGAATATCTACAAATGGCGGGTAATCGAGCAGTTGAATTTCTTGGATGATAATCCCGTTCACATTGCGTTGAGTGGGGATGGGGAAATCGGTGTTTTGCTTATCCAAGACCACGCCTTCGCCAACCGTGACACCGTAATGCGTCAGCATGTCGTTGAGCGTGCCTTGTAACGGTTCTATTACTGGATTGCCACTATTGGGATCTACACCGAGCCGATAATTGCTGGCTAAGACCATCACCGACCCGCCTCGCATGAGGAATTGGTCTATGGCGAATAATTCATAATCGGTCATGTTCTGAGGTGCGACCACAATCAGAATATCAATGCCTGTTGGCGCTTCGCCCGTAGAGAGATCCACAGGTTGGACATCGTAACTCTCGGATAGGTACTGCGTGATGAAATTATATTGCGAGAGCGATGGAATTTGTTGCCCGAACATATCTTGTTGCGGGATATTGGGCGGTGTCCAGATACCCACCACTTGCACAAACCCACTGGATGCGCGTTTGAGCGTGCTTTCGATTTGGGTGCGAATTTCGCCCTCGCTAAAATTCCCCGATGGAAATATCACTTGTGGGTCTTTATCGCCCGCTTCGATGACGAGGTGCAGGTAATAGGTTTGTGTGCCGAAGAAATCGGTGGCGATGGGGCGGATGCCGTATCGGTCGAATAATTCTTGGGGCGATTGCCCACTTTGCGCCACATCGACCGTATTATAGATGAATTTACCGCCCGCCTTGCCGATAATTTCATCGGCAACCGTTTGGATGGTCAACGGCGCTTGTGCCAACGCTTCGGGCAATGTGTTGGGGGTATAATACAGCGTCATACGGGCGGCTTCATCCAACGAGGCGAGGACAGCATCGATATTCTGGAAGCCCGATACCACCCGTTTGATGGTGCTGGTCAAATCATATTCTAAATTGCGGAACGACACGCGCACATCACCTGCTACCTGTTCCACCTGGATGAGTTGCCCAAAATTCAGCACCTCAGATTGATCGCCATAACGGATGAGCAGATCAAAATACACATTCAGCAATTCTGAACTGGCACGACTGGCAATTTGTAATGGGGTGGGGCGGATGCCATAGGTTTGGTTGGCTTCGGTCTCGATATCGGGATCCGTGATGGGGTCTATCACCTCGACCGTCAGTTGACCATCGGATAGCACCGCGTATTCATTCAGGCTATCTATCAATTGTGGGATGAGCGGGGCTAATAACGGATGGTTGCGTTCACTGATGTATGCCCGAATCAGCAATGGCTCGTTCAAATCGCCGAGCAAATTGCGCGTTACATCCGAGAGGGTGTATTGCCGATCAGCGGTCAAATCGGCACGGGCGAAGGTGACGGGCGCAATCAACAAACTGAGCGCCAATAAATTCCCCGCTAAAAGCGCCACTGTCAACCGACTATTCAACCGATAACTGCTCAGTTGTGAGCCTTTGCCCCAGCGTTTGGCTTCCAGTGAGATGACATTCAGCGCCAAAAAGACGACCGTCAAACCGAGATAATACACAAGATCGCGCAGGTCAATCACCCCGCGTTGGATGCTCTCGAAGCGGGCGCTGGTGCTGAATCCGCGCAAGATGTTGGCAATATCGCCACTGACCAAATTGGTGATGAGCGGTGTGCCGACGAGGTGAAATCCGCCACACACCAACGCGGTGATGATGAGCGCCACAATCTGGTTATCGGTGCGCGATGAGACGAACAAGCCGATGGCGATATACACCGATGCCAGCAACAACGAGGCGACATATCCGCCGATTATCGGACCCCAATCGGGATTCCCAATCAGCGAGACGGTAATTGGCAACACCAACGTGAACGCCAACGCCACCACCACCAACATCAACACGGCGAAAAATTTGCCCAAAATCAATTGTAAGGTGGTTGTCGGCAAGGTGAAGAGTAATTCGAGTGTGCCATCACTTTGTTCTTCGCTCCATTGGCGCATGGTCAACGCCGAGATGAGGAAAATCATCAGTAGGGGCAAATTGGCGAATAACGGGCGCACATCGGCTAAGCCACGCAACCAGAAATTTTCGACCCAGAAAAAGGTGAAAAAGGTGATCGCCAAAAACACGCCCACAAAAATGAGCGCCATTGGCGAGCTAAAATAACTGTCGAGTTCTTTGCGAATAATCGAAATGGCTTGTTTCATCGTGACATATCCCCCCTTACGCGGACGTGGCTAATTGATTGAAGAAGGCTTCGAGTGTGAGCGTATCGGGGCGCAATTCGCGCAACGGATAGCCGTTTTTGGTGGCGAGGGCGTAAATATCGGGGCAAATATCGCGCTCTGCGATCACCCGATAACCCAAAAATCCGCCGTGCGCGTGGAATGATTGCACATCCGTCACACCATCCAAGCCACGTAATGCCATCTCGACACCATCTACAGGTTCAGATAACACCACAACGGCGTTGGTGGTTGCCGAGAGGTCATCCAAACGGGCATCGGCGCGGATTTGACCATTCATGATGATGATCACGCGGTCACACACCGCCTCGACTTCAGACAAAATATGCGATGAAAATAAGATGGTGCTATGTTCGGCTAACCGTTTGATGAGACCGCGAATTTCGACAATTTGTGTCGGGTCTAACCCGACGGTTGGCTCATCTAAAATCAGCAATTTGGGCTTGTGTAAAATAGCTTGTGCCAACCCCACCCGTTGCCGATACCCTTTACTCAGTTGGGCGATCGGGCGCGTGAGGTGATTTTGTAACCCTGTGGCAATCACCGCATCGCTAATCAGTTTGCGTTGGTCATTCACGGGGATTTCGCGCATATCGGCAATCCACTTGAGGTAATTTTGTACCGATAGCGTGGGATAAAGCGGTGTGTTCTCTGCCAAGTAGCCGATTTTGCGTTGGACGGCTTGCGTTTGCGTGAGGACATCGATGCCATCTATCCGCACCGTGCCTTCATCGGGATGCAAAAAACCCGTCAGGATTTTAATGGTGGTGGATTTGCCCGCGCCGTTGGGTCCCAACAAGCCGACAATTTCACCTTCTTTGACATCAAAACTAATACCATTCAGGGCTTGAATCGCGCCATAGGCACGTTTTACCCCGTCTACTGTTATCATACAAAAATGCTCCTTTCGGTAGTGAAGCATGGAAAAGCGCCACATTTTATCAAAACGGGCAAACGTAAAAAGTATATCTGAAAATTGCAAAATTTGTGTTAAATACACTGATTGCGCGTTATGTGGTTTTGACTCACTAAGACATCGTTATCGCTTTCACCTGTTGGGTGATGATTTTTTCTTTCTTATCGGCTTCACCCGTCATATCAATTTCGGGACGCAAGGGTTCGATGCCCAAGAATTTTTCGAGCAGGCGGTTGCGCCACGCAAAACGCAACGTGAGTATCCACATCAGTGCCATGCCCGCGATGAATAGATATAATACGGTGGAGAGGGGTGAAAGTTCAAAAAATCGGCGTAGCGGGACTATCAACACGATCGCCACATACAACCCGAATATGCCAATCGCCAAAAAGGTATAGCGCCAATCGCCACTATACAAATCGCCCGCCACCCACCAGCGCGTTGGCGGTTCGACGAATATCACCAAAATCAGCCCCGCGATGCACGAAAATGCCGTGAGCGCGGTTTGTGCGGCGAGTAGGGCGCGTTCTAGGGCGTATTGTTCGGCGGTGATGTCGTAATTGATGCCGACATAACGCACAAACTCGGCGATTTCATCCGTGCTGGCTTCGAACAAGGCTTGATTATTGATAACCGTGATGAAGGTGATGATATACACCAGCAAGCCGAATACGAACACCGATATGGCGGCAGGGAAGCAAAAATGTAACACCGAGCGCACGAGGCTGACCTTGCGCGTGTTGCCCGGTTTCGCCCAGAGTGCGAGTGCAAATGTGGGGATGCCGACCGTCAAAAAGGCGATGAGCGAGGCGTGCTTAGGGACAAACGGAAACCCCATGCCCACGATGCTGGTCGCCATGATGAGCAAGGCGGCATACAGGGCGCGGGTCAAAAATAGGCGCAAAATATCTTGCATCCCGTTGATGATGCGTTGCCCCTCCAAAAAGGCGGGCGGTAACGCCCCAAACGAGTCGTTGAGCAACACCATATCGGCGACTCCGCGTGTGGCGGCGCTTCCGCTTTGCATGGCAATGCCCAAATTGGCTTTTTTGAGCGATAACACATCATTCACGCCATCGCCAATCATGGCGACATAATGCCCCTGTGCTTTGAGCGCCTCGACAATTTGCTCTTTTTGTTCGGGCGTGATCCTGCCGAAAACGGTCGTCTCTGCGACAGTTTGCTCAAATTGCGCCTTATCCATCGTGGCTAAATCTGTCCCTGATACCGACTTAAAATTGGGTGGAAAACCCGCTTGTTTGGCGAGCGCCGACACAGTTTGTGGGTTATCTCCAGAAATCACTTTCAGCGCCACGCCCGCGTTCATGAAGCCTTGCAACGTCTCTTTTAAGCGTGGACGCAATTCATCACTAAAACCCACAATGGCGAGGGGTTGCAAATCGGGCAAGCCCGCGTTGCCGAGCGAATCGTGTAATTTGGTCGTATGGGGATTATAGGCGAAGAGCAACACACGCCAACCTGCATCTGACCAATCATCTGTATAGGGATGTAAATCGAGGTCTTTGGGTAAGTGAGGCGCGAGCATTTCGATTGCGCCCAACACATACACACCGCGCATCTCATCATCATCAAATGCGAGTGCGCTCCATTTACGGGCGGATGAAAACGGGACTTCATCCACAGGGGTGATTTTTTTGCCGTCTAAATCGGCTAAAATGGCTTCGGATGTGCGGTTGGTGACGCTGGCGCTATGGGCAAAATTGCCGAGCAACCGTTGGATATGCGCTTTATCGAATTGCAACGGGCGCACATCTTCGTAGTGAATTTTGTTGGCGGTGAGCGTGCCGGTTTTATCCACGCATAGCACCGAGACATTGCTCAACGACTCGACCGAATTGGATTGTTGTACCAAAATGCCTTGTCGTACAATCCGTAACGCGCCTAACGCATAGGCGACAATCACCATGAAGAACAAGCCATTCGGGACTAACCCCGCCACGACCGCCGCCATTTGCACCGTCCGCATGACGGGTACAGCAGAGAGCATCGCCGAGATGAGCAACAAAAAGCCGATGAACAACGCCAACATCATCAACACACGGATGACCAAATCCACCTCTTTTTGTAATGGTGTTTTGGTTATACGGAACGACTTGGCTTGTGCGGTGAGTTTGTTGGCGAAGCTCTCTTTGCCGACTTTGGTCGCCTCGTACCGTCCTTTGCCACTCACCACAAAACTGCCCGAAAACACCTCATCACCGATGGTTTTGGGGATGAGGTCAGATTCGCCCGTCAGTTGCGATTCATCCAATTCAAGTTTGCTATCGCTCACCAGCACCCCATCTACGACAATTTGGTCGCCCGCTTCGGCGATGATGATGTCGCCGATGACGATTTCAGACGGGTCGGCTTGACGGGCTTCGCCATCGCGCACCAATGTGATTTTGGGGCGTGTGAGCAGGGCAATCGCATCCAGTTGGCGCTTGGCGCGGATTTCTTGGAACATGCCGATGACCACATTCATGGCAATCAACCCCACACTGACAAACGCATCGCCCCAACGCCCGATGGCGATCATCACCGCGCCGATGATGAATAAAATCACATTGATGAGGTTGAAGACATTTTGCACGACAATTTGTTGATACGTCCGCCCTGTTTGGATGCTGACATTATTGCCCTGTCCATTGGCGCGGCGGGTTTGTGCCTCGTGTTCGGTTAAGCCCAGATTGGGGTCGGTCATAGATACGCTCCGTTTTTAATCAATCACCCTACACATGATGGTATAACCCATTATAATCAACTCGTCCATAAATATGGATACTAGAGGATGGAAATAGGTATATGACGCAAGATGTCCGTTGGGCAAGTTTTGATTTGGTCTTTTTCGATTGTGATAGCACCCTCTCGACGATTGAGGGCATAGACGAACTCGCTAAACTCAAAGGCAAAGAATGGCGGGTGGGTTTGCTCACGCAGAAGGCGATGGATGGTGAACTCGATTTACAAGAGGTGTATGGCAAACGCCTGCAAGCCATTCGTCCGACACGCGGTGAATTGCGTGCCGTAGAAGAACGCTATTGGGAGACGATGGTCGAGGATGTCATCCCTGTTTTAGAGGCGCTCAAATTTTTGGGCAAGACGATCTTCATCATCAGTGGCGGTTTGGCAGAACCTGTCAAGGGTTTCGGCAAACGCTTGGGCATTCCACAAGAGCGCATCCGCGCCGTTGAGTTGGAATATAACGAACTCGCGGGTGAATGGTGGAAATATCACGAACCCGAAACGCAACATCGCCAGACCTATCTGGATTATAACGAAGGACCGCTCACGGTGAGCAGTGGCAAGCCTTATATCATCGAAGATTTAGCGCATCATTTACCCGGACGGCGTTTGATGGTGGGCGATGGCTCATCTGACCTCGCAACGCGCAATGTGGTGGATTTGTTTGTCGGATATGGTGGCGTTGTCACCCGTCAGAAGGTGCTGAACGAAGCCGAAGCCTTCATCCACACATCGAGTATCGCGCCGATTTTGCCTATCGCCGCGGGGTATGGGGGGTATTTGCGCGTCAAAGGCACGCCACATCAAGCCGTTTACGAAAAAGGCATCCAATTGGCGTTGGCGCAAGGCTTGACTTTCACCAATCCCGATTTGGGCGAGGCATTTACTGATGAATTCAAAAAGGATAACCTCACATGAAATTTGATGCCATTATTTTTGATATGGATGGCTTGTTGGTGGATTCTGAAATCGTGTGGTACAAAGCCGAAGACGAAATGATAACCGATAGGGGCTTTGTCTATAGCGAAGAAGTGCGCGATTCGATTGTTGGGATGCGCGTAGATCAATTTTTGGCGAAGCTGAAAGATGTGTATAACTTGCCCGAAACGGTCGCCGAATTGGTGGCGGAACTCGAAGGGCGGATGCTCAAACTCATCCCACAGATGGTCAAACCCAACCCTGGCGCACAAGAGATTATCCAATATGTGATTGATAATAACATCCCGCACGCGATTGCATCGAATTCATCGATCAACATCATCAATGTCACGCTCGATTCGCAAGGGTGGGGCGATATTTTTGAGGTGCGGTGTACGGGGGATGATGAAATCAGTGGCAAACCAGACCCGTATGTGTATTTACGGGCGGCGGAACGCTTGGGTGTAGATCCCAAACGATGCTTGGCGCTCGAAGATAGTCCAAATGGGTCGAAGGCGGCGGTGGCGGCGGGCATGACGTGTTTTGTCGTCCCCGATTTATCGCATAGCAAGCCCGAAGCCTTCAAACACATCACCCCGCATGTGTTCAACAATTTGCATGATGTATTGGCGCATTTGAAAGGGCAATCCGCATGACCTACCAGATTGTTGTCGCCACCGATTTGACTGATGAAAGCCTCGCATGGCTCAAAAATGCGCCCGATGTGGATGTGAAAATCACCCCGCCGAATGTGATCGCTTTGCGTGATGCGCTCAAGACGGCTCATGCGCTCATCGTGCGCGATGATATTCAAATTGATGCCGATGTGTTGGATGATGCGCCCAACCTAAAAGTGGTCGGCAGACCGACAGCAGGTTTGAGCGGGATTGACATCGAAGCGGCGACTGCGCGTGGCGTGATTGTGATGAATACGCCTGGCGTGAGCGCCATTGCCGCGGCGGAGCATACGATTGCACTCATGCTCAATCTGAGTCGGCGTTTAATCGAGGCGCATAACAGCATGAAAGCGGGTTTTTGGTTGCTCGACCGCAAGCGCCAAGTCGGACGGCAACTTCATGGTAAAACGTTGGGTATCATCGGCTTGGGACGTGTTGGGCAAGTCGTATCGCAAATGGCGCTCGGATTTGGCATGAAGGTCATCGCCAGCGACCCATATGTGCGCGAAGACCAGTTATCGGATAAGCGCGTGGTATTGCTCGGCTTGCGTGATTTATTATCACGGAGTGATTTTATCACCCTGCACGTCCCACCGACCAAAGAAACCCTGCGGATGATCGATGCAGACCGCATTAAACAGATGAAACAAGGCGCGTTCCTCATCAACACGGCTTTTGGCAAGGTGTGGGATGAAAATGCGGTTGCCGAAGCCGTCAAAACAGGTCATTTGGCAGGTGTTGCGGTGGATGTGTATCCCGATGAACCGCCGTATAATAGCCCACTCATCGGTTTAGACCGCATTATTCACACACCGCACATCGCCGAAAACACGGTCGAGGCGACACAAGATTTATCCATGCAAATTGTTCAGCAAGTGGTGGATGCCTTGCATGGTGTCGATTATCGCAATGTGGTGAATTTGCCCTTTTTACCGGGGGTCGATTATGAACGTATCCGCCCGTATCTGATTTTAGCCGAGCGGATTGGGCGTTTATTCCATGTGTTGGCGCGGAATCCGATCAAGTGGGTCGGCGTGGATTTGCGAGGCGAAGATGTCAGTGGGTTGGTCAAGCCGATCACGGTGGCGTTGCTGAAGGGCATTTTGTATCCTATTTTAGGCGAGACAGTCAGTTATATCAACGCGCCCCTGTTAGCGAATGAACGGGGTATCCAAGTGGCGCAGGTCAAAAATTTGCCTGTGGGTGATTATGCCAATTTGGTCAGTTGCCAAGTGGTACTCGAAGATGGCGAAGAAATCGTCATGGCGGGGACGTTGCTGGATGGCAAAGAACCCCACATCATGCAAATCAACGAATACCGCATGAATTTTGTCCCAGAAGGTCATATGGTCGTCATGGGCAGTTATGACCAACCGGGTGTCATCGGCAAAGTCGGGACGCTGATGGCGGATAATCAGATTAACATCGCTAGTTGGCATACAGGACGGGCAGAACGCGGTGGGAATACGCTCACCATCCTCACTTTGGATAATGCCTTGCCCGAAGTTGTTCTGGAAATTTTACGAAATCAAGAATTTGTGCGTCATGCACATCAAGTCGAGTTATAATGACGCTATATCGTGTCTTATTGCCGATAAGGATGTAAAACCATGCGTTATGTGCTAATTATTGTGATATTGCTCACCTTCACCGCCTGTCAGGGTGGGGGAGATGCGACCACTGAACCAGAAGAATCGTCCGCCACCAACACCCCATTCGCCCCAGAAGGCACGCAAGTCGGCGTGTCTGAGGTGGATCCAGAGGATGTGCCTGTCATTGAAACCCTCATCGCCGAAGAAATTGCGGCGCAAAATCCAGCGCCTCCGATTATCCCATTAGCCACCACTGAAGGTCAAGAATTACCGATTGCCCCCGTTGGGACGCTGATCGCATCCCAAACCGAAGATGTGCAAGCCGGGACGGGCTTCGATTATATCTATATGACCCAAACGGGCGGTGTGAATAACGAAAGCATCGTCATCGAAATTTATAGCGATGGACGCGCCAAATTGAACGACCGTGAAGGCATCATCACCCGTGAAAATATTGTCGAATTGGTGCGAAACATCGATTCGCTCAACTTTTTTGGGTTACAAGGTACATTTATGGGACCTGCCCCACGCCCGAATGAATATGTGTATCAGATTTATATCAAACGGGGCGGTTTAGAACGCCTGATTAACGCCCAAGATGGGTATATGCCTATCGAATTTTCGTCCTTTTTAGGATATGTGCGTGCCGTTGCCGAGGGGCTATCTACTACACCCGCCACAGCCACCCCGAATGTCCAAGCGACCCCTGCTTCGTAATTGATGCCGAAAAGGGACGATATACGTGTTTCGTGGACGCGCAGAAGCGCGTCCGTACACATCACGGAAATTTTTGAGCGTGTATGGGCGGATTAGGCGAAGCCGTATATCCGCCCTCAAAAACACCGTGAATTAATTGTGTCCTATATCTCTATCTTTAGATTAAAAATGTCGCTCACAGGCAAGGTAAAATCGGGCAACACATCCTCACCCGAAAGGGTATCCTCTTTTTTGAATGTGCGCTTATTCAGACTGCCATCGGGCATCGTGCGCCAAACATCTACTACTTCATCTTCGGGATAAACTATCCACACCATTTTTGTGCCATAGCGCAGGTAGGATTCGGTTTTGAATAGAATTTCTCGCTGAGTATTGCTTGGTGAGATAATTTCCACTGCGAAATCTGGCGCAAACAAGAATTTTTTAGGGAACGGTTTTTGTGTCTTGGATACCGATACTGTTTCACATCTAACATGCTTATATCCTGACTACTCATTTATGCCAGTATATCACGGAATTTCGGGCAAAGCCTGAACCGTCACCAGATGAAAGGCGGGTGTGCCACCCAATTCGGTGATGTTAAAACTGAATTCCACCGTCTCTTCGGGCAACAATACGCCCTGTTTGGCAATGGTGAAGCCTGTGCCAATCACGCGCCGTTGCGTATCATATAAAACCACCACCGCCATCGGGTCTCGGACAATATCCGCGCCGATATGGGTAATCGTCCCCGTGATAACGGCTGTGCCTTCGGGGGTATCGGTGCGCTGGCTGGTTACATCGAAATACGATTCGCCGTAATATTGGGGGGTAGTCGCTAACGGATTCCACCCACCACCGCCGAGCGTCAGGTTATAAGTCACCGCATCCACAGGGCGACCATCCCCAAAGCGCAGGCTGAACGGCATAAATCCGTTGGGCGGTATGGCATACCCCAAAACCTGTCCGCTTTCACCATCCACCACCGCGCCTTCGGGATTTTGTAACCCCGCGAAAATCGGCACGCCACCGATGGGTGTTTCACTCGCATTTTGTATCATGCCTGTGAGGAACATCACGCCCGTGCGCGTTGTCCATAGATGGACGCTGGTTAATCGTAACGGGCTGGTAGCGACTTTTTGCGTGCTGAATAGCGTGGTCGGTTGTAACGGCGTGGCGGGATTGATTTGAATCGAATTGATTGCTTCCTCGATGATGCGTCCCAAAGCGGGGTTATCGGTGGGCAATATCACCTCGCTGATGCCGATGGTCGCGCCCTGCACGGTGATGAATGTGTTGATAGGTTGTGCGATTCCGCCGATGCTGGTGCGTAAACCGATGAGCCGCCAACTGCCATCGCCCATCGCTTGCCGTTCTAATTCGGTATAGCGCCCAATATCGGGGCGGGTTTCGGTCTGATAGATATTGAGCAAATCGGCAATCGCGGGCATATCCGCCAATGTGACCACCGCAACGGTGATGTGTGGCTCGGATGAATTGGGCGATGAAAACGTGGCACTGGCGAGGTCGGGCAAATTCTGGCTGAAAACGCTCCATGTGCGCGGGATGGTCATCTGAAATGCGCCCGATGGATGCACATAGGCAATCGGCGATGTTTCAGGTGGCAACGGGGTAGGGGCATACACCACAGCGCCTTGCCCACATGCCGACAGGCTGATGCTGATGATAAAAATCCAAATGAGGGTATAGTAGTGTCTCATCAAAATATCCTTTCGATGAAAATATTCTAATGGCAGTGGGGGATAAATCCAAGTTGTTATGTAATTATCGTCAATTGTTTGAAAATGGCATGAATTTTTCTCAAAATAGTTGACATTATTCCCCAAAACCCCGTATGCTGAAAATGAGAGCGAGTTAAGAATCATTACAGATGGGGAATATTTATTATGTATGCCGAAAATGCGTTATTTTTTCCACGTCATATTATTTCATCGTTGCGTGGGTTACGGGGTGAACAATGGGCAAATTTAATCGACCACATCTGCAAATTGCCCGATACCCACGAGGATGTGTTGGCGTTTATGTTGATGATGGTGCGTCTGGATGGCTGTATGTGTTGCGAGACGGATAGCTATCGCGCCATGCGTGGCTGTGGTGCGTGCGCTCATCAGACCCTGCGCCGATTCAAAGGGACAGATGCCGAATTGATGGATATGTTCTGTGTGGCACAGCGCGAGGTGCGCCTATTCGCAGAATCGCATCCGAGCGCGGGTGTGCTTGGATATTAGCTTATTGACGAAACGACACGTCTATGCTACACTTTTCCAGCGTCTTTAGACCAATTATTTGATATTCAATAGTCACCTGTTTTAGGATAGTGAGAGAGGAAAAACCGCTATAACCACGCCTGAGTATCGCATTAATCGTCAAATCCGCGCCCGTGAGGTTCGTGTCATCATGGAAGAGGAAGATGGCAAATCACGCAATTTAGGCGTGATGCCCTTATCGCGTGCCTTAGAGATGGCGGAAGACATGGAACTTGACCTCGTTGAAGTTGCGCCAGAGGCGAACCCGCCCGTGTGCAAAATCCAAGATTTTGGCAAGTTTCAATACGAAAAGCAACGTCGTGAACGCAAAGCGCGTAAACAACAAAAGAACATTGAGGTGAAAGAGATTCAGCTCGGACCCAAGACCGATGACCATCACCTGACGTTCAAAGTACGTGATGCACGACGTTGGATCGAAGATGGTATGAAGGTCAAAGTGCGCGTCAAGTTCAAAGGGCGTGAAATCACACATCCCGAAATTGGGCTAAATCGCCTCGAAGCGATTGCTCAGGAGTTGCAAGATGTGGCTATTGTGGAACAAAAACCGAGTTTGGAAGGTCGTAGTATGTTGATGGTACTCGCGCCACTTCCAGATAAAAAATAACCCTAATTGGAGAATGTGTCGTGGCTAAAAAATACAAACTCAAAACGCATAAGGCGACTGCGAAACGCTTTAAGATGACAGGCACAGGCAAAATCGTGCGTACCAAAGGTGGCAAAAGCCATTTGCGCCGTCGTTCATCCAAACGGACTCGTAACCTGTTCGATAAAGATACACCTGTAACGCATATCGCCAGCATCAAACGCATCAAACGCCTTGCGCCTTATTTGGGCAAATATAAAGCCAATCCCCCTGCTTAATAACAGGGCTTTGGATAGTGATTCAATGGTGTAATTATCTCCCTAGCCGATGCTAGGGCTTTTTATTCGGAGAAAATGAGACATGGCAAGAGTAAAAACTGGTGTCGTCCGTCGCAGACGGCACAATAAAATTCGTAAGATGGTGAAGGGGCAATGGGGTAGCCGCAGTAAACTGTGGAAACGCGCCAATGAAGCCTTCCTCAAGAGCTACTGGTATTCGTACCGTGATCGCAAATTCCGCGCCCGCGAAATGCGTAAATTGTGGATTGTCCGCATCAACGCCGCCTCGCGCTTGAATGGCATGAGCTACAGCCGCTTTATCTCTGGGCTTAAAGCCGCGGGTGTCGAACTCGATCGCAAGGTCTTGGCAGATATTGCCGTGCGTGATGCCGCCACCTTCACCAAATTGGTGGCGATCAGCCAACAACATCAACGCGCCAATAATTAAGCACGGAGCGTTTTTTCTAAGTGAATATATCACCGCGCACATGGCTACGAGATAATCGCTCATAGCCATGCTTTTTTGCATACCAGAGGCATGATGATGGAACAAAAACCGATAATTTCGTGGTCAGATTTTGAAAAATTAGATATTCGCGTGGGTGTGATTGTGGATGTCGAAGACTTTCCACGCGCCAAAAAGCCCGCCTATAAAATCACAGTGGATTTTGGCGAGCCGATAGGCATCCGCCGTTCCAGCGCCCAATTGACCAATTACGCCAAAACCGACCTCATCGGCAAGCAGATTATCGCGGTGGTCAATTTTGAACCGAAAAATATCGCAGGCTTTTTATCCGAATGTCTGATTTTAGGCGTGCCGACAGAAGACGGTCTGGTGTCGTTTTTATCGCCGACCATCCCCGCAAAATTGGGCGGGGGGATGTTTTAGGGTTTTTTGGCAGATACCAAAAATTCAAATAACTCTTTTTTGGAGTTGCGCTTACGAATTGGTGTGATAGTGATGTTGGTGAATCCAGAGGATTGCATCAAATCACCATAAATTTTTTCAGCAGGTACAAGCGTATCGTAAAACTTAGAATTGCCGATGATATAAAAAATTTGTCCGCCTGTTTTGACTAAGGGATAGATATTCTCAAAATGACATGCCATATCTACAAAATATTTGTGGACATAGTTGCTTAATACTGAGCTAGAACGGTCAATGTGTTGAATAATGTTGTGTAAATAGGGGATGTTGAGTTGTTTATCCGTTTTCCACTCAGATAACCGACTGGTTGCAATGCCCCATGTGCCACCAATCGCTTGCCAATCGAGTTCACCTGCCTGACGTGCCTCAGATAAATAACCCAACCAATACATATAGGGTCGCAATTCACGAATATAACTCATCCGATTGACGTAGGGTGGCGATGTGATGATGGCATCATAACCATGTGGATGACTAAACGTGTGACGCGCGTCGTGTAATGTAATTTGGGGTGAAGTGGCTAATGAGGTTATTGTATCTATACAAATAGTATTCACAATATCCAGAAAATATTCGCTAATCGGATATGTTTCAGATTCGTCAAATAAAGATAATTGACCGATAGGGTTTTTGAATGACATGGATTGATGATTAAATGAGGCATTTGACCACTTCATCATTGTTTGACAAAATGCGATGTACAGCAAATCGCGTGCTTTAGACTCGGATACATCTTGGATATGTTTAAATAAGTTTGTTAGCGTGGTTAAATGGCTATTTGACCACCACCGTTCAATATGGCTAATCGGTGGAATCCAAACATCACCTGAAGGATAATTGTCTAGGTTATCAATAATTATCTGTGCAAGTTGCCGTACTTGCCTGATTTCTTCTGATGTGTAAGTAGTCGTTTTTGTGCGGATGAGCCATACCAAAAATGGGTTAATATCCCATAAATCACATTGCAAGCCTCGCGCACCGCCAACTATCCCTGTTGTACCTGTGCCTGCAAATGGGTCTAAAATGGTTTGAATAGCGGGATTATCATCTAAAATCTGCTCGACAATTTTAATTGAATAAGCAGGTGTTAACCTTAACCAGCCATGCCGACCGTGTTTGATATTTTCTTTGAACGTTAAATCGGCTCGTTGATTAATCATTATCTGTACTCAACAGGGTTTCTAAAACGGATTGTGTGAAAGTTTTAATTTGATGAACATTACGTTCAAAAAAGCCTGCTAAATCATAACCAACAATATCACGCATGAAAGTATATGTAGATTGGGTATCATCTCCCAATAATGTGCCACGTAGAACAAGCCACTTGCCACGTTCATAACGCTCAACCACATCATTATCAATCTGTGTCGAAAACAAGATGAGTATAGGCAAATACCCATTAATATAGGCTTCAGTCGCGTTGGCTATATCAGCATTTTGGCGTTTAGAATCTTTACTTTTGTAACCCTGACGTACTTCCATAACCATTCCTCGAAGGGCATTTGAAATACGCACATCTATTTGGAGTTTTTTGCTGACCTTTTTTATCCACTCAATGATAGTATCATGACGGTTTTCATCGTAGACCATATTGGGTTCAATGCGACCATCTAATTTGAGGGTACGGACTTTATCATTGGATTGTGTTTCATACGACCATATTACTTGTTCAGGTGATAAGCCGAGATGGTCTTGCAAAATTTGACGAAATAATTCTTCGCTACCCATGCCGATTTGCCGATAGACAGATGTAATCTCCCCTGCCACTTTATGGGCGGCATACATCAGAGGGGTATCTAAGCCAAACCATGTATAAAAAGAGTCTGTACCATACAAGTTTTGAAATGCTTGCAAGGATGTCCCTTCACCTTGTCCAAACTTAGGTTTATAAGATTTGCACACAGCAATCCTATCCAACAAGATTTGTAAATATTTTGAGTCTAATGAATTATCCATGTATCGTTTATCATGATATATTCGACATATTCATGTATTGTATCATAAAAAAGAGACACCCCACCTATGGAACTGAACATCATCACCAGCACGCAGAATGAAAAAGTGAAACTTGCTTACGGCTTGCAAAATCGAGCGCGGACACGTCGTAAAGAGCGAAAAATCGCGCTTGAGGGCATCAAGCTCGTCCGTGATGCGATGGAACGCGGGCATAAGCCGATGTTTGTGTTATATGACCCCGAAGCGATAGGTAACGACATCATCAAATCGCTCAAAAAACACGCGCCCAATAGTGATTATCTGGTGGTATCATCCGATGTGATGAAGCATATCGCCGAAGCCGAACAACCGCAGGGTATCATCGGCGTGTTTCCGTTGCCGATGCCACCGTTGCCTCGCAATCCCACACGGGTGTTGATTTTGGATGCGGTGGGCGACCCCGGTAACATGGGGACAATTTTCCGCACCGCCGCGGCGAGTGGGGTGGAATGTGTCATCCTCGCGCCGAATTGTGCCGACCCGTATAACCCCAAAGTGTTACGCAGTGGCATGGGAGCGCATTTCAGATTGCCGATTGTCGAGGCGAAATGGTACGAAATTGAAAATTATTGCCAAAATTTGAAAGTCTACGTCGCGATGGGGAGTGGGGATACCCGTTATGATACGGTGGATTGGCGCGAAAAATGGGCAATCATCATCGGCAACGAGGCGAATGGGGTGTCTGACCAAGCCAAAGCGTTGGCGACTGCTCAGATTTATATCCCGATGGCGGCAGATACCGAATCGCTCAATGCGGGCATCGCCGCAGGGGTGATTTTATTCGAGGCGGCACGTCAGCGTTTCGGAGGGTGATAGTGGGGCAGAGCGTTGGGTGGTATTTGTGAGCGATGGTCTATAGATATGATATTGGTAGCATATCACGCCTGCGGAATCGCCTCACCCGCATATGTGAGGATGATTTTCTCGCGGGGGATGCCCGCTTGCACAAGGGCTTCATCGAGTGGTCTGTCGGTTGTATCGGCATCAATGATAATCATATCATCATGGATTTGGGCGCTGACCACCACACCTGGTTTCTGTAGACGTGTCGGGTTATAATTGGGGATGAATACCACGATAAAACGTCCTGCTTCTCTATCTTCAAAATAGAGCGTTTTTCCGTTTTGTGATGGTGCGTTATGATACCACTGTATTTCATCTTGGAGGATACTGATTAAATCTGCAATTTTATCCATTCAATCACCTCCTCGGTGTCTATATCTATTGTTATCAATCCAACACCGTAGCGTTTGAGGGCATTTTCAAAAACACGATTAAGTTTGCTCAAATAGGCTTCGTAAGGTACGGCTAGATAAATAGATGTATTATCACCAACATCATCCAAAAATGCCCGATAGTAACCAACTTGCCCTAATGCCAAGTATAATTCAGAAGGTGAACGTTTTTCATTAAAACATTTCACCTCGATGAATATTTTTCATGAGATATGGTGTGAAGAGCGCCTAAATCAATATAAATCGAATCGCCATCATTATAAAAATGAGCATTCTGAATAAAAACGCGCCACCCGTCTTTTTCGAGGGCGCGTATGATTTGGGGTTGGCAAGTATCAATGCTCGGCATTTATGCTCGCGCAGATTTGCGCCTGCGCGTAATCACCAGCACAATCATGCCGATTAAAAATCCGACCGTTGCCAAGCGGAGTAATCGTTCAAAACAAGATATCTCGCTCATCATCACATCCCTCCCGTGACTTCCAATACCTGACCCGATACGTAATTCGAGAGTTCGCTGGCGAAGAATAACACCGCGCCCGCACCCTCTTCGGGTGTGCCTGCGCGTCCCATTGGAATCGCCATGATTGCCATTTGGCGCAGATGGTCGGGGATGCCGAGTTTAATTTTTTGACCATCGCGTTCTGTGGCATCGCCTAATGTTTCCGATTGCGTCAGGCGCGTTTCGATGTATCCAAACGCCACCGCATTCACCTGAATATTGAATGCGCCCCATTCTTTGGCGAGTGTTTTGGTCAAGCCGATGATGCCCGCTTTGCCCGCCGAATAATTGGCTTGCCCCACATTCCCGCGTGTGCCACTGGTGCTACTGATATTGATGATTTTCCGTGCTTTGGCGACCCCCGTAGCATCTTTTTCCTTTTTGGCGACCTCGCGCATATACGGGATACACGCTTGTATCAGCTTAAACGGTGCGGTCAGATGCACATCGAGCATGGCTTGCCATTGATCATCGCTCATTTTGTGCGCCATGCCGTCCCATGTATACCCCGCGTTATTGACCAAAATATCAATCCCGCCGTAGGTTGCAACTGTTTGCCCGACCAATTCCTCTAAATCACCCGCTTGCGTCACATCACATTTGAGCGCGATACCTGTCCCGCCTGCCTGCTTGATTTCATTCAGTGTGTGATTGGCTGGGTCTGGGTCTATGTCGGTGATGACCACCTTCGCGCCGTGCTGGGCGAATAATTTCGCCGTTGCCGCGCCGATTCCGCGCCCACTGCCTGTAATAATTGCCACTTTATTTTGTAATAACATATTTTCCTCTCTCGTTTTTTGATTTAATCGGATTGTATCGCACGAATTGCACCATCGGCAATCATATCGGCAATCGCTTCGCCACTCAAGCGTCCACCTTCTTTGTACCACACAGCGACCCAATTATTCGCGCCGATGATAGACTTGGTATAAATGGGAATATCGACCTCACGAAATTCACCTTTTTCGATGCCCTCTTGTACCACGCGCCGAAATAGCACCTCGAAATATTCGCGTTGTGCAAAGAAGGCATCTCGCTTGATGATGAAATCATCACTATGATGCGAGCCATTACGTCCACTGGCACGCAGGTTCATCAACGGGCGAATCTCGAAAATCATCGCCGCCCCAACCGCCGTGTTGCCTGTCAACGTGAGGACATGCAAGCGCACCATCTCGCGCAATTTTTCGGTGGGGGAGATATGTGAATTGACAATTGGCTCTAACTTTTGGATGACCAAATCTAAGCCTCCCTCTAAAACGGCGAGGAGTAAATCGTCTTTGTTGCGAAAATGATGATACAAACTGGCGGCGGTTAAATTCACCTCTGAGGCGATGTCTTTCATGGTGGTGGCTTCGTAGCCATTGCGCCGTAATACATCCGCCGCCGCGTGCAAAATAGTCTCTTTATTGACCGATTGGTCTGCTGGTTTGCGTGCCAATGGATAAGTCCCTTCATCTCAATAATAATCGAATATGGATTTAATTATAGCCCAATTATTAAGGAAAAGACAGATGTCTCATGAGAACCGCATTTGGGGCATCACAACCGCGTGTGTTAAAATCCGTATAAGTGTATACAGATAACACATACGGAGGTGTGATATGCCTATCGAATTATTATGGGATAACGAGCATCAATCGATTTTACGCTACGATATCGCGGGCAAATGGCTGTGGGATGAATTACATATCGCCCGCGAGACCGTGTTCCGTATGATGGATGAATCGCCCAGTCATAAAATTGGCACGATTATTCATTTTATCGAGGGCAAAATCGGTATCCCCAGCGATGTCACCAGTCAACTGAGCAAATTTGGCGATAAAAGCCACCCCAAAGCCGCCCTGACGGTGATTGTCGGCGCGGGCATGATGATGAAATTGGCATTCGGCGGATTCCAAAGCGCGTTCCGCGTCACGACAGGGCGCAAGGTGGATTTTGATTATGCCGATACGCTCGACCAAGCCCGCAAAAAGGTACTCGCCGATTTGAACAAAAAGTAAGACTTCATGCCTGTCATAGATACCTGTCAACCGCAAGTGATACGCGCCCTCGAAAAAGACGGGTGGCAAATACAGGGGATGAATATTCATCTACGGTATAAAAGACGGTATGTCTTTGTGGATATTCAAGCCGTTCATGTTGTCAATGGGTTATCGCGTCAAATTTTATTGGCAGAGGTGAAATGCTTTGCGAATCCATCAGAAGCCACACAAGATATTTACATGGCTATTGGTCAATATGCGATGTATCTCGCCATGCTGGAAGAGCGGGGTGATATACGCCCTTTATATTTAGCAATTCCTGCTCATGCCTATGGTTTATTTGATACAGTCGTTCAACGCGCCACAAGCTATGTTAAAATGAAACTAATTGTTGTGGATATAGACCGTGAGGTAATCCTAGAATGGAAAGCGTAATATCGTTAGTCGATATACTGAAAAATGAACTCAATTGGTATGCCAATACTATCGGTTATAAATCTACGGCACATTTATTTTGTGATGAAAAATCTCAGAAATATGTTATTGTGACAGTAGATGATTATGATTCGCCCAATTTGGATAAAATCGCCGCCATGATCATGGCACACATCGAAGGCGACTATATCGTTATTGATGGGGATAACACCGATAAGCCCCTCTACGAAGGGCTGATGCAAGCTGGTATCCCACGCGAAAAAATCATCCTCGCCTATGCAGGGGAACGTGTTCCCACCTCTGAATCATGAGCAAACGATAAATATTTGCTATTTTGAGATGTGGGATTTTCCACATTGGCTTTATTTTGCTATAATTAATCAAATGCCTATTTAATTACATCGAATAGACGTAAATTATTCTTTTGTGAAAGGTTAACCAATTATGCCCTATAACATCCGCAAAGCCACAGTCATTGGGTCTGGTACGATGGGTGGTGGCATTGCCGCGCTCCTCGCAGGCATCGGGGTCGAGACACTCTTGCTCGACATCCCCGCCAAAGACACCCAAGCAGGCGATCCCCCCAGCAAACGTAACGCCATTGTCGAAAATAACCTCAAAACGTTGCAAAAAATGCGCCCCGCGCAATTGTTTAATCAAGCCAGCTTAGACCTCATCAAAGTCGGCAATATTGATGATGATTTGCAAAAAGTCGCCGATTCCGATTGGATTATCGAAGTGGTGGTGGAACGCCTCGATATCAAACAAAACTTGATGGCGAAATTGGCAGAAGTCGCCAAGCCCGATGCCATCATCAGCACCAATACATCGGGTTTGCCCATCCACAAAATTGCCGAAGGGTTGGGCAAAGACTTCACGCGCCGTTTTATGGGGACACATTTCTTCAATCCGCCACGTTATTTACACCTGCTCGAAGTCATCCCGCATCCCGATACTGACCCCGAAGCGGTGCAGTTTATGGTGGATTTCGGCTCGCGTAAATTGGGCAAGGGCGTGGTGATTTGCAAAGATGAACCGAATTTCATCGGTAATCGCTTCATGTCGATGTCGGGGATGCAAGCCATGAATTACGCCCTCGACCACGATTACACCGTTGAAGAAGTGGATGCGCTCACGGGTCCGTTGATTGGTCGCCCAAAAACCGCTACGTTTAACCTGAACGATTTGGTCGGGTTTGATATTGCCGTGCATGTGGCGCGGAATTTGTATCCCGCCATCCCCAATGATCCCGACCGCGAGGTGTTGAATCACCCCAAAGCCACGCAACTGTCGGATGAGATGCTCAAACGCAATTGGCTCGGACGCAAAACAGGGCAAGGCTTTTATCACATGCGGACGGGCGAGGGTGGCGCGAAAGAATTATGGGCGCTCAACCTCAAGACGCTGGAATATGAGCCACCGAGCAAACCCAAGTTTGAGAGTGTCGATAAACATCGTAAAGTCCAACCGACAGGTGAACGGATTCGCTTGCTCATCAATGAAACCGATAGAGGTGGTCAATATTTATTCCATCTGCACGGATTTTACTTGGCGTATGCCTCGAATCGCGTGCCAGAAATCACCGAGAGCATCGTCAATGTCGATAACGCCCAAAAATGGGGCTTCGCCCATGAAATGGGTCCGTTTGAAATTTGGGATGCCATCGGCGTGGCGGAATTCACCACCCGTTTTGAAGAAGCGGGGTATCGTGTCGCCCAATGGGTGAAAGATATGATTGCCCAAGGCATCAAGACGTTCTATCAAAAGAACGAAGCGGGTAAAGTGATCGGTTATTATAGCCCACAAGCGGGTCAATATGTGCCATTGGTGAAAGATGCGCTCGAAATCACCTGCGCCGATTTGAAAGCCGATGGCAAAATGCTCGCCAGCAACGGCGATGGCAATGTGTATGATATGGGCGATGGTGTGCTTCTGTGGGAATTCACCAGCAAACAAAATACCATCACCGCCAAATTTGTCGAGATGGGGTGGACGGCGCTCGATTTGCTCAATAAACCCGAATATGTGGCGTTGGTCGTCAGCAATGATGCAGAACGCTTCTCGATTGGCGCGAATCTACAAGATGTCATGATGGGTGGTGGTGATATTGCCGAAGAAGTGGATAAGATGATTCGCGGACTCCATGCCTTAACCCAAGCCATGCGCTATGCGCCCAAACCTGTTATCACTGCGCCGTTTAATATGACGTTGGGCGGTGGTTGCGAGATGATGATGGCGGGTACGGCAACGGTCGCCCATGTCGAATTGTATGCGGGCTTGGTCGAGGTTGGTGTCGGGCTTGTGCCTGCGGGTGGTGGATGCAAAGAGTTAGTGCGTCGCGTGGTGAATCCGGTCGCTAGTGCGGGCGCGTATGTGTTGCCTGCGGTGCAAAAAGTGTTCGAGACCATCGCCACCGCCAAAGTCAGCGAGAGCGCCATGCAAGCCCAAGAAATGGGATTTTTAGCCCCAACCGATAAAATCGTGATGAATCGGCGCTTCCTTATAGGTGAGGCAAAACAATATGCGTTGGCGCTCGCCAACGGGTTTGTGCCGAAAGTCCCCGAAAAAGTATGGGCGGCGGGTGTTGAACTCTACTCTGCCTTGCTCATCGGCTTAGAAGATTTCCGTGAACGCGGAATCGCCACCGAATACGATGCGTTCATCGGCAAACGCTTGGCGAAAATCCTGACAGGTGGGGCATTATCACAACCCCAATGGGTCGATCAACAAGTCTTTTTAGATTTGGAGCGTGCCGCCTTCAAAGAATTGATGTTCCAAGAAAAGACGATGGAACGCATCATGTACATGCTCCAAAATAACAAGCCGTTGCGGAATTAGCTTTTTATTTTATTGGGCGGATATATGCGCCTGACGGCGCTAATCCGCTCGTACAATCGACAATCGTCCCTAATACAACAGGTGGACATGTAGGGGACGATTAGCGAAGCGTGTATCGTCCCTGATACAACGGATGGACATGTAGGGGACGATTAGCGAAGCGTATATCGTCCCTGATACAACGGATGGACATGTAGGGAACGATTAGCGAAGCGTATATCGTCCCTGATACAACGGATGGATATGTAGGGGACGATTAGCGAAGCGTATATCGTCCCTGATACAACGGATGGACATGTAGGGGACGATTAGCGAAGCGTATATCGTCCCTGATACAACGGATAGACATGTAGGGGACGATTAGCGAAGCGTGTATCGTCCCTGATACAACGGATGGACATGTAGGGGACGATTAGCGAAGCGTATATCGTCCCTGATACAACG
>DAOTVP010000098.1:0-18953 GCA_034436155.1 Anaerolineae bacterium
TATGGGGTGGAATTTTTAAGGTTGCCCTATGAAATTTACAAATATAAGGGTCGGCGGGATGCAAATTAAAGATTATCAACAACGGGTATTAGACCGCCTGAAAGCGTATTTAGACGCGCTCACAACGCACGAAGCCATTCGCCAACAAATTCCTGTCCAATTGCGTCAGACTGTGACGTATGATGTCCCGCGCAAGGCATGGGAACAGGTGACAGGACGTGATACGTATCAATCGTATCAAAATGCGTTGGGTGAAGATGTGCCACATATTTGCTTCAAAGTGCCAACAGGCGGTGGTAAAACGTATTTAGCCACCCGTGCCATTGAATTGATTCAGCATAAATTTCATGGTGAACAAACAGGTCTGGTCTTGTGGATTGTGCCGACAAAATCTATTTATCGCCAAACATTAGAGGCGCTGAATAACAAACATCATCCGTATCGCCATTCATTGGATAAAGCCAGTGGTGGGCATACGCTGATTGTCGAGAAAGATATGCTCTTCACGCAATCCGATGTGCGCGAAAATCTGGTGGTGTTGTTATTGATGTTGCAGGGGTCGAATCGTAAAAACCGCGAGACTGAATTGAAGGTTTTTAAGGGGCGTGGTGGGTTTATGAATTTTTTTCCTGATGAAGGAAATCAATCGGAACACCGTGCGTTATATGAAAAAGTGCCGAATTTGACCTTTGAAGGCGGAACAGACCAATTCTTTTTGACGATTAAACCCAGTTTGGGCAATGTAGTGCGTCTGCTCAAGCCCCTCATCATTTTGGATGAATCGCATCGTGCGAGTAGCGAATTATCACATGAAACCTTGAGTGATTTTAACCCGTCATTTGTCTTGGAATTATCGGCAACACCCAAACCCGATAGCAATATCTTGGTGAATGTGAGTGGTCAGGAACTGCACCAAGAGGAGATGATAAAACTCGATTTGCATGTAACCACCAAAGACAGCATCGAGTGGCAAAACACACTTTTGGCGGGTGTGGAGAAAATTCGCCAACTGACCGCACAAGCCGATGAGTATCGCAATAACGGCAACCCCTACATTCGCCCGATTGGTGTGATTAGTGTGGAACGCACAGGCAAAAAAGAGGATACGGGGCAATATATTCACGCCAATAATGCACGAGATTATCTGATTCAAATTGGCATCCATCCGCAAGCGATTGCCATTAAAACAGCCGATGTAGATGAATTGAAGGGTGTTGATTTGCTCTCAGAAACATGTCCGATTCAATACATCATCACCAAAGATGCCCTCAAAGAAGGATGGGATTGCCCGTTTGCCTATGTGTTGGTGTTGTTGAATAACACCAAGTCGGTGACACAACTTCAGCAATTGATTGGGCGTATTTTGCGCCAACCGTATGCCAAAAAGACGGGTGTTTTGGCGTTAGATGAAAGTTATGTGTTCTGTCATCAACAAGCCCCTAAAGCGGTTGTCGAGGCGATTGCCAAAGGTTTCAGACAGGAAGGTTTAGATGATTTAACCGCCCATGTTATCCGTGAATCGGATAGCGGGCGTGGTGAATTGGTCAAAGTCCCCTATCGGCAAGAATTTGCAGATTGGACGATTTATTTACCGCGCTTTGTGGTGCGAGAAGGTGATACTATCCGTCCGATTAGTTATATGATGGATGTTTTGCCACATATCCAATGGGATAATCTGAGTTTGGATGACTTTCAAATCAATAAAACCAGTTCACGCTCACAAGAACATCGCCTTACAATTGGATTAGGTACATCAACCTATAACCCGCTTTTGCAACGTGATTTTGAAGAATTTGAGATACGAAATGACCTCAATCCTGATTTTTTTGTACGTCAATTGAGCGATATTATCCCCAATGAATGGCGTGCCAGACGAATTGTGAATCGAATGATAGATAAATTGCGGTTGAGTTATGCGCCTGATGAAATTGCCAATCGTGCCGTTGAAATTTCTGAGGAATTGCGTCTCTATTTAACCAAAAAGATTGATGGATATTTTGTGAATCCCCAAAACAATGAGGATGTGATTGATTCAATTGGTTTGGCGGGCGAGGCATTTTTAGAGCGCATTCGAGATAACGAAATCATATTCTTTTTAGAAAAGACCTCTGATTATGCCTTGCCACGTTTTATTACCCAATATGAAGAGGATAAAATCCTCATTCGTAATAACAATAAGCCTATCCAAAAATCGTTATTTGAAGATGTGCCAGAGAGTCAATTAAACGGCTTAGAACGCAATATTGCCCTTTATTTAGACGAACAACATAACTTGTTATGGTGGTATCGGCATTTGGTTGGGGCAAAATATAATCTTCAAGGTTGGCGGAACAATCGCATATTCACCGATTTTGTCACGGCATATAAGCACGAGTCTGAAGAATATAGCACCGTTTATGTGTTAGAAGTAAAGGGTCAACATCTTTCTGGTAATGATGATACACTCTACAAACAAGAAATCTTCAAAATATGCAACCGCGAGGGGCTAAAAATGCGTTGGGATGAATTGGGTGCAGAGTTCAAGTACAATAAAGTTGAATTTCACATGGTACTTGAACCCGAATGGAAGCAAAAAATTAACAAATTGTTTAATGGTTAAGGCGCTAAATTCGGCACAATCACGCGCCAGATGAGATACACATCCAACACCGCGAGGCTTAAAAATGGGATGGCGGTTACATAGGGTACGAAGCGATTTTTCATGCCACCCAATAATCGTACCCGCCAGTTTTCTATTCCCATCACCAAGAGGATGCCCAACGGTATCAACATCGGGAACATATACCGTCCCTGATATTGCACAAATTCGCTGTTGTAATATAGATAGGCGATGACCGATAACATGATCGTGCTAATCAGTAACACCCACACGGCTCGTTGTTCGGATTCTATTTTACGGATGAATAAACCGATGAGCGCAACGATGAGGAAGCCTAAAATGCCGATATAAATCCAATTGGGCATGGGGACTGCCATCCAACCGAATTGACCCCAAAAACTATTGAATGTGGTCTGTACAAATTCGGATACATATCCACCAAAACCCAATTCAGCGATACGTTCCGCCGTGCGTAATTGCCCCACCACCACCGCGTCATGCGCTCGTAATCCCAAAAAGTCGGGGAAGCCATACACAACGATGTTGCGAATCCACCACACCAAACCCAAAATCAGGGCAGGGGTGATATAGACGAGCCACTGACGAATGACATCACGCTGTTTGAGCAAAATCGCCAACAAGCCAATCGCCACTAAAAAATAGGCAGTCGCTTTGGTGATGAAGGCGATTCCGACAATCAGCCCCATCCATAATGGCAAGCGCGAGTTATCAGTTTTGAGATAGGTAATTGCCATCACCAACAGGATACCCACCAGCGCCCATGCCAATACATCATTATTAACAGAGGCGATGATGTGTACATGTTGCGGCTGAAATGCCACAAATCCCGCCACGCCGAGCGCGATAGGATACGAATCGGGGAACATCAATCGCGCCACGCCATACGCGCACCACACGATGATAACGCCTATCAGCACCGAGAAAACCCGAATCGCATATGGATTGCCATCGGTAAGCCGATACACAGGCGATGCCAGCACGTAATAGAGCGGGGGTTGATGGTCTTCGTATTGAATGGTCGCAAAGGCGAGAGGGTCTATATCAACAAATTTTTCGGCTTTGAGTGCATCCAAATAGGCGCTATCCCAATCGCCATTTTCGATGACAGGTAAGCCCATGGTTGCCACTTGTGCGATGTAATGATAATGCGCGGGTTCATCAGGTGTTTGCCACAGTGGGGTCGATAGCGCGAACACGATTCCTAATACCAGATAGGCGATTGTCAATAGGCGAATAGGGGTGTGTGGATGCGAAAACATGCGATTTTTGCCCTTTTTTGGCTGATGTAACAAATACGTTTGTGCATTCTAACGGATTTTTCGGGAAAACTAAATAAAAAACTTTTACTTTTAGTTTGATGAAACACAAAAATGATGTACACTAAAAGTAAATATGATGAAAATCATAAAACGTTAGTATATTGAGAGGCAGAATCATGACAAAAGTAATCCGCATTCTTATCGCAGTCGTTATGGTCTTATCATTGTCGGTTGTGGCTGTGAGCGCACAAGAAGTCGAAGCAGAACGGGAAGGCTATATGGTACATCTTGCGAAAGCGGGTATGATTACGCCGAATCTCGATGGTACGTATACACTTACACTTGAAAGCGCCGCCGACTTTAATTCAGTCGTCCTGACGACCCCCAGACTGGATTTGTTCAATTATAACCTCAGCGATTTGGCGGGTGATTGGGCTTTTGCCAACGAAGTCGAAGCCATTGTCGTGAATGGTCGTTTAGAACTGAATGATGTGGCTGTTGATGTGAGCGTCACTGTTGCCGATAACGCTTTCGACATCCTCACCAATAGCTTTACCTATATTATCACCTTTGAAGGTGAATTGCCCCAAGCATGGTTAGATAAGAGTGGCAATCTCAAGAGTGAAGTGACCTTTACCACCGCCACCCTCGCCGTTGAAATCAATGAAAGCGTGATTGCTGGCTTGGTCGCTGGGCGCGAAGCCCGCCTCGACTCGACACGTAATGGTCGTGCTAACCCTCCCTGCTGTTAATTGGGAAATCTTGAAATTTGTATCTTAAACCAATGACCACCCGCTTCATGCGGGTGGTTTTGGTAACGCTCAAAATCTCACCACGATTGAAGTTCAGAAAGAAGCCCTATCATGCGAAAAATACTATTGCTCATCGGACTACTCGTTGCACTATCCTCGCTCATCATCGGCACAAGCGCCCAAACCGAAGAAGAAAATTTAGGGTATATTATTCATTTGGCGACTTCAGGTGTTATCACACCGCTTGAAGACGAAGAATTGACCGATACCTATTTGATGATGCTCACCAATGCGACCGATTTTAATGCGGTGGTGGTGACTAGCCCCGAATTATACCTGTTCAATTACAATTTGGGCGATTTTGTCGGCGATTGGGAAGAAGCCAACCGCGCCCAGACGCTCATCACCACAGGCACACTCGAATTAAATGATTATACTATCGCGGTAGAAGTGACCGTTGCACCATCTGCTTATGATATGTTGGATGACACCTTTAGTTATTATATCCGTTTTATTGGCGAATTGCCCGAAGAATGGGTCGATAAAAAAGGTCATTTGCTTGAAGAAATTACCTTTGAACGCGCTACACTCGCTATTGGCATCAATGAATCTTTCAGAGATGGTTTATTGGCGGGGTATCGGGCAAGATTATCATCAACACGCGGTGGTAGTGCCAATCCGCCTTTGCCATAAGCCGATCCTCGCTCGACTCGAATCATGATACAGAATTTTAACAAATGACGTGCCAACTGTTTTATCACCAGCACGTCATTTTTTACCCCCATTCAAATGGGTTATAATTGACATGTGTGGAAAAATGCGAAGAGAATGAAGGAGTAATCACTGGTGATGACCCGAAAAAAAATACTTTTAAGCCTATTGTGTTTGCTCATGTTATGTGGTTTTATTACCGTTATCAATGCCCAAACAGAAGACCGCCGAACTGGGATGATTGATAATGATACCCCCTTTGTCGAAATTGGATTTGAAGTTGCACGCGATGGCAGTTTGGTCATATTAGACCTCAAAGCCATTAGTGGCGATTTAGATACCCTCCTCTACTTGGTCGACCGTGATGGCAACATCCTCGCTGAAAATGATGACCGCGTGGCGGGACAAGATACCAATTCGTATATCGAATTTCCACAAGCCGATGCGGGGCGCTATTTGATCATCGTCACCCGTTATGGCGTGGTCAACGGGACAAGTAGCGGTGAATATGAATTGATTATTCGCATTCTACCCGAATCACAATTGGTTGAGCTGAATTACGATGTCTCTGATGAAGCCCTTGCTGAAGCGGGCTATCCCGAATTGGAGGTGCGCCCGCTTGCCGATTGGACGGTGATTGCCTATTATGGTGGCGATAACAACCTAGAGCCAAGCCTTGAGGTGGACTTCAAAGAATTTGAAATTGGAGGCGGATCGGATGATAGCCTGAATGTGGTGTTGTTTTTTGACCGTTCACCCGGATTTTCGACTGATAATGGCGATTGGACAGGGGCGCGTATCTTTGAAGTGGTTGGCGACCAAACAGGCGAAGGTATGACAAGCCCGCCAATATTAGATAGCGAACCCCTCGCCGATTTGGGGGCTGTGAATAGTGGTGATGGTGAGACATTTGCCCAATTTTTAATCTGGGCGCTCAAACATTATCCTGCCCGCCGTTATATCGTCACATTTGGAAGTCATGGTGCTGGTTGGCAAGGTGTGAGCCGCGATGATTCATCGGGTGAAGATCTCATCTCGTTGCCAGAAATGCGCGAAGCCTTTCGCTTGGGTGTTGAACGGGCTGGTGTTGAAAAATTTGATATTGTCATCAATGATGCGTGTCTGATGGCGAGTATCGAATATTTTGATGTTATGGCTGATTATTTCAATTATGCCCTTGCCTCGCCCGAAATTGTGGTAGACCCTGCTCATGATATGTCTCTTTTGCTCAATGCCATTCGAGAAAATCCCAATGCTCCCGTCTCGCAATTTATCGATCCGTTGATAGATCGATATATGGATGTGGATATTTTGCGCCGTCCAGGGTCTGATGTGGCATATTTAACCAGCACCTTCCTCGATTTGAGTGTCTATAACGCTGTCGATGAGGCGTTGATTGCCTTTTCGGATGTTATCCGCGAAAATCCTGCCCTGTATAGTTCGTTACTCGGACGTGCGCGTGCCAACGCCTATGTCTATTCGGGCTTTTTGGGCGATGATGCGCTCATCGATTTGGGTGCATTGATGCGTCAATTGGTCTTTTTAGCCAACCCTGCCACCAATTCTGATTTAATCGAAGTGGCGCAAGGTGTCCTGACGGCGCTTCAAGCCCCTGTTATTTATGGGCGCGGGGGTGGTCAGGTTGCATCGCAAACCAACACCTATCAGAGCATTTATTTCCCCAGCAGTAGCCAAAAATTTGACCCTGAATATCTGACCCAAACCTATTTAACCAATTGGGGGGCGATGCTTCGCGCATATTACAACGCTGTGACCCCTCAAGTGTGGTCGTTGGGCGAATCGATTTATCGCTTCCATCCGCCCATTGCGCCAAAAGTCACCATCACCAATGTGTATCCCACTAATGAATTGAGCAATGTCAATCCGCTCAGTATTACGCAACAAATTGTCGGGCGTAACATCGCATTTACCAATTTCACCGTAGACCAACTCCAAGAGGATGGCACCAGCGTGCGCTTGCTCAGCCAACGGATTTTGCGTCCTGTGGTGCGGAATGGGGTGTTCCAACAAATTAATACATGGGAAGCGGGTGTGGATATCACCGAAATTGTGTACGATGTCACCCTGCCCCGTGTGACCGATGATACCAACGGATTTTACGAATTGTTGAATATCACCGAAAATGTATCTTCACTTGAAGGACGTTACCGTGAGGTCGGTTCTGATGTGTGGAATAATGTCAGTTTGGTGTTCAATATCCCGCCTGAAGGGCAACCCGCCCAAGTGCAACGGGTGGTGAACCGCTCGACCGATTCAAATGCGGTGGCGGTTGTGACTATCCCCGTAGGCGCAGAATTCCAAACCTTCCGCTACGTGGTGACACCCGATGGGCGTGTGGTGACGCAAATCGGCAACACCTATACTTGGCCCGAAGGCGGACTAAAATGGTCATGGGAGCCTGCTCCAAATGGCAATTATAACTTGGGTCTCATTGTAACCACTTTTGGTGGTACAACTGGCTTCAATAACACTGCCGTCACGGTCAATAATGATGGTGTAGATGTTGATTTACGCAGTAATATTCGTGGTGGCGAAGGCTTCTCGTGGTCACGCCCAAAAACATGGCTTCCTGCGGTGGGTGTGGCGGGTCCAATGGGCTTTGGATTGTTGCGAAGCAATAATCCCGATTCGTCGAGTAATTTCTCGTTTTACCCTGTGCGACCAACACAAGGTCTCACTCCCGATTTGACCAACATCGCCAGCATCGCAGAACGGGATTATGCCCTGACACGCATTGGCGAGTATCGTCAAATCACCGTAGATGGTCAGACCGTCCTCGAATTTGATTATGAATATGCCAATGAAAACGGGAATTTTACCGGACGCGGTTTTGCCTATTACATCGCAGAACGGGGTGTACCGTTAGGATTCATCTTCTCTGCCGAAGTCCGCGATGGTTCGTTGGATAATCTTGATGATATTTACGCCATCCTGCGCGATAACTTGGTGATTTTCACACCACTCAGCACCAGCGCCCGCGACTGGTATTTTGATAGCCCCATCGACAATACGTTTTATCCCGTCTCGCAAGATTGGGCGCGTGTCGAACAGGCAGACGATGCGGTTTGGGCGCGATATGCTCCCGTCTCCGATCCCGATGGTGCGACATTTATGGCAGTAGGTGAATTTATGCTCAGCAGTACCGATGTGACGGCAATTCAGAATGAATTATTGGCGCTCTACATCAACACAGATAACGCCAGTGAATTTATTGAAGTCGACCGCCGTGATTATGCGGGTCAATATCATACATGGAATGCGGTCATCTATAACCTGACACGCGATGGTCAAGCCGTCAATGGGCGTTTATACATCACCTTATTCAATAATCGCGTTTATGCCATGTGGATGGAGACCGCGTTATCGGATGAAACGGAGTTTATCTATACCAATATCCTCGAACCGATGGTAGATGGTATGGTGATTGATGTGATAGAAGCAGAAACCATTGTCGAAGAAGGGGCGGGCGAGGTGAGCATCACCGCCCAAGATAACCTCGAACCCGCGTTATTGCTCCGTTATGATGGTCGCTCGTTGTTGCTCTACAACCGCTTGCCGAGTGCTACGATTGATATTAGCGATGTGCGCTTTGTTCAAACCCCGTTGAGTAGCAACCAAATCACATTTGCTGTTACCGATTGGCAATTTGGCGATAAAGAGAACGTCGGTCCCGCCGCTTGTTATCATGTGTGGAATGCTGGCTTTGTCGATTTGCCACTGGGTGAATATCCAGTCGAAATTTGTCGGACACGCCAAGCCTTCCGCTCAACCCGCAACCCCTTCTGGTTGAGTACCGATGGCACAGGCACATTCCAAGTCTATAACGGCTCTGATCTCATCGGCACATGCAACACCGTTCCCGCTATTGCCCCTGCCGATTATGTGGTTGGCTCGGCGGATAATGTTCAGCAAACGTGTATCATTGATTTAACCCCCTGAGATGCCCATGAACCGATTAACCCGATTCCAAAAATATACATTAGGGAGGACGCGAGTAATCGCGTCTTTCCTTTTTTTAGTCACCCTGTGGATTGTCGTCACATCCTATCACACCAGCAACGCGCAAAGCCTGACGGGGCGCATTGATGACGCGAATCCTTTTTTTGAAGTTCCGATTGCCGTTTTTGATGATAATTCCGTCCTCAAAATGAGCCTGATCGCCACATCGGGCGACCTCGACCCGTTGCTGTATTTGGTGGATAGCAATGGCAACATCATTGCCGAAAATGATGATGTCGCCGATGGCGATACCAATTCGTATATCGAATTTATCCGCCCGTCTTTCGGCAAATATACCGTCATCGCCACCCGTTTCGGCGTGGATGAAGGCGATACCAGTGGCGAATTTTCGCTGACGATCGTGCAAGAATCGGCAACCACCACAGAAACACCGCTTGAATTGGTCTTGGATGAAGAAACCCTCGCCGATGCGGGATATCCACAACTCCCGCCACATGATGAAGCCGAGTGGACGGTGTTGGTGTATAGCGGTGGCGATAGTAACCTCGAAGCCAGCGTCATGAACGATTTGGATGAATTTGAAATGGGCGGTGGTAGCACCGAAAATGTACGGATTATCGCCTTATTAGACCGTCATCCAGATTATAGCGATGCCAATGGTAATATTCAAACGGCGCAATTATTTGAAATCGGCGCAGACATCACCCAAGACCATGATACCGTATTCCCTGCCACACTTGATACCACCCCTCTCGCTGATTTAGGCGTGATCGATTCGGGTGATTATCAATCGCTCGCCCAATTTTTACATTGGGGGGTGAATACCTATCCCGCCAAACGCTACGCCGTTGTCCTTGCGGGACACGGGGCGGCTTGGCAGGGCGTGGTCGCCGATGAATCCACAGGCAACAGCATCACCCTAGCGGGGTTACAAACTGCGCTCACCGCCGTGATGACTATCAACGGCATCGATAAATTCGATTTGTTGGTGAATGATGCCTGTTCGATGGGCAATCTCGAATATCTCATGGCGGTGTCCCCATTTTTTAAGTACACCTTCGCCTCGCCTGAAATTGTGGTCGACCCTGGGTTGGATATGACCACACTGACACAATTGCTAAACGAGAATCCAAACGCGCTTGAAAATGTAGGCGAACAATTGGTAGATGTGTATGTTGGGCGCGACATCCTCGACAGGCGTGGGATTGATAACGAATATTTAGGTCTGGCATTCACCGATTTATCGCGCTTTGAACATTTATCCAACGCATTAACCGCGTTTGCCGACCAAATCAACACCGACCCTATCGAATATAGCAATATCATTGGGCAGGCACGGGCGAATACCTATACCTATAGCGCCTTTTTAGACCAAAATGATCTGATTGATGTGGGCGACCTGATGCAACAACTCATCGCCTATACATCAGATAATCAACTCATCACATTGGCGCGGGATGTGTTGAGTGCGTTGGATGATATGCGCCTGTATGCCCAAGCCGCCCCGCGTGTGCAAGGGCGTATCTCGTTTTATAGCATTTATTTCCCCGCCAAAAGTCGCAATTTTGACCGAGATTATCCCCTCATCACGCCGCTAGGCGCATGGGGGCAAATGCTCCGCAATTATTACAACGTCATCACCCCGCGTTTGTGGCAAGCTGATGATTCGCTCCAAGCCTATCATCCTGCTATTGCGCCCAAAGTGCGCGTCACGCGGGTGTATCCGAGTGTGAGTAGCATCGTGTTTCCGCCGACCATCTCTGTCGAAATTATTGGGCGTAGAATTGCATCGGGCGCGTTCACTATAGATCGCATCGGCGAGGACGGCACGATTTATCGGCTGGCAGAAAATCGGATTTTGACCGAAGTTGTGACCGATACCACCGTCAATTTTGTCAATAGCTGGAAATCGGGCGTAGACCAGTCGTATTTTAATTGGTTGCCGATGACCTTGCCCCTCATCACGGACGGTGTAGTCAGCGAATTTGAATTTTTAACCCGCACGGGCGATAACGCCTCGCTCAATGGGCGTTATCGTGAACAGGGTAGTGAGCGTTGGAATGATGTCACGGTGATTTTTAACCTCGATGGCACGGTGCGCGATGTCATCACTCAGACTAACAGTGGCGCGTTAGCGGCGGTGAAAATCCCCATCGATGCGGAATTCCAGAGTTATCGTTATCTCGTCAAATCCGGTGGCAACCTTATCCCCGAACCGAATACGCTGTATACATGGGGCGAAAACGGCATTTCGTGGTCTGGACAACCTGCACCGTCTGGCACATATAATCTCGGCTTTTTGGTATCGGCATTCGGTGGCGCGACAGGCTTCGATTCGGCGCAGGTGATTGTGGATAATGAGCGATTCCCGCCCGATTTGGCAGGGTATGCCGATATTAATTTGGGGGTCAATTTTCAGCGTCCTGCGGGCTGGAGCGCCATAGCCGATTTGGGCGGATGGTTGACCGCCACCAGTCCAACTGGAGACGCAACACTCAATGTGTATTATTTCCGCGCACCGGACGATATTTTCGGCGTGTTAGAGACGGCGCAACGCCGTTTTGAACTGCAATTACTCTCCGCCGCCCAAGTGTATCGGCTCGGTGATGAACGCGGATTGCGTTTTTCGCATACCTATCAGACCAGCGATGGCACAATCTGGAATGGCGAGGCGTTGGTGTTTCATCGCCTAACCGCGCAAGGTGAACGGGGCATGGTTTTTTCGTTGGATACCCGTGAGGGGGCGCGTGTCAATCGAGATGCGTTATTCCGCGCAATGGCGAATTCCATCCAATTTTTTGATGCTCAAAGCCTCCAATTGGATGATGTGTCCGATTGGCGCTACGAATTTATCAACCGCATTATTCCCTATCCGATTATCAAAACATGGCAAGATACCACCCGTTTTTCCGATGGGATATGGCGCGTGTTCCGTCCTGTAAACGATGCCTCACGCTTGACGATTGCCGCCATTGCTCAACTGGAATATCCCGATACACAAACCGCGATGGACGTAATTCTAGCCGAATTTGCCGAAGGCGGCACATTCACACAACGGGTGTATAACGCCGAATATCATGAATGGCTCACCGCCTCGTTTGAGGTATTTCGTGGCGGTCAACCAATGGTTGGGCGGATTTATATCACTGAATTGAACAACCGTTTGTATGCCTTCCGTTTCGAGACCCCTAAAAGCGCGGGCGCAGTGGATATTTTCCGCAACTTTTTCGAGCCGATGGTGGATGGATTCGCCCCGCCGAGCGATGTCACATTTTCGAGTGGCACGCGCACCGCATTCGTGAAATCGGCAGTTATCACCGCCAATGATTCATGTCGTGATGTGACGTGGGACACGATTTGTTACGGTGGCGGACAACCGATTCAAATGTTGGTCGTGGATGAAACGGGTGAAATCACCCTCGAAACGAGTGATAGCAACCGCCTCACCGATGATGTGTTAGCGTTCCGTGTTGGGGTGGGCGATGATGCTACAGTAGACCCGTTTAGCGTGGCATTGGTCAACATTCAAGCCAATATCCCCGATACGAATACAGACGAAACGATAAAATTGATTGTGTTCGGTGGCGCGACAGTCGTCAATAAGGGCATCCTCCCACCCAATACGATAGATCGCCTCGTGATGATAAATCCGTTGGATATTCGTGTGAATATCCGCAGTATGCCCTCAACCAATGTCTCTATCGTGGTCGAATCGCTTATCCCTACGCAAGAGGTGATTGCCATTGCCCGCACAGAAGATAACGCATGGGTGCGCGTGATTTTGCCCAATAATCCCTATCAAACAGGGTGGGTGAGTGCCGATTTGTTGCGTGCGGTGGATGAAAATTTGCGCGTGGATATGCTCAAAATTGGCAATCCGAATTTGCCCGATTATGGCGCGATGCAATCGATCGATATTTTATTCGATGACAACCTCGATTCAAATGTGTCGCTGAATGGTGTCCTCATCCAAACTACGCCGACACAACGCCCCGTCTATTTAGAAATCAACGGCGCATTATTTGAAATCGCGGGTGGTTCGATGTTCTTCTGGCGTGGGGATGTGGCGGGACTCGAAAGTGTTTCGACCTCCGAACAAGTAGATGCGTTTGGGGATGTCACCAGCCGTCGCCGTCCGAGCAGTTGGACATCCGAAGTGTTAAGCGGGTCGGTGCGGATTCAAATCGCCAATGCCGATGTGCAAGCCACGATTACATCTGTCGCAGGCACACAAGTCCAATTTGATGAGGCGCAGAGTGACGTGTCGCTATCGGCGGCGGATAGGTCTGGCGGGTCGCTCAATTCGGCGTTATCATCGTCATTGGGCGTGGTGCAGGTGGGTGGGAATTTCACCGCAGAAGAAATCCGCCAATTGCAAGCCGTTCAAGGCGATGTGAATGCCCTCGATTTGACCGCCACCCAAGATTTGCCGTTCTTCTTCGGCACACAAAGCGGGGTATTCTATTTTAATCAGTCGTCATTTTCTGATGCCAATGTGTTGGATTATCTGTTTAGTCAGTCGCCAGAATCCGCGCCATAGGCAAGCGCAAAACGCATGATAAAACGTCATACAGGCTCGTTGGTACGGGTATTTCGTGGACATTTAAGACGTGTCTATCATGTCCACGAAATGCCAAATGGGGATTTATTCATCACCCCGCGCCGTCGCGCAACATTTGGGCGAATTCGCTCGGCATGTCGCTGGCTTCGATGGCGCTGGCTATCCGTTCTACATCATATTCTACGCGGATAAAATCCACCGTCACCTGACGACCATCCACCGCTAAGGTGATGTAACAGGCACGCGGGTCTTTATCTTTCGGCTTGCCGACACTGCCCGCGTTGATGATATGCCGTCCACTGGGCAAAATTTTGTGATAGGGCAGATGCGTATGCCCACATACCAACACATCGGCGTGAAATTGGTCGAGGATGCGCTCGAAACTATCGTCTGGGCGGTCTGCATACAGATATTCGTTGATTTTACGCGGACTGCCATGCACCAATAGCACCTTGAGGTCGCCCATATCCAACGCGATACTTTGGGCGAATGTGCGGAGATAGGCTTTATTCTCGGCGGTGGTGTGCTGATTCGTCCACGCGATGGATAATTTGCCACGCGCTTCGTCTTCGGGCGCTTTATACGCACATCCACAATCATCACTATCATGACCGACCCCTTGGTCGTAATTGCCCATGATAACGGGGATATTCCGACTCCGTATCATTTCGACTACTTCGTTGGGGAATACCCCATATCCGACCAAATCGCCCAAACAATATCGATTATCGGTCAAACCACGCTCATCCATATCGGCAAAGACCGCTTCAAGCGCAGGCAAGTTGCCGTGAATATCGCCAAAGATGGTTATTTTATCCATTGTGAACACCTTTCATCATCATCGTTTGGTATAGTGTAGTGCATGAGGGCGCATATCCAAATAGATTTAACGGGGTGTTGGTTATCTCTTAAACGAATTTTTGAAATTGGCGAAAAAGATGTTGATTTTCGATCGGCTCGATTGCGATGATGTGTTTGTGGCGGTTATGATGTGCATCGTGGCATGAACTATCTCGCTCATGCCACGATGTATCAAAATTAGGCTATTCGCTCAGAGTGATGACCGCCCGCACGAATAAAATGCCTTCTTTGCTACTCACAGATACGGTTGCGTTATCAAAAAGTTGTGCGATATTTTGCATCGTATTGTTGAATTCGATCGCCGATAATATCGATTGACGATTTTGTTCGCGCAATCGTTCCTCTTGCAACGCCACATCGGTCGGGTTGGGTGTGACAAGGCTGTCGTTAATACTGGCGAACACCATGCCAATTTGAGGCGACAACAAGGCTAAAGTTCCCCCTGCGACTGTGACGATATTACGGTCTAAAAACCAATAATGTGTCATGGTGGGCAAGGTATACCGCAGTGAATTTTGATAAAACGGATTGCTATCAAATCCGCCTTCACCGTTGAGGATGGCGGTGACGCTCTGGCGTGTGCCGATGACAAACAGGGTCTCGTTTGCGCCGATGACCACATCAATATCATCCATACCAGAAGAACTCAGGGTTAGAATTAAGGCATTGTTACCCGCAATCTCTTCACGGGTGATGGTAACACCTGTATTTGCACCCAACATATTATATAGGTTTGCAAGCTGGTCAATCAAAGATTGGGCTTGTTCTGGATTTGAAATTTCAAAAATGATGCCCATATCCAAAACATTCTCGACATTGAGTGTGGAGAACCCATATGGGTTAGTCTCTAGCATCTCCAGTTGTTGATTCAGCATTGTCACAATGCCTTCGGGTTTATAGGTGAAATACGCCCCAAAATCGCCCGAAAATAGCAATTCTATCACATCAAACCCAAACATGGCTTGTGCCTGATTCAATTGACCCCGTAAATCTTGACGTGTTTGTGCTGATACCAAATCTATCAGCGCGTTATAAGGCGCGAGGAGGTTGGTGCCATGAATAACACCCGTGGCGTTGGCGGGGATGTTTTGCGCGAAAACAGGGTCTATTGGCGTGCTGATGAGGCTCATGATTTCGGTGGGTAAGCCTATCTGTGCGATGTCAAGCGTGGGCGATACGCCGTTGACGATAGTCGCGCCGATGGCGGTGTAGGTATCGGACAGTAAGCGACGTACCAGATTGCGCGTTGATGAACGGTTATTAATCTATCGCTTGAATGAGGATGCTCGTATCACTCATCAACAAAACATTATAGTTGGGCGCGGGTAATGCCCCTACCGCTTTCTGAAAGTTTGCATCGGCGTTTAATGGATTGGCAGGATTCCCATTGATAGGCAAATAATCGCGTTCAGATACCAAATAAATGGCATCGTTATTCACCCCAATATTCAACATGCCGTTATTGCCACTATAGATGGTGAAATCCCCTTCTACCGATGTTTGTAAGCCAATATTCAAAATTGCATTCTCGATAAAGGCTTCGGCTAATTCGCGGTTGTTGTGGTCAATGGCGATAAAGGCTTCTTCTGGCAAACGATCTCCCCAATAAACTGCCACCGCCATACTTGACCCCAACCACGGGCGTATCGTTGTGGCAAAATCGCCTTGGCGCATCGCAGACATAACCGCCATATCCAACATCTGACGCACCCCCAAATTCGGTTGTATTGGGATATTCATATCGCTGAGTTGCGTGGTGATTTTGCTCAAAAGGCTATTTAATTCGTCTATATAGGCATCATCCGTGCGGATTGCCATGTAAATATCTGCACCTGCAGGCATTTGATCGGCAAAGAACGCATTGGCAAGCGTCACCTGTGCAGGCTTGGCTTGAGTGATAGAGAGGCTTAATGCCAATACAAACACCATTAATAAGGATACAATAAATCGTTTCATGTGGTTTTCTCCTTTGAAGATAACGATTTTTTGTATTATATAACAAGCAGGTGGGCAATGACCCACCTGTTTGTTATATGCCCCTATTTTTAGGGGGCGAGGGTGATATTTGCTCTGGCGAGGAATGTGCCATCGGATAAGACGGCGGTGGTGATGGTGCTGGTGTTGAATAAACTGATAACCCGATTCGCCATGTCTTGCATTTGTTGAATTTGCGCTTGCGATGGTGTACTCGGTGATGAACGATTATTACTATTGCCACCCAATTCATCCACAATGGTATCAAATACATTATTGATAGCGGGTCCCAAAACGGTTAATAACACGCCTACTTGCAAAATCTCACGGTCAATATAGGCAAGTGTGGTGCTGTTGCCGAGCATATAACCCCGCGCATCCTGATAACGTCCAACCCCGTTCAGACCACCTGCGCCATTGAGCGCATCGCGGGCGCTGTTGTATGTCCCCATAATCAACACATCGTTATTCGCGCCAATCAGCAATTTTATCGGCACGCCTAGATTGCGGAGGTCGATCACAACTGCATTTGCGCCACCGATTTGCTCACGGTCTACACGCAAGCCGATTTGACCACCCGCTAATCCCAAGACACCCGCGAGGCGTTCTACGATATTGCTGGCTTTTGCGCTATCGGTCACTTTGATGAGCAAGCCCGCTTCGACCCCTAAATCACCCGATAAGGCATTAGCAGGATTCGATATCAGGCTTAGGACACGATTCACATCGGCAGAGACATATATGGCATAATCGCCCGTCAGCCAATCTATAATATCGCTTTGGAAATTCAGCCCGATAATCGATGTCGCAGATGAAATTTGTTGTAGAGCCTGATCTACGATTTGTGACCCAGTGACGGATGACCGCAACAAGCTCATACCCACTTCATAGGCTTGTTTGAGGTTTGAGCCGTGCGCCATCAGCACGGTATTTTGAGGCATAAATCGCGCAAAATCGAGGTCAAGCGGTGTCGAAATCGCCGTGAACGCCGTTTGACCAGTGGTAGAGGGTTTGAGCGCCATATCAATTGTGAATGAGCGCCCATCCAAAATAGTCGCTCCCCCTGCAATTGTCCCATTCATGCCTAGCGCATTCACCGCACGCAGAATTTGACCATCCAAACGCGCCGCAGTCAGAAGTGTATCTACATTGGCGTATAGGGTGATGTTATAACTGCCCGCAGGCAAGGTACTTAACGTAGATGTAAATTTGCTATCGGTCGATAATGGGCTAGATGGGGCAGAAATCGGCAGAAGTGCGCCTCTGCTGGCGATATAGAATCCATCATTGCTCACCCCAATCGCTTGACGGTTAAATTCTGGCTCGCTAGATGGATAGTAATACGTGAAAATGGTGAAATCACCATTTTGCGATTCTGTCCAATCTTCTGGATAACGAATAAAATTGGCGCGTACAAAATTCAGGGCTTCTGTTTTGTTGGTGATGGCAACCGCGACCAATACATCGGCGCTCCGTCCATCCAAACCAATACCACCACCAATTGCGGCGTTATTGCCAAGCCATGAGCGAATTGAACTATTAAAATTGGAGCCAATTCCACTATTTTGCACCGCTTGGTCTAATAAACTTTGGAGCGTCAGGGTATCAATGCCTTGAGAACTGCCTGTCATATCGCGCATCACTTGGGCAATCGGGTCACGGAAGCGCACAAAAATATCGTTTAGGCTGTTGATATACCCATCGTCTGTGCGAATCGAGGCATACATGCTGAACGTATTTGGCATTTTATCTGCGCCGTAGCTACTGGCTAATGCACCACCACCGCCACCTTGTAATAACAAAAATGCTACTACTGCGACCAATGCAATCGCGCCTATCACCCCGCCAATAACCAAAGGTGAGCGTTTGCCACCCGCTTTCGGTGGTTTAGGAGGGATCGCCGATGGTGGATAAGCGCCTTGTGGTGGATATTGTGGTGGTGGATAGCCACTGCCTTGTGGTGGATACTGTGGTGGTGGATAACCGCCTGGTGGTGGATAACCACCGCCTGGTGGTGGATAACCACCGCCTGGTGGTGGATATTGATTGGACATGATAAATCCTTTCAGTGTAATTAAGGAGCATCCTTACGTATTATAGCCGAAATGTTTGTAGCGATGAAGGGCTTTTGCAAAGTCAGCTAGCGAAAAAGAGAGAAACCGAGTAATGTGGATTTATCACATAAACACAGACACGGAGACTCTCTTATGCTTAAATGTACCACAGAAACAACA
>DAOTVP010000099.1:0-10608 GCA_034436155.1 Anaerolineae bacterium
TTTGTTCGCAAAACGTTATCATTTTCTAAATCGGACGATTATCATTATTGGATGACCTTATGGTTTATCATTGATTACAACTTAGAGGTCTCATCACTTACTATGTGACCACTATCACAAAATTAAACAGATAGCCTGTGAGCATAATGCTGAACGCGACTACACCGACGAAAATAGCGATTAAACGCGGTTTTAATACACGGCGCAAAATAATCATCTCTGGCAGGCTTAATGCCACCACCGACATCATGAATGCCAATGCCGTGCCGAGTGCCGCGCCTTTGCCCAACAAGGCGCTCACAATCGGGATAACCCCTGCGGCGTTGGAATAGAGCGGGATGCCCAGCACGACTGCCATCGGCACAGACCACCATGCCCCCTGCCCCATGATGCTCGTCAAGGCTTCTTCGGGGATAAATCCGTGAATAAACGCGCCAATACCGATGCCGATAATCACAAATAACCACACCTTGCTGATGATTTCGCGGGTGCTGGTGATGGCTTGGTCAAACCGTTCTGACCATGTTGGCGTGTATGCCAACATGCCACCATCATCCCCTGTTGGGCGTGATTTGACGGCGTAGACCATCGGCTCGACATACTTTTCGAGTTTCATGCGCCCCAAAATGATGCCCGCTACCACACCAATCACGATGCCAGAGATTAAATACATCAACGCCACTTGCCAACCGAATAATCCCAATAACATCACAAATGCCACTTCGTTCATAATGGGTGACGTAATCAGGAATGAGAATGTGATGCCCAAAGGAATACCCGCCTGAACAAATCCAATAAATAACGGCACGGATGAGCATGAACAAAACGGGGTGAGTGCGCCAAAAACTGATGCCATCAGATTACCAACGCCTTCACCGCGTTTTTCGACCATTGTCCGCACCCGATTCACATCTATAAAAGTTTGGAGCAAGGTAATCAGGAAAATCATGCCCGCGAGGAGCAACAAAATTTTGGGGACATCGTATACAAAAAAATTGAGCGCCTCACCGAATTGGCTCTCGTGATCGAGGCGCAATAAGCCATAGGTGAACCAATCGGCAATCGGTTGCAGATTGCTATAGAGTATCCACCATATCACCGCCAATACCGCGATGATGCCGATGGCGGTACGTGTGCTTTGGATGTGGTCAAGACGAGTTAATCGCATGATGATTCCTTTGTTGATATTGATATAGATTAATTACTGAATTGCTTCGCCCAATCTAAAATTTGTGTCCGTTTGGGAATTCGACCCGCAGACACAACCGTCTCATTCATCACCAATCCGGGCGTGCTGAGGATGTTATAAGCGGAAATATCGGCGTAATCGGTCACTTTGATGATTTCGTATTCGATGGTGCTATCCGTCAGGGCTTCGCGCACTTCTTGTTCGAGCCGTTTACAATTGGGACATCCAGAACCAAGAACTTTGATGGTCAACATAACATCATCCTTTCAATATATAGATACTTATCTATCTCTATGCTACCATCATGCCCAACATCAGATGAGTGCATGATGTCATGAGTAAAGCATGACATAGATACTTTTCTATATAAGCAATTTTGGATATATAATACTTAAAATGAGCGATAAGGATGAATAATATGCCCCATATACAAATTGCCCCTCAACATGCGCCCGTATGCACAACGGATATAACCCTATCGAATGATCAAGCCACACGACTCGCTAACATCTTTAAGGCGCTGAGTCATCCTGTGCGCGTGCAATTATTACAATTCATCCGCGATGGCGATGGTGAATTATGCGCCTGTAATATCGAACAACATTTTGACCTCACCCAACCGACTATCTCGCATCACATCAAGATATTGCGCGAAGCAGGTCTGATTATTTCTGAAAATCGGGGCGTGTGGGTACATCACCGTATTCATCCAGAGGGGTTTGCGATTATTCAAGCGTGGCTAAAGGGGATGTAAATCATGGCGGAGACATTTTTATATCTCACCACCATTGGGCATAAATCGGGCAATCCGCATAGCATCGAAATTTGGTATGTGGAGCATGATGGCGCGTATTATATGGTGAGCGAAATGCGTGAAAATGCCCATTGGGTACAGAACATCCTCAACAATCCACAAGTCGAATTTAGTGTTGGCACGCGGGATGATAAAAATGCGCTGGTGGCGCATCATCGTGCGATGGGGCGTATCATCACACCTGATAATGAGCCACACATTCATCAAGCGGTTTGCGCCAAAATGGATGCTAAGTACAATTGGAGTGATGGGCTGATTGTAGAGGTAAAATGATGACGATCGAATTTTCTGGCACGATTATCCAATGGCGCGGACCTGCCCCATTTTATTTTGTGGCTATCCCACCCGAAGAAAGTGACGACATCAAAGCCATTGCCAATGCGGTGACGTATGGCTGGGGTGTGATTCCTGTGAAAGTTCAGATTGGCAACACCGAATGGACGACATCGTTATTCCCCAAAGATGGGATATATCTCGTGCCGATTAAGAATGTTATTCGCAAAGCCGAAAAATTGGATGAAGGCGATGTGGTAGATATGCGCTTGGAAATTCAGATGCGTTAATCTGAACGGTACAGGAAAATTAGCGCCTAGTGCATATATCATCTGTATTCCGTATCCATGATGAGATACACCAGTTATCGGTTGAGTGTGTAAAAAAAGAGTTCTATCCTGCAAGACTACCAATCATTCAATATTGCTTTTCGCAACAATACCACCGCGTCATGATGTGGGATATGCTCCTGTTCCAAACGCAAGTTACCTGCGACTATTTTTTGACACATAGCGGATTCTGAAGCAGTCAAATTGGCAAATCGTTCAGAACGACTCGGTTTACCCTCAACGACATACTGATGATACGTTTCAAAAATATCGTTATCCATCATGATCGATTGTACATAGCTGAAAATCCCGCGCAGATCAGACAAAATTTCAAAACCATGTGCATCTATATCTCCCCAGTACACGATATGCGCTTGGTGCAAATAGGTCAGATCGGCTAAATTGTGAATAGAAAATCCGCCCCCCCATAAGCCGATTGTATTAGGCAATCTTGGCAATGTGAGAAAATTAATTAAATTCTCGACAATGACAACATGTTTGGGCTTGATATGATTTATCAGCAAATCATTGAGTTGTGAAACAGGTAATGTCATGTCATCCACACGCATCTGATATAACCAGTCCAGTTGTTCATCCAATAAACGTAGGCGCACCAGCACAGGTTTATCTTTAAGACCGAATCGTTTATTAAAATGCGACTCTTGGTGGTTTATGGTATTGGGTGGCAAAAGTTGGTCTAATAACTCACGTAGGATAGCTGTGTGTGTTTCAATAAATTTTGTATGTACGGATATTGGCAATTCACGGATATACATATTCGGGCGGGGATGTTTGACAAAGTAATCACATACGACTAATAAGTCATCCCAATGTCCATGTTTTTCGATAACACGTTGCGGATAGCTTTGTAACCATGTTTCCAATTGCGGAAATTTAGCGCGAATTTTTTTGACATCACCAGCAAATTGATTGAATTCTGTAGTTTTGTGGATGAATAACAAATAATCCTCTAAACTGGAAATAATGATACGGCGGGGAGAGGTCTGTTTACCAAGCATTTGCATGTTGGCCGTCTCCCACTCAATATCATAACCTGTTTTGCGCCTCTCTTTAGAGAATTCTCGCAAGGCTTCAATTTGTTTTTGGCGTTGGGACACCTCTTTTGATAATCCATTCACAGGAAATTCAAGTGGCGTAAAATTATCACCTAATAACCACATTTGCAAAACTGAAATATATTTGCGTTTCGCACGCACCATAATTTCATCTGGCGTTATCATAGCGAAAATTCACGTTTCTTTTGGCGATATTCGCCTTCTGTCAGGTTAAATAATCGTGAATAGCTCCCTTCAGTATTATTCACCACAAGATGATAGGATTTGACATAACTTTCTATCACATGCAATTGTTGCATCGGCGTTACAACCAGTAATTGTAGACCTAATTGTTCAAACAGCTTCATAGCGAAGCGTGCATTTTCATCATCCAATTTACTAAATGCTTCATCAATCACAACAAAGCGAAAAGTCCGATTGTTCGGTGTTGTGTCTTGTAATCCATATTGATGGGCAATGGCAGAGGCGAGAATTGTATAAGCGAGTTTGGCTTTTTGCCCGCCCGATTTACCCGATGAATCGCTATAATAATCGATCTGTCGCCCATCGGAATCACGCTGTTCGGCGGAAAATGAACGCCAACGACGGACATCTATCACACGGTGCATCCAATTGGGGTCGTTATCAAACCGTTGGATGAGTGCTTTAACCTGATTATATGTGCGCTGGCGTTCTTCTGGCGAACTATCCCCGACATCCATAAAACACGCTTTTAAGTCACGCAGAAAATCATTGATTTCGGGGTCATGAGTCGAATCGGCAATGAGTCGAATAACCGAACCGCCGCCATAATCTACATTGGCTAAAGAATCATTGAGTTCTGCAATACTACGGTCAATCTCTCTTTCTTGGTCTCTGAGATAGCTGTAAAATATCTGAATACCCCGTGCTACGGTGCTATCCACCATCTGCTTAAAACGTTCTTGATGACGCGGTAAATCATCTGTCTCTAATCGATTGTAAATCTGCAAAAACATATCTAACGAAGCGAGTTCCGCCGTCAGCGAGACCCCTTCATCTGGATACTCACTCCGAAAACGAATCATACAACCCGTAATATCCCGTTCTAGCTGATTCATAAACCCCTTAAACCGACTTATCGTGCGCTGGATGGTGTCCTCAATTTCATAAGTTCGCCTATTGAAATTCTCAATCGTCATCATCTCCTTCTCTTTATCAACTTCGGTGATGATGTCGGCAATTTGCTCCCACAGACGTTCATGCTCGATGGTCGCTTGTGCGAGTTGCCCTTCTGCCCATCGTACTTGTCCCTTATAACCCTCTATACGCGATTCTGTGAGGCGAATATCACCAATAAGACGATTCAGTTGGGCTTGCTTTTCAGCGATTTGGTCTTGCAGGGCGCTCAGACGTGCCTCAAGTTGATGGAGGTGTTTGGATTGTTGATTCAATTCGGTAAGGCGTTGTTGCAATCTATCGTATGTGGTTTGAGGTGTACGCCAGTCAATCTCTTCAAAAGATGCGATCTCTAGCAAATTGTCTACGGAACGAATCTCGTGTTGTAGGCGCTGGATTTCGGCATCTACCGAGATAAGTTGGTTATTAAGCGATACCCCTAATTCGCTTATCTCTGAGAGTTCACGTTCTAATTGGCGTAACTTTTGGCGATTATCCCAGCCAAGCACATATTTGGTGCGATCATTTAAGGCATGGCGATCATCTTTTTCGTGACGGGTTCGGCTATGTTTAATTTGCCCTTGTCGAGTAATGGCGCGTTCCGCTTGTTGAAAATCGGCTAGTGTGTCGCAACATACATACGCAAATTTGTGCATCAAGTTATCGGCTAACCAATCATGATAAGGGGTATTCGGGGCAATTTCGAGTTTCTGATATGCCATCTCACGTTGTGCCAGATGAGTACGTTCTGTTATGGGTTGACGGGATATGTTTGAAGAGACGCGATGATAAACCAACCGCCCACGTAAATGTTGCTCATCTACAAATTGGCTTATTTGATGATATAACGCATCTGGGACGATTAAATCTTGGGCAAAGCCATTGAGTAGGCGTTCTAAAACCCCTTCCCACTGAGCGTCTTGTGAGCGCACCTTGAGCAATTCGCCGACAAACATCAGCCTATCCGTAGGGATATTCAATGCTTCACACATCATCTGACGGATACGCGCCACCGATTGCGGGATATTGCTGGGGTTAGCACGGAGATATACGATTTCATCTTGTAACGCCTTGCCTTTTTCCGCCAAATCACGAATTTCCAACACAATATTATCGTGTTTTTCTTGGAGGATTTGTATTTCTCCACTAAATTGTTGTTGGCGTTGTTCGGCGCTCGCCCGATTTTGATAAAAATCATCATGGGTACGATACGGGACTAAATCCAAAATACGCGCATATCTATCATACTTATCCGCCATCCGTTGGAGCATCTGAATGCGTTGACGCAGATTCTCAATTTTTGATTGTACCTCGCGCTTTTCTTGTACCACATTATCATTACGGATAGATAATTTTATACCTTCTTGCTCATCACGTAGGTCTTCTAACTCTGAATCCAGTATCGCTTTTTTACTGTTCTCTGATTCGAGTTGATAAGTCGCATCTCGTATCGCGTTGTTGAGTAAATCTTTCGCCTTTGATGCCACATAAAATGGCACCATCGTTTTCGCCAATTCATACTGCTCAGATTGTGTTTGATAGCGATAATAATCTTCACTCGCCTTCACCAGAGGGGTGAGAATCTGCATTTGCTTTGTGGCACGTTGAATGGCATTATAGGCTTCATTGAGTTCTCGGTACTGTGCGCGAAGTGCCTCAACACGCTCTTCTGGGTTGCCCTTATCGAGCATATGTTCGCGTATAAAGGTATTCAAACTCGGAATATCTTTCACCGATACCGTTTGATTGAACAAACTCAGGGCTTTTGATTTTCCGCTCAAACCAAGTGCTTTACGTGCTTCTGTGATATAGTCTGAAAAGCTAGAAAATACATGAATCTGTTTCTGTATAGCAGGTGGAAAGTCGCGCTGAGTCAAATGGCGTTGTGGGAAATGCTTTTCGATACATAAGTCACAGGATGCAACATAAAACCGCTTCTCGACTCTATCCACATTACTAATCCATAAAATCTGTGCCAATGTGACAAAACGATTTTGTGAAGCATCATAAAAAACAGCCAATAAAATACTATGAGATTGGTTATCGCGCAATGTATTGGCTTTAACTTCGAGGGTGCTATCGCCACGGGAACGGCTATATTGCCCACGCACATAAGTCCGTTCAGACCGTTCGCGCCCACTATTTGCACCCGAAGCAAGATTGTAATTCCTTTGGCGCGATTCAATCAAGAGTGTGAGAAGCGCATCCACCACCGTTGACTTACCAGATCCATTTGCACCTGTCAAAACAGCCGTGTGACCATTGGGGGTCATCGTCCAGATTTCTTTATCAAATGTTCCCCAATTGTATATTTCTAAGCGTTGCAAACGAAAGCCCATTTGCTCATTAAACAGATTCCCCATCATCATCCTCTGGTTCTGGCGCATTATTTTGCTGAATATACTGTTGTAAACGTGATTTAATTTCTTCTAACACATCGGCACTAATTTTTGCACGAAGCAGTGGGCGCACCTCATATCGTTTATCATACCGTTCCGTGAGAAACCCATATTTCTTCAGGCGGTTAATACTACCCAAAATACTTTGGTCTATGCGTTGGGCATCGGTGCTTTGGCTGACAAAAATACGGAACATTTCTCCGATTTCGTCTATGCTCAGTATGAGCCGATTGCCCTCTATATCGCGCATTTCATGTTCATCTAAACGCTCGCGCAAAAGAACTAATAGCAGGGTATCCGAAAAAGACAAATTACGCCGATTCGTCAAGGCGGGTAAGGCATTGGGCGCATCATCATCCCGACTCTGGTCATATAAATAGGCGAAATTGCCAATTTCATCCAAATGAAGCCCCAAGCCAATTTTGGCTAAATACTCACGAATCGGTAATTCATAATCACGAATTTGTATCCAAACAGGGTCATCATGATAGACCACCCCTTTTAACAATTTACGTATAGATGGGGCATACACTTCAAATTTGGGCTGATTATCCACCATGTATCACATCCATTTGTTTGGGCATCCTACGAAATACCACTCGCGGAACAATCACGTCTTTTTCATCTCCACGATACGTTTTAATAGCGATTGTGTCTTGTATGGTACGGTCAATCAGATGGTGAGGTGCATCTGTCGCAATGAGCAAATAGGCAATCACCTCAGCAATGCCCTGCGAAATAGGATAACTTGTAACAAGCTCAGTTAAAAATACTTCTTGGCGGCTCATGAGCATACGCTGAATATTATCTTGTAAAAGTGTTTGGTCAATATAAAAGGTGTTATAGAGCATTTGTAGCGCATCCGCATCTATCAAATTAGACGCACTACGTGGGCGCTCTGAATTTATAATTTGTTCTGTTGGCACATATAGCGGGCGTTCCAATGGCAAGTCCACATCAGGGTCTCCTTCTATTGTATAGAATGTGCGCGATGAATGGATAAATGATGTTGTATTCAGTTTGCTCACCAGATGTTTTATTTCACCGGATAATGTTTGTACGCGCCGACTTTGGGCAATATTACTCGTATCTACAATCCGTCGTAAATGTTCGGCAAGACGCTGGTTAGACCGATTGACACGCTCACCTGCATCCAATAAATGCGATGTAAGGTGTTGTAAAATGATATTATCAGACACAAACGGCATAAGGCGTGGCATATTGAAAATAGTATGAAGCAATGTTTCAAAATACTCTCGCTGTTGGGGATGTGTAATTAAATCATAAAAAGCCCGAAAACTCTGCCCTTCATCACTTGCTTCAAGCTGGTCATTGGCATCTAAGGCAGTCGCCAGAACCTGACCTCGGCGCATATCAGGGTTTAATTGTGCTTGTTGAATCGTGCGTGCCATCTCTCGAAAACGTTCCTCAACAAGGCTAAAATCTCTTAACAGTTGAGTTGCCATATTCGAGGCATGGTTTAAGCGATCTTTAATTTGTGAATCCGTTAGCCCATCCACTTGTTGTGTTTCTTGAATATGGGCAATTTGTTTATCAATTTGGTCACGTTGGTCATAAAGTATTTGTAATCGCTTTGCAACATCATCGGTACTCCGTGTAACCACATCATCCAAGAGTGATAAAATATTCATTAACCGCGACTCTGTGCCAATAATTGAGCGATTTTGCATATCCTCAAACCAGCCCAATAAACGTTCACCATGCGAGGACAGTTGAATAAGATAGGTATCATTGTATACAATTCGGCGAATCAAATGAGATTCATGAATCCACAAATCAATATAGATTTTTGCGTTATGGCGATATTTATCTGGGGGATGTAAGGATTCATTGATATTTTCGATATACATATCAAGTTGCTCGGAGAAAACATCGTAGGCTAAAGAAATCTGATGCTTTTTCTTAAAGACAAGGTATAAAAATGAGACTGCTAAAGGTAGCCAATCTTTGCGAAGAGCGGAAATACTGTAATCAGTTTTATAAATATCAACAACCGAATGGTAATCCATAATCATTCTACATCAATTCTTGAAATTAGTTTTTAATTCTAAAATAAAAGGGGAAATTATACAATTATTGGATGTAATAACTTCAACAATATGGCGGGCTTCCAAACTTAGGACGTTCCAAAGAAGAACGCGCCAAATTGGTCATGATAGAAGATGTTGAACTTAATCCAGAACACGCCGTTTTAGATGTGGACTTGCTATATCGTGTCGGTACAGTACGCAAAGACCGTTCCCGCTTACGTAGGGATGCAGGTCTAAAAAAAACGGACTTTCACTATCCATTGGCGGGTTTGGTCTATTGCGCCCATTGCGAGCGTTTAGCCGTCTCTTCTGGCAACGCTAAATATCGTTCTCGCTTAGGTGGAAAATCACAAAAGATGTATCGCCATAAAGCGGGTGCATCTTGTGGATGTAATCGCCATTCAGTCATGCGTCATGAGATTGAAGGCGATTTTTTCCGTTTGATGGAATTATTGCATGTGAAAGATGAATACATCCCTATCATGGCGCAATGGGCGCTTCAATTGGATGAAACACCTATCCAAGACGAAACTGATTTTGAAGCCGAAAAAGCCAAATCTATCGCCCTATGCCAACGGCGCATAGATGCAACCATTCACCTGTATGGCGATGGTCACATCACGCGCCCAGAATATGAGCAACGCATGGAGCAAAATAAGCGCGACTTATTGATGTGGCAATCACGCACCAGCGACAAGCAGAAGGTAACAATAGAACTGACAAAAATTCAAAATTTAATTGGAGAAAATACAATTGCATGGCATAATTCTAATGAGCAAGATAAGCAAGGTTTAGCACAAACTATCTTTGACCATATTGTCTATGACTTGGATAAAAAGCAGATTGTTGGGTGTAAATTGAAAGGATGGGCAGAACGATATATGACGTTGCGTGGGATGCTTTATGAGGGATATGAATGGGAATATTACGAAGGTACAGCAGTGACCCCAACGAGCGAACACCCCTTGCTTCGCTACACGGCATCTATTTACCCCTCTGTCGCATTGATTTTGCCCCACAAGTCATCCTCTCCCAGATTAGACATGCCAAATTTCGGGCAAATCCGACAATTAATATCCCACTCCGTAATGAACAAATCAAAGCCCGTTATGAGGCTGGCGAAGCCCTAAGCGAACTCGCCAATGCCTATGGCATCTCTCCGCAACGCATCTGGCAGATTATTCGGGGTAGGAGCAAGTGAGATTAAGATATATATTTGCTCTCAAGGGCTTTTGCAAAGTCGTCAAAGGAGTAATTGAAGCGCCTGCTCATAATTGGCATTGAAATACCGTCTGGCTTCAGGAATATAGTCGAACTGTCCACAGTGTCGGATGAGACCA
>DAOTVP010000100.1:0-6667 GCA_034436155.1 Anaerolineae bacterium
AGCGCCGTCAGGCGCGTATATCCGCCATATATGAATAAATGTTAGCGCCGTCAGGCGCGTATATCCGCCATATATGAATAAATGTCAGCGCCGTCAGGCGCGTATATCCGCCATGTATGAATAAATGTTAGCGCCGTCAGGCGCGTATATCCGCCATATTTTGATTAGGATGATTTGCTATTCTGCTCTTGTTTGAGGAAGTAAAATGCCATCGCAAAGGTCGCCCCTGCGAATAAAACGCCGATAAGCACCCCAAAAATCACGCCTTGTATCAACACAATTTCGGCTGTGAGCAGATATAACGTCATAAAAACGATGCTCCCAATCATGCCCAACGCGCCAATCACACCGGGCGCGGCGAGTTGCCGACGGATAGCGATATAAATCCCCAACAAGGTCAACGCAAATAACATGAAGAATAAAATGCCCATGTGTGTATCCTTCTGTGCATCAATGCCATGCTTGAATTGAATAATGGCTATGGCTACAATAACCATTCTACACAAAAGAGGATATGAATGTCTATTAAACAATTGCTTCTGGATAAATTACATACAAAACAAGCACAAGTTGCTATCATTGGGTTGGGTTATGTCGGGTTGCCGATGGCGGTCGAATTCGCCCTATCGGGCTTGCGCGTGGTTGGGATTGACCTCGACACGCAAAAAGTAGCCCATATCAATCGTGGCGCGAGTTATATCGCCGATGTCCCCAGCGATACCGTGCGCCAATTGGTGCAAGATGGGCGCTTGCGTGCCACGACAGATTATGCCGTCAATCAAGATTGTGATGCCACCATCATTTGCGTCCCCACCCCCCTCAGCCCAACCAAAGACCCCGATTTATCGTATGTGTTATCGGCGCTTCATGCGCTCGTCCCGTATTTACACACAGGGATGCTCATCTCGCTCGAAAGCACGACCTACCCAGGCACCACAGTCGAAGTCTTGCGACCGATTATCGAACAAAACGGATTTACGGTAGGGGAAGATATATTTTTGGTCTTTTCTGCGGAACGGATAGACCCTGCCAATCCCAAATATGGCTTTCGTAATACGCCAAAAGTCATTGGCGGTATATCCCCTGCCTGTAGTGAAATCGCCTATGAGTTATTCTCGATGGCGGTGGAGCAAGTGGTGACCGTCTCGTCACCAACCGTTGCCGAGATGTCGAAATTGCTCGAAAACACCTTTCGGGCGGTGAATATCGGCTTGGTCAACGAGATGGCGGTCATGTGTGATAAGTTGGGCATCGACGTATGGGAAGTCATCCGCGCCGCTTCGACCAAACCGTTTGGATTTATGCCGTTTTACCCCGGTCCGGGCTTAGGTGGGCATTGCATCCCGCTCGATCCGCATTATCTGGCGTGGAAAATGCGAACCTTGCACTATAACGTCAAATTTATTCAGACGGCGGATGAGATCAATTCTGCCATGCCCGCTTATGTGGTGGATAAAGTCATGCACGCCCTGAACGATGAGCGCAAAGCGTTGAATGGTGCAAAAATTTTGATACTTGGCGTGGCATACAAACGCGATATTGATGATGTGCGCGAAAGTCCCGCGTTGGATGTGCTGGATTTGCTCCAACAAAAAGGGGCAATTGTCGCCTGTCATGACCCGCATATCGCCGAATTTCATGACCATCATGGGCAGTTGGTGAAAACGATTGTTTATACCGACCAAGCCCTCGCCGATGCCGATTGTGTGGTGATTCTCACCGACCATCGCGCTTACGATTGGGCGCATGTGGTGACTCATAGCCGACTGATTATCGATACGCGCAATGCATTGGGACAATTAACGGGCAAGGCACGGATAATTGGGTTATAATAACGCTATACATCTGTAGGGGCACGATACATCGCCTCCTAATTAACATGACCTTATAGACGATTTTATAGGATTAGGGATGTGATTTATGGAACTACCATTTCACCTCAAAACATTAGAACCCTTGCCCGGTGCATTGGATATTCTGCGGTATGTCGGCGGATTAGGTGGCGAAGCGGCAGATGCCGACCAAATTTGTGAAGCCCTCGATATGAGTGACCGTCGTTTCTCGAAGGCAATTCGCCGTTTAGTCACCAAAGACTATCTCAGCATGGAAGGCGGGATGGTCTATCGGTTGACCAATTTAGGAGAACGCGCTGTCGAAGAATTGCGCGAATATGACGAAGCCACAGGTGGCATCAAACAACATTCTGCCCCGCGTAAAGTGGATGTGGTCAGCTCGCGACGTTTGGTGGTGGCTGTACCCCGTTCTATTGCCGCCAATAGCGATTCGTATGTGGTGGTGGGCTTCCATCCGGGCAGTTTGGGCGGGTTATCGTCTGCCGATATTGTCGTGCGTGTCAGCGCCACCGATGGGCAACCAGAACATCCTGAAGATTTATTATTCGCCCTCTCCGAAAGTCATGCCCAAGAAGCCATCGCCGTCAAGACGACCGCCGCGGCGTTGCGCCTACGGTTTGAGGTGTATCAATTGGGCGAATTGGGCGATATTCAACCGATTGGTGGGATGCGCGTGGATGTGCCTGTTGGCAAAGCAGATAGCGGTTTTATCGCCTATGGGACGGATGTGCAAATCGCCTCTCTATGAGTCGGTCGGCGGAATCCAACCGAAGGGCGCATCATCATCTAATGCGGTCTGCGGAAGATAAACCCCGCGCCGATTGGGGGGCGTGTCGTCACTCACGCCCCATAACGATTCGGGGATGAGTGGGGTAGTCCGTTCATCGCGCTTGACCAATTTTCGCAAATCGGAGGCGTAATAAATCGGCTTCCTGCGTCCTTCTAAAAGCGCCACCCGCGCCACACCTCGCGCTAAGGTCTCGATGGGCATAGGCGCGATGCGTTTCATCCGAAATTGTTTAATCAGGGGAATGCTTCCCAATAATGTCATCCATTCAAAAAATGGTGGACGATATTCGCCATGCGTATAGGCGAGTGGGGCGCGGATGATCGTCCCCTGCAATCCAACGCGGCGGATATGTGCTTCAGCATCGCGCTTGGCGCGGATGTATCCCCGATTCAGCCACGGGGCGCTGGCGCTACTCATGTAAATTAGATGAGACACCCCATCGCTGATACACATGGCGCAAATGTTGCGAATCGAGACGAAATTGAGCCGATGATGCGTTAATCCACGTTGCGGATTTGCCGTCAGGCTACCGACCGCGTTGATAGCGGTGCTAAAACCCCGCGCACGTCCGCGCAAACTGGCGGGTTCAAACACATCGCCCAACAGCACACGTACTTGGTTATGAAGTACGCCGAGTTTGGCTTCGGCATCGGGGCGGACGATGGTCGTCACCTCGACACCCTCTAGCAACAACGCCGCGATAATGCTATTCCCCAAAAATGTGCCACCGCCGATGACCAAAATGGGGCGTTGGGTGAAATTTTGCATAGACAAATCCTCGTACTGGTTGTACAGACGCGATGAATCACGTCCCTACAAGACATATTTACCCCGCCATGATACACCATTCGGCTCATCTTTGTCAGGCGTTTTACCCCAAAATGCCGTCAGGCAATCTGTTCAGATACGGATAATGCCGTGCGTGGTGGCTATGGCTCAATTTGATGTGGCAATTATCATATAAAATTTGCTATGTTATTCTATTTTGTGCTATAGTATAAATATAGTGGGACATCACTATATTTATACTGTCTCAGTCGAGCAAAAACTGGTACGTCATGTGCCACACTCGGTGTTAACGACAGATGCCCTAGCCTTTGGGCGGGGGGCGTATGTTGCGATGTGTGTTCATCAAAGACACAAAAAGATTACGGCTATTAGAAAAAACTTGAAGAAAAACCAACCTGCCCATCGTTAAGGTGGCAGATAAGATGTCTAAAAAAAACCCGTTAAAGCACCCAGAGGGCTGATTTTTTGGGATAATAATCGTCAAAATATGGTCTCATGTGACCATCATCATCTGATAGATACACAATCCCCATCGGTTGTATTGCCTATGGGATTGTAGAGTTGCATCTTATATGAAGCATATTCAAGTTTCTAGCCGTAATCGGATAGAGAGATTACGGCTTTTTTGTTTTGTGACGGCTAGTTGTAGAGGATGCGCCATGCCGATTATCACAGCCTTAGAAATTCAGAAGCGAGATAAAGAGCGCGTCAATGTGTATTTAGATGGTGAATTTGCCTTTGGGTTAACCCTCATCGAGGCGGCGCAATTGCGGAAGGGGCAAGATTTGACCGATGCCCAAATCGCAGAACTGCGGGCTGGCGATGAGGTCAACCGTGCCTATGAACACGCCGTTCGTTTTTTGGGATACCGCCCGCGTAGCACCGCCGAAATTAAAAAGAACCTGCGCGAAAAAGGTTATTCAGATGACGCGATCGAGGCAACACTCGCCAAACTCAATGACCAACGCTATTTGGATGATGAAGCCTTTGCGCGTTATTGGGTGGCAAATCGCACTGAATTTAAGCCGCGGGGGGCGCGTGCATTACGCACCGAACTCCGTCAAAAAGGGATTTCTGATGCGATTATCAGCGAGGTATTAGCCGACCAAGATGGTCAGGACGATGCGTATCGCGCCGCCCAACAAAAAGTGCGCCGATACAAACACAAAACCCAAGCCGAATTTAAGCAAAAAGTCGGGCAATTTCTCATGCGCCGTGGCTTTGAATATCACATCATCAAACCCGTTTTAGCCCAATTAATCGAAGAACTCGTCCAAGATGACCCGCACTTTTTTAGGCGTGGGGATGATGATTTATCAGACGAGTTCTAACCGTTTTTGATGTTTTTATCGTCATGTGCTGATGATGCGCCTCATAGACGCTATCATCCATCAGAAAGGAGACCAGCAGGCGTGTGAACCCTCATCCCTGCTTATAAAATAGACAATGGACAATATTATCGTATTTATCATTGAAGGGATTATTGCCTTTTTAGCGGGCGCGGGAATTGGGGCATATTTGCTCATCAATTTCCAAAACCGACAGGGCAAAAATCGGAAATTGATGGCGGAAGCCGAAGCCAAAACCATCATCGCTAACGCACACGAACTCTCTGCCAATACCTTGCAGGAGGGCGAAGAACGGGTGCGCCTCATCCAAGAAGAAGCCGAGATGGTGCTATCTCGGCGCAGACGCGAATTGGATAAAGAAGAGGAGCGTCTGCAAAAACGGCGCGAAGACCTCGATATGCGCCTCGACAAGATCGAAAAACGCGAACAAAATCTGAATAAGCGCCAAAGCAATCTGGACAAGCGCGAGAATGATCTGAAAAAGATAGAACAAACCCGTCAGGAAGAATTAGAGCGCATTTCGCAAATGACAATAGATGAAGCCCGCGCTCATCTGTTGCAATTGGCAGAACGCGATGCCCGTAACGACATCGCTCGTATCATCCGTCAAGTCGAGGCAGAAGCCCGTGAAGAGGCAGATACTCGCGCTCGAAACATCATTTCGTTGGCGGTGCAACGCCTTGCCAGCGAACACGTCTCCGAAATTTCGGTCAGCGTTGTCCCCTTACCGGGCGATGAGATGAAAGGGCGCATCATCGGACGGAATGGTCGCAATATTCGCGCCTTTGAATTGGCGGCAGGTGTAGATGTGGTGGTCGATGATACACCAGAAGCCATCACCATCAGCAGTTTTGACCCCATTCGTCGAGAAATTGCCAAACAAGCCATGATGAAATTGGTGGTCGATGGTCGAATTCACCCCGCTCGCATCGAAAAATTGCTCGAAGATGCCAAAGCCGAAGTCGAGAAAACCATCCGTGAAGAGGGTGAACGCGCCGCTTACGAAACGGGTATCCACGCCTTGCATCCCGAAATTATCAAATTGCTCGGACGGCTCAAATTCCGGTATAGCTACGGGCAAAATCAACATGCCCATTCCATAGAGACCGCCCATATCGCGGGGATGATTGCCGCTGAACTGGGCGCAGATGTCCAAGTGGCGAAAATGGCGGGTTTGTTGCACGATATTGGCAAGGCAATTGACCATGAGGTCGAAGGCACGCACGCCCTCATCGGCGCGGATTTCCTCAAACGCTACGGGATCAAAGATCCGCGTGTGTTGAACGCCGTTGCCTCGCATCATCACGAGGTGGAACAAGAATATGTCGAGTCGTATATTGTCGAAGCCGCCGATGCCATCTCTGGCGCACGCCCTGGCGCACGCCGAGAGAGCATTGATTCGTATGTACGCCGTGTCAAATCGCTCGAAGAACTCGCCAATGGCTTCGAGGGGGTCGAGCAAAGTTATGCCCTCCAAGCGGGTCGTGAATTGCGGATTTTGGTGCGTCCAGAGCATGTAGATGAATACGCCGCCATGCAGTTGGCGAAGAATATCGCCAAGCAAATCGAAGAAACGATGCAATACCCAGGTCAAATTAAGGTGCAAGTCATCCGTGAAACGCGGGTGGTGGAAATCGCCAAATAAATAACCCCTCTATATGTATAATCGAAAGGCGCATCTGTTTATATCAGACGCGCCTTTTTGATTGCACATTTGCCTGTTTGAGGGCGGATATACGCACCTTGCGGTGCTAATCCGCCCGTACACAGCCATAAAAATTATCCCCACTTTGGAGATAATCTGCCTGTACACAGCCATAAAAATTATCCCCACTTTGGAGATAATCTGCCTGTACACAGCCATAAAAATTATCCCCACTTTGGAG
>DAOTVP010000101.1:0-3982 GCA_034436155.1 Anaerolineae bacterium
ACCCCAAACGGGATGAGTAACACTCCTTCGCTCATAATGGTGGTGATTGCCGCCGCCTGATAGCCGAATTGCGGGATAAATATCAGGTTGGTGATGATGTTAAAACTCACCGCCAGCGCAAATGCGCCCGTGATGCGCCGTTGCAAATCCACCGCGATGAGCGCGTATTGCGTGAGGCTATTTATCCAACCAATGGGGATGCTCCACATCATAATTTGCAACGCGATTGCCCCCACTGGCATGTATTCCGCGCCACCGAGCAATAACGTTAGGGCTTCGGCGAGAAAGGTGAAAATCACCGCCAACGGGATCGCCAACATGAATAACAATTTGACCCCCAGCGTATACGTGCGTTTGAGCGCGACTTTATCCGATTGCGCTTGGCGCGACATCATCGGCAACAAGGCTTGCGTGAAAAATGCGGGGATGACATTTAACGCCAACAACCAACGGTATGCCACGCTATATTGCCCGACCAACCGCGCCCCGCGCAACGCCTCTAAAATCACGATGTCAATCTGAAAAAAGATGGTCGCCAACAGGTGATTGAGCATCAACGGGTAACTTTGGCGCATCATATTCCCCATCAATTTTCTATCGGGACGGGATGGTATGACTTGTCCGCGTAAAAATTGACGACTGCCGAGCCATAAAATTCCCAATGTGATGATATTAATGCCGATGCTCACGCCCGCCAAGCCGATGATGCCGTAACCCAAAATCAGGACAATCACCCCAAAAACGGCTTTATTCAGCGTGGCAATCGTGGCGACGGCAGCGGGATATTCTGCCCGTTCAAACGCATAATACAGCGAGGTCAAACCTTTGCTGATACTGGCGGGGGCGAGTCCGATATACAACAAGCCCATCGCCCACAGTGCCTCTGTGTTCAAGGCGGGGGTGATGGTCGCTTGGCGGATGAACAAAAATCCGATGAGCAACGGAATCCCCGCCACCACCAAAACTACCCGAATCATGGTCGTATTGATGAATAAGTAACCCGCCTGTTCGCGTTGGCGTGATGCCTCGCGGATGAGGAACAAATCGAGTCCGAAATTGGAGAAAATATCGAACCACACGAATACCACAATCGCATACGAATAAATCCCCGCCTGTTCCGGTCCTAAAATGCGGAGCATGACGAAGGCGAAAGCGAAATCTATCCCCCGATTGAACAAATTGAGCAAAATCGGCGCGATGCTATTGCGTGCCACGCGGTTGAATGCGCTACCCTCATCGGCTTTGCTACCGCCCGTCATCGTCCCCCATATCCACACACCCACCAAAAACATGACCATGCCCGCGCTCATCACACTGCCGAATAACCCCACCTGAAAACTGGTCGGGCTATAGACTACGCGCAGGGTGAAGGTGTCAGATAAATCTATATCGGGGTATAAATCACGAATCGCCTCGATATTCAGTTGGATACCCTGAAAATTGTCGTAGACCAATTGCACGGGCAATGGTTTTTCTTGGTCGTCACTCGCGCCGTGTGGTCGGATGAATGCCCGCCAACCATCGGCATACGTCTCGCTGATGACCAGCCATCTATCATCGGTTAGCGTCACCTCCACCAATTTTTCGCGCCCTGTATCAGATATGATGGTCGCCGTTTGCGAGATGGTCTCTAGGGTGGGCAGAGTGATGGTTTCATCCACCAGAAAAACGCGGGGTAGGGCATCGGCATTTTCGTAAATCCGCACCGAATCATCGGCATAAATTTCGGTGAATTGGGGCATATCGGGCATGGGATAATCCACATGCGTGATGATGTATCTCACGTTGAGCAAATTCACCCGCACCCAATCAATTTCATCATTATTCAGTTGATAATAATACAACCCCGCCACGCGATTAAAATCGAGTTCATATTGCGGATTCGTCTGGCGCATATAAGCCACATATTGCCCCGATATGATGCTCTCGTAGCCACGCACATCATCCAAGCCGTAGCGCCACGTCATGTTGGCACGCATGAGCGAGGCATGACCTTCGTGATTTTCGAGGGTGGTATAGCGGAAAATCTCGCCATTGGTTTGTTTATCGGCTAAAAATTGAATGGCTGGCGGGGTAAAATCGCCCCATGCGGGGTCACTGGCGGGGTTAAATCCCCACGATGCGACCAGTAAATCCAACGCGATACCGCCGACTGCCATCATGCCCCAAATCGTATGTCTGCGCGATTTTTCGGCGGGGATAGCCACCAGTATCATGCCCGAAAACATCACCATCGCGCCGAATATCACCATATTGGGTGCTTGATAACTGAAAAACATGCTGGCAGAATTGAACACATTCCCCGCCAATTCCAACGATTCCACGAGGCGCGTGACTATCGGCTCGATCGATGAAAAGGCGAATCTACCCACACCGACACCCGCTATCACCAATCCGCCAAGCCCTATCAGACCGATTCCCAAACGGCGATAGAATTTTCTCGCCGATACGGTGCAGATGCGCGTCATGCCGAATCCCGCGAGTAGCGCGATGCTCAAACTGAAGGCATACACCCACCGAAACGGCGTATTCAGTTGATTGAATCCAGGCAATGCAAAAATGACGGCGTAGGTCGGCAATCCGAACATGAAACTGAGTGCCACAACCGCTAACAACACGACCAAAATTCGATAGGGTGGGTTATCCTTTCGCCGATTGCGAAACATATCCAAAACAGCAATCCCCGCCAAAATCAGTGGAAAGATACCGACATACATCACCCCTTCGACATAATTTTTGATACCCCAATCAATGGTGGTGATGCGATTGCCCGCCAAATTGGTCAAGTCGGTGATGGTCTGCCCCGTGAAAATATCAAAATAACTGTGATGGGTTGGGTTGCCAAAAAAATTCGGCATGAGCAATAACAACAAGTCGCGCATGGGGTGGGCGTATCCCAAAACGGTGTCTAAACTGGCGCGTTCTGCCCGCCAATTGGTGTTCACAAATTCATAGAGTGGGATGATCTGAATCGCGCCTAATCCAAGCCCCAATCCCGCCATACCCAATAGCCATACGGCAGAACTGACCGATTCGCGCCGATTGCCGTTTATCCATTCCCAAATCAAGCGCCCCGCGCTGTAATAGCCCACAATCAGCAAGGTATAGAGCGTCATTTCGATATGCCCTGCGAAGATGTTACAGGCAACGGCGATCGCGCCAATCACCACATATAACGCCGATGCCCGTCGATTGAATAATAATTTTCCGCGAATCGTCCACTCGACCATCCATAAAATCAGGGGCAACCATACCGCCGCCCCAATAATCATCGGATGCACCGCGCTGGCGATGAAAAATCCGCATAGTTGATAGGTCACACCCGCCACCATCGCGCCGAGCCGATCCATGCCCACATTCAGTCCGAAGCCGTACATCAACGCGCCCGCGAAGCCTACATTCAGCACCATAAACCAGCCATACGCCGTTGCGAGTGGGAGAATATAAAACATCACCCCCAACGGATAGAATGCCGATTGTTGCCCCGCCGCCAAAAAGGGGATGCCCGAAAATTGATGCGGATTCCACAACGGAATTTCGCCCGCACTCAGGCTTTGGCGGATGAATTCTTTCCAATGCACATTTTGGAGTACAAGGTCAGATAATAAGGCGTTATGGGGTATTTCTGGCACGCCCAACTCATCCCGATAGGTCGCATACGGTTCATATTGATACAGATTATCGGTGGGGAGCAATGTTTTTCCGCCAACCGTCTGCTGAAAAAATAAAATCAGGGGCAGGATGAAAAATAAGGCGATACTGGGCATGTGGGTGATGAAACGGCGCATGAAAATACAATCCTTATGGGGCATCATCAAAACGGTGTTATTATAGCATACACAGCCATGACCATTTTTTGTGATACAGAACTAATTTAAACTAATTGTCAAAAGATGTCTGAGATTGATTAGAGCAAAAACCAGATGATGCCCACCTAAGAAATGGGCATCTTTACGGTCATCCCGCACATGCAAGGCACGGA
>DAOTVP010000102.1:0-2193 GCA_034436155.1 Anaerolineae bacterium
ACTGAAAGCAGGGGATGAAATCGTCCTCACGCGCATGGATCACGATGCCAATGTCGCGCCGTGGTTGTATATCGCCGAAGAATATGATTTAACCGTGCGCTGGGTGGATATTCTCACGGATGATTGCACATTGGATATGGACTCGCTCGAATCTGCCCTGACCAACCGCACCAAATTGGTGGCGACTGTTCACTGTTCGAATGCCGTTGGCACGCTCAATCCTGTGGAAAAAATCGCGCAAATGGCGCACGCCGCGGGCGCGTTATGCGTGGTGGATGCGGTACAATCTGCCCCGCATGTGCCGATAGATGTGGTCGCGCTCGGTTGTGATGTGTTGCTATGTTCGGCATACAAATTTTTTGGTCCGCATATCGGCATTTTGTGGGCGCGATACGACCTACTTGAATCGTTACCTGCCTATAAAGTCCGCCCATCCAAAAATAAAACGCCGTATCGCTGGGAGACAGGAACACCTAATTTTGAGGGGATTAATGCGCTCGGAAAAACGATAGACTATATACAAGATATTGGTATGCGTTATGGCACAGAGTATGCCCACCTATTTCCGCAGGATGGATGGGCAAAACACCTCAAAATGGGCATGGAAGCCATTCGCCAATACGAAAAATTGCTCATCTCGCGTTTATTGGATGTATTAGAGGCGACCAACGGCGTGCAAATTTATGGCATCACAGACCGCAATCGGTTAGATGAACGCTGTCCGACAGTGGTATTCACGCATGATAAATTCACCCCGCGCCAAATTGCGGAACATCTCGCCAAGCATCATATTTATGTGTGGGATGGCAATTATTACGCCGTCGAGATTATGAATCGGCTCGGACATAGCGAACATGGCATGGTGCGCGTGGGCTTGGCGCATTACAACACCCTCGCAGAAATTGACCACTTTGGCGAGGTATTGCGCCAATTGTTAGATGGATAAATAGACAATCGAAAGGTGAAATGATGACCCAAACACAATACGATACCGCGCAATTGGTGGAACAACTGCGAACCCTCCAAGATGAAATTGCCACTATTCAGGCGAATTATAGCCAAACCGTTGCTGATATGGATAAATCGCGCACCTCCCAACTCATTGATGCCGATAACATCCGCCTCGATTTCGAGACTCTGCAAAAACAAGCCGATACCTTAGCCGAAGATTTAACCGATTTGCGCGATGATTTAGACGATTTGGGCAGTTTGCCCGCCGTCCAAGTGATAAATGAGGCATTATCGCTATCGTTATCCGATTGGCAGGCGCATATTGCCCGTCTGAAAGCCAATTTTGATGCGCTCAAGTCTTTTGTCCGTGCCGATGAAGCCATCGCTAAATATTTGGATAATGGCGGACGGCGCGGGATATTCAGCCGTAAGCCCGATTTATCCGATGAGATGATTGCCCAATTCATCGCTTTCGACCAGTCGTTGGTGGATGCCATCGCGGGATTAAAATCGTTTGAGGCAAATCAATTACCTGCGCTCATCGAACAAGCTAAAAATCAGGTTGACCAAGCGTATCAAACGCAAGTCGCGCAAGCCGAAGAAGCAACTCAAGCCCAAATTGCCGATGTTCGGGCGCGGGCGCAAGCATTAATCGATGAACTTGGCGCGGTCTCGCGCACATGGCGTTATTCATTGTGGGAATCATTTATCAAAAAAGCGCCTCGTTCACAAGATTTTCCATCGGTCATCCGCGTGGGGAATTATGTGGATGATAGCATTAGCATCGTTGGCGATATACCCATGCTCATGCCCTTCACGCCCGATAAACATTTGGTCATCCTCGCAGAAACCGACCAGTTCAAACAGGCACAAGCCTTGTTACAAAGCATCGTCATGCGTCTGATTGTCACCTTGCCCGCCGATAGCGCCCAATTCACATTCATAGATGTGGCGGGAGATGTGTTGCCATTTGCCAAACGCGCCCCCAAAGATTTGGGCGGTGAGACTGTTTTTAGCGATAGCGATGGCATCAATGAGGCGCTACAAAGCGGTTTGCATCATATTCGCCAGAACAGCCAAGAATATGTCGGCTCGCGGTTTGCCTCGCTGATGGCATACAACGCGCAAGCCAAAACGCACATCCCCTATCAGTTGATTTGTGTGTCCGATTTGCCGTCTGGGTTTAATCCACAAGCCTTAGAACGCCTAGAAACAGTCATAGAACGCGGTGCAAAAGCGGGC
>DAOTVP010000103.1:0-39418 GCA_034436155.1 Anaerolineae bacterium
TGTCATTCCGCGTCGGGCTTCTGACCATCTGCCTGTTCGGATGGTGATGATATTAAACTAGGGTGATTATTCGCCAGCATGTTCAGGGCATTTTGGGCGGCATTTTGCGCGGCGGCGCGTTTGCTTTGCCCATGCCCTGTCGTGACGAATGTATCGCCCAAATAGACCCCTACCTCATAATCGGGCAGGTGCGGTTGACCGCCAATTTTTAACACATCAAAACGTGGGGTGATGCCATGAACTGCTTCTGCCCATTCCTGAAAGCGACTGCGCGGGGTTTTGCTGACTTTTTCATCGGCGATGACCGCCTCACGGGTGGAGAACAACGGGGTGATAAATTTTTTCACCGCGTCTAGTCCTTTTTGCAGATAAATTGTGCCGATGAGCGCCTCGAATACATCACACAACAGGCTATCGCGGTTGCGACCACCAGCGACTTCATCGCCTTTGCTCATGCGGATATGGTCGCCTAAATCATACAACCGCGCCAAATCTGCTAACGCCTCTGTTTTGACCAGCGCCGCCCGATAATTCGTCAAATCGCCTTCTGGCACATGGGGAAAATGGGTATATAAAAAATCGGCGGCGAGAAAATCCAGCACCGCATCCCCTAAAAATTCGAGCCGTTCATAATGGGGAACAGGCTCACCCAAATCGTTGCCATACGAGCGATGCGTCAAGGCTTGGGTGAGCATATCCAAATCATCAAATTGGAAACCTAAACGGGCTTGGAGCGCCTCTAAATTCATCAATCTGCCTTTTTGAAAATGAGCGAGGCGTTATGCCCACCAAAACCGAATGAGTTGCTCATGGCGTAGGTCATCTTCACCTCACGGGCGACCAACGGCACATAATCGAGGTCACATTCGGGGTCTGGTTCGTATAAATTGATGGTCGGTGGGGCGATTTGGTCGCGCAATGCCATCACGCATAACACCGCCTCCAACGCCGCCGTCATGCCCATGCCATGCCCCGTCATGCTTTTTGTGCCACTGATGGCGATTTTATAAGCATGTTCGCCAAAAACTTGTTTCATGGCTTTGGTCTCCATAGGGTCATTCAGGGCGGTAGCTGTGCCGTGCGCGTTGATGTGATCTATCTGGTCGGCGTTAATCCCCGCCGATTCCAGCGCCAAGCGCATAGCACGCACCGCGCCGAGTGCTTCGGGGTCGGGCGCGGTCAGGTGATAGGCATCGGATGTGGCGGCATAACCGACCAATTCAGCCAAAATCGGCGCACCGCGTTTTTTGGCGCTCTCGTATTCTTCGAGGATGAGAACCGCCGCACCTTCACCAAAGACCAACCCTTCGCGGTCTTTCGCAAACGGGCGCATAGCGGCTTGTGGATCATCGTTGCGACGGGATGTCGCGCCGATGCGATCGAATCCGCCGATGCCCAAATCCATAATCGGGGCATCGCTACACCCCGCCATTGCGCGGTCTATGCGCCCCATGCGTATCATATCGAAGGCATAGCCGATGCAATCTGCGCCAGTGGCACATGCCGAGACGAGAGTCGCCGTGGGTCCGTGTGCGCCGATGTGGATGCTAATCATGTTACTCGCACCGTTGGCAACGAACATCGGTATCCCAAACGGGCTGATTTTGCGTAAATCTTTGGTCTCGTAAATCAACACCGTGTGATCACGATGACTTTCGACCCCCCCCACCGATGACCCGACGATCACGCTGGTGCGAGCGCGTTCTTCTTCATCGTGGAGTTCTAAGCCCGATTGTGCCAACGCTTCTTTCGCCACCGCAAAAGCATAATGTTGATAGCGGTCATGACGGCGTAGTTCTTTGGCAGGCATATAATCGGCGGGATTCCAATTTTTGAGTTCACAGGCAATCTGGACATTATGCCCCGTAGCATCGTAACGGGTGATTTTACCCGCCCCAGAAACACCATTTTTAATCGCTTCCCACGTATCGGTAGCGTTATGTCCCACAGAGGTCAATGCGCCAACACCCGTAATCGCAACTCGTCTGGTCATGAAAATAATCTCCCTCAGTGCAAAATAATCATAATCCAAATAAAAACACACTAACGCAATTTTTTATCATCGGGTGTGGGCATATAATCACCTTCTATCCACACCGCGCCATCTGTACCGATTTCTTTTTTCCAGACAGGCACAATTTCTTTGAGTCGATCGATGCCATAACGGGCGGCTTCAAAACACCCGCCATCGCGGTGCGCCGATGAACAGGCAATCAGCACCGTATTTTCACCAACGCCAATTTTGCCAATCCGTTGGACAATGGCAATCCCCAACACACCCGACCATCGCACCCGAATTTCATCGGCGACTTGGCGCATTTTAGCCAGCGCCATCGGTTCATATGCTTCATATTCGAGCATCATTGTGTCGGGCAAATGCCCAGTTTTATCGGTCTTACCGCGCACCATGCCACTGAATAAACAAACCGCGCCCGTCTCTGGCGTGGTGATATGCGCGATAATCGCATCGTGATCTACGGGCGAATCGGCTAATTGAAACAAATCAGGATGGTTGCCACCACTCACTGGCGGGAAAAACGCGATTTCATCGCCCGCTTTGACAACATCAGTATCTACCGCAAATTCTTGATTCAGGGCGGCGATTGCCAATTCTACATTCACTTCCATCTCTGGATAAGCCTCACTCAGCGCCCGCCGTACCGTGAGGATGGTCGGGTTATCATCTGGAATATCCAACACCAAGCGCGATTTGCCTGCACGGTCTTTGAGCGTTGCGAAGAGCAGTATCTTCACCTGCATTTATTTATCCTCTGCCACATAATCACCATGTACACCACCATGCTTTTGGAGCAGGCGAATATCGCCGATTCGCATGGTGCGGTCGAGTGCTTTCGCCATGTCATAAATCGTCAATGCGGTGATGCTCACCGCCGTGAGTGCTTCCATCTCGACACCTGTTTTACCCGTTGTTTTACAAGTGGCGATGATATGAACCGCATTGTGATGTTCTTCTATTTCAATTTCAACACCAATCTTGGTTAAAGGTATCGGATGACACAACGGAATCAAGTCAGATGTGCGTTTTGCGCCCATAATACCCGCCAAACGCGCCGTATTCAACACATCCCCCTTTTTCACATCGCCTTCGCGGATGCGCTGGAGCGTCTCGGCAGTCATATACACACGACCTTCTGCGATAGCTAGCCGTTCTGTATCGGGTTTATCACCCACATCCACCATATTGGCGTGTCCGCGAGCGTCTAAATGGGTGAGCGAATCGGTCATCGAAATTATCCTTATCTGTATACACATTTATCTGCTATTATAGCGTATTCAGTGTCTTGTTTTGACCCTGTGCGATGGGTATGATAGCATAGTGATGTATTTTATACATGATAGACACCTATAAAAAATAAAAAGGAAATCAACTTTGGGCGTTTTTAATCGTGGCTTATCTAAAACACGGAAATCATTTTTTGGGCGCATCGCCAATATGCTCGGACGGAGCGAAATTGATGATGATACTTGGGATGACATTGAAGCGTTGCTCATCCAAGCCGATGTCGGCGTGAACACAACGGCGCGTATCCTCAAGGAATTACGCAGTCGGGGCATCACCAAAAGCGAAAATTTGCAACTCGCCTTGCGTGAAGTCATGGCATCCCTACTCCAGCATCCCCCCACCCTGAATATCAGTGGACGGGAACTATCAATTATATTGGTAGTCGGCGTGAATGGCAGTGGCAAGACCACCACTATCGGCAAACTCGCCCACCGCCTACACACCATCAACCAACGTAAGGTCATGCTCGCTGCGGGCGATACCTTCCGCGCCGCCGCCATTGACCAACTGAAAATGTGGGGTGAACGGGTGGATGTACCTGTCATCGCCAGTAAACCAGGGGGCGACCCCGCCGCATTGGTCTACGATGCGACCGCCGCCGCCAAAGCCCGCGGTTATGATGTGCTGATTGTCGATACTGCAGGGCGCTTGCATACGAATTTCAACCTGATGGAAGAACTGGCAAAAGTCCGCGCAGTGTCGGATAAAGTCGTGCCTGGCGCACCGCATGAGGTGTTATTGGTTTTGGATGGCACAACGGGACAAAATGCCTTGCAACAAGCGCAAAAATTCAAAGAGATGATTGATGTCACGGGCGTGATTGTCACCAAACTCGACAGTTCTGCCAAAGGGGGCATGGTCTTTTCGGTGTTCAACGACTTGAACTTACCTGTGCATTATGTTGGGCTTGGCGAAGGCATCAACGACCTTGTGCTATTCAATCCAGAAATCTTTGTCAAAAGTCTGTTCGATGAAAATTAGCCATGCCAGAGACCATCACCAGTTTTCAAAATCCACGCCTCAAACAAGTCAAACGTCTGCGCGATAAAAAGTCGCGTTTAGACGAAGGCTTGTTCGTGATTGATGATGAACGTGACCTGATTCGCGCCCTTGAACACGGCTACCAAGCTGATTATGCCCTCATCTGTGAGCCGTTGCTCAAAGCAGATGAACGGGCGGTCATCAAACACATTCACCCCAATCGGCAATTTTTTATCCCCAAAGATATGATGCACAAAGTGGCATATCGAGATAATCCTTCGGGGTTGGTGGTGGTGATGAAGAGCATCCCGCAAAAAGGCGTATCTGATTTAACCCCTACCGATAAGCCGATATTGGTGCTGGTCAATCTGCAAAAACCGGGCAACATCGGCGCGTTATTACGGACTGCCGATGCAACTGGATTTAATCAGGTGCTGTTGGTGGATACATCGCTCGATTTATACAACCCCAACATCATCCGCAGTAGCACAGGCGCGTGCTTTTTACAAACCACTTACGCGCTAACATCCGCCGAAGCCTTACATTTTCTGCAAAAAAATGCGTACAATATCGTTTCTGCGGTGGTAGATGGGGATATTGTGTTATACAAAGCGCAATTACGTGGTAAAATTGCCATTGTACTCGGCACTGAAGATGTGGGATTGCCCGATATGTGGATGCAATCTGCCCATCAGAAGGTCAAAATTCCGATGGTTGGTCAATTATCCGATTCATTCAATGTTTCAGTCTCTGGAGCAATATTCATGATGGAAGCCTTACGTCAAAATCATTTCTGACAACGCGAACCCATTATCATTCATGACTGGCTTTATTGAATTCGGCTATTATTCATCCAGAGGATAAAAAAATCACCTATGAGTCAAGTGTTAATCAATCGCCTGAGTGCGATGAAAAATGATGTGGATATGCTCATGAGCCGTTTGAACATCGACGGCAAAAATGTCCAAATTGAGGCATTAGAGGCACAATCTGCCAAAACCGAATTTTGGAATGACCGCGAAAATGCCCAAAAAACCATGCAAGAAATCGCCAAACTCCGCGCACAAATTGCCCCGTGGCAAACTCTGAGCAACCGTATTCACGATGCGCTCGAATTGGCAGAGGTTAGCGATGATGATTTTGTGGATGAGCTGACCGCAGAAGTGGAGGCAATCGCCAAAGATGTCGAGAAAATGTCGCTCCAAGCCATGTTTACGGGTCCCTATGATGCCGAAAATGCCATTTTGGGGATTCATGCAGGCGCGGGTGGCACCGATTCACAAGATTGGGCGATGATGTTAGAGCGCATGTATCTGCGTTGGATCGAACAAAATGGTTACAAGGTGGATATTTTAGAACGCAGTGATGGCGAAGAAGCGGGCATCAAAAGTGTGTTGATGAGCGTACAGGGTCCGTATGCTTATGGCTATTTGCGAAGCGAATTGGGGGTGCATCGGTTGGTGCGATTAAGCCCGTTTGATGCCGCCAACCGCCGTCATACCTCCTTCGCCAAAGTCGAATTGTGGCCCGATATTCAGGGCGAGATCAACATCGAAATCAACGAGAAAGATTTACGGATAGATACCTATCGCTCAAGTGGCGCGGGCGGTCAGAATGTGCAGAAAAACGACACGGCGGTGCGCCTTACACATATCCCAACGGGCATCGTTGTCACATGCCAAAATCAGCGTAGTCAGGCACAAAACCGAGAACGCGCCATGCAAATCCTCAAAGCGCGGTTATTCGAGATGGAACGCCAAAAACAAGAATCGCAATTGGCGAACCTCAAAGGCGAAAATATCAACGCCGAATGGGGCAACCAAATTCGCTCATATGTGTTACATCCGTATCAACTGGTCAAAGACCATCGCACCGACTACGAAATGGGCAATACGCAAGCCGTCCTCGATGGTCGGTTGAACGAATTTATGGAGAGCTATTTGCGTTACCAAATGGAACGCCAAAATACGCCACAAACTTAATTTCATCATCAGAAAGGATAATCACCATGAGCGATAACCCACAATTTGAGGCGGCAAAGACCACCTTCACCCAAAAACGGAGCGCCTATCAGGACATGGCATCGCGTGTTCGTCTGAATAGTATCAACGATGCGGTGAATAACCTCGCCAAATTGGTCGCTACTCTGCCCGCCGAGATTGAGACGATTCGCAAGCGGAATTATGTCTTTCGGTCTTATCTGGAACATAAAGCAGAGGTCTTTGCTGAACATTGGGCGGAGATTCGTCGCCGTGTCGAGCGCAGTTTGGATAGCGAAGCCGAATCGCTCAAGGCGGAATATGATGGGTTACAATCGGCTATCGATCGCATTGAACGGCTCGAAAATTTGCCCGACCGTTATATTGATGCTGTCGAAGATTTTGCCCAAAAAATAGACAAACTCGAAAAAAATATCGAGGCGGCAGTGGCGCGTGTATCGAGTATGTATAGCACCCTCAAAACCGATGTGGATGCGACTAACGCGCAACTGAACGAAATCAAATGGATTTGTGACCAACGTGATGAAGCCAGTTTTCCGTTTTTAGCGGGCGAAAATGTCTTTTTGGTGGCGACTGCCGAATGGCGCTCATCAGGCAAAGGCAAAGACGATCCCGATGGGTTACTATACCTCACCGACCAACGCCTGATTTTTGAACAAAAAGAGACCGTTGGCAAAAAATTGGGCATGTTCGGCGGTAAAAAGGTTCAAGAAATGGAATGGGAAGTGCCGTTACATCAAATTCAGGGCTTAGAATTTGAAAATAAAGGCTTCTTTGGTGGCAGAGACATCATCCACTTCACGCTAGGGGGTGGCGCACGCTATCCCAAATTGAGTGTCGAGGTGAAGGGTAGCGCCGATAATAAATTCTGGATCGCACAAATCCAACGCATGAGCAAAGGCGAAGTGAATGATGAACGGGCGATTCCACCCGACCCCGAAACGCTCAAACGCCTCTCCGAAGCGCCAACGCAATGTCATGTGTGTGGCGCAACCTTGCCCATGCTCACCGCGGGTCAATTGCAAATCGAATGTGCCTATTGCGGGACGGTCATCCGCCTGTGATAAGAAACATATAGGTGTTGATAAAGGGACGATATACGCTTCGCTAATCGTCCCCTACGACCCGCCTCGTTGTGTAACCGTAGTGGCGGATTAGCGCCGTCAGGCGCGTATATCCGCCATTTTTATCATCCCTGAAAGGCGCGTATATCCGCCATTTTTATCATCCCTAACAGGCACGTATATCCGCCATTTGATAATCGGATGAAGGGTTATTTGCTATTCGATTATCTCAATCCCCTACCGCCAATTTGACTGATTCATCCCCTACCAATTGATGCAATACATCAAACCCAACACGCATGACAAAATCGCCAAAGGCTTCATCTGGATTTCGGCAATCGCGGTAATACCGCAAAATCGGCGTGAGCGTGGGTACAAGGTCGGCGATATGCACCAAATCTAAAAATACCTGTGCGAGGCGTGTGCCATTGGGATTGCCACCTAAAAATATGGTGTATTTATCCAATGAACGCCCAACAAACGCGATTTCTGCCACATACGGACGCGCACATCCGTTGGGGCAACCCGTCATCCGCGCCATGATGTTGGCATCGGCAAGGTCGAGCCTATCGAGCGCATCCTCAAATTCGCTGATCACCTGTGGAAAAACGCGCTCCGCTTCGGTGATTGCCAAGCCACACGTTGGCAACGCCACACATGCCAACGCATGACGGCGCATTTTCGAGATTTTATTCACGGTGCGAATGCCGTATTCATTCAACATCGCTTCGATGGCGGGGCGGTCTTCGGGCAAAATGTTGGTGAGCAAGATATTTTGTTGGCAAGTCAGGCGAACAGATACATCGAATTGTTCGATAATCGCCCGCAAACCAGAGCGCAACCGTTCTTGCGGGCGGTCTGCGATGCGCCCATTTTCAATCGGGATGCCCACATACAGCAACCCATTGGCTTGGTCGTGCCATCCGAGATGGTCATACACCACAAATTGCGGGAGAGGACGAGGCGCTTCAAACGTAAACGATACGCGCTTCGCCAATTCATCTCGAAACCAGTCCACACCCTTATCATGCAGGATGTATTTGAGGCGGGCGTGCTTGCGATTTTCTCGATCGCCATAATCGCGGTGAATGGTTACAACTGCCGTCACCGCTTCGATGACGTGTTCGGGTTTGATGAAGGCAATATCATCGGCAAGGCGCGGAAAGGTCTCTGCGTTGTTGTGGGTCATGCCCATGCCCCCCCCCGCCAACAAATTGAAGCCCAATAATTGATTATCGTCATCAAAAATCGCCACCAACCCGACATCATTGGTATATACATCCACGCAATTATCGCCCGCGTAGGCAATGGCAATCTTGAATTTGCGCGGGAGATACGTGTGACCATAGATAGGTTCGTCTTCGATAATCTCGCTATCATCTATGAGTTCTATATCATCCAAAAAAATTTGATGATAGGCGCGTGTTTTGGGATATAACGCCTCATTCAGCTTGATAGCGAAGGCTTGCACCGCCTCTTGTTGTGGATTATTGGCAGGCGCGGGACATACCAATACATTCCGCACAATATCGCCACATGCCCCTAACGAGGTGACGAGGGCGTGATTCATCGCCTGAATTGTCTCGCGCAATTCCGATTTGAGGACACCGTGCAACTGAAAGGTTTGGCGCGTGGTGATGCGGAGCGTGCCGTTGGCGTAATGCCCTGCGATGTCATCCATCGCCAGATACTGGTCTTTGGTCAATTGACCACCGGGCAGTTTGGCGCGTATCATCACCTGATGATGGTCATTTTTGCGATCTGTTTTGCGTTTATCGCGATCCTCTTGCTCATAAATCCCATGAAATTTGAGCAATTTTTCGGCTTCTGGGGTGAAAAATAAAGCACTATTTCGCAATTCTTCGGCGATAGTACCCCGCAAATTTCGGCTTGCCCGTTTAATCTCTTCCACGCTGAGTTTTGCCATTCATCCCCTCCAGATAATCGGCTATTATGTTATAAAAAACACACCCTAGCATGATGTTAGGGTGTGTCAGTGGTCAGATGAGTGAATATATCGGCACAGAACCTAACAATGTGTGTTTACACGGTAACACTTACACATTAAACAACACATGGTTAAATCAATCATTTCAAGACTGTCTTTCTGGTATATTTTCCGATATACTCTATTTAGCATAGTGGATAAGTCATATTTTGTCAATGGGATAAGTCATGCAAAATCAGACTAAAACTGCCCTCATTATTCTAGGGCATGGCTCACACATCAGCCCCAACACGGCACAAGTGGTATGGGATGCGGTAGATAGTTTACGCAAAATCGGCGTGGCAGATGAAATCGCGGGCGCGTTTTGGAAAGAGCAACCGAGTTTTCGGAGTGTATTATCGTCTATCCGCGCCACAGACATTACCCTCGTGCCACTTTTCACAGCGCAGGGTTACTTCACGCAGACGGTCATCCCCGCCGAGATGGGCTTAACCGGTCAAATCACACATAAAGACGGGCGAATCATCCGTTATGCCCAACCGCCTGTGTATCACCCCAAAATTCAACACATTGTTCAGGCGCGGGTGGACGATGCCATCCGCACATATCACCTCACACCGTCAGACGTAGGGATTGCCATCATCGGACATAGCACGCGCAAAAATCCATCCAGTCGAAAAGCCACCGAACATCAAGCCGATATACTGCGCCAAACAGGGATTTATGGGGCGGTCATCACGGCATTTTTAGATGATGACCCAGAAATTCCGACTGTTTATGAACGCATAGACCAACCGACCATCATCGCTATCCCGTTATTTTTGGCGATGGGGTCGCATACCACCATAGACGTGCCAGAGGCGCTATCATTACCGCCGAATACCGATCATGGCTTTGTGAACGACAAACAGGTGATTTATACCCCCGCGATTGGCGACAATAACGACCTCACCGACCTGATACTCGATCTCGCCCGTGATGTGGATGCGCCGTTATATGCGTCACGTCCACAAAAAAGTGCGTGGGATTATTGTCCGCGGGGCGATTGGGATAGGCTACAAGCGCGTCTGATAGCTGAAAAAACAGTGACGATTGGCGATTTATCCATCACAAACGAAGGTGTGCGTGTGGTGGATGACGACAACCCAACCATAACCATCACCTCGCCCGCGCAACTGCGTAGCTTCGTGCGCGACAATCCATTTCGCCCCCTGATGACCGCCAACAGCTTGCCCAAAGGGTGGTTTGCGCCTGCACAATCATTCGATGAGGTGTGCGCCATCATCGAAACCGTATATCCTAGTCTCATCCCTCATCTGTTTGTGGATAAAAATTATCAGACCACATCGATTAGCGAGACGATAGACCATCAGACGGGGATATACCGCGCATTGGTCAATTTAGATGAGGGGCAAATTCAATCTATAACCGATGACATTTGCGCGGGCTGTATCCGACAACCCACATGGCATAATCACATCTCATCACCAATTGCGTGTGATGAGGCGTGCAATTGGTGGCTCTCTCACGCACTCGAAAAGGTAGAAAATTAACCCATGACGACAACCATAGGCAAAGTATATTTGGTCGGCGCGGGTCCAGGCGACCCCGATTTAATCACTGTGAAAGGCTTACGCTTGCTACAAAATGCTGATGTGGTGATTTATGACCGACTCGCGCCAAAAGCATTGCTGTCACATGTACCAGACGGTGCAGAATTGATAGATGCCAGCAAAGACGGGCATAACCACACGCTCAAACAACCCGAAATTAACGAGTTACTGGTGCAAAAAGCCAAGCAAGGTAAACAGGTTGTACGACTTAAAGGAGGCGACCCATTTGTATTCGGGCGGGGCGCAGAAGAGGCGCTCTATTGCCATATGGCGGGTGTGCCATTCGAGGTTGTACCGGGCATCACGAGCGCCATCGCTGTGCCTGCTTATGCGGGCGTATCGGTAACACACCGCGATTACGCCAGCGCCTTCACCGTATTCACAGGACACGAAAACCCGAATAAACCCGCCAGTATGCTCAATTTTGAGGCGATAGCCCACGCCGCCAAAGCGGGGACGTTGGTCATGTTGATGGGCGCAACCTATCTACAAGACTTGATAGCGCACCTCATCGCATCGGGCATAGACCCGCAAACCCCCGCCATGTGCATCGAATGGGGAACTGTCCCGCAACAACGAGTCGTGACTGCGCCACTCATCCATCTGCCAGAACGGGCAAAAGCCGAAAATATCGGCTCACCTGCTATTACGGTGATTGGTGAGGTGGTCAATTTGCGTGAGCAAGGGCTACGCTGGTTTGATTAGGACACCGTTCCCGATTCACACGATTCACTTGGATAGGGTTAATCCAACCATCGATGAGGGCAATTTGTTCCAAATTGCCCGCACCCCAGTTATGACTGCGTTGCATCAGCAAAAAGTAAATCATCACGGGCCAATCAACAATATAGTCGAGTTGTTGTTCACAAACATAATCCCACATGCGCCTATCGGTCATGGCACGATGTGCATCGGCGTTGACCTTGCCGTCTAAATTGATGACAGGCGCATCGGTATAATACACAATCACGCCTGATTGAAACGCGCCGATTCGTGCATCATGAGGCACATTGTCGTTCAACCAAACTGCCGCCTCATAAAATCCAGAACGTGGCGCGGTCTTGTTGATGGTGCGATCAAAAATCCAACGATAGTCGCTAAAAAACGCGCTGTTGATCAAAAAAATAATGCCACCGATCACCAAAACGATGAATAACACCCCTAAAAACCATTTTTTGACGTTGAGGCGTATCAAAAACGCATACACCATACACAACACCAAAATGCTCACAACTTCGGCAATGGGCAAGCTGTAGCGTTCATAAAACCACCATGAAATCACCACAAATGAATATGAAATAATCGCTGTAACCATCCACAATGCCGTGATGACCCATAAACCGATGACCATGCGTGAACGGGTGAATAGCGTCACCCCTCCAATGAATAAATAGCCTACAATGACAAAAAATGTGCCGTGATTGATATTTATATTGACTACGCGAAGATTTATATCGGCTAAAAAGATGCCTTCGCAGTTGGGATGTGGGATGCCCATGGCAAATGGATACATCTGCTTCGCCAATTCGCTGGTGAATTGCGACATTTTTTGACCATAATAACGCACAAAAGCGGGGTCTCCGTTTAAGGCGGTAGATAGCGACAACGGTGGGGGCAATTGGTCGGGTTGACCAGTGTACAACGTATGCGCTCGCACGGCAGAGCCACTTTCTGGCAAGATAAATTTGCCCTGTGAGGCGGTAAATAACGCCCACGGGCTGATGACGAGGGCGCTCATCATCCCCACACGCAAAATCGTTACTATCCGTTCACCGCGTATGGGCGGGAATATCGCAATAGCGATGACCAGCCAGATGATCAGCATACTGGCATCCACCCGCGCCAAAAACGCCAATCCCATGCTCACACCCAATATCAGAGCATATTTGCGGGATGGTTGTCGGTATAAACGCACGAATATCACCAACATGAACAACGTGATACAGGTGGAGAGGGTCGTCTCCATGCCATTGATGCTATACGCAACATGATGCGGATGCCAATACCATAAGGCGGCATTGAGGGTAGCAAACATCCCCACCCCTAAATCCCCTCCCCATTGTATGGAGAGGGGACTTTTTACAGAAGGAGTTGGTTGTTGATGACGAGTAAAATTATTATCAGCCTCTGTTTTTCCAGAGACCTGTTGACTTGCTCCCCCTCTCCACTTTGTGGGGAGGGGGCTGGGGGGTGGGGTGATAATTTTTAACACCTGTACCGTCAACCCATACACCAACACACACGCCACCGCGCTCACCAATACGCCCATCCACTGAAACAGATAGACCAGCGCGTGCGAATCATCTGTTAACAAGGCGGGGAACAGGCTCATCGCACCCCACAATGGCTGAAAACCAGTCGTCAGGTGTTGGTCATCTACCCTCGCGCCTCTGCCATCAGCGAGATTGCGCCCCAATGTCATATAATAAAACGAATCGTCTAACAGGGGTTGTTCGATAACGTTGGTCGGGTCGGTGTTTTGAATAGCCGTTATCCGAAAATACACACCAACAACAAGGATGAGCAACAAAGGAATATATCGGCGTAAAGACATCATGACAAACTCGCTATGAACTGATGAATAGACGCATTGACGAGATCGGGGCGCTCGACATGAATATCATGCCCTGCCCCGTCTACGATGTGGGCTTGGATATGTGGCATGAGGCGCTTCGCCCGTCTGACCATGTGGTGGGGTGGCAAAAACGGTTCATGTTGGCTGACGATGAGCAAGGTTGGACTGATGATACGGCGCAATTGGCACGACTTGAGCGTCCCTGGCGGATGATGACGGATATAATGCTTGAGGAGGAGATACGCCAGATGAACATGTTCGGGATTCGGTTGCGTATTCGGAGCGACATTTTTCTGCGCCAATTTTTCCGCCACCCAATACGATGCCAACCAACGCGATAAAAACGCCACTGTATAGGCGATTGGGATTTGGCGCATGATATTCAACGGAAACCGAAACGGCACAATTCCGCACGGATTGAGCAACACCACACCCCGCGTATGTTGGGGATGATGATACGCAAACTGTAAGGCAAAAAATCCCCCTGCCGATGAGCCGATGAGGACGGCAGAGGTGATATGTAGCGCATCTAACACATCTAACAACCACATCGCGTAATCAGGTGTGCGATACGACAAGCGCACAGGATCACTTTTGCCCGCATATCCAATCACATCGGGCGCAATCACATGATAATGCACAGATAACCCCTCAATTTGGGCTTGCCACCCCAACATATTCACATTTGTGCCATGTAATAACACGATGGGCGGGGCGCATGGGTCTCCCGCACGGATGATATGGGTGCATCCATAACGGGTGTTGATGAATTGTGAGGTGATTGGCGTGGAAAAACGGGCTAATTTTTGCTCGTACCACGCCATCATCGCTTGCCATCCTGTGTAGGATGTGTAATACCGATGCGCCTTCATGAGATTGCGATTTACCACACGCCAAATTCGTCTTGATAGCACGATTCACACACCGAGTAGCGATAGCGTGGCGAAAGAGGTTTGCCACATTTGCTACAGCGACGAGCGGTATCGATGCGTTGGAGCAATGCCATATCAATATAAGTAGACCATTTTCCGCGCAAGGTGCGGATTTTATCGGCATCGGGCGCACACGAGGCGAATTCTTGCCGTTGTGAGAGCCACAGATAAATATCGGCACACGACACACACATCTCGATATGTTCTAAATCGTGCGAAGTCAAAATTTGGGGTGGTGGCTGAGGTGGCAACGGCATGGGGCGATTATTGAGAATCGCGGTGGCACACTCACGCCAATAGCCACGGCTAGCTTTGCGCGTAGGCGCATTGGTCAAGCGCACCGCACCATCTAAACCCAAATAATCCACTTCTTCATCGGTCAACATCCGCGCCAACTCGATACGTTCACTCAGGTCGGCGGTCTTTACGCGATCGCGTAGCGTCTCTGGGATAGATTGCAATTGAGACCATTGAATCAGGCGTTGCGCCAAACTGCCAGGGATGAGTTCTAAATCTTCGACCGATGGTGCAACACGAGCATGGGTGAGGATTTCTGGCTCGGTCTGAAACGACTTGCGAACATATTTGAGTGCGCGGTGACTAATCGCCCCCACAGTCCCGCCTTTCGATAAGCCGAAGCGCCCCGCCCGTCCGCCAATTTGTTGGATCTCGGTGGGATGTAAAAAGCGCACCTGCTTACCATCGAATTTTTCCACTTCGTAAAAACACACATGGTCGGCGGGCAAATTCAGACCCATGCCAACCGCATCGGTGGCGATACAAATTTCTGTCTCGCCATTGGCAAAACGGTCTGCTTGTTTGCGCCGTACTTCGGGCGGGAGGTTGCCATACACCACCGATACACGCCGTTTCATCAACTCCAATTCAGTCTTGAGGTGCAACACCATCGTGCGCGAAAATGCCACCAAAATGGTCTGATTCGGCAGTGTTTTCATCTCCCATGGTTGGTCTGCTAATGCAATAGGCATGAGTCGTTCATGCGAATAAACGGTATACGGAATCGCCGCGGCATTCGCCAACGATTCGATCAGTCCTTGTGATGTGGCAGGACCGATGACGTGAATTTCTGGAGAACGCGCCTGCATCAGGGCTTGCGTCCATGCCCAGCCTCTATCGGGATCGGCTAACATTTGTGCCTCATCAATCACCACACACTCACCACTTTCGAGCGGATTGAACATTTCGATGGTGGCGGCGGTGATAGTCGCGCCAGGGATGGGGATATGCTCCTCACCTGTGAGCAAATTGCAATAGACACCCTGCTGATTCAGCCTATCAAATATCTCGAATGCCAACAGGCGCAACGGGGCAAGATACCACCCACTGCCCGATTCGATGAGGGCTTGGAGGGCATCGTGCGTTTTACCACTGTTTGGCGGTCCGATATGCAACGAGATATGTTGTTCATTGCGATATTCATGTTGCCACGCAGGGAAGGCGGCGATGAGCTTCTCGCGCAATTCAGCCCGACGCGCTCGTTCTGCTTCGCGTTCTGCTTCTAAGCGCAAGCGCAATTCTTCGGCTTCGGCGGCTTTTTTCTGACGCAATTCGGCAATTTTCGCCGTCAGAATGTTAGTATATTCACCAAATGTATGGGGCAAGCCCCACTTCCCGCGCACATGTCGCCATTGCGCCCCCGATGGATGCACCCCTTCCCGTTGCAAGCGCCTGCGAATCGTCTCGTACACACGCCCCGTCACCAGCGCCACATCTCGAATTTTGATGGGTTCATAATCGAAGAACGTTTCGAGGATATTGGGGTCGTCCATCGCCAATTCAATTTGATGCGCGGGGATGCGTTTTGTGCCTTCAGGGTCGGTGAATGTCGTGAGTAAATTGGCTTTTATCGCCCGTTCCAAAACACTCAACCGAATCGCAAGGCGTTTTTGCGCCGCCCGCACGGTATAACTCCGCGCTAACACTGGTGCATGGAAATTTGCGCCATCTTTTGCATCATGACGCAACACATCGCCACATAATTCTAAATATTGCGCCCATTCTTCATCGGGAATGCGGGCTTGTGCTTGGGCGAGTGCGCGAGTTTCTTCTGGCGAGGCGCTAGGGGAGCGCACCCACACGATATTATACGGTGGCGCTTTCGATTTGACGGCGAATTGCGCCAACGATTTGTTGCCGATGAGCCGTTTGACGGCTTTTTCGCCGAATTGTTTGGCGAGGTCATCGAATAAAATCATCTGGGCGGGTTGCGCTTCGACATGCGCCATGATTTGTTGTGCCAATTCGGATACCGATAACTCGTGCGCCAATGCCTGAACGGTGCTACTGCTCAAGCGCAACGGATCGTATATCAGATGACCATGTTGACCCAACACCTTTTTGCTGACGAGCGTCGCCAATGCCAATTTGACCTCTGGCATATCGGGGAATTCCGCCTCGGTCATATATCCAAGCGAATTATTCAACAAACTGAGGATGTATCCCCACGTTGGATTGCCGACAGCCTGAAAATATTGTTCCCGTGCATCTATGCGTTCTTGAATAGTGGCTTGGGGCATGTACCCATCTCGATGAATCGCTGGCAACGATGGGCTACACCAGTTGACCATCTCTAGCACCTGTTCAGGGCTGAGACGGGTGGTATCGTACAAATAGCCCCTGATAACCCCAACAGGGGTATCGGTGAGCATAGCATCTACTTTGTCCCCCATTTTTAAGCGTTTATTCAGGGAACTCCGTTTAATAAACCCCTCTGGCACACGCGCTACAATATCGGTGAGCAATTGTGGGGTAGGTTGTAATTTTGCGACCATTGATATAAACCTATACGATGATTAAACCCCACTATGATACATGCCTAAAGACCTGCTTGCCAATATGCTTCTGCTTCTGCGAGGGCTTGTGGGGTGTTGACATTAAAAAAACACCAGTCGTCATCAATTTTGACCAAAATCACGCGCAATTTCATCAACACATCACGGACTTTATATTGCCCCTCGCGCAGATGTGACCGCATCACATCCCCACAACGCCGATGATAAAACGCACACAATGGTTGGGTCATATCACCTGTAACGGGCAATATCACATCCATATCATGATGAACGGTTTCGTGCAGTAATTGTAACACATTTGGGCGGATAAATGGCATATCACACGCCAAGACCAATGTCCACTGACTTTTGGTATTGTGCGAGAGGGCGCTTTCGATTCCGCCAAGCGCCCCTGTGTGCTTAAAATTATCGGGATAAATCGGAAAATTCAGCGATGAATATTTCTCAGGCTCATTGGCAATCAAAAAAATATCGCTAAACCCTGCTTTATGGATGGCGAATAATTGATGATGAATGAGTGGGATGCCACCAATCGTCACCCATGCCTTATCTTGACCCATACGGGTGCTTTTTCCGCCTACAAGGATAGCAACGGTTGGTTTCATCTCACCTCATTCTTCTATCTCTGCGCCAGCACCCGTACAGGCGTGGCGCTGAACGCCGCGTTGCCTGTCATGGAATCTATGGCTTGATCATCGGTCAAATCGTTGATGCTCACACCTGCATACTGCGGTTGGGTGGCAATCTCTAATTCTGCCCCCTTGCGCGTATGTCCAAATCCATGCGGGATACTCACCACACCTTGCATGACCTCATCGGTGATTTCGGCGACAATTTCCACCTGCCCCACCCGCGAGGTGACGCATACTACCGCGCCATCGGCGATATTTCGGGCTTGGGCATCGTGCGGATGTATCATCAATGTACACCGATTTTTACCTTTCATCAGGCGATTGCTGTTGTGCATCCAACTATTATTGCTCCGCACATGCCGTCTGCCGATGAGCAACAAATCATCGCTATGCCCATTTGCCGATGCCGTCATCACGGCTTTGGCACGCGGTAAATCATTCAGCACATGGTCATAAATCAGGTTGATTTTGCCGTTGGATGTGACGATTCGCGCCTTGAGGCACAGTTGCAACGCGCCCAAATCGATTCCATGCCGATTGTTGAGCAGACGCTTGAGCGATAACCCGTCTGGGCGATTTTTTCTGCCACCGTTTACCCCATACGGACCCACCCGTAACCCAAAATCGAGCAATTGTCGCAAGTTCATACGGCGCACATAATCTTTGCGATTCGGCGCTTTGCCACCGCGTTTTTTATCCAACAAATTGGCTAACGTCTGAAAAATCATCCAATCGTGACGGCGGTCATCTCCGACATGCACCATCGCAGGCGAAAATTTGGCGCTATTCCGCACCGCCAACACATGAAACACCACATCGTAATGGTCGGCTTCTAAGCCCGTTGTCGGTGGGAGGATGATATCCGCGTGGCGTGTGCTTTCGTTGATGTAAATATCTATCGCCACCATATACTCCAACGATTCCAGCGCCTTCTCGACTTGTGTGCCGTTGGGCGTGGATAAAACAGGGTTGCCCGCGCTGGTGATTAAGGCGCGAATTTGACCCTCGCCTTCGGTGAGAATTTCTTCTGCCAACACCGATACGGGCAATTCACCGCCAAATTCGGGCAAATTCCGCACCCGACTGCGCCAACGGTCATAACTGCCCGTCTGACCTGTCAACGATGTAAATGCCACCACATCAAACGCGGGTTGCGTGAACATCGCGCCACCCACGCTATCCAAATTGCCCGTGAGAATATTCACCACATTTATCAACCATTGGCATAAACCGCCAAACGGTTGCATCGAAAGCCCCACCCGTCCATAACACACGGCTTTTTCTGCCGATGTAAAATCATGGGCGATGCGCCGTATTTCATCGGCAGGGATGCCCGTTTGTGAGGCGACAGCTTCGGGCGTGAAATCGGCGACAGCTTCGCGCAGTTGATGGAGTTGGCTATCGTCTATCAAATCGGCTAAATGCCCCAAATCCACTTTATTGTCGGCGAAAATGATGTTGACCATCGCCAACAAGAAAAATACATCCGCCGCAGGTTTGATGAAATGATGTTCATCGGCGAGTTTCGCCGTCTCGGTTTTACGCGGGTCTATCACCACTAATTTGCCACCACGTTTTTGCAGATTTTTAAGCCTGCGTTCTATGCCACCCGCCGTCATCAAACTGCCGTTGGATGCCAACGGATTCGCGCCTAACATCAAGAAATAATCGGTGTGGTCAACATCGGGAATCGGCAATAACAATTGATGCCCAAACATAAAATAAGCCGCGAAATGATGCGGAAGCTGGTCTACTGATGTGGCAGAAAAGCGATTTTTGGTCTTTAAGGCGCGGATGAGTGCGGGCGCATAGAGGATACTGCCCGCATTATGCGAATTGGGATTGCCCAAATAAATCCCTACGGCGTTATTGCCGTGTTGTGCTTGGATTTTTAACAGGTTATCGGTCACTTCATCAAATGCTTGTTCCCACGAAATTTCTTCCCACCCGTTTTCAGTGCGTTTAACGGGATGTTTAAGCCGATTTTTATCATGAAAGACATCTTCTAACGCTGTTGCTTTGGGGCAGATATGCCCTTCGCTGAACGGGTCATCGCTATCACCTTTGATAATGGTGATGTGATCGCCCTGATGATGGACTTCGATGCCACACATGGCTTCGCATAAATTACACGTCCGATAATGAAAATAAGTGGTGGTTGTCATCTGTAAATTATCCTAAAAACTGTTTTTTTCGGTTAGCAAATATGTGATTTCTTCAATATGTAAATTCTACCCCAAGTTATACCAAATTATGGCGACCAATTGCAACAATTCGCAATTTTGCTATAGAATCAAACTATTGTAGATAAAAGGATAAAGAAATGGCTTATTTCACATTAGATGAATTGCGCGAATTATGGTCAGAGATGAAAGGCAAACCCGCCGAACAAAGCCAATTGTTCCGCGATATTGTTGAGGCAAAAGAAGCCTATTTGCACCATAATATCTTGCCTGAATTACTCAAATGGCTGGAACAAACCACCGTCCCCGACATCCAATCGGCATTGGATATTTATATGGATGTGATTATGCGAGATGAAAACACGCGCAAGCCGATTGCCGATAGGCTCATGGCAATATTATCACAAGCCACTCGGACAGATAGCGATACTAAGCGGAGTATCCAAGCCAATGTTGCTAATTTTTTGCATAAAATCGCCACCACAGCCAATGAAGTGACCACACTCATCACCTACCACAAACATATCACCCAATGGGTACATCGGGATAGCGAGGCATATCACACCGCCATCAGCGCGTTGCGTGGGATTATGGCAGATAAATCCACCCTCATCGCGCCTGATGTGCATGAACACCTGACCCGCTTTTTAGGGGATATACCACAGACATACCCGTATCGGTTAAAATATCGCGTGCGCGGTCTCGTGTCATTAGACGAAGGCACAACCATCATTTATGCCGCAGATGAAGCCGATGCACAATCAAAAGCAATGGCATATCTACGGCATTTTGATGATGGTTATGGTGGCTCGCAAAAAGAAATTTTATCGCTCACCAAATTGGATATTTAGTCAACCGTCAATTCAATCACACCATCACCCGATAGGTTGAATGTCACCAATTTGCTCGTTGCATCATAGTCATAGTCTAATTTTCGGGCGTTGTAGGTGATATTTTTCGGCTTATGTTCGGCATAAATCACGAATTTGCCCTGACCACGCACGCGCCAACGGTGTGTATCGCCATAAATGCCTTGTAGGGTGATTGCGCCCGCGCTGTTGAACATCTCGACCAAGCCAATCGGGGCGATGCCGTCCGTGATGGGGATGAGCGTCAAAATGTCGTAACCCAGTGGTGATAACGTGATTTCTAACGCTTCATCGGCTTTTTGATAATGCGTGAATGTCCCCGCATTATGGGCATACACCACAACATTGCTATGCCACTGGGTGGGATATATCGTATCCGAAATGGGTTCGCCTTCGTGATGCGCGTTGAAAACACCTATCACATTACCAACCACATTCTGATTCTCGATTTTGAGCAGAATCGCCTCTTGGGTGGGGTCATGGAATAAACAATCGGCGGTGGGCGTGCCAATTCCTATCGGACGCATGACGCGCCCATCGGGGAGTACCAATTTTTTCAGCAGGTTAAAGTCGTGCGCGTTGGGTTTATCCGAGACGTAAATCGGGCTACCACTCACGGCGCGTCCCGCCGCATGAAATGCACCAACGGGATGCCCGCTTTGGAACATATCCCAATCGGGATGCAAGAATTGCCCAAACCACACACCAAACATCGCATTGGTATAAAGATGTTCGCCGTGTGTGGCGGGTCTATCGGGCCAAAAATCAATCGATGAACGGATGATATTCGATGCCAACGCGCCATAAATCATCTCATTGGCGCACGACATACAATTTATCAGGTTGCCCTTAAAATGCACATTGACCGACCCCTCTAGCGCCTCGTGATAGCGGTGCATCAGATACACCCGCCCACCACTATCGGCAGACAGCCCCTCTAACCGCGCCTGATTATCCACTTTCACACCATCAACCCCGTTTTGACGCAGATAGCGGTGATAATCATGATAAAAATTATGCACCGATTCGGCTTCGACACGGTATAAATCGCCCCCTTCCCATTCGTTCATATTGGGGATGTAATGCAAAATACCCGCATGAAAATCATCTTTCACCAGCGCCAGTTGATAGTGCTTCATCTTATCGGGATGCACCCCGCGCCAATAACCGAGTAGCGCGTGCCACGCGATGAAGGTGTCTATGCCAAATTCCTCTTTCGCCATTTTGACTGTGCCACCGATGCCATCGGGGAATTTGTCGTTGGCATGAAACGCCGTCAGGCGGTTTTCTTCTACCGATTGCCAACCATCATCCAAGACCAAAAAGCGTGGCTTGATGCCCCCATCGGCAAAACTTTGCAAGCCTTCGCGGACTTTTTCGTGCGACACATCCCGATAAAACGCATCCCACGTACACCAACCGAAAGTATCGATAAACGCAGGGAGCGGTTTTTCTGTGCGTAAGCGACCCGTTTTGAGGTGATTCATCACAATCGGCGCGACATTCATCGCCAATATTTGCGGATTCGCCCCAATCACCAGATACAACGCCACCCCTTCGTTAAAATGGGTATGCGGGTCGCCCGTATCAATCACCACATCCAATTGATTTTCGCCCGCCCCTTGCAAGCAAAAACGGGCATCATGCGTAATGAGTGGGACGATGAACAACACGCGCTCATCAGGCAATTGCATCATCAAAAATTGGGTTTCTGGGTTCACATCCCCCGCTTTTTCGGCGATTTGTGGCTTGACCCAAAACGGTTCGTAGCGGTGCAATCCAGAAAAACGCCCCGCGCCCAAGTTACCGAGCGGGAGCGTATGACGAAAAACGGGTTTATCCAATTTCAGTTTGATAAACACCCCATCCCATGATGTGCCATCCGACATGAGGGTGTATCTGTCACCAGAAAATGCGCTGATGATGGGCGTGTCGTTATAATTCAGAGTGTCGTTAGTCAGTGTCCATGTCATAAAATTTACTCTTCCGATGAGTTCACAAACCGAAAACCATGCCCACGCACGGTGTAAATGTATTGCGATTCAGGATCATATTCCGCCAAACGGTCACGCAGGCGGCGCACCAACGCATCTATCGCTTGTTCACTCACACCATCACCGATCACATCGGGCCACACCGTCTCGATGACGGCTTCGCGGGTACAAACATTTCCGCCATTGATATACAACAATTCGAGTAGCCGATATTGGGGCAAACTGAGGGGCGGGTCTATCTCTCTATCGCCAATAAAAACACGTCGCGCTTCACGGTCTAGGCGCAAACGTCCACCAATATGCGCTGGGACAGGCGACGGCAAGGTGATGGTTGTATCGGGACCAAAAAAGCGCAAACCAATCTCGCCCGATAGGTTAATTTCATCGCCATCAAATAATGGGCTAGAGCCTTCTATTTTTTTGCCATTGACCCAAGTGCCATTGCTACTATTCAGGTCTTCGATAAAAAAATTGCTCCCTTGGCGATAAATCCGAATATGTTGGCGCGAAATTTTGCGTTCTGGGATGACCACATCACACACATCATCACGCCCAACCGTAATCGAATCTTTTTCCATCAACCATTGGTGATGAAGCATCATGCCGTGTATCACCACGAGAACAGGTTTATCATTTCTTTTATTAGACATCTGCACGACCTCTTTAAGGGAATCTGCAAACCATTATGTACTCATTATAACGGATAATTGTGAATTAATTATCAGTGCCAATTTTCACCACATCCGATTCAACAATCCCGACCCATAAGCCCTGGTCGGTATAAGGCGGTGGCGAGACAAATTGGGCAGGATTGTTGGGGATAGCCACCGTCCCCACAAATGTGTTGCGATAAAAGGCTTTGATGGTGGATTCTGGTGTTAATCCCAACAACGCAGGCGGGCGGTTGGCGAGTTCATACGTCACCCGATGCACACAGCGTTGGCGCGGTCCCAAAATACGAATGCGCGATTCGGGGTAGCTGGTCGCCGTCTCACCTATCAGAGGGACTGTCCCCGCCGTATTGAGTGTCACGCCTAGCCCGCTGATCGGTTGTTCAGGCGTGAGGATGAAATTCCCCGATGTCACCAAAATCGGCACAGGCGCAACCGTCTGATTGGTGATGACCACCGTTATCGAAATGCTGGTGGTTTGGTCTGTGATGGCGGTGGTGCGAACATCGAGGCTTATCGGTGAATCGGGTTGTTGATTCACCCGTCGGCTGAGTAACGATTGATGATATGCCCGATTCGTCCCATCGCGCAGGCGGTCACACGCCACCCCTTCATCGGCGAAAGGCAACAAGCTAGAGATAAGGCGCGGTAAATTGCTCGGTCCCGCAAAAATCACCAGTAAGAACAATAGCACAACCGCCACCAACACATTCGGGTTATCTCGCCGATTACGGAATATATCAAACATGGGTTATCCTAACCATATCTGCACATGCGCCAAGATAGATGAAATATCATATTCCTTCACATTATGCCACAAAATGCCATTATCGTGACCCTTAAACCATGTTTGTTGCCGACGAATAAATTCATGCGTATCGTATTTGGTCTGTTGCACCATCGCATCCAACGACTCGCCGTCTAGGATATGCCGTACCAAATGCGAATACCCGATTCCGCTCATCGAAGGCAATTTGCGCGAATACCCCATATCGAGTAGGCGCTTAACTTCATCCAAAAAGCCCATCTGCATCATATTATCCACGCGCTTATCTGCCCAATCATATAATATCTGACGTTCCCCAACCAAACCGAGTTCCAAAATGCGATAGGGTGGGGCTTTTTTGCGTTGCAAATCGCTCACTTTTTGCCCCGTGATGAGGCATATCTCTAAATAACGCACGATACGGCGCACATTATTCGGATGCACTATTTGGATGATTTCGGGGTCGAGTTGAGCGAGGCGGTCATACAAGGCTTGTGCGCCAAGCGTCTGGGCATCGGCTTCGAGTTGCGCCCGCAATGTCGCATCGGGTGGCACTTGCGGAAAAGACCACCCCTCTGTCACGGCGGTAATATATTGCCCCGTCCCGCCAACCAGCATGGGGATATGCCCCCGCGCATGAATTTTGGGGATGAGGTCGTAGACCATCGCCTGATACCGCGCCACAGGAAACGGTTCATCGGGTGGGATGATGTCTATCAGGTGATGAGGCGCTTGTGCCTGTTCGGATGGTGTCGGTTTTGCCGTGCCAATATCCATATATTGATAAATCTGTCGGCTATCTGCGCCGATGATTTCGCCACCAATGGCTTGCGCGATGCGAATGGCTAACCCTGTTTTGCCCGATGCGGTCGGTCCGAGGATGACCAGCAACGGAATTTTTTCGTCAGTCGGTGAAGGCATTTTGAATATGCTCGATGTGTGGTGATTTTCCCAATACGATAGAAATCGCGTCTATGCGCCATGTATCTATATTTTGGCTATCGGCATAAGCATACGCCGTGCGGATGACCTTTTGCATTTTGGCGCGAGTGATATTTTCAAACGGGTTGCTATCGACATCCCGTCGTGTCTTGACCTCGATAAACACCAATTCCCGACCATCATGCGCGATAATATCAATTTCGCCCCATTGACAGCGCCAATTGGTGGTGATAATGCGATACCCCTGCCCCAACAAATAATCTACCGCCACATCTTCACCCAAATTTCCGACTTGTCGTTTCGATGTGGTCATGTGGAATTCTTTTGGCTTTGTGCAAGAATCCATGCTTGGTCTTTGGGATGATATGCCTCAAATTGCGCCGTGTGATAATCTTTGCCTATCATGCTATCCACCAAACGCAACCATGCGCCACGTTGTAGGGTCAGGTGATATGCCTTCGCCAAATCGAACATCACCCATTCTTCACCCATAAGCGGTACAGGGATTTGCGGGATAGGGTCATCCACCCCAAAGGCGAACACATTCACTGTTTTGCGTGGTTGTATGGGGCGCACATCGGTCACGAGGACATAATAGGGATATGAATTTGCCTGATGCGGATATTGTGGAATTTGTGGCAATATTGGCGGTGTTTCGTGCAAATAATCAATTTCTACTAACGAGACCCCGCTCAGGATGATTTCTTGACGCTTGCGTTGATACAAATGAAAATCCGATTTGGGCGGTTTATTGGTCGGCGAGAGCAATTCAATCGCCGTCACAGGTTTACCGATGCGCCCTTCTCGAAATTCGCGCACAACAACCCGTTTCATCGGCTCGGTGAAGGGTTCTAAATCCTCTAAATCGAATACCATCGTTGGCATTGGCGAATTTTGTGAATTCGCGGGTTCTGAAGGTGGGTTGGTTTGCAAAACAGTCACATCTGGTCGACGGATTTGCCCCATATTCCAACCCCATTCGGTCAATTGGATAGATTGTTCTGCAAACGCGACATAATGGGGGGGCAATGCCTCTTGCAAAACTTCCGCCATCGTCACAACATGGGCGGCATGAAACGCACCCCATCCAGAAAGCCCATCGGCATCGCTTGGGGTTTGTAACCAGCTATTGATGTAAGGATGTATCCCAACAAATCGCTTTTGTGACATCTTCAAGCCATTCACATACAAATTGTGTATAGTATTATATATCACTCAAAACGATTGACCAAACACAGAAAGCTGAACTGAAACCCTTATGCCACCTATCATCATCTCGACTACATTCACCGTGCGCTACGCCGAAACCGACCCAATGGGCATCGTGCATCATAAAAATTACATCACCTATCTCGAAGAAGGACGGAGCGAATACGCCCGCCAACGCGGATTTCCATATAGTCAATTCGAGGCGACCGGTTATTTTTTGCTGGTTTCAGAGGTGCATATCCGCCACATCAAACCCGCCCGTTATGAACAATCTATCAGCGTAAATACATGGATCAGCGAGATGAAAAGTCGGGGCATGACATTTGAATATACCGTCACCGATACGCAAACGGGCGAAATTTTAGCCACCGCTCAAACCAAGCATATTTGCATCACCAAAACGGGGCAAATTGCCAAAATTCCGCAAGCATGGCGCGATTGGCACACCCCTGATGAGGATAATTAACCCATTTATAGAATCTTGATGAAAAATCACCAATTTACTTGCGATGCCCCTCTTAACCATTTATAATCTGTAACAAAATTAAGAAATAATCGCTTACAAGGAGAGTTTTGATGGTTACATATACCGACCGTCCATGGACAAAACATTACGATAAGGGTGTCAAAGCAACGCTCGATTACCCCGAAATTACACTCCAAGATTTTTTGAAACAAACCGCCAGTCGCATCCCCAACAACACTGCCCTCATCACCAGCGCACACTTACCTGTGGTTGGACGGTTGGATAAAGCCGTGACCTACGGTGAACTTGACCGTTATTCTGATGCGCTCGCCGCGGCATTGGTGGATATGGGATTGAAAAAAGGGGATAAAGTCGCCATTGTGATGCCCAATACGGTGGCGTTCTGCATCAGCTTTTATGCCGTCCTCAAAGCGGGTGGCGTGGTGGCGGCGACCAACCCCACCTACCCCGATGATAAAATGGCGTATCAAATCAACGACTGCGATGCCGAAATTGTCATCTGCCTCTCGCTGTTTTATGACCAAGTAAAACGTGTGCAATCCAAAACCAAAGTGAAAAAAGTGATTGTCGCCAATATCAAAGAATATTTGCCTTCGTTAGCAAAATTGCTGTTCACCATCGCCAAAGAGAAAAAAGATGGGCATTTTGTCGCGGCGCTCAAAGACGGCGATGTGTGGTTCAAAGATTTACTCGCTAAATATGCGGGTCAAAAATCCACCGTCCAAGTCACGCCCGATGATATTTGCTTGTTCCAATATACAGGCGGGACGACAGGCGTATCCAAAGCCGCGGTATCAACACATCGCGCCTTAGTTGCCAATGTGTTGCAACAACATGCCTTCCTGTCGGTGGATGGTGTCCCTGGTGAACAAGAAGTGATGCTAGGCGCTATCCCCATGTTCCACGTTTTTGGGATGGTCGCCGTCCTCAGCACAGGCGTGATGCAAGGCAGTCGAATTGTACTCGTGGCAAATGCACGCGATATTCAAGAAGTGGCAGAAGTGATTCATCATTACAAAGCCACCCTGTTTCATGGTGTACCAGCCCTTTACAACGCGCTCACACAAAATGAAGATGTCAAATCGGGCAAACTCAGCATGAAATCCATCCGCTTGTGTGTGAGTGGGTCTGCACCATTGCCAGCCGCCACCAAACGCGAATTTGAAGCCCTGAGTGGGTGTAAATTGATGGAAGGCTTCGGCATGAGCGAAATCCCAACCGCCACGCATGTGAATCCAGTGCGCGGGGTCAATAAAGAGGGGTCTATCGGCTTGCCCTTGCCCGATGTGGATGCACGAATCGTCAGCCTCGATGACGGCAGAACGGAAGTGAAGGTCGGGGAGCCGGGTGAACTCATCATCTCCTCGCCGAATTTGATGGTCGGGTATCATAACATGCCTACAGAGACCGCCAACGTCATCAGCGAACACGATGGCAAACGCTGGATGCACACGGGCGATATTGCCTACATGGATGAAGACGGGTATTTCTTCATCGTAGACCGCAAAAAAGATATGGCGCTCATCGGCGGGTTTAATGTGTATCCCAATAATATCGAAAAGGTGATTAAAGATCACCCCGCCGTGCTAGAAGTGGGTGTGGCGGCTGTACCACATCCCGAAAAAGAGGGTCAAGAGGCGCTCAAGGCGTGGATCGTCCTCAAACCCGATATGACCGCCACCGAACAAGACATCATCAAACATTGCGAAGCGCATTTGGCGGCTTACGAAGTGCCACGCCGTATCAGTTTTATCGCCGAATTGCCCAAGACCGCCGTTGGTAAAACCCTCCGTCGTGAATTGGTCATGATGGAAATTCAAGCGCGTGAGAAAAAATAACCATGAGTGTTGATAATCCATATGATGCACGTCCATGGACAAAACATTATGACAGTCATGTCCCCGCCAGCATGTTGCCCTATCCCGAACATGCCCTACACGACTTTCTGACGCGCACCGCGAAAAATCAGCCCAATCATGTTGCACTCGTCACCACCGCCAAACTGCCCCTGTTGGGGCGGTTATCGGCGGGGGTGACATATCACGAACTCGATAGCACGTCCGATGCGCTCGCCGCGGCATTTGTAGATATGGGACTCAAAAAAGGGGAAACAGTCGCTATTGTGTTGCCCAATTGCACCGCTTTCGCCATTGCCTATTACGGCGTACTCAAAGCGGGTGGTGTGGTGGCGGCGACCAATCCCACCTACCCCGCCCCACGCATGGAATATCAGATTAACGATTGCGATGCGCGGTTTGTGGTGTGTCTGAGCCTGTTTTATAACATGATAAAAGGCTTTCAGAATAAAACTAAAGTTGAAAAAATTATCGTCACCAATATTAAAGATTATTTGCCTACACCTGCTAAACTATTATTTACGCTTGCCAAAGAGAAAAAAGATGGTCATGCCGTCACCTTGCACGATGGCGACATGAAATTTTTAGACGTGCTGAAAAAATACGCGGGTCAAAAAGCGAATGTATCGGTATCGGCGGATGATTTAGCCGTGTTCCAGTATACAGGCGGGACGACAGGCGTATCCAAAGGGGCAATGTCTACGCACCGCGCACTTGTCACCAACACCTATCAAATCCAAAAATGGACGGGCATGAGCGAGGGCATCTTCCCCATCAAAATGGATGAGATGACCTTTTTGGGCGCGATTCCTATGTTCCACGCCTATGGGTTGGTGGCGTTGCTCACCCAATCGGTATCGGCGGGCGGAAAAATCATCCTCGTCCCCAATCCGCGTGATGTGGATGAGGTGGTGGATGTGATTCATCATTACAAGCCGAATGTATTTTTGGGCGTACCTGCTTTGTTCAACGCTGTGAATAATCATAAACGGGTCGAAAGTGGCGAGGTCAGCCTCAAATCATTTGTATTCAATTCGAGTGGGTCTGCACCGTTACCGCCCGAAACCAAACGCTCGTTTGAGAGCAAAAGTGGTAGCCAAATCGCCGAAGGATTCGGCATGAGCGAAATTTTGGTTGCATGTCATTCTAACCCTGTCATCGGCGAAAACAAACTCAATTCGATTGGGATGCCCTTCCCCGATGTGGATGCGCGGATTGTCAGCCTCGATGACGGCATCACGCCGATGAAAGTGGGCGAACCGGGCGAACTCATCATCCACTGCATCAACATGATGATCGGCTATTATAAATTACCCACCGAGACCGCCAACACCTTGCGGGAATTAGACGGCAAAACATGGTTATACACAGGTGATATTGCCTATATGGATGAGCAAGGCTATTTTTATCTGATAGACCGCAAAAAAGATATGGCGCTCATCGGCGGGTACAATGTGTATCCTGCCAACATCGAAAAAGTGATTAAAGAACATCCATCGGTACTCGAAGTGGGGGTGGCGGCGATTCCACATCCCGACAAGGTCGGTCAAGAGGCGCTCAAGGCGTGGGTCGTCCTCAAACCCGATATGACCGCCACCGAAGCCGAAATTATCAAACATTGCGAAAAATTTTTGGCGATGTACGAAGTCCCACGTCGGATTAGCTTCATCCCCGAATTACCCAAGACGGCGGTCGGCAAAACGCTACGGCGCGAATTGATACGGCTAGAGATGGAAAAAACGGAGAAGTAAAACAGACACGTTTAATAGGGGCTTGCTATGATACAGCCCCTACACATCAAAAAAATCAGCCCAAACATCCCTCAATTATCCAACATCTTTTGAATGGCTTCGAGTTCTTCGGGCAGATAATATCCCCGATAAAACGCCCGCGCAGGCGCACGATTCAGATACCACACCACATACAACGGCATCAGGATGTTAAAAACCAGCACCGTTGGATTGAGCAACCGCGTGAGCGAATCGAGAGAGCCACCACTTAATCCACCAGTCGATGTCGGAAAAATCGTCACAAATAACGTCACCGCCGATGTGATAATCACCACCACGACAAACAAATGACGCATCATACGCGGTTTGCCACGCCACGCCAAAAATGCCACAACCAAAAATATCACCGCCACTACCGATTGCACAATCATATCGAATCGGGTGATACCCCCTGTTAAGTTGCCACCACTGGCGATTTGTTCAACAGTTTCACCCTCTCCAACAATCCATTCGGTCTCCATTGAAGCCATGTGCGCTTCGACAGTCAATAATTGAACGGTGAATAATAACGGAATGACCGAATAAAACATGATCCCCACCACAATGGCGAGTGTCAACCCCAACGGGCGGTGTGGTTTGAGTATGTTATCTCTCATGATATGTGATAAACCTTTTCTTAAAGTTGGTTATATGGTACTCTACACAATGTTCTGTAATATGCTAAAATAGAAATGTGTTCTGTATACTGCTAAGGAAAACTCCGCATGAACTTAAAAGAAGCACTTGATTCATCATACCAAACCTTTTTACATCATGCACCTAACGCCAAGTTAATTCTCCTGCATCCAGAAAGCAAACTCCGCACCGTGCTGATGGCAAAATTGATGAGTAGCTCGGAACACCGCGCTATCTCGTACTCCTTTAGCCCTGATGATATTACCCTTCAAACATTTGTCAATAGCCTCACACGTCATTTAGCCGATTATTTCCCGCTTTTCGGTAGATATACCTATATGTTACCGCCAAGTATCTATGATGATGTGTATCAAACAACCGATGAAATTGTACAGACCTTCGTACAAGATTTATCTGAAACGACCGATGACGATTTCTTTTTGATTTTCGATGAATACGACCGCAGTGACCGCGCCGATGAGGTGCAAATTTTCGTTGAGAAGTTATCTGCCAATCTGCCCGATAACATCCGTATCATTATCAACAGTCGCACCCTACCCCGCTTGCCATGGGCGGCGATGATTGCACACGGACGTGCCACCATGTTGCGCGATTCTGAATTGGTGATAGATAATTTCTTTGGGATTAAAAACCAACGCGATGTCAATGGCATGGAGGTCTCAGCGCTCAGTCGTGGCGATGTGATTATCGAAGGGCGTAAAATTGACGGTTGGGAGGGACACCTCCCGCGCTTGTTGTTCTTTTTCACACTCGACCGTTCACTGGTCACACGTACCGAAATTTGTCGGTCATTCTGGCCTGGGTTAGATGAAGACCAAGCCGTGAATGTGTTCCATGTCACCAAACGCCGTCTGCATAAGGCGATGGAATATGATGCGTTGGTGCATGACGAAAATTACTATCATATCAATTGGGAACTTCCCCTGTATTACGATGTGATTGAATTTGCCAACATGCTCCTCATCGGCAGGACAAGCGATGACCAAGCAACCCGCACCAAAGCGTGGGAACGCGCCATCGAAATTCATCGTGCGCCATTTTTATATGACCACACCGAAGATTGGATTTTGCAACGCCGTAAAGAATTTAAGGTCGGTTTTGCCGAAGCCATTCGCAACCTGGTGGTGGTCTATAGCGAACACAACCGCGAAGATGAAGCCCTGATGTTGCTGAATAAAGGCATTAATCTGGATATTCAAAACGAAGATTATCACCGTGACCTGATGCGCCTGTATGCCAAACTCGGACGCAGGAGCGAGATCGTATCGCATTATCAACGCCTGAGCGACATTCTTAAGCAACAAAATTACACCTTCTCGGCAGAGACGCAAAAACTCTATCAAGAATTGATGAAGTAATATCCCCAAAGACGGCACACAAGCCGTCTTTTTTATTTGCCACAAATCCCACTTGGCGGTATGCTTATCTCAAAATTAATTTTTTTGAATCACTCATCCAAAAGGATTTTTAGCATGAACCGTTACCGTTGGATTGTTTTAGCCATATTTTTTATGTTCTTGTTGCTTCATCAAGCCGACAAATTGATTATCGGTCCGTTGGTGAGCGATATTCAGGCAGAGTTCAATATCACCGATGCCCAAACAGGTGCAATCTCGACAGGGGCGCTGATTGTCGCCGCCCTGCTCTACCCGATTTGGGGTTATTTGTATGACCGATTTGCGCGAGCAAAACTCATCGCGCTGGCTTCGTTGATATGGGGCATGACCACCTCACTTAGCGCCATCGTGACCTCATTCCCCGCGTTTTTGGCGGCGCGTGCCTCGACTGGCGTGGATGATTCGAGTTATCCGGGCTTATATAGCCTCGTCTCAGATTATTTCGGACCCAGCATACGGGGTAAAATCTACGGCATTTTGCAACTGACCGCGCCGTTAGGATACATGATAGGCTTGGTGTTGGCGCTGATGCTCGCGCCCATGTTGGGCGGATGGCGCGGTGTGTTTTTGCTCACAGGTGGGCTTGGCATATTGATGTCGGTGATGATTTTTTTCGTTGTACGCGATATTGCACGCGGAAAATCTGAGCCAGAACTAGAAAATATCGCCGAAGCCGCCACGTTTAAGTTTAGCTGGTCAGAAGCACGCGCCCTACTCAAGCGGCGGGCGATTATCCCCCTGTTTATACAAGGTTTTTTTGGTGTTTTTCCGTTGAATATTTTCTCATTCTGGTTTTTCACCTATCTGGAACGGGAACGGGGCATGTCTGATAGTCAGATTTTGCCCCTGATGGCGTTCTCGGTATTGGTGATGGCAGGCGGGGCGTTTTTGGGCGGATGGCTTGGCGACTTTTTATTCAAACGCACCAAACGGGGACGCTTAATCGTTGGGACAAGCGGTATCCTGATGGGATCGTTGATGATGTTCATCGCCATCAACATCCCTGTAGAGGGACGGTTATTCGGGTTATATCTCATCCCATTCGCCGAAACCCGTTTTATAGGCAATTTATTCGCATCGGTCAACCCGTTATTTATTATATTTTTGCCCCTGACGGCGTTATTCGTCTTGTTTTCGGGACCGAATATCGTCTCGACTATTTACGATATTGCTGTGCCAGAAGTGCGTAGCACCGCGTTATCGATTCAATATTTCATCGAACAATTTGGGGCGGCATCTGCGCCGTTATTGGTGGGGCTGATTGCCGATCAATCCAATTTGACCAACGGCATTTTGTTGGTGGCGCTCACGACATGGGTGCTATGCGGATTCTTCCAACTGATAGCCCTCATCGTCATCCCCAGAGATATTGATGCCATGCACAACCAGCTACAAGCCCGTGCCGATGCGTTTGGCGCTGGCGTATCCCCTACTCCTGCCTAAAAACACAAACGGGCGCATGTGTGATATGCGCCCATTTTATGCTATCGCCCCTGGCGAGATTCGAACTCACAACCCACTGCTTAGAAGGCAGTCGCTCTGTCCATTGAGCTACAGGGGCTATTCAATTTTCAAGTTCAATATAGCATAAATTGCCCCGTTTGGCTACCCATTGTTCATCTATCCAAACAAAAAAGAGAGGACACGCCTCTCTCTTTTGTTGTTGCTGATAAGCCTTACGATGTCTTGGCAACCGTGATGTCGGTAATCCACCAACTGATCAACCAACCGTTAGAGTTATTGCTGATATTGCACCCTCCTTCACGGTTCAGACAGTCCGTCCCCGTACGGCGTAGGCGGAAGCGTATCATAATCAATTGCCCTTCGTAATTGGTCAGATTATGACGGCGCAGAACCCAAGCCTCGCCTGGTATACGGGTGGTATTTTTGAAGAATGGACTATCATAAAAATCGCAGGTTGATGAATTTGCACCACTACCACAACCACCTGAAACAAGCGGTATATCATCACCAAGCCCATTCGTCCGCCATGTGAAACCTCCGTCATTGGAAATTTCAACAATCGCTGTCGAGTTGCTATCGAGTTCATACAAGGTATAGTATTCCATGATGGGGCGTGTTGTGCCTTGTAAATCGAGGACACCATCCAGAATGAGCGATGTATCAGCGCGTGGCAAGGCGGGAATATCTGGGAAGGTCACACCTGCACCCTGTTTGGGGCTATCGGTGAACGAGAAGGTGCTACCGCCCAATGACAAGGTAATGACGGCATTGCTACCGCGTTCATAATATTCCAGCACAATGCGATATTGACGACCTGTTACCAAATTTGCCCGTCCCATATCCGTCACGGCACCATGATCAGTCCAATTGTTGATGAGATTCCACTCCAATGCAGGCGGGCGTGGATTGATGATATTACCACCCGAATCGACTTCATCAATCTTGAGGCGAACACCATCATCGGAGGTGGTAATGAAGGTGTATTGACCCGCATTCACACCACCCGAACCAACCACTGGTGTAGTCAGTACCCAACGTCCAACGATGTTATTACTTGGAACACCAGAGCGTGGCGAACCACTACCCATGCGATAGTTAATATCCAACACATTCCGTTGCAACGGCACACGCGGTAACGGGCTACCAAGCGCAGACAAATTGACCTCATGCGTCACAGGATGGGTGTTATCTAAGAAAATATCCGCGCCAATAAGCATTTGTTGGTTGCCGGGTGTGCCACTGGGAGCGAGGTTGGTGCATCGATTGCAATCCCACCAATATTCGCGCCAAATGCCGAGCGTCGTCACTGTTGAACCACCAGTGATGGTCACTTCTGGATCTAAGCCCCAAATGCCTTCGGTAATCCAATTATTCAGGTTGGTCGCACCATCATAGAACACATCATTGTTAATGTCGGCGATGACCACTTGGTCGTATCGTGGGACGATGGTGAAATTATCAACATACAGACCATCATTTTTCGCCGCGGTTGTGCTACCACCGTTATCAAGTGCATCATATAAGATACGAATCCGAATGCGTCGCCCTTCACGTTGTGGCACATTAAAATTGGCGGCATATCCACTTAAATCCACCTGATACAATTTCCACCCAAATGAATTCTGCGATGCCCCAATATTGAAGGCATTATGGCTATTCCAAGTGGGTGACGGGTTCGGTGGAACAGGTTGTTCTTCCCACACACTCCAACCATACAGTTGTTCATAACATTGTGCCACACCACTATTACGGCAACGCGAATTCATGTGTTGCGCTAACGTTTGTGGCGCGTAATCGGATGGACGCAATTCATACGAAATTTGTACGCGCAAATGGTCACCGGTCGCTGTGCGATACCGCGCCCAGAAATACAGCGTTGGCACGGTGAACAAATCGGTTGCACGCATATCAATAATCTGCGTCATCTCTAACACTTGATACGAGCGTATCTTGGTGGTGGTTACAGAATCAGACGACATATACGGGGCGGCGGTTTGACCTTGTGCGCTCTCATGGAAAGAATGAAGCCCATTTTGTTGTTCCCACGAGATCCGTTGCCATTCACCACCCAAGCGCCATTTTTGGAACCAATCGCTTTCATCGGCATCTGAAACCCAAGTTGCACCAGAACCATTCCCAAATTGTTGCCCGTTTACGGTTGGGTTTGTGCTACTATCCCATAAGCGATACACATTTTCAACACGGTCTTGGATGCGAATTTCATCAACATACACACCATCGTCAACACTACCACCATCCGTAGACAAGCGGAAACGGATTAAAATATCATCTGAGCGCGTATCTGCCGTGAAGGTAGCGACAACAGGTGCAAGATCAATCTCGACATATTCCCATACATCGTTATAGCGTGTCCTATCACTCAATGTACTGGGGTTGCTCGTCATGCGCGTTATATACGACCAGACGACCTTCCACTGGGTTTCATTTTCGTTGGCGTTGCGCCATTCCACAAAGAAATTATCACCAGTAGTCAGACGACGCAAATGCCAGAACGACAACACAGGATTGACGGCGGGTGTCGCCAACGGGTTGCCATCGGTCAGATTACGGTCGGTATTACCGCCTGCGGGATTCCGATCGGTGGCGGCGAGGTTATCTGGCGAATCATTGCGGAAATCTATCGCCCGAATCAGACGCAAAGTATGATTGGTGCTGTTGCTATAATTGCTACCAGGGCTATCGGTAAACGCATGTGTGCCTTCACGCGACATATTATTCACGCGCCACCATTGACCAGAGGGCAACCAATTATCAATACCCTCTTCTGCACCATCATAAAAGGGATAATCTAAGAAACGATCTACACCTTTACGATGCAGGCGAATGTCATCAATCCACCAACCTGGGCGGTTATTCCATTGAGCATCGGTATTCGAGCGTACCAACACCGCAAAACGCAGATAGAAGGTATCAATCGGGATACCGTTGGTATCTTTCACCTCGCTCAAATCGATATCTATCGGCGTGAGGGCGCGACGATCTGACGATGGCGATCCCGATGTGAGACCAGTATGGATTTCACCCGCAGGGCGACCGGGATTGAGCAAATTATCACCCGGTATCACGCGCCAAACGGTATCTCCGACAGCCCGATATTGCACTTCAAGGTTAGTATAACTGCCGACCAAATACCCCGACATAAACGACAACATCGGAGCGCCCGTATCACCCTCATGGTCTACACTCGATACCGAGCGCGATACGGGGGCAATCAATTGAACATAATGAATCCGCAATTGCTCGTTAGATGTGCTACCGCCATTCGATTCGGAGAAGCGGTTATAACTTTGACCGGGGTTCAATTCCCACGAACAACAACTGGTGGGATTGCCGACCGTGTCGGGGTCTGTGACGACATTATTCGCGGTCAAATCCCATTGCCCTGTAGTCACGAAAAATTCACGTTGGCTATCGTTGTTCAGGCTAAAATAGCCATTGGTCGCGGCATCGCCAGTGAATCCAAGTGTAAGGTTTTTATTCGGATTCTCGTTCCTAACCTGAATATCATCCACGTACCAACGACGGGTGTTATTGGAGGTGGATGAACTTTGCATCACAAAACGGAACGACAAACGTTTACCCGAAAAATCGAGCGTGGTCAGCGTGCCATTCGGGGCGAAGGCTTGCACATTATTCAACGGGATTTCGGTATAAGTCCAATTATAATTGACACTCGAACCCTGCCTGAGCGGTATTCGATACCACGTTGTCAACGTCCGGTCTATGGCATACGCCGAACCGACCACAGGCACGTATTCCGCCACCTCGACCCATGCCGAGAAGGATGAGTGATTCAAATCCCACACATCCCAAAAACTTAAGGTGGGCGATACGCCCGTTGGGACGGTGATAAACCCGCGCAATTCGAGGTAACAGCGCATATTATAGCCCATATTGCCACCCACATACTCTTCCCACATACTCATGAGGGTATTCGAGTCGGTCGTGGTTTTGGGACCCCAGTTACAATCGACCGTGCCGCCAGGCACTGCCGTGCCAGAACCATTCACGGCAGTATCATACGGGTTGGTCACGGCGCTGATACTCAATTGAACACCTGCACCACCGCCTGCTTCGTAATAATCCAATTGCAAGGTATATGTCCCTGCGGGGATTGTCCGAATCATGCCACCCGTGCTATTGAAGCCCTGATCTTGCCAATCGTCAATCAATAAACAACTTGTCGGGAAGGCAGAAGTATCACCATAAAAATTCTGACCCGAATTCACCTGACCACTTCTGACATTCGGTGTACCAGTGCCTGTCGCACAGTTATCGGCACTTTGACCCTCTGCCAAAAGCCACAAACGCACACCATCATCGGCATTCAAGAAGAAGCGATAGGGTTGGGTGGTCTCGACATAAATAGAACGGGTGAATTTAATCGAGAAATTATCATTGGGCGATGACGTGGGCCATCCCGTTTGCGGGCTAGAATTTTGATTCGTCCAGGCGGCATAAGCGGCATTGGGGAAATCAATCACCCCTTTAGCAGAGATACCATAAATATTCGCGTTATATCCCTCAAATGCCAAATTTGCATCACCAAAATTACGCCCAACATAATAACGCCCATACCAATCGTCATACCCCAAAAATGGCGCATTACTCAGACGGAAATCGGTGAGTTGGGTATTATTCGCCGAATTATGATAGGGATACGGAAATTCCACATCTTGCGGGGTCGGCGATGGCGCAGGGGTGCGCGTTGGCGCGATAGTTGGGGTGGGTGTGATAGGTGTAGGGGTGCGGGGTGTCAAATCCGCAGGCGGCACAAGCGTTGGTGGGACGCGCGTCGGCGTGGGGATGAGCCGTTCCTGAAGCGGATTTTCCGCCACCCATGTCACAGTGAGCCAAAAATCTCTTGGACTTTCTTTTTCGCGCACTTGGTCTGGCGCTTCGCCCAATAGATTATAAACAGTATTGCTGAAAATTCGGCTAATCGCGGGACCTGTCGCCGCCAACGCAAAACCGAATGCCAGCACAACCAATACGATGATAAGAGTGTACTCGATTAGCGATTGACCACTCTCCTCGTTACGTTTGAAAAATGATGCCTTACTTTTCATTGGGTGTTCCATCATAAACCAACCCTTTACTTCAATTTTCTAAATTGAACGATTTGGACGGTTGTTTCGTCTAAATATCCTGATAATATGTTACCTGATTATGGAGAAATATGGTGGCGTAAAATTGTCGTTAAGTTGTTCAAATGCCTATACAAAAATAAAGGAGGCACTTTATGACTGCACAAATTATAGATGGGCAAGC
>DAOTVP010000104.1:0-52108 GCA_034436155.1 Anaerolineae bacterium
GGTGTTGTTTCTGTGGTACATTTAAGCATAAGAGAGTCTCCGTGTCTGTGTTTATGTGATAAATCCACATTACTCGGTTTCTCTCTTTTTCGCTAGCTGACTTTGCAAAAGCCCTTCGTGAGCGCCATACCATAATTGACACGCACCGCGCTATGATGCTATACTGATGTGAATTCACGAAATAAAGAGAGCCTTTTTAACAAACATTTTTTCATGAAAATTTTTGTTAAGGCAACGAGGTTATTAGTAGTCATTCGGGTCGGTCTTGCACGGCAAACCCTCCGAACCGTGTCAGGGGCGGAAGTCAGCAGCACTAAGGAGTCACGTTTGGGTGTTGCGAGGGTGCCGGCTCGAATCACTGCTAATAACCTTTTTGTTTTACCACACGGGGTTTGGGATACACAACCAGATGAACACACCATATGACCATCAACCAAAATCAAAAAAACCGGATACCCTGTATTATCTGTTTGCGTTGCTCATCTTTATCGGCGCGGGCATCGCCATCGCGGGCGTGATTTTACTCACCCGTCCACCGACTACACCGATTCCCCCCGCGCCGACTCGCGCCCCTATCACGATTCAATTAGAGATGGACGGGCGTGTTTTTCCCGTCTCGACATTTTCGCAAACCGTCCGCGCATTTTTGAGCGAACAGGCGTTTATCATCGGCGCGGATGATGTGGTCGTCCCCGCGTTGGATACGCCCATCACAACCAATCTGCAAATCCGCATTGAGCGGGCGCGGGCGGTGCAAATTTTTGTCGATGACCAACTCACGATGATGAACACCACCTTCACCACGCCTTACGACATCCTCAATCGGGCGAATATCACCGTGAATTCAGCCGATAGCATCACTATCAACGGCACACCTGTGGCGCAAACCGATATGATGTTGTGGGATTCGCCTGTGAGCGAAATTCGGATTCGGCGGGCTATCACCATTCGTATCCGCGAAGGTGATGAGGTACGGTTGCTCCAAACCACTGCCGAGACGGTTGCCGATGCTTTATACGAAGCGGGGATCGTGTTATTTTTGCCCGACCAAGTAGACCCCGCGCCAACAGACCGCCTTGTGGCGAATATGGAAATTGTGATTGACCGCTCGAAAGAATTATTCATCCGCGCCGATGGCGAGACGCTCCAAACCCGCGTCCGCGCCCAGACGATTGGCGATGCGCTGGTGGAGAGTGGTATCAGCCTGAATGGGTTAGATTACACCATTCCATCGGCATCTGAACCCGTCACCGAAGGCATTACCGTGCGCGTGATCCGCGTGACGGAGGATATTATCAGCGAACAAACGCCTATCGCTTACGAATCGGTTTTACAAGCCGATCCCAACCTCGATTTAGATCGTCGCGCCGTCATCCAAGCGGGACGCGAGGGGGTGTATCAGCGTAATTATCGCGTCCGTTACGAGAATGGCGTGGAAATTTCGCGGGAGCTTATCGAAGAATTCACCGCCCAAGCCCCACAGAACGAAGTGGTGGCGTATGGTACAAAAATCACCATCCGCACCATCGAAACGCCCGATGGTGTCCTTGAGTATTGGCGCAAATTTCGCATGTACGCCACCAGTTATTATCCCGCCGAATTGGGTGGCGATAACATCACCGCTATCGGCGAAACGCTACGCAAGGGCATTGTCGCCATAGATCCGCGTATCATCCCCTATCGGTTGAATGTGTATGTATTTGGATATGGTATTGGTCGCACTGCCGATACGGGCGGACCGCGCACCACCCCTTATTGGATCGATTTGGGTTATTCAGACGAAGATTGGCGCGGTTGGTCGAGTTGGGTGGATGTGTATGTCCTCACACCTGTCCCAGAGACGATTAATTATCTGCTCCCATTGAATTACAACGGCGGACCGATACCGCCGTGATGATAAGAATTTTGTTTGAATACCCGCTTGTCCGTTGCAAGCCATTCGGGACATCACTATAATCACACCACGATATTCTTTGGATACCTGATATGTCCCAGATAGATGAAATCAAGACCAAGTTGGATATTGTGAGTTATATCCAACAGTATGCCCCGCTCAAACGTGCAGGACGGACTTACAAAGCCTGTTGTCCATTTCATAGCGAAAACACGCCCTCGTTTGTGGTGAATCCAGATAAGCAGACATGGCGTTGTTTTGGCGCGTGCAACGAAGGGGGCGATATTTTCAGTTTTGCCCAAAAATATCATCATTGGAACTTCGCCGAAGCACTCGAAGAATTGAGCAAATTGGCAGGGGTCGAAATCCGTCAACAATCGCCCATAGAACGTCAAAAAGAGGAACACAAACAACGCCTACGCGGGTTAATGAGCGCCGCAGCGGAGTATTATCATCAACAATTGCTCAATGGGTCGCCCGCCTCGAATGAGGTGTTGCGCTATGCCAAAGAAAAACGTGGCTTCACCGATGACACCATCACCCGTTATCAAATCGGTTATGCGCCCAAAGGGTGGCAACATCTGCGCGATGAGTTGACCAAGATCGGGTATACCGATGCCGAATTAGACGAGGCGGGGCTGATCAGCAAAAATGACGCAGGTAAAATCTATGACCGTTTTCGCAATCGGCTCGTCATCCCCATCCGAGACGAAAAGGGCAGGGTAATTGCCTTCGGTGCGCGGGCATTAGACCCCGATGACCAACCGAAATATCTCAATTCGCCCCAGACAACGCTGTTCGATAAAAGTCATACGCTGTTTGGGTTGGATGTGGCGAAATCCACCATCACCCAAAGCGAGGTGGCGGTGATTGTCGAAGGCTATATGGATGCGATTCAGGCGCATCAGGCGGGATTTTTGAACGTGGTGGCGCAGATGGGGACGGCGCTCACCGAACATCAAGTCAAATTGCTCGCCCCGCGTTATGCCAAAAAAATCATCCTCGCGCTCGATTCGGATAAAGCGGGGCAAAGCGCCACGCGCAAAAGCATTGATGTGGCGCGAGAGGTGTTGCTATCCGATTTTAACGGGCGTATGTCGGTGGATATTCGCGTGTTGCAAATCCCCGATGCCAAAGACCCCGATGATCTCATCCGTGAATCGCCCGATGTATGGGCGGACTTGGTCGCCCATGCGATGACGGCGGTGCAATTCGTCATTGCCACCGAGACGGCACATCTCCCTAAAGGGATAGAAATGCGCCAAGTGCCTGTTTGGGAGCGCGAAGAACTCGCCAAGCGCATTTTGCCCATCATCAGCGCCACCGAAAACGAAACAATCCGCAGGGAGAATCTACAACATCTGGCGACGCGCCTCTATATTGATTACATTCAATTGCTCAAATGGGCGGAACATATTCGTGATGAAGCGATTCAACGCAAAACAACGATTCGCGTTTTACCCGCCACCCCGAAAAAATCGGATGATGCGCCTGTGGGTGATGAACCGCCACCGTTAGATTTATCATCCATTGCGCCACCGCCGATGCTGGATGATACCGATGAGCGCGTGCCGATTCCACCGAGTGAAAATGGCGCAGGGGGCAAATCAGAATGGGATTGGCAACCGATTGTGTTGCATAAACCGCCTCAAATATCCTCAGAGAAACAGGTTGAGGGGCATTTCTTGACTAAGCTATTTCAATTGCCGTATGTTTATTATCAAATTAACCGCAAACTACGCTCATTGGCGAATTTCGATGAGATTCTGCTCGAAAATCAATTTGCAGAATTCACAGCCGATGATTTTTTATCAAAAGATTATCAAATATTGATGCGCCTATTTATTGATGCCCTGTCACAACAAGACCAAGAACTGCATGAATATTTGCAAGCCAATGTTATGCCGATACTGCAACAAACCTTGCATCAACTCATCACAGATGATCTGACCACAACGATGAAACGCAGGCTCAAACATCGTTTTGTGGCAGACATCGAATTGACCATGCGCTCGGAAAAAAATCAGGAGACCGAACAGGATATTTTACGCGAAACGCTGTGGGCGGCATTGCGTTTACGTCATTCTCGGTTGTTACAAGAGATACAAGAGTATAGAATTATGTTGGATGACTTGAATACACATGAGGATGCCCAATTGGTAGAACAAATCCGCGTCCGATTGCGGTATTTAGCCAAAGCGGTGGGTGCGCTCAATCGGGGCATCCGCGAAATAAAGCAAATGTAATATTGTTTTCTGTAGCCGATAGGGGATATGAAATGCCCAAAAAGAAACAATCCAAAAAGCAACACGATGATGCCAATGGCGATGATTTTGGAGAAATGAGTGGTGATGATTTTGAACTCGATGATGATGATCTGCCAGAGGTCTTAGAAGACGATGATTTAGATGTTTTGCCTGATGATATGGATGACGATGAATTCGATGTCGAATTTGATGATGTCTTGGATGATTCAACTCGTCTCGATGTTGGCTCTTTAGCCGATGACCCGGTGCGGATGTATCTCAAAGAAATCGGTCAGGTCACACTGCTCAATAGTGATCGCGAAATTTGGCTCAGTACGCAAATCGCGGCGGAACGCTTGGTGCAAACCCTCACCGACCAATTGGCAAGCCCAGAATTTGCCTCTGCCGATGGCTTGCCCAAACATATCGATATTGTCCGACTCGCCTATGAACGCATCATCCGTTATTGGGCAGAGACCCTGCGCGTGGCGCAAAAATTGAAAGTGGAACAACCCGATTTTATCGCCCTGCTAGATGAAATTCGGGCGGTGAATAGCGCCTTCGATCAACAACCCGATTCGCCCTATATTCGGCGTTACTTGCGTCAATTTGAATGGGGACGCGAAGAAAAATGGGTGGAATTATCAGAGCCATTATTTGAGGTGATTCATGCCTTTTATTTAATCCCCTATGCCCAACAAACTCAACTGCGCCAGTATTATCAAAAAAACAAAGAGTTACCCAGCAACGAGACCTTTCAGCATTGGCTGTTTGCCGATGAAGATGCCCTCGAAGAATTGCCTCAATTATTTGCGATGATCGAAGAACGGGCAGAAAACGCCGCCGAAGCCCTCACTCGTGCCAATTTGCGCCTCGTGGTCAGCGTGGCAAAACGCTATATGGGGCGGGGCATCAACTTTTTAGACCTCATCCAAGAGGGGAATATCGGTTTGTTACGCGCCGTGGCAAAATTTGATCATACCAAAGGGTTTAAGTTCAGCACCTATGCAACGTGGTGGATTCGTCAGGCGATTAGTCGCGCCATCGCAGACCAAGCCCGCACGATTCGCATCCCCGTTCATATGGTCGAGACCATCAACCGCCTGATGCGTGTCCAACGCGAATTGTTGCAAACACTCGGCGCAGAACCATCTGCCGAACAAATCGCCCTCGAAATGGATTTCCTCACGCCAGAAGAAACCGCCGCCATCAAATTACTCCGCAAAGAAGGGCTTCATCTGGAGCCCGGTCTGCAACGCAAATTGCGCCGTGCCGCTCAAAAAGTGCGGAAAATCCAACGCATTAGCCAAGAGCCGATGAGCCTCGAAATGCCCATCGGTCAAGAAGATAGTAGCCTGTTGGGTGATTTTATCGAAGACGATAAAATCATGGGTCCCGTAGATGCCGCCAGTCGACAATTGCTCAAAGAACAAATTCGGTCGGCATTGGGCGTATTGAGTGAACGCGAGCGCGAAGTCCTCGAAATGCGCTTTGGCTTGTTAGATGGTCAAGATCACACCCTCGAAGAAGTGGGTAAGCATTTCGGCGTGACTCGTGAACGTATTCGCCAAATTGAGGCGAAAGCCCTGCGTAAATTGCGCCACCCAACCCGTAGCCGTCAATTGCGCGATTATCTGGAGATGTAATGAGAAACCTTGTTACATTGCAAGAAGCCGCGGATGCTGTGAATAAAACTGTTCACAATATCCGTGATTATATCCAGCGTGGGCGTATTGCTAAATATAATTCGCAAGGTGAGGTCATTACACGCGCCAAAAATGGCGAATTACGGGTAGACCTCAACGAATTGCGAGCTTTCTTAAATTTGGTGGTGCAAGGTGATTCTGACCATCATCACGCAGGGCTTCATGCCGAACTTGGCTTTTATGGATTAGCGGAACGTGAACGCACAAAACACGTTCATCGGCTTCATCCCTACTTGGGTAAATTCATCCCACAATTGGTTGAGTGGTTTCTGAGTCGGTATTTTAAGCCCGATGATATTTTGTTAGACCCATTTATGGGGTCTGGTACGATGCTCATTCAAGCCAATGAAATGGGGATGCACGCGGTTGGTGTGGTGTTATCGGATTGTACGGGCAAAAACACAATTGTATGATGTCGAAAAAGCCCGTCAAGAAATTATGCGTGCGGAACGACTGACACTTGAATTTAGTCGTAATTGGCAACATCCAAGCCCGCAATTATCATTATTTGATGCGGGTGATGTGCATATATTAGCAAACAAGTTGCTAGAACAATGCGATAGCGAATATATGAAATCGTGGTTTGCACCTCGCGCCCTAATCGAAATTTTATATTATCGCCATTTGATAGAAACATTCGACTTTGAATACAAAGATTTATTGCGCGTATTGCTCAGTCGTGCGATGCGTTCATCACGTTTAGTCCCCCATTACGATTTAGCCACCCCAAAAGAACCATTGGCGGTTGGTGTAGAATATTGGTGTCGTAAACATAATCGGATGTGTACACCGATTGATAATTGCATCACGAAAATTCATGCTTATAGCCAAGATACAGTTCGGCGAATTGATACGTTTAATCAATTACGGACATCCGCACAAATTTATCCATTACATGGCGATTCACGAACTATCAATTTAGATACTATTCTACAAGGCAAAAAAATAACGGGTATTTTCTCGTCACCGCCCTATGTTGGTCAGATTGATTATCATGACCAGCATAATTATGCCTATGAATTATTCAATATCCCGCGCAATGATAATTTAGAAATCGGACCGAAATCCGATGGGAAGTCAAAACGCGCACAACAGGCTTATGTAGAAGGCATTTCTGATGTTTTACGCCACATGCAAAATTATCTCATAGAAGATGCCGATATATTTTTAGTCGCCAATGATAGTTTTGGGTTATATCCACAGATTGCACAGGCATCAGGTCTAAAAATTGTTGAGGAGTTTCATCGCGCCGTTACCAAACGTACAGAGCAAGGCAATGACCCCTATCAAGAAACGATTTTTCACATGAAAAGGGATAATTGATGATGTTTTCTTGGGATGAGGCAGTGGCTGACGTGTTGCGTAACGCAATTCGTAAAAAACTAGCGAAGTATAACCCAGAGACCCATAATATGCCGTTTCATACGTGGCTATTGGGTAAAAACAGAATGGCGTTGTATTCGTTTGTTCAGTCTCTTAATACCAATTTTGGCACGACTATTTTTGAGCCAATTGCGATTCAGGTAGCACAAGGGCGTTTTAAGTCGGCACAGAGACAAGTTGTTATTGGTAAACAAATTTCACAAGATGCTCAAGCAGTTATTCAAAATATCATCAACCACCTTAGTGATGCTTCAGCCCAACCGTCTAAAAAGGATGAGGTTGATGCTATTAAGCAGGTTTATCAAACAGGCGAAATGGCTAAACTTAAATCAACTCGTGCTGATATTGTTTTAGAAGATATGCAGGGTGCGGTTTATCTATTTGATTTGAAAACAGCGAAACCCAATGCAGGGATGTTCAAAGAGTTTAAGCGCACTTTATTAGAGTGGATTGCAATTTATTTGATAGACCATTCCCCATCTCAAATTCATACAGCTATCGCCATACCGTATAATCCTTATGCACCAGAGCCATATGAGCGTTGGACATTGCGTGGTATGTTGGATTTATCTGAGGAATTGTATGTGGCTGAACAATTTGGGGATTTTTTGGGTGGCGATGGTACTTATAATCACTTACTCACGATTTTTGAGCGTGTCGGTATAGAATTGCAAACAGAGCTTGATGCTAAGTTCAATCAATTTTAGGAGCTAACCATGATACTATTGGTCTCATTTGGGATGATTTTTGCGTTACTAGCTTATTTTTTTGTGCGCGTGCGCTGGCATAAACAAGCCGATGCCGCCATCAAAGCGGGGCAATTGGATGAGGCACTCGCCCAATATACCCGCATCATCAAATATTACCCCCAAGATGCCATCGCCATGCACAACCGTGCGGTAGCATATCGGCATAAGGGTGATTTTGAAGCGGCACTGGCAGAACTGAACCGTGCTGTCGCACGGGGTGGGCGGATGAGTGCCATGCTTCGCATCAACCGCGCCTATTTACAAATGTATCTGGGCAAGCACATGGATGCCCTTGCCGATTATCGCCTTGCGCTTCATGCCGAACCGAATCAACCGCAAGCCTTATTGGGCATCATTTATGTGCATATCTTTAGTAAAGATTACGAAACTGCCCTGCAAGAAGCTGAAAAAGCTATCGCACAAATTGAGGTGGATAAAGCCAAAAACCAGAAATATGGCGCGTATATCCTCACCCAAACCGCCGACACACAAAAACAGATGGATAGGGTTTATGAGGCGATTCATATCACCAAAGCCATCGCATTAGCCTATTTGGAGCGGGGTGATGAGGCGAAAGCCATCTTTGACCAGCTTAAGGCGCAAAATCCAACCTCATCACAAGTGTATGTGGATAGTGGGGAAGTCCACTTTTTGCTGGGTGATTACGCTACCGCCAAGACCGATTTTGAACGGGCGATGCTCACAGAAGCCGATGCGCCACTCGGTATCATGAGTATGCGTGGCTATCCGTTCATGTGTTATGCTCAAGCGGGATACGCTGTTTCGTTATTTGCCAATGGAGATGTTGAAGAGGCACATCAACAATTGCGTGATTTACAAGCCAAAGCCCCACGCCTAATAACCGCGCAGGAGATGGGCAAAGAATTTTTCTGGTCAGATAAGATGATCGCCACAGCCGATGAAATGATGTCGCGCTCGCAATCACATGCCTAATTGTTGCAAGGCAACGTGGGCGACTGTCCGCACAATCGGGTCGGTATCGCCCGCCAACACCAATTTGAGGGGCGATATGGCGCGTGGGTCGCCCCATTTGCCCAACGCTTCGACTGCACCACGCCGTACATTGGCGCTTTCATCCTCAAGCCGTTCTAAGACGGGGATGAAGGCGCTCCCATCGCGGATTTGCCCCAACGCCCCAACCGCATTATAACGCACCCATTCGCGTTCATCGGCTAAGGTTTTGATGAGCGCATCGGTGGCTTCGATTGCGCCGATTTGCCCCAGCGCCTTCGCGGTACGAATCCGCACCCATTCATCGGGGTGATTCAGTACGGGTAACAATTGGGGTGTGGCGATTTTATCGCCGATGTTGCCCAACGCCGCGGCGATATTGCCACACACAATCGGGTCGGCATCGTTTAGAGCATTAAGTAAAGCATCTACTGCGCTATTATCACCAATCCAACCTAATGCGGCGGCGGCATTGCGCCGTACATTAATTTTTTCGTGTTGCAGGGCGTTTATTAACGCGGGGACAGCGCGGGTATCGCCTAATTCCCCCAGCGCCTTCGCCGCCCATTCACCGACATGGGCATCCTCATCGTGAAGCGCCTCGATGAGTGGTGTAACCGCCCGTTCATCGCCAATTTCGCCCAAAATCCACGCCACCAAATAACGGGTATGTGGATTGGAATTTTTGAGGGCTTCTAATAATGCGGGGATAGCTTGCGTCCCCATTTCGATGAGTTCTACAGCCGCCGCTTGTTGCGTATCGGGATTGGGGTCATTGAGTTGTGCGATTTTATCATCAATTATATTGGTCATATCCAAATCCTTATCTAAACCTTACCCCTTATGAAATAAGTCGAGTGTTTGCTGTTCTAAATCCCATAAATCCTGCGACTCATATGTTTTTTGCAATTTATCCAAATGCGGATGCCCCTCGGCATGTTCTTTTGCCCACATTTTGGCAAAATTCCCGTTCCGAATATCGGTTAAGATGCTCTCGAACAGGCGCTCCAGTTTGATGTCGTTGAATTTATCGCGCCGTGATAATACGCCGTACTGTGTTGTTTTTGAGGCGTGGTTTAACGCACCCAATAAACCATGTTGCCTGACGGCTTCGATATAATCAGAAAATTGACCAGACAGATATAAATCGGTCAAAATGCCGTCTATCGGATAGCCCAATTCGATGAACAATTCGGTGGCGCTAGTCATAATACGCTGAAAAGCGGGGATAATCGCCTGTTCAACGAATAGGCGTATCTGTGTTTCTTGTTCAAAACTGACTTCCAATGCGCCACCATCCAACAAATTGACCGCCTTGCAAAATCCGAGTATGTGTTGCCATGCCCGCCGTGATGAGTCTTGCCACACCCCGACAAAGACCGGGATATGTGTCGATGATGCGGTTGGTCTTGGGGTCATACGGGGCGAAATCATGCCTACATCAATAAACGGGGGCGGTTCGATGAAGCCGTAGGTGATAGCATATCCACTCTTGAAGATGAGCATTTGCTCTTTGCGTAACCCTCGCGCCACCCATGCCATATATAACTCGCTGATAGTTTCATCGGGTACGTTCAAAAAAATAATATCTGCCTGATTCACGGCAATCGCAGGCGCTTCGACCAGAAACCCGTGCGATTGTGCCAAAAATTGGTCATGGGTTGCCCCCGTGACCAACAAGCGCACCGGTTGATGACGCAATTGTTCACATACATATTGACCCAACGCATCGTAACCGATGATGGTGATGGTTTTGGTGTGGATTTGGCGGGCATCGCCATCGTGTTCGTGATAAATGATGCTCATATTGGGCGTTCTCGCTATCGTTAAACATAGATATAGTGTAATGCCGAATGGTATTTTTGTGCATTGAGATTGATATTTTGTTATGATATATTACGATTTTGTCAGTGATATGCCCCAGATAGGCATATCATACCCATTGCGTACAAATCCAAGTTTGGTATACAGGTGATGCGATGATGGGTTGCTCAGTTGCGTATTCACACTGACATAATCTAAATGACGGCGGTTGAAATACCGCACAAGGTCGCTGACCAACGCGCTCCCCACGCCTTTACCCTGCATTTTGGGCAACACCGCTAATCGTGCCAGATGCCCGTTATGATGGTGCATGGTACTCAATTGAAACCCGACAATTTCATCACCATCCAGCGCCATTGTACACACCGCCGCGGCGCGTCGGGCATGGCGCATATCCTCATGCGTCATTTGCCACATGGGCGAGAAGGCTTGTTTATCTATCTCGAAAAGGGTATCTATATCATTCATATTGGCGCTATGGATGGTGTAGGGGCTTGGCGTGATAAGAATCGGCGCTTGATAGCGCACAAATGTCACCACCTCATCCACCGATACCATGCCGAGGCGTGCCAGATGAACATTGAGCCAATCCTCGAAAATCATCCAATATACATCGGTCGCGCCAAGCGAGCGTAGGGTGGTCTCGATGACATCCCACAGGGCGATCAGGGCGGGCATAATCGCCGTTTCATCTTTGAAAACCGCCACCCGTATCCATGTTTTGCCCATAATCGGACGCGATGCGCCCATGAAGCCAATCACACGGTTATGATACAACGCCACGAACATCAGCGCATCATCGCTGTGAATCCATGTGTCGACATGTGACCAATCTAAATGCAGGTACATATAATTGCTAAAAAACATCATGTCGTTAAATGTGCCACGATATTCACGGGTATAGGGGATGACATGTAAGGTGGTCTCGGTCATAACGCTTTTCCACGACGACGGCGCGTGCTATAGGCTTCACCCGCTAAAATTTCGATTCGACATATCCTGTCATCCATCAGGCGCGTGCGGAGGCGTTCCTCTTGTTGTTGGATGCTCAACGCGCTGGTGATGACAGTGGGCAATTGACTCACATAGCGATAATCTAAAATTTGGAATAATTTTTCTTTCGCCCATCCCGACGCATTCGCCATATTCAGGTCGTCTAAAATCAACACTTGCGTATTTTTAATCGTATCGAACCGTTCACTGAAACGGGCAGATGAATTGGGGTGGAAGGTTTCGCGCAGATGATCGAGCAAATCGGGCGTGGTGATAAACGTCACATCCACGCCACTTTCACGATATACATGGGCGATAGACACCGCCAGATGTGTTTTGCCTGTGCCGTGTTTGCCAATCAGATACAACCATCCTTTAGGGGTACGGGCAAATTCTTGGGCGGTCAACAACGCCTCGCGCTGATAGCGATACGTCTCGTCTGACGATTTATCCAGTTCAAAATTCTCGAAGCGCATGTGCTTGTATCGGCTCAAATCGGTCTGGATTTCGACACGACTTTTATCTTCGAGGACGCGCCGATAATCTGGCACGGTCAATTTTTGATAACTCACCAATTCGGGGTCTACCATACGGCTACGAATCCGCCCATCGAGGCGGTCTAATTCGACATTGGTGGTGATGATGGTCGGCATCCGATGGATATAGCGATGATTAATCAACTGGAATAATTTTTCCTGTGCCCATCCGCTCGGATTTTCTGCGCCCAAATCATCCAAAATGAGCAGATACGCATTTCTGACGCGATCGAATAACGAATCGTAGGTCTCTTCGGCGTTGGGGGCATAAGCAGAGCGTAAATAATCGAGCAAATCGGGGACGGTGATGAACATCACCTGTTCGCCTTGTGCGAGGCGCATGTTGGCAATCGCCGCGGCGAGGTGTGTTTTGCCACTGCCATATTTGCCTTCCAAGACCAACCACCCACGCGGAAAATTGGCGAAATCCCACGCTTTGTTAAAGACGACCGCCAATGTGTTTTCTTCATCTGGGGTATAACCCAACCCGCGCACCTGAAAATTATCGAAGCGTTTATCGACAAATGCCGATAGGTTGCCCAAATCGCGCAGTCGGTTTTGTAGGTGAATATCCTCACTTGGTGCATGATTCGGACAGCGAAACACCTTGCCAAAACGCGGGTCGGTGACAGGGACATCATATTTAATCATGCCCATGCCCCCGCATAACGGTTCTTTGCCACACAACGGGCATAGGGTAGGCGGGGCATTGTCTACATCATTTGAGTCGGTTGCCAAATTCATCGTAGAGATAACGTCTTGAATCTTCTTCATGCCCTTTTGTTTTGCCATCATGTTTACCTTCTCTGTGCCAACGTTCTAAGATGCCCCGAATGTATTTGATATTGCGTTTGTTGCTCCTGACGGCGATGGTGATAGCTTCGCGTACCCATTCTACGCCGAAATCGCGCTCGGCATCTTTCAGTTCATCGGCAATCATAGGCGTGATCGCGCCCACATTTTCAAGATATAGTTTATAGATATTTGGCTTTTCTGGCAAAAATTCGATGCGCTCACCCACGGGTTGCCATTCCCCTTGCTCAATCCGCCGTATCGCCTCGCGCCCTTTTTCGGTATTGAGAAAATACAGCGTTTGGTCGCCAATGTCGAGCCTGACGGTGATCGGTAATAAAACGCCACGCGCAACCGTTTTATCCAAGACGGCTTGGAGCGCCTCTTGGGGCGATAGGTGCGGGGCATTGACACATAAGCCCTCTAATAACGCTTGATGATTGGCAAATTCGTCATAAATCAGATAGGCGGGCTTCTCGGTTTTTTGGGGTAATGCCCATAGACAGAATAAAATCAGTTTGAGTTCGCCTAAATCATCTATTTGGGGCAACAAATCGCCAAAAAACATCGGCGGGATGTGGAGTAGTGAATACTCTCCACTGGGGAAGCCAGAAAATTTCGTCATATTGGTAACAATCCCTACTACATGCCTAAATGCACAGGTCGGGTGGTAATATCCATAAAACGGGTGATGGTCTCATCGAAATACAACGAGATTGTGCCTGTCGGACCGTTACGATGTTTCGAGATGATAATCTCGGCTTGGTTGGGGAATTCAGTCGCCTCGTTATAAATCACATCGCGGTATAAAAACATGACCACATCGGCATCTTGTTCGATACTGCCTGATTCGCGCAAATCGCTCAGCAGTGGTCGCTTATCTTGGCGTTGTTCTACCGCCCGCGAAAGTTGCGCCGCCGAGATAATCGGCACATTCAATTCACGCGCCAATTCTTTCATCGTCCGACTGATATAACTGACCTCTTGCACGCGATTCGTGCCATAATTCTGACCGCCATTCATGAGCTGAATATAATCGACGATGACCAAATCGACACCGTGTTCGTGTTGCAACCGCCGACATTTCGTCCGCATCTGATTGGGCGTGAGGGCAGGGGTATCATCGATGAACATGTTATAATTATTGAGCTGACCCGCCACTTTGACAAAGGTGACATATTCTTTTTGGTCGAGTTTGGCGAGGCGTAATTTTTGCGAGTTGATGCGCGTTTCCATCGCAAAAATGCGCTGGATGATTTGCTCTGTCCCCATTTCCATCGAGAAGATGGCAATCCGTTTGCCCAGACGGGCGGCATTCATCGCCGTGGAGAGCATGAACGAGGTTTTCCCCATGCCCGGACGACCAGCAAAGATGATCAAATCGGATTTTTGAAAACCGCCTAATAACGCATCTAAATCTTGAAAGCCCGATGGCACGCCGAGCGAGATATGCGGATTTTGTATCAAAAATTCGATACGATCAAAATAATCGCTCACGGCGGTATTCATCGAGACGAATTCGCGTCTGACTTGTCCTTCGGTGACGGTGAAGATTTTTTCTTCTGCCGATTGAATGACCTGTTCGACATCCATCTCGCTATTCATCGCCAACGCCTTAATTTCGTCAGAGGCTTTGAGCAATCTCCTGCGGAGGGCGTTTTTCTCGACAATGCGCCCATACCCCGTCACATTTTGTGAACTGGGGATGTTGGTCATCAGGTGCGCCAGATACGCATCACCACCTGAATCGGCATAACGCCCCAACGCCTTCAGTTCATCGGATATCGTGATAATATCGATTAATTCACGCCGTTCCGCCAAGCGTTTGCACGCCTCCCAGATGTATTGATGACGGGGCATGAAAAAATCATCGGTGTCTAAAAATTGGGCGAGTGTGGGGAACACCCCATCATCCAATAAAATAGACCCGATGACCGCTTCTTCGGCTTCTTGGCTAAACGGAAATTCGGCTATGTTGTTATTCATGTGACCCCAAATTATTGGTCGTCATCTTCACCCAAATCAATGTCGAGGGTGTTCAAGAAATCGGCGAAGGCGCTCAATTTTTCTTCTCCGAGCGATTCGTCTTCGGTGACGGCGATGCCACTTTCACCATCGGTCACTTCATCTTCGACATCTTCATCGGGTTGAATGCCCCCCCGCGCCAACACGCTCTCGTTGACGAAAATCGGCACTTTAGCGCGAATGGCGAGGGCAATCGCATCGCTGGTGCGCGAATCGATATCGATTTGTTTATCGTTGATTTCAACCACAATACGCGCATAGAACACATCATTTTTGATGTCGTTGATATACACATGCACCACGCGCCCGCCCAATTCACGAATGACCGATTTCAGCAAGTCGTGGGTCATCGGGCGTGCAGGGGGATTATCGGGTTGCAACTCGACAGTGATGGCTTCTGCCTCAAACGGACCTATCCAAATCGGGAGCAGGCGGTCACTGCTCATATCTTTGAGCGTGACAAGCCGATGTTGAGACATTAAACTAACACGGATACTATCAATTACAACTTCTATCATGAGATTACCTTTTTATGGCTTTTGGCACATCCTCTTTTATTTGATTATAGCGTGAACTTGCGCGTTGGCAATAAATGGTTTTGATGATTGGCACTTTCTTATGCGATAATTATCTTTATGAATAATAAACATATACCCCTATTCGCAATCATCATGCTCATCTTGGTCGGATGTTCACCCCGCGCAACGGCGGATATTCGGCAGGGTGAATTACTCTATAGCACCCCGTTTGATAGCCCCGTGCGTTGGGATACCCGCGAACAGGGCGCGGTGAAAATCGGCGTGCGCGATGGTGCGTATCGGATGACGGCGAATGTCAATCAGTTTGTGATGGGGTTTGGAGTGGGCAATTACGCCGATGTTGTCATTACCGTAGATGCCAACCAATTATCGCCACATCCCAAAAATGCCTATGGCGTGGCGTGTCGGGCTTCGATTGCCGATGGTAGCACCAACGGCTACTATTTTCTCATCGGTGGCGATGGCACAGCCTCGCTTCGCATGGGCAGATGGGGCGAAATTAAGCCACTTATCGCGTGGTATCACACGCCGTTGATCAATTCGGGCGTGGCGGTGAATCGCATGAAAGTGATTTGTGTGGATGATTATCTGGCGTTGTATGTGAATGACCGCTTGGTGTATGAAATGCGCGATGACACGTTTGCCAGTGGCTATGTCGGATTTTTGATGGCATCCGAAGCGGGGTATACCACCGAAATCGCGTTTGATAATTTATTCGTGTATGTGGGCGAAATGGGCAATTAAAAAAGGGCATGTTATCATGCCCTTTTTGATGATTATGGTTGGGGGGGGGCGGGTGGGATAATCAACCGTTGTCCCACCGACAATTGATTCGGATTCGTCAGGTTATTGGCGTTCACAATCGCCTGAACAGTCGTATTGAAGCGTTGTGCAATGCGCGAGAGCGTATCGCCAGCTTGTACCACATATTCTTGATTGGTGGATAAAATGCCTCTATCCACATTATTGCCATCGGCTGGCACGATCACGCTAATCCCGCCACCGCTTGGGGTGCTGGTCGCCACACCTGCCGGACGGCTGATAGTAGTTGCGGGTTCTTCACAATTGGGGATGACCAAGCGTTGCCCCACGCGGATGATGTCGGTGTTGGCAACGGGCGGGTTCGCCGCACGCAATTCTGCGAGGGTGACACCCAATTTTTGCGCGATGCGGAACAACGTATCGCCCGCAATAACCGTATATTCACACTCTGGGCGCGGTGTGGGTGTCGCACCAGTTGGTTGATTTTGTGTGCCGATAGCCAGATCGGTCGGTGTGATGAGCGGTTCATTGGTCGGCGCAGGGGTCGGTGTGCTGAGTGCGCTGGGTCCGATAGGCACGCTGGGCGTGAACACATCCACCGTTGCCGTTGCGGTTGGTGTAGATGTCGGCGTATTGGTGAAGATCGTCGTTGGCGTGCTGGTCGGTGTTGGGGTGTTGGTTGCCGTTAATGTCGCTGTTGGTGTGAGCGTAAAGGTCGCCGTTGGGGTGGGGGTATTGGTCGGTAATTCACCAAATAATGGGGTAGGGCTGAGGTCTTCTGTCGAGACCAACGGGATGCTCAATGTCTCGGTGATTTCGGGTGTCGCCGTCTCTAATTCTGCCAATGGGGTGATAGTCGCTGTCGCCGTGCTGGTTGGTGATGGCGTGATGGTCGGTGTTTCTGTGGCGGGCATGAGCGGTAAATCTTCGAGTGTGGCGGTGGCGGTCGCATCTTGCGCGACAACCATCGGGGTTGTCTCTTCGGTCATATCTACGACAATATCATCAGGCGTGAATTCGGCGGTTACATCGGGCGTGATCAACACCGTTTGCGATGAAATGGTTGGGGTAGTCGCCACCGATACCGATTGGGGCAACGCATCGAGTTCATCGCTCGCTTGCCGAAAACAACCTGTCAATGTCAGGAGCATGAGTGGCACTAAGAAAATCAATCTTTTCATCGCCATCGCAATAGCCTCTCTCAGGAAAAACGCATTATTGGAAATACTCGATTCCAATCTTAATGATACACGTTCCGCGCCATTTTCGCAAAGTCTAGCGTACAATTCTGCAACAATTAGGATATTTTTCTCAAACCAGAATGTTGAATTAAGCCTTTTTCTGATAGACTATAGATATGAGATGATAGATTAGGCTTTATAAATGCCAACGGGTATTTATTAAAGGTTTTCTTTAGATACGAAAGGAATCAATTTGTGGACGACGCAAATAAACCGCGTGTTTTAGTGGTAGATGACGATCCCGCTTTGCAAAAACTCGTCACAACCTTGTTACAACGTGCTGGCATAGACTCGGTGGGTGCATTAACCGCCGCCACCGCCGCCGAAGTGCTAAAAGAACGCCCACTCCCGAGTGTGATTATCCTCGATATGATGCTACCTGATACCAGTGGTATCGAATTCCTCAAGCAAATGCGCTCGAAAGACATTTTCACCGATGTGCCTGTGGTGATTTTATCAGCATTAGCCGATCCAGACCAAATCCGCGAGGCGCTCAATTCTGGTGCAGACCGTTATTTGACCAAACCCTACATCGTCAATAATCTTATCTCGACTGTACAAGATTTAATCCGCAATGGTAGACCCCAAAAATGATCGTTTGTTGAGTATGATATAGAGGCTTAATCCGATGATAACCGATGCAGAACTCACCATCTTGAATTTGGTTGCAGAAGGCGCACGTTACGGACACGATATTCAAGATGTCATTGAAAAACGGGGTCTGCGTGAATGGGTTACAATTGGGTATTCATCGGTACATTATTTGCTCAATAAACTCGAAGAACAGCACATGCTCACCAGCGAATTGCGCTCTGAAGGTCGTTTACCTGCACGCAAGTTATATAGCATCACGGAGGCGGGTTTGGGCATCCTCCAAACAGCCATTGCCGATCGGTTGCGCCAACCGCGCCCGTTTGGGACGGGCTTTGAGCTGGCACTTGCCAATCTGACTGTCCTCAAACCCGCCAATGTGTATCGGATTTTGAATCAACATCGGTCAGATTTATCGCAACGCTTATTGATGGTAGAGCAATCGCTCCAACGGCAACAACGCAACGGCGATGTTCCAGAACATATCGAAGCCCTATATAGTCATAGCATTGCCATGATGGAAGCCGAAATTAAGTGGTTCGATGAGTTCATGAAAAAATGGTCAGCACGCTACCCCGCCGTGTTGCGCGGTAAATCATCGGAAGAGATGAATGCCTTTCCGCCCAAAGCCGATACGCGCCATCATGTGCATGAGACGCTCGAAGAAGATAAACGCATCCAAAAAATCCCGCGCCCCAAAGATAAAGACGATGAGCAATCTGCCTCGGTCAAGCATATCCAAAAATTCAAACGCCCCAAGCTACAACAGGAACAATCCGAAACGCCAACCGCTATTTTCCCCAAAGATGAGCGCCGTGCTGATGCCGATGAGAGTCGCAAAGTAGATGACGATTCAAACTCAGGTGATGATTTTTAGGATATTTTGAGAATTGTTTTGGACGCGCACAAGCGCGTCCGTACAGACATTAAATTTTTTCGAGAGAATTTAGCGTTGGGGTGGGTCAAGTGCGAAGATGATATACTGCGGGAGTTGTTTATAAATTTGCACCGTATACCCCACCTCGCGCATGGCATCGAGCCATACGTCATACGGTTCACCAATCGGCGCGACCAAATAGCGCGTCCATTGTTCGGGATTATTCAGCGAATCGCGGGCTTGAATGGTCGGATTCGGATAATACACACGCCGTTTTTCGCTCCATGCGCCCAAATAATACCCCAATTCCCAACCGCGCCAATGGTCATATACCACCGCCGCAAACGGTAAGTTGTTAATTTCTTCGGCGAGGGTGATAATCTCCCCTTCGCTATCCAGTGGGTAGCCATCGCGCCCGATGGAGATGGGCATGAATATCACCAATACGCCGATGAAGATGCTGATTCGGACATAACGACTGGCGATTAGCGCAATCAGTGGGATGATGAGCAAGGCATAGCGGTCATACAACGGGATCCCCAACACGATATGAAACAAGCTATAAGCGAGGATGAATAATAGTGCAATGGTCTGAAACACATCCTTGTACGGACGCGCTTTTGCGCGTCCTTCGCTAAAATGGGACGCGATGAATCGCATCCGTACCTGCTTCCCCCTATTAGAAAGGGGATTTAGGTGGGATGTTATCGCCCACATCACCACCCCAACAACAATAAACGGATTCGCGCCCCAAAATACAAATTCCCCCCACACCCAAGCCCGTTCTGACCAATGTTCGGGCGCGTTGATGAGCGTTTGGGTTGGATAATTATATTGCCCCAGCGCGAAAATGCTGGTCGTCCCGCGACTCGCATCCCATATCAGCAACATCGTGAAAGGGATGCACATCCCGAAGATGAACCACAGACTATAGCGAATCGGTCTGCCCCATAATCCGCGCACGATGAGCAATGGCAACATGAACATGGCTTGTGGTTTGGTGGCGAATCCGACCATCAACAACAATCCGCCCCAAAAAGGGTGTCGCCGTTCTAGCGCCAACCAACTGCCCATGACCCACATCAACATCAACACATCGGTGAAGGCGCTGGCGCTCAGGTGGATGAATAATGGCGCGAGGATGAGCGACATCGCCCCAATGGGCAATTTTTGTGGGGATAATTTTTTTTCGAGCGCGATAAATAGGGCGATGGTGATGATTCCCGCGAACATGTTGGGGATACGCGCCACGAATTCACCGATTTTTATCGGCAAATCGTATACACCCTTATCGGTGATAATCGCGCCAAAAAATGCTTGTGATAGTGCGTTGGCGTAAATGCTGATAGGGGGCTTATCCAGTGGACTGGTCAGTAGCCAGTCGCCATGTACAACCGCATTGCGGGCGAAGGTGGTATACAGGGCTTCATCGGGATGAAAGCGTTTATTTTGCGTTCCCGCGTGCATGATGAACAGCCAACCGATGAGGAGGATGGCTATTATGAGGATGATATTTTGCCCCGCGAGAGGCTTTGAGCCTCTCGCTATTCGCTTTTGGAAGCCCACTAAAGGGGCTGGTATTGCCTGATATTGCTGGATTGATTTATCTTGAAGGCGGATTTTAGTGCCTTTCGTGCGCTTGATGTAAATAGCCTGTGGCTTTGAGTCACAGGCGGGGAGATGATTCTGCATCGTTATTTCTTCCCAAAGCGCGTCCGCAAATAACCCAACGCTACGGGGTCTATTGTGTCTGGGGTTCTATCTTTCGACCAGCGTTCCTCTAAATTTTCGTTGCCAATCAAATTTGAGAAGGCGATTTTGCACATGTCATCCCAATCGCCGTTGATTTCACCCGCAAAATAACCGCCGTTGGTCATCATCATTTGCAACTCACGGGCGAGTTCTTCGGTGATGGGCAGAGCTTCTTCAGGGTTATATGTCCCGAAAAAGAGGTGATGAATCGCAACCAACTCCTGCAACCGTTTGACGGGTTCGGGGTCATCATCCACGCGCAAATCGAGATAACGGTCATTATCGCCACCGTACCCGCCGTTGGCTTTGACGACCAACACCGCCGCCGATTGCTTGCCTCTGCTATCTCCGCCGATAGTATCGCCTGCGAGGAGCGCCGCCACCAAACGGTCTGCCAGCTCCCCTTTGCCGTGAATAAAGGCATCCGCCATCGCGTCCAGCGTATCGCCACCCGTGAGGATATTGCCCTGACACGCGAATCCCTCGCCCAATTTATGCCCCGCCCAAGCGTGACAATCGCTCCCTGTATAGCTGGCGCTGTTGCCATATTTATCTACCAAACCGACTTGGCGCTTGCTCCGTTTTTCATCCCCCGCAATGAGGATGTCGAGCGCCTCTTGTGCTGTTTTGCCATTTTCCATGAGCGCCAAACCATTCACCCCAAACGGTACATTGGCATATGATTGTGTGGCAACCGCCCCCGCACCTGCCCGCGCCCAACTCACAACCGCCCCAACGGCTAAAAATTTGCTGGCAACACCCACACCCCACGCTTCTTCATTCGGGTCATAGGCGACGATAGAGTAAGTATTCACGTATCTCATTATGTATAACCTTCTGTTCTCGAACACAGTATATCGGTTATAATGGCGCATTGTTGGGTGATGTGCAAGCATTATTCATCAAAGATATATGATATGAAGTCTATGAGGACGGATATACGCTAATCCGTCCCTACAAATCAGAAGGATAGTAGGGGAGCATTAGGCGTAGCCGTATATGCTCCCTGATAAACAATGAGCGTAGCCGTATATGCTCCCTAATCAAAGAGGATGACACATGAAATTTTCTGCCATTCAAGGCGTGATATTCGATATGGATGGGGTTTTGTGGCATGATAACACCCCTCTGGCGGGGTTTGATGATTTATTTGCGTGGTTGCATGAATCGGGCATCCCGTATGCCTTCGCCACCAATAACAGTAGCAAAACCCCCCAAGCCTATGTGCAAAAATTTGCCGATATGGGCATAGCGGATGTGCCAACGGCATGTATTTTTACATCAGCAGTGGCGACTGCCCAACATCTACAAAGCCGATACATGGCAGGCACACGCCTATTTGTATTCGGCATGGCGGGCATCCGCACGGCGCTGGATGAGGCGGGATTTGACCTGACCGAAGACGATTCGCAAGCGCCACAAGCGGTTGTCGTGGGGATAGATTTCAACATGACCTATGCACGGCTCAAACAAGCGGCTTTGCATATCCGCAACGGGGCAGATTTTATCGCCACCAATGCCGATAAAACCTATCCCACCCCCGAAGGATTAGCCCCAGGCGCGGGGAGCATTGTCGCCGCCCTCGAAACGGCTACCGACCAACAAGCCGAAGTCATCGGCAAGCCCGCCCGACCGATTTTCGACCTCGTGCTGAATTATCTAGGTACACTCGCGCCGAACACGCTCATGGTTGGCGATAGGCTCGATACCGATATTCAGGGCGGGCGCGATGCAGGCATGAAAACGGCGTTGCTGTTCACAGGTGCGACCACCCCCGACCATCTGGTCAATCCACACAACACGATTTGGGCGGATGTGGCATACGAGGGCTTGCCCGATTTGCTCAAAGCATGGGCGGGCGATGCGTGGTGGCTTGCCCGTCAAAAATCCAAACGGGGGCGCAAATAAATGCCTCAATTCACCCGCCGTCAGATGTTGATGATGCTCGGTAGCGCACCCGCGGCGCTCATCGGCAGGGGCGACCTCATCCCCAAAAATCCGCAACGCCTCGCCCGATTAGAAGCGCGGATAAATGATTTATTCACGGGCGAAAATGTCGGCTTCGATTTACGCGGTTGGAATGCCATCACCCAGCGCGAGACCTTTCGGGTTGCCGTGAATGGTGATGCGTATTATCCCGTTGCGAGTAGCTTCAAAATTTTGGTCGTGTTGTATTATTTTTGGTATACCCCACGAGAATTGTGGCGCGATGATCCCGAATCGGATGCCTATCGGGTGGCGGTATTCAGCAATAACCTGCTCACAGGCACATTGCTCGAAAATACGGCGCAATATGTGGGCGGATTTGGCAATTCCATTCAGAAATTCAACATTTTCCTCACATATACACTTGGATTAGATAGCGGCATTTTTAGCTGGGATTGGCAAGGTAGCCCAACAATGGGGCAACGCGACCTGTATTATGAACCCACCCAACAACGCTCGGTGATTTATAACGGGCAACGCTACGATATTACTAATTTGTTCACCCCGCGTGATCTATCACAAACCTATTTATATCTGCTCAAGCCGACTCAATTCCCGCAACATCCACAGGCTTACGAGGCGTTAATTCGCACACGGGCGTTATTCAGCATCCCCGCATCGGGTTATCAATCACCGATAGAACGGGCATTTGGGCGTTATACGGGCAAAGATGGGGTCATCCCGACTGAGGATTCGCAATTTGGGCGCGTGACGAATGACGCGGGCATCGTCCAACCCTTTATTAACGAGTATGTGATTTCGATTATGTATGCACAGGGTGAATTTCGGCTGGTAGAATTTTTACGCCAAATTCGGCGTTACCTCATTGAATACGAAGTGGGGTAGGGAATGATGGATAAATTACTTCAGCAGGCACTAACCGAGATAGAAGGGCTAATAAATACTCCTTTGGATGTATTAGATATCAAAAAGCCTGTAGATGTAGATTATGCCCGTCATTTATTCAAAGTATTGTCTAAATTATCTCCTTTGATGGGCAATATGATAGAATTTTTTATCCCAAGTGTATTAAATAAAAAACATTGGGATATAGATGCTCATACACACTATCATAATCCGCCCGATTATTTAGTGATTGAACCATTTGATACCACTACTCGAACATTGAACTTGCAACAGACCAATACCAATGGCTACAAATTTCAGGGGGATGAGTCACAATTTGAACGCGCTCAGAGGATAGTTGAATCGTGGGGTATAGATGGCAAGCAATATAGCCCAAACATTGACTATCAGCTTAAACTTGCCGATTTACAATCTCAATTCCCGTATCGACTCGACACAAATTTCGCCAAAATAGACCGTATTCAGCATACAGGCTTAGAAATTTTCAAAAAACGGGTGATGTCAGCCTCACGAATGGGTTACACACTCGCGGAATGGGCGCATAAAAATATTGGCAATGATGAGGCGCTCATCAAAAAATTACTTGAATAATGGCAATTGGCTGAGATGCGTTTGGATGCGGTCTAAACCCAGTTGATAAATCTGTTCATCTATTTCTGCCCCGAAATAACGCCGTTTGAGTTCATGACTTGCAATTGCCCCTGTGAATAATCCGCCAAATGGCTCCCAAATAATATCATTCTCGTCCGAACTCATCTGGATGAGGTTGCGTATAATTTTTAGCGGTTTCTGATTGAGATGAACCGCTTTTGACCCATTTTTGAGACGTTCTTTACCTGCAAGGGGTGGCTCGTTCCAGACATTGGTGATTCCGATGGGGCAGTAAAATTTGGCTCGCATGTGTTCCCATTCTTGACCAGACAGTGGTTTTATACCATCTAATGAAAAAAATGGGCGCTCATCGGGAATGCCGTATGTGTTGGCATAAGCCACCAATTTTTCAAATGCCTCAACAGGTGGGAAATACCACAAATGGTCTTTGGTAAAATATTTGCGTGTAGCGGCATTTTTGACACCGCACACGGCATTGGTCTTGCCAATCGGGATGCCCGTTCTTTCCCACTCATAACGAAGCCATTGTTGTAAGGTCATGTTTTGATGCTGAACGGGAATTTCGACCTTTTTAATGTAATGTACACAGACTTCTGTCACAACGGGTAATCTACGGATGACTTGGGTATTGGTGTTGCCTGCGATATGCGCCATGCCTTTATTCCATACGTTACAGGTGCGATATTCCCAGCCGTATTTTTCGAGTAGAGGATGAACGGTTGCCCAACCAATTTCGGTATTCCAAAACCAAAGTGTTGTAAAGGGTTTTGCCATTTGTGACCATATCGCAATATGAGGCTCATAGAATTGCGGTAATGCTCGATGTGAATGGGGGTCGCCTTTATATCCCCCGATGCCATAGGGACCATCGGAAATAATCACCGTTGGCGAATCCCACTGTGCATAGACATCACATACATCTTGGTTAAAAAGATGTAATCCTTGTAACTCGAAATGGCTTTGCAACATTTTCTATCCTGCTATCAACACTTGTTTTGTTTAGTGTACCCGTTTTTTTGTTTGTGGTGATATATCAAAATTAGAACTTACTTGCAAAAATATGCGATTACCCCTATAATTATCAGTAATTCAATACCCCTCTGATATGGACACACACCAAATAGGTGTGATATTGTCCCGTTTTTTTCTATTGGCATAAAATCCCCGACTTGACGAAAGATAACAACCTCTGTTATCATATACAGTCCTACCCTTATGTGTGAAACACGTTGTTTGGCGTATGCAAACGTTGATACACCCTCATCAAGTCATCATCTGCTGTGTCACTAGCTTGCCTGTTTAATGTGTGTTGAAGGAGAATGGCGCATTGGTTAGCAATACGAAAATCAAAAATTATGCCCGCACCCCCGATGTCCAAGACTTGCCCTCGTTAATCGAAGTCCAGTTACAGTCGTTTACATGGTTCATCCAAGAGGGGTTATTGGAACTCTTTGATGAAATTAACCCCATCGAGAGTTTTAATGGTAATTTACGGCTCTATTTTCCGGGCAACATCCCCGAAGCACAACAATTTGGCTTGACCTATTGGTTTGATGAGCCGAAATATAGCAAAGAATTGTGTTTAGAACGCGATATGTCGTATGCCGCCCCGTTGTATGTGCGCGTGGCGTTGGTCAATCGTGAACAAGGCGATGAAGTCATCACACAAGATATTTTCTTGGGCGATTTTCCGATTATGACCGAAAAAGGCACGTTCATCATCAATGGCACGGAACGGGTGGTTGTCAGCCAATTGATTCGCTCGCCAGGGGTGTATTTCGATGCCGAAGAAGACCGCACAACGGGGCGCTTGCTATCAAGTTCTAAACTCATCCCCGATAGGGGCGCATGGATGGAATTTGAGACGCGCAAAGATGACCGCATCATGCTCAAGTTCAACCGCAAGCGTACCTTGCCCGCCACCATTTTGCTCCGCGCCATGGCATCGGTTGCTGATATGCTCCCCGAAGAACTTTCGCCCATCAAAACCGGTGAAGATGATGAATTGTTGGCGTTGTATGCCGATAGCGATAACGACCCCGCTCATCCGTATATTTTGAATACCATCAAGATGGAACCCGATTGGACGGTTGGCGCAAAATCGGAGACCAATATCTCGCGCTTGGCGTTGCTGGAATTTTATAAGCGGATGCGCCCAGGCGACCCGCCAACGTTGGATAACGCCCGTGAATATTTGGTCAGCCAATTATTCGATCAACGCCGTTACGATTTAGAACGGGTGGGGCGCTATAAACTGAATCAACGCCTGATGTTGGATAGCGTGATCTCGCGCAAAATCCGCACCATCACCAAATATGATATTGTCAAATTGATTGAGCGCATGATCCTCATCAATAACGGGCAATTGCAACCCGATGATATTGACCATTTGGGAAACCGCCGTGTGAAAACGGTTGGCGAACTCATCATGAATAAATTGCGGATTGGTTTGCGCCGTACCGAGCGCGTGGTGAAAGAGCGCATGTCCATCCGCGAGACGGATAATATTTCGCCCATCAGCCTGATTAACATCCGTCCGATTGTGGCGGCGATTCGTGAATTTTTTGGGTCATCGCAATTATCGCAATTCATGGAACAGACCAACCCGTTAGCTGAATTGACGCACAAACGCACGCTATCGGCGTTGGGTCCGGGCGGGTTGCGCCGTGAACGTGCGGGCTTCGATGTGCGTGATGTGCATCATAGCCATTACGGGCGCATTTGCCCCATCGAAACACCTGAAGGTCCGAATATCGGTCTGATTGGGCGTTTGGCAAGTTATGCGCGGGTCAATGAATATGGCTTCATCGAGACACCCTATCGCAAGGTGATTAAATTTTTGCCAACAACCCACCCTGAATTGCTTGGGCGGACGGTGCGCGATGATATTGAAGATGCCAACGAAAATGTCGTGGTCGAACAAGATACCATCGTCACGCCTGCCGTGGTCAATAAATTATTGGCGGCAAAAATTGAGCAAGTGCCTGTCGTGCCGTTTGTTACCGATGATGTATATTATTTATCTGCCGATATGGAAGATAATTTCGTCATCGCCCAAGCCAATGCCGAACTCGATGACAAGCGCCAATTCGTCAATTTGCGCGTCTCGGCACGCCATAACCAACGGTTTATCAATGTCCCTAGTCATCGGATAGATTATATCGATATTGCCCCACGCCAGATTGTGGGCATCAGCGCCGCGCTTATCCCCTTTTTGGAACATGACGATGCCAACCGCGCCTTGATGGGGTCGAACATGCAACGTCAAGCTGTGCCGTTGCTCAATCCAGAGGTATCGCGCATCACCACTGGCATGGAAAGCCAAGCCGCCAAAGATAGCGGTCAGGTGTTGGTGACAGATGTCGAAGGTGAAGTGATTAGCGTCCAAAGCGAAAAAATCGTCATTCGTCAACAGAATGGCGAACAAAAAGTATATAAATTGCGGAAATATGACCGTTCTAATCAATCTACCTGTATTGACCAACGCCCTATCGTGCGTAAAGGTGAATATGTGCGAATAGGGCAGGTCATCGCCGATAGTTCCTCGACTCGTTATGGTGATTTGGCGCTTGGTCATGATGTCCTTGCGGCGTTCTTGTCGTGGGATGGTGGCAATTACGAAGATGCCTTGCTCATCAGCGAAGATTTATTGCGTCAAGATAAGTTCACCAGTATTCACATCGAAAAACACGAGGTCGAAGCACGCGATACCAAACTCGGCGCAGAAGAAATCACATACGATATTCCCAATGTAGGTGAAGACGCGCTCAAAGATTTAGACGAATATGGTATCGTCCGCATCGGCGCAGAAGTCGGTCCGAATGATATTCTGGTCGGCAAAATCACCCCCAAAGGTGAAAAAGAACTCAGTCCAGAAGAAAAATTGCTCCGCGCTATTTTCGGTGAACAAGCCCGCGAGGTGAAAGATTCATCGCTCCGCTTGCCTCATGGTGATCGTGGCAAGGTGGTCGATGTGAAAACCTTCACCCGTGAAGAACACCGCGATTTGCCTGCGGGGGTCGAAAAGATGGTGCGCGTCAGTGTTGCCCAACGCCGTAAATTGACCGTTGGCGACAAAATGGCGGGTCGTCATGGCAATAAAGGGGTCATCAGCCGCATTGTCCCGATTGAAGATATGCCGTATCTTTCAGATGGGCGCTCGGTAGATATTATCCTCAACCCAACGGGTGTGCCAGGACGTATGAATATCGGGCAAGTGTTAGAATTGCACCTGGGATGGGCGGCAGACCGCTTGGGCTTCCGCGCCATTACCCCCGTGTTTGATGGCGCAAAAGAGAGCGAAATCCGCGCCGATTTAGGGCGTGCTTGGTTGATGGACTTGGCTTGGAAACAGCTCACAGAACGCGCTTGGGAATGGTTCAGGGAACAAGAATTTAACCCCGAAGATTGGCAAGACGATGAAGAAGTGTGTCGGGTGTTCATCTATGAATGGCTGAGCGATAATCCAGAGTATGATGCCGATAGCCTCAACACCGATTTTGTCTATCAGCGGCGTGCTGTCCTCAACGAATGGATGAAGGCGCAAGGCGTGAATCCAGATGAGATGATCGTGTATGATACGCATGATTTATCGTTGGATGAACGTCATCGCCGTGATAGCCTTTTCATCGATTGGTTCTTGCGCTTCTGGATTCATTATCATGCGCCCGATACGCGCATTCCAGACCATGCCGAGACCAAAGATTTGTTCGTGATCGCCGACCGCGTGATGTATGCCACAGGCGTGCCGTTGCCGTTGTATGGCAAGCACACCCTGTATGATGGTCGGACGGGTGAACCATTCGATAACCCGGTGGCTGTGGGGTATGTTCACATGCTCAAACTTGCCCACTTGGTCGAAGATAAAGTCCATGCGCGGTCGACAGGTCCATATAGTCTGGTCACGCAACAACCGCTCGGCGGTAAAGCCCAATTTGGTGGTCAACGCTTCGGCGAGATGGAAGTGTGGGCGCTCGAAGCCTATGGCGCGGCGTATACGCTCCAAGAAATGCTCACCGTCAAATCGGACGATGTGCAAGGGCGTGTGAAAACGTATGAAGCGATCGTGAAGGGTGAACCGATCGATGAACCGGGCATCCCCACCAGCTTCCGCGTGTTGGTCAAAGAATTGCAAAGTTTGGGCTTGGCAGTCGAAGCCATCACCGATAATGGTGAAATCATCCGCTTCGGCAAAGATGAAGACCCCAACGCCAAAAACCAGCCCAAAATCAATACAGGGCTGACAGGCATCAGCGAACAAATATAAATTGGGCATGAATTTTTATGTAGAGGGGCTTGCCATGGCAAGCCCCTTTGCATCTTGGCAAATCCTCATCCAACATGGATCATCTTATGAACATACCCCCCTTACACACATGGGATTTGACAGTGCAACAAGCCATCGCGCTCCAACACGAATTGGCGAGGCAGGTGGTGGATGATGTGGATTTGCCCCTAGCGCATATCCACACCATCGCGGGCGTGGATGTGAGCGTCAAAAATGATATATCCACCGCCGCAGTGGTGATTTTATCGTTCCCCGATTTTCGGGTGATTGAATCAGTGCGTGCGACGATGCCGACACCATTCCCCTATATCCCTGGCTTGCTCAGTTTCCGCGAGATCCCCGTGATTTTACGCGCCTTTGCCGATGTTCAAACCCCGCCAGATGTATTGATGGTAGACGGTATGGGCAAAATTCATCCGCGCAAATTCGGCATCGCCTGTCATTTGGGTTTGTGGCTGAATCTGCCCAGTTTAGGCGTGGGAAAAACGCCATTCATCGGCACGTATGATGACCCCGCGCCACACAAAGGGGCTACCGCGAACATCGTCTATCAGGATGAGGTGTTGGGGGTGGCGCTCCGCACGCGGGATAAGGTGAAACCGTTGTATATCTCGGTCGGACATCAACTGAATTTGACATCGGCAGTGGCGATCACGCTGGCATGTGTGCCGAAATATCGCCAACCCGAACCGATTCGCCACGCTCATCACACGGCGGGCGAAATCGGGTGATGGATGTTGGCTAGGGACGATATACGCGCTTCGCGCTAATCGTCCCGTACAATCACGGAATTTTTTAAGTAGGGGCGGATTAGGCGTAGCCGTATATCCGCCCTAGAATCATTCATGTGGATTAGGCGTAGCCGTATATCCGCCCTAGAATCATCCAGATTGTGCTACGTTGTAGGTGGCATGATAGATATATCATGCCACCAGCGCGTCAAAATGATGGTGTCTTTCGCCTGTCTATTCCACAGGGAAGAACATCAGCGAGCTATCGAAAATGCTATACACGTTATTAAATACATCTTCGTCATAGCCTTCGGGCATATACAAATCGAACAGATACCCCGTGCCATTTTCGTAGAACAGCAGATAATACCCATAGCCAACCTCACCATAACTATATTCGACTGCAAGCCCGCTATAGCCTGTGCTGGTTTCAAACGGGAATGGATCTTGCAAAATAGTGACGCTCTCTTGGAAGAACGATTCGAGATTGGCGTATAAATCATCTAACGAATCGGCATTGTATATCTCTAAATTGATGAAATAGGTGAGGTCTTCGTTGCTGACATAATAGCGCGTGTTGCCATCGCCCAAATCTTGAATAACCGATTCGCCCCAGGTGATAGGATAGGCAAAATTCACGCCCAATACTTGTGCTTCTGGAAATCCGCGTAAATCAGAGGGCATATCGGCATTATTCACCGTGAATTGGGCAACATCGGCTTGGATATTACCCGTTAAATCACGGATGTATATCAAAATACTATATGAACCCGATAGCGCAGGCGCATAATAAAACGATGCGGGTGTATCGCCAAAGGTGAAGGTGTTGGGCAATGTAATTTGTTGAATGTCGCCTTCGGGGGTGAAGGTTGCCAACGATGGTGCGAATGTATCGCCCGCGTTGGTGTTCACAACGGCGGTCACACTCCCGTTACCTGTCTCGATTGTCACCCACACACTGACCATCTCTTTGGTGGTGCTATCAAAAAACATGCTGGCTTGGGCGCAAGAGCCATCATTGACCCAACAATACACCCCATCCAATTTGAATTGCCCAGAACGGGGCTGATATTCCACCAAAACAGGCACTTGCTCGCCCTCAATATCCATGTAACTCATCAACACATCCCACGTATAACTGCTTTGATACTCGCCATCGGGATAGGTTGAACGCAGGTTGCCTTCGGCATCTTGAATATAAATAGCGAGTGGCGATTGCGCCACGATGTACTGCCCGCCTTCATCATCTTGATACAACGCCAGATATTGCAAATCGATAATGGCTGTACCCGTTGTCTCGAAATTGATAGTAGGCGGGGCTAAAACACTGGCTTCATCGTAGAGATAAGTCACCCCTGTGACGGTCATGCTGATGTCGTTGTTGGCGAGGATCGCGTCTGATGTGGTGTGGAAGGTATCTAAAAACGATACCCATTCATCGGCGAGGGCGGGCATAGCTCCATTGGCGATATAGGCATCTTTATTGAATGTGTCTGCCAAAATCGGGAAGTAGATAGACATGCCCCGCGCACCGGGCATATTATCGGTCGTACGGGTATAAAAAATGCTGTTCAGCGCGGCATCTATCACGGCTTGGGCGGCATTTTGTACATCTGGTACTTGCGCCCCTTGTTCGATAAGTGTCATGATGTCGATTAAATCGACAAATTCAAATCCATCAGACGCATAACTAAAGCCTTGTGCGCCGACTCGTGCCACGCCAATCGCGTTCAACACATCGCGCATATTGGCATTAGCAACCGAAATAAAATTGGCGAGGGCGCTATTGAGACCATCCAATGCGCTTAAATCGATCGCATGTAAGTCGAAGAAACGGAAGGTCGAGGCGAGTCCAAAGTCACTATAAAATTCCATATAACCGTCTATCATCACCGTGAGTAAATTCTCAACCGATGTGTTGGGGTTATTCACCAAATGGCTGAGGGTGGCGGTGTAATTATACCCGTTGCCAGGGATGACTTCTTCGGCGGCGATACCATATTTGGCATGACCTTGTAACGCCTGATACACCTCTAATTGGCTCATCAGGCAGGCATCGAAGCCGATAAATTCAAATGGGTCGATGCCTGTTTGTTGGCGGGCGGTGCTGATCCCCGCATTAATTTCTTCGATGGTCAACATACTCTGGTTGTTATCATAATCGGGACCGATGCCATTCCAACCGCCCCCATGACTCCAGATGATGAGGCTATATTTTTCGGCGGGATAAGTATTCACACCCCAGATGATAAAATCGGCTAGGCTATCGGCTGTCCCCATATCCACTTCGCCGAGTTGTTCCACCGAGCGCAATGCGCCCAAATTCGCTTGTTGCGTGACGTAAAAACGGCGCGTATCACTGAAATCTGCCCAGGTATTATCATAGCCTTGTGTGCGGTCTACTTGGATGACGATATTCACCTCATCACTACTGCCGATGCCTATCATCTCGCTGATGTCATTGAGGGCATAGCCTTCGAGGTCATTATCGGCGGCGAAATAGACTAAAAATGTCCACGTTTTGCTGGTTTGCGCGGTGCTATTGGCGATGACGATGCCAAATAGCAAGAGGATAAGCGATAATCGTCCTATCATGCGTAAGTTCATTCAAATGCCTCCTGAGATGTGGATAAACGACATTTTTAGTGTAACGCAAAAAAGGCATGTTTGCTTGGACGCTATAAAACTATAAAAATTTTTTTATATCTAGCGGGTGAATAGGGGCGCGGATGAGGGTGCGCCCCTTGTTGATAAGCACCAGAAAATCATTATACGGCGGGGAGTTCTTCCATATCTATCGGTTGGTCTTCATGATCGCTCATGATGCGACGGCGCATGATAAACATAATACCTGCGACAATCGCCGCCAAACCCGTGGCGATTTGCACGCGCAACGGCACAGCGCGTAAACGCGATAACATGCCCGCATCATCATTCACGAGGTCGGCTTTGAGGTCATTCACAAAGCCTTCGCGGGGCGCGTGTTGATGGGCATATCCGCTCAAATGCAGGCTCAATTTGCGGATAATCTCCACCAAGTCCATCAATTCGGGCGATACAGGCTCATCGCGCAACAGCGCATCTATATCGCACTCCATCAGCATGGCGTTGGTCAGGGCATCGAGTTTGTCCTCAATATACGTTTCGTCGTTGGGTGATTGTGTCATGGCAATATTTTTCTCTTTCTACGCGGATTTGGGGCGGTTTGGTCATCTTTTTCGCTTTTGTCATCCGATTGGCGTTCTAATTCATCGCGCAAAGCGGTCAGGGTGCGATGATACAGCGATTTGATCGCGCCTTCGCTCCGTCCTAAAATGTCGCCGATTTCGGCGTTGGATTTATGATCGACAAATTTGAGATACAGCAGTTGTTGCCTATCGGCGGGCAAGCGCCGAATTGCGCCCAATAACCGTTCTCGTTCTTCATTGGCTTCGGCAGTATCTTCTGGCGCATCGGTCTTGAGGCTACTCATCACAAATTCGTCTAATGGGATGATTTTGCGCCGACTTTTGTCTCTATGCCAATTAGCGACTAAGTTATGGGCAATCCGATACAGCCATGCCTGAAACGGCAAGCCCTTATCGACATAATGTTCGATATGCGACATGGCACGAAAGAACACCCGCGAGGTTAAATCTTCTGCATCGTGCGAATTGCTCGTCCGATAGTAGATATAACTATAAATCTTCTTGACATACCGCTCATAAAGCGCCCCAAATGCCTCTTGGTCGCGTTTCGAGAGTTCTACGAGGTCGGTATCTGCCAGCTCGGTATAATTCGGTTGTGGTTTTCGTTTGAACATTTTTTGCATTTTCATATTCATAATAACCCCGTTTGCGATAACACGTTACGGCTATGGTGATATAATTTTGTCAGAATTCCGCTTGTATGGGCAATCTATACCATCAAATTATGCTACACTACATGAATACTATCATCAAATTGTGACTATTACTTATGGACGAGACACACCTGTTACAAATTTTTTGGGATGAAGCCAGAGAGCATTTACAGACGCTCAATGATGCCCTGTTACAAGTCGAGATGACTCCATCGGGCGATACCGATAAAATTCATGCCCTCGTCAAAGAGATGAACCGCGTGGCGCATAGCCTCAAAGGGGCGGCACGGGCGGTGGGGATCAATCGCATCGAGACGATTGGGCATTATTTAGAAGAGGTGTTCGCCGATGCGCTCCAGCATAAACTCACCCTCACGCCAGAGGTGTGTGATGTGATTTATGATGGCTTGGATGTGGTGCAGGCGCTCGCCGATCATATCGAACCCGATGAGGAAGCGTTAGCCCATACCCTATCACGCCTCGAACAATTAGTCGCGCAATTTGCCCCGAACACGCCTGTTTTCATCGCCCCAGAAGAGAAACATCCCAAACTCGTCACCGATACAGCCCATATCACCCCGCGTAGCGCCGATGAATCGGTACGGGTGACGGTGAATAAACTCGATTCGCTCATGGGTGAAGTGACGGAATTGTTCATCGCCCGAATGCACAGTGATGAATTATTGCGCGATTTACAAGCCATTCGCCGTCTGCATAACAAATGGCAAAAAGAATGGCGCTCCGTCCGCACGGCATACATTCGTTTGGTGCGCCGTTGGCAAGAGGCGGGCGATGAGACCAACCCCGAAATCACCACCCTGCTTCGGTTTTTAGAATACAATCAGCGTACTCTTGCCGATGCGTATCGGCTTATTTCGCAAGCGACCCAACACGCGGCGCAAGATTCGGCACGGCTCGAAGCCATCACCGACCAATTACAAGATGACATCGCCAAAATGCGCTTCATCCCGTTTGAATCGGTTATGAGCGGGTTTCAGCGTATGGTGCGCGATTTAGCCCGTGATTTGGGCAAACAAGTGGCATTAGATAGCGTTGGGAGCGCCATCGAACTCGACAAAGCCGTGTTAGATAACCTCAAAGACCCATTATTACACTTGCTCCGTAATGCTGTTGATCACGGCATCGAATCGCCAGAAGAACGCGCCATACTGGGCAAGCCGAATATCGGCACGATTCTCATCAGCATCGAACAACGCGGTAACGAGGTGATTATCCGCGTGAGCGATGATGGACGTGGTGTAGATGTGACTAAAATCCGCCAAAAAGTGGTACTCATGGGCATCATGACCGAAGCCGAAGCCACCACCCGTAGCGATGATGATATGCTCACCTATATTTTTCATTCGGGATTTTCGACAACCGATAACGTCACCACGCTCAGTGGGCGCGGTTTGGGCATGGATATTGTCTTAGACCGCATCGGCAGTTTGCGCGGGCAAGTCAGTGTGAATAGCCAGTCGGGGCAGGGGACAGTCGTCACCATGCGCGTGCCGATGTCGCTCTCGCGGTTGCGCTGTATTTTGTTACGAGTCGGCGCACAACGCTTCGCTTTGCCATCGGCGATGGTGTTACGCATGGAGACGATTTTCGCCGATACGATTTTCACGGTTGAGGGGCGCGAGATGGTCATGCTCAACGGGCGGGCATTGCCGTATGCCACGCTAGGCGGTGTGTTGAATATCCCCGCGATTGACCAAGCCGATAGCGATACGCGCCAAGTCATGATTTTGAACGCCGCCGACCGCGCTGTCGCGTTTGAGGTGGACGAATTGTATCAAGAGGCGGAATTAGTGTTAAAACCACTCGGCAGAGAGATTATCGGCGCGAAATTTGTCTCTGGGGCGGCGCTTTTAGGCACGGGCGATGTGGTCATTGTCCTCGATGCCAACGACCTTGTGCGCCATGCCGTTGGGATGAGTATCCCACGCCGAAAAATCGCCCCACAACCCACGCCAACCGCGCTCGAATATCGCTTACGGGTGTTGGTGGTGGATGATTCCATCACCACGCGCACGCTCGAAAAAAATATCCTCGAAGCCAGTGGATTTGAGGTGATTGTCGCCATAGATGGTCAAGAAGCGTGGGAAAAAATATTGCCCGATTACGATTTTGACCTGATTATCACCGATGTCGAAATGCCCAAGATGGACGGGCTAGAATTATGCGCCCGCATCAAATCGTCACCCAAGTATCAACATTTGCCCGTCATTTTGCTCACTTCGCTGGCGAAACCCGAACAACGCGAGGCGGGGCTAAAAGCGGGGGCAGATGCGTATCTCATCAAATCTCAATTCGACCAAGCGGAATTATTGCAGACCATAAAGGATGTCCTATGAGTAGAGTTTTCCGTTTTTCAGCGCCATTTATCTTCACATTCCTCATTTTTGCGGTGATGATTACCGCGCCCGTCATTGTGGCACAAGCCACCTGCCCACAGATTGTCGAAGAGGCGATTTCTGTGTTGGGTAATAGTTGTGAAGGCGTGACGCGCAACAGTGCGTGTTATGGCAATATCGATGTGCAATCGCGCTTTGTGGTCGGTTACGAAGAACCCTTTGACCGATCGGGGGATATTGCCCGCCTCGCTAATCTGCAACGGTTGACCACCGTCCCTTATAACCCAGAAAAAGAGGAATGGGGCATCGCCTTATTGAGTGTGCAAGCCAATATCCCTGATACCATCCCTGGTCAGTCCGTCATTTTTATGCTCATGGGGAGCGCCCAAATCGAAAATGCGGTTGAGCAAAATGGCGCGTTAGTCGCCGATAGAATCCCTATTATCACGCGCCGTAGCGGGAGTTTGCGCCAAGCCCCCAGTGCCACCAGTCGTATTTTGACTTTCATCCCTCAAGATGTTGAGGTGCTTGCTTATAACCAGAGCGATGACGGCGGGTGGTTGCGCGTCTCGTATAATGGGCGTATTGGTTGGATGTCTGCCCAAATGGTAGATACCATCCCCAATTTTAGCCAACCCGATACGTTTAACCCCATGCAAGCCTTTTATTTACGTACAGGGATTGGTCGCCCAGATTGTTTACAAGCACCTGATACGCTCATGGTGCAAAGCCCCGAAAATTTGGTGGTGGATTTGACCGTGAATGGGGTCGAGATTCGCGTTGGCTCGACTATCTTTTTGCAAAATCCCACCCAAAGTAGCCTGCAAATTGTCGTGGCGGATGGTCAGGTGACGGTGTATCCCGATACGCCGAATGCGTTTGTCATCCCCGAAGGGGCATATAGCACCACCTGTTTAGAGACTGTCACCGAGAGTTTGGGTTCGGATGATATTCGTAACGATCGCCCAGTCGGTGTTAGTTGTTGGACACCGCCCCAACCGTTCACCGATTGGGATAAATTCGTCGCCTTGACCGATTTACCGCCGAATTTATTGGCTTATGATTTCGATTTACCCATCCGACCTATCGAAACACCCCAAACGCCTATCGTGGTGATCGATGATAATTGTGTAATCAACCCCGATTGGACAGATATTTACATCGTCCGACCGAATGATACCCTCTCCTCTATCGCGCCCAATTACAATCTGACTGCCGAAGAATTGGGTTTTGGCAATTGCTTAGATAACCTCGACCTGATTGTGCCAAATCAAGAATTGCAAGTCCCGCCGAGAGTCGTGGTCATGAATCCGCCTGTGGATGTGCCACCCCCGCCGCCACCATTATTTGTCGATTTAGAGGTGGATATTGTCGCAAGTATGACGAATCCAGAAGAAAACCAACCGTTTTTGTATACTGTGACTGTCACCAATGCGGGTACTCAAGATGCGACTGGCGTGGTGGTGAATGTCCCTTGTGCCAATGTGCATGTGCGTTACGATAGTGATTCTGGCGGTGGGGCATATAATTCTGGCACAGGCGATTGGACTATCGGCATAATTCCCGCAGGTAGCACGGTGACGTTACAAATCAATGTCACTGCCCGCCCTGGCGAAGCTATCGCAGGTGGTTTTGATACAACCGCTACTGTCAGCGCATTAACCGAGACCGATAGCAACCTCGCCAATAACACGGCAACGGTTAATGTAGATATTGGCTATTATACAGTGGCGATTTTTGTCGATGCCACCACCCAAGTGGTCGCCGATGATGGTTTATGCTCGCTCACAGAGGCAATCAATAACGCCAATGGCAACAATTTTTCGCATCCAACACCGATGAATATCGGCGAATGTGCCACAGGCAACGGGACGCTTCCAACCGATACGATTCACCTGAATGTGAATGTCACTACCACCGATGCCGTAACCTACAGCGCAGATGGCACAAATACCTTACCGCCCATCACTAGCAATATTTACATGGACGGATTTTTTCATCAAATCCAATTGGTGGCGGGTACGGGGCGTTTATTTCATGTGGCGTTTGGGAATAGCTTTATCCTGAAAGATGTAACCCTCACAGGTGGGAACTTAGTCGGTCAGGATGGGGCGGCAATTTATAATCGTGGGGCATTAAATTTGCTCACAGGCACAAACATTACAGGCAACATCATTACAACAACCTCTGGCGGTGGCGGGGGTATTTATAACGAAGCGGGTACGGTGGTCATCTTCGCTGGCGCGAGTGTGAATAATAACACCGTGAATAGTGGTTTTGGCACAGGGGGCGGTGGCATCAAGAGCAACGGGGGTAGTGTGACGGTGAATGGTGGTGCGGTCAATAATAATACGGCGAATAATGGACTCGGTGGCGGGATCTCGTGTACCAATTGCACTTTAATGCTGATGAATGCCACCATTAACAATAACACCGCGCAAGATGGGGGCGGCATTTATTTGGCTTCACCATTAGGTGGTGGCATCATTACTGCCAATAACGTGTCATTCGATGGTAACAATGCCGTTGGTGCGGGCATTCCGCGTGGGGGTGCATTGATGATAGACGGTGGTGTTGCCAATATCACGTTGGCAACATTTAACGCCAATACCGTCACCAATGGGTTTGGCGGCGCGTTTTATGTCCAACCCACAGGCGTGGCAAATTTTACAGATACCACCTTTAATTCTAACCAGACCATCGGGGGCGGTAGTCAGGGTGGGGTAGCATTTAATAACGGGGCAGTCACATTTAACCGCACCACCTTCATGCTGAACACGGATGCGGGAACAACGGCTACAATTATCATGAATAATGGTGCTGGGACGGCAAGTTTTACGAATACGAGCGATATTTCCGTTGGTCATGCGACTCCGCAATGTGGAGGTGGCGGATTTAGTGATGATGCTACCAACACAGGCGGAGATGGATCGTGTTATCCGTGAGATATAAACCCGTTTGTATACTCTAACGCGCTCCAAACGATGCGATTGAGGCATTTTTCGCCTATAATGAAAGTGAATACAGAGACGAACATATAGGTCAAAAATTTATGCCTCAATCGGTTATCTCGACACCATCCGCCACCACCCGTAGCACATCGGGCGAAACCCGTGTGCTAATCGCCGAAGATAGCGCCACCATCCGCTATCATCTGACCATGCTCATCAACGTCACGCCAGGGATTAAGGTCATCGGCGAGGCGAAAAATGGCGAAGAAGCGGTGGCGATGGTGGCAGAACTGAATCCCGATGTGGTCTCGATGGATATTAACATGCCCCTGATGGACGGCTTAGAAGCCACACGGCGCATCATGGAGACGCATCCGACCCCTGTGGTGGTGGTGAGTGGGTTGGTGGAGAAAGATGTCGAACTGTCGATGATGGCAATCGAGGCAGGTGCGTTGGCGGTGGTCGAAAAACCGCCCGATCGTCGCGATCCACATTATGAGGATAAACAACGCCAACTCGTGCGGACACTGTTGGCGATGGCAAATGTATCGGTTGTTCGGCGGTCATCATCACGCACAGACCAACTCAAAAAACCGATCACGGCAACGCTGGCATCGCGCACACAACGCCCCGAAATCATCGTCATTGGCGCATCGGCGGGCGGACCCAGTGCGTTGAATCATATCCTGAGCCAGCTACCCGCCGATTTATCTGTGCCAGTGGTGATTGTCCAGCATATGCCCCCCGAATTCATGAACGGGTTGGCACGATGGTTGGGCAAAAATACGCGGTTGCGCGTCACGGTGGCATTGGATAACTTGCCCCTTCATGCGGGGACGGTGTATTTGGCACCTGGGTCGGCTCATCTAGCAATTTCTCGCAATCATCACGGCTTAGTGGCAAAATTAGAGCATGAACAGGGTGCGTATCGGCATCAGCCATCGGTAGATGTATTATTTCATTCGGTGGCGCAGGTGTGTGGTGCGCGGGCGGTGGGGATTATCCTCACAGGTATGGGTGATGACGGCGCGAGTGGATTGTTGGCGTTGCGTCAGGCAGGTGCACGCACATTCGCCCAAGACCGTCATACCGCCACGGTATTTGGGATGCCGGGCGCAGCATTGGCGTATGGTGCAGTCGAAAAAGAGGTGGCATTGGCGGAATTGCCATCGGTAATGATCAAGGCGGTGTTATAGCCCTATGATATACGATTTTTGGACGACATACGCGCTTGGCGCTAGTCGTCCATTACACGAAGCCCAATTTTTATGGGTGTAATGGCGGACTAGAGGCTTTAGCCTCGTATGTCCGCCAAAAAAATGTCAGGTTAGGATGTGTTTATGAGTAAGAAGGATTTCTTATGGCACTAGAGGTACTTTTGGTAGAAGATAGTAAAACGCAAGCCGCACAAATCAAAGAGACGCTCGAAAGTGTCGGCTTGCGCGTGCGTGTTGCGTATGACGGACCCGAAGGCATCAAAGAGGCGATAGATAACCCGCCTGCGCTGGTCGTTTTGGATGTCAAATTGCCCACGATGGACGGTTTTCAGGTGTGTCGGAGGCTTAAGCGGAATCCCACCACACAAGATATTCCGATTATCATGCTGACCGAAAAATCGGGACCCCAAGCCACCATGTCGGGATTGCGGGCAGGGGCGGATGATTATATCCCGAAAGATATTTTCGCATCGGAACATTTAATTAGCACATTACAAGAATTGGGTATTTTAGAATAATGTCAGATTTAACCAGTCCCTATCATTTGCGCCCACCCATCATGACCGTCAAGGTCGAAGATGCGATGGATATTATGATTGTGCGCGATACTGCCCGTCGTGCGGGTGGGCTATTGGGATTTTCGCCCGCCAGACGCGCTCAACTCTCGACAGCCGCCGCGACTCTCGCCGAACTCGTCCTCAAAACAGGCGATACCCATCTCATTCACCTCAATGGGGTGATAGATGGCATCAAAATCGGGTTGCAGATTTCTTCCGAAACGCCGTGGTTGGCGGGGGTCTCGGTCAATAATGTGATGGTGGCGTTGCGCTCGAAATTAGGTGATTTGGTGGATGATATTCAGGTGATCGGCAAGCAACCGCCCAAAATTTTTATGCACGTTTGGCTCAACGAAGTGCGTAATTTGGGGGATGATGACGATGATACTCCCTAGCGAACTCATCGCGCTCACCTTTCAGTTGGGCGACCATGTTTACGCGCTGGCATTAGACCATGTGGTAGAAGTCAATGCCATGGTTGAACTCGTCACCATCTCCGATTCGCCCCCCGAAATGTTGGGCATGGCAAACCGACACGGCGAATTGATCCCGATTATCGATTTGCGCCCGATTTTTGGGTTATCACCGTTGCCTATCGGTTTGAATACCTTGTTTATCGTGGTACAATATGGGGCAACCTTATTCGGTTTGGTTGTAGATGATGTGCATCGTGTCGAATATTTCCCTATCAAACACATACAGCGCACCGATGGATGGGGGACATATATCGAAGCGATGATGAGTTATCAGGGTGGGACGATGCAGTTTATTGCGCTACCCGCCATATTAGCGCGATATGCTGGCACTTTTTTGAAGGCAGAAGGCTTATGATGAACACGGCGCGTCAAAAAGATCGTATTCTGATTGTGGCAAAAGATGAAGCCCTCCGCGCTTCGCTTGTCGAAACATTAGAACAAGCGGGTGGCTACCTTACGAATCAAGCCAGCACCTTTGAAGAAGCCCTGAGCGAAATTTTGCTCATCGATTTTGACCTCATCATCACCGAAGCCGAATTGCCCGATTTGAGCGGTATGGATTTGTTGGCGGTGGTCGGCGGATTGCGCCCCAAAGCCAAAGTGATTGTGATTGACGATGACCTCTCGGCGAAAAGTGCCGTTGCGGTTTTCAGACTGGGCGCGGTAGATTATCTGTATAAACCCCTGAATATGACCTTTGTGCTTATGCAAGTGGAGCGTCAACTCGAAACAGGACGGGTGCAAAAAACCACGCCCGAACTCGAAGAAACGCCCAAAGCCGATATGAATGTAGACCGCGCCAAGCGATTAGACCCGCGCACCCGTCCCGCCGCGTTGGTGTTGGGCAGGCAACAATTTAAGCGCATTAACATGGAACTGAATCGCCTATTGGGGCATGTACGGGCGGGGTTTGTTGGGTTGGTCGATACCGATGGCAACATGGTCGGCGCGGCGGGGACATTAGACGATTACGACTTGCAATTGCTCACCCGCGCATTGAGCATTGACCACAAAGCCCAAAATTCATTGGCGAGCCTATTAGACGAAAATAAATTTCACTCGACCTATTTTGAAGGCGATCAAATTGGCGTGTATATCATCGAATTTGGTCAACCGTATACCGTATCGCTGGCGGTCATCTGTGGTATCGACACCAAACCGGGCATGGTGTGGCTATATAGCAAGCGCACCGCCGCCATTATTGACGAAATTTTGAAAAGTATCCCACAACCCAAATCGTTGCCCAAATTGCAAGAGTAGCGATTATTCCGCTTCGACATCCTGCATTTTGTAACGTTCAAATAACCCTGCTAAATCGGGCGCGGGATTTTCTGATAAGACCGCTCTGATGAGCGCCATCAGACGGTCTACCGTTGCTTTTTGGATGACCCCACTGCGAATCGGGCGGTCTAAATAAATTGCCCCATGACCCATCACTGGCAAGATGAGCGCCATGCGTAAATTGGCGAAATTGGTGTTGGTAATCGGCGCGGCAGATAAATCTTGCACCACATTGTTGCCGATGATCGGCTCGTTGGTGCTAATCGCTTGGCGCAGATTGCTCACCGCGAATTTGGTGTAATCATTACTCTCTAAAAATGTGGTATCGGCATTATCCAGTTTGAGGATATTCAACTCGGCATCCACCACCACACCGCGTTCTGCTTGGGTGATGTCTCTGGCAACGATCATCAAGTTTTCTAATAATTGGGTATCCATTAACGACTCACTTAGCCTTATCGAAAAACATACCATCTAAAGACGATTATTGGACAAATGACGTTCCCTATTTTAACGCACTTCGAGCAGATATGCGACTTCTCTAAGCAATTTATCGCCCCCAAAACTATGAAATAGCGGAATTAATGCCGAAATGCACAGCAATACATCGGCAAGGGGTAATTCTGCCAGTTTGGGGGCGAAATCGACCCATACCTGATAGCGTGTTTGTGGATCTTGATTCACCCATGCCTCGCAACTGGTTGCGAGCAATTCTGCCCGTTGTGTTTGCGTTGGCAAACTCAAGATGAGCGATAAGGCTTCGCTCAGGATAGCGTGGCTATCGAATTGCCCCGAATATGCGGTGCGTTTGCCGTGTTCTAAAATCGGTGCGAGGATGGTGATGGCGCTGGCGCGGTCGTATTCGTCTTCAATTTGGCGTAAAATCGCCACCGATTCAAATGCCAATAATTCGCGGTCGGTCTCGGTGACAAATGGCAATAGCATGGCGATGGCGCTGGCGCGGTCGTAACCATCTTCGATTTGATGAATGAGCATCCGCGTTTTGGCGATGTACGTTTTTTGTGTCGCCTCATCTAATTTGGGGATGAGGGCTAAAATGCCGTTTACGCGGTCGAGTGGGTCATCAAATGTATCGGCGATTTGTAGGGCTTGGTCTAAATATTCATCTTGTAGATGTGGCGCAATGCTGACCAACGCCCGCGCCTGTTTATATTCAAATGGGATTTGTTCCACGCAGACCAACATCTGCTTGAGGACATCCGGTCGCCGACTTTTTGATAGGCGTGGCGCGATTCCCACGAGCGCGTTCAGGCGTTGTTGAAAATCGCGGATTTGATAGGCAATATCCAATGCCCGCGGCACTAAATTTTGGGGCATATCCTGACCGATGAGGCTGATGGCACGGGCGCGGGCGTTCTCATTTTCGATGAGGCGTGCCGTTTCGAGCGCGTTGGTATAGGCTTGGTCGAGCAAATGCGCGGGCAAGATATCCACCAACGCCATGAGCGCCGTCACCCGTTCAAAATGATTGGGTAGATTGGTCGCCGCCGCCAACGCATCGAGTACCGTCTGAGACCGCGCTTGCGCGGGCATGTGATGGGCGAGGATAGTCAGGGCATGAACCCGCGCATCTTGTTCACGCATGGTATGGGCAACGGCTAAACTGGCGACCAGCATATTGGCGGGCAGGGTAGGCGCGAGCACCGCCAATAATGTCGCCCGTTCCGATTCTTGCTTCAGGCTATTGACCACCGCCAACGCTTCACCCTGTAAATCGAGTGTGAGATAAGGCGCAATCGCCACCATTGCACGGGCGCGGATGTTGCGCCGTGTGAACGAGATGGCGATTCGCAGGGCTTGTTCCAGATAAATCGGATACCCCTTTGTGGTGACTTCTAACCCCTCTAAATGCCGCGCAAATAAGGCTAAGGCATTGGCGCGGTCTTCTTCACTTTGAATTTGGGCGATAGCAGATAGCGTTTCGAGCCGAATCGTATCTTTGAGATCATCACTCACATGCGGGATGAGCGATGCGAGTGCGCGAGCGCGGTCGAATGACGACATGATGTTATTGGCATTCTTAAACACCCAGTCTTCGGTGTTGCGCGTCACCCAATGGGCAGTGACGATAATCGTATTGGCATGGATTACATCGTTGTTGATACCATTCAGCTCATCCAGCACCGTCTTGAAAAAATTGGTTTGTAAACTCGGTGGCATGTGATTCATCAGCGCCACCAAACTGCGTAAGCGTGATTCGACATGGGTCATGGCGCGGGCATGACCAATCGCTTCGAGTAACGATTGCGAGACAACCGCATCATCGGCGCTAAAATTGGGGATGAGTAATATAAAATTGAGCATCGCTTTGGCGCGTAGTGCGACATCTTCGAGGTTGTGAATATCTTCCCATATCGGCTTGAAGAGCGTTGGGAGCATATCCGCCTCTAAATGCGGGATGAGGCGTAACGACAACGGTAAACGAATGTCGACCGATGGATGAGCGCGAATTTCATGAAAAACCGAGCGCCGTTTATCGGGTGGCAAGGATGATGCCAACAACGACAACGTTTCGAGCCGTGCATCACTCACACGTTTGACGGGCGGTTGAATGGGCATGTTGACCGACCGCCTGCCATTGGCTTGGCTCAACATCATCAATGCCTTGATCTGATTCGGCATGGCTTCGATGCCTTTTTCCAGCGCCTCATGGAGCATTTTTTGATATTTCGCCCGTTCCACAGGGTTGGCTTTGAGTTTGCCGGTTGTCACTTTCTTCGATGCGTTTGGATTGGTCATAAGATTTCTGGTCGGTTAAAGAACACAACTCCATTCTAACAAAAGATAGCGCAAAAAAGCATAAAAGGCGAATTTTGGTCTTATGCCAAAATTTTTGATACACTGATTATCATGCTCAACTATATTTTAGAGAGGACTTACGCATGTCTCAACAACCAACGTTGATTATTTTGGCAGGTGGCGCATCTTCGCGGATGTATCCCCTTCGTGAAAAATCGCTCATCCGCTTTGGCGCAGACCCGCTCCTCATCCGTCAATTACGCCGATTCATCGCGCTTGGCTTTGAACGGGCGATTATCGTGGCTAATCCCGAAAATAAAGGCGTTATCAGCGATTTATTAGCCACCCTGACCGATCCTATCCAAACCGATATTGTCGTCCAACCAGAACCGATCGGCATGGGCGATGCTTTGCTCAAAGCCCAACCCCTGTTAGCCGATACGCCCGATGCGCCAATTTACGTCACACAGGTGCATGATGTGGTGGATGAGCAACTGCATCGTGATATTTTGGCGGCGTATCATCAACATTTGCACGGCTCATACATCGCGGGTTACGAGATGGAAGAATACTTCCCTGGTGGGTATCTAACTGTTAATCATGAAGGGCGCATCTTGAGCATTGTCGAAAAACCGGGCGCAGAAAACCGCCCTAGCAATTTGGTGAATATCGTTGCCCATTTGCATAGCAACAATAAACGACTATTCGATGCCATCCAAGCCCAATACGATGCCAACATCACCAGCGATGATCATTATGAACGCGCCATGATGAGCCTGATGAGCGAGCATATCTATCGGGTTATCCCCTACAAAGGGCATTGGAGCGCCCTCAAATTCCCGTGGCATGTCCTCGACATCATGCGTTACTTTTTAGACCAAATTCAGGGACAAGTCATCGAAGCCGATGCCTATATCGCGCCGAGCGCCACCATTTCGGGAAATGTGTATATCGGCGCGGGGGCGAAAATTTTCCCTCATGCGTCTATCGTCGGACCCGCTTATATCGGTGCGCGGACGATTGTCGGCAACGGGGCGCTGGTGCGCGAGTCGATGGTGCTAAATCAATGCGAAGTCGGCTTCACCACGGAAGTCGCTCGCAGTTATGTGGCGGATTATTGTTCGATGCACGCCTGTCGCGTCCTCGATTCAGTGTTCGCCGAAGGGGTGAATTTTTCGGCGGGATGCACCACCGCCAATTTGCGGATGGATAAAGGCGAGGTCAAATCGACCGTCAAAGGGCAACGCATAGGGACGGGGCGCGGTAAATTGGGCGCGATTATCGGGCGTGATGCTTTCATCAGCGTGGATGCCATGACCATGCCGGGTGTCAAAATTGGTGAACGGGCGCAAATCGGACCAGGGACGCATGTCCACGAAGATGTCGAGGCGGGCAAGCGCGTGTATGTCAAGCAAGAGATTATCGTGAAGGATTAAAACACATGACCATCTCGCACAAACTATTCAAAAAATATGACATCCGCGGGTCTGCATTAGGCGAAAACGCCTTGCTCACGCCCGAATCGGCGCATCTCATCGGCAAGGGATTTGGCACATTCATCCAACGCACCGAACACGAGGGTATTGTCGTGGTGGGGTACGATAACCGCCTCACATCGGCAGATTTAGCCCAATCCGTCATCAACGGATTGCGTGAGACGGGGTGTACAGTCATCAGCATCGGGCAAACCGCCACGCCTGTGTTGTATTGGCACGCCGTCAATTTGGATAGTGTGGCGGGGGTGATGGTCACAGCCAGCCATCTGGGACCTGACCAAAACGGCATGAAATTTTGTGTTGGCAACCGTGCGATTTATGGTGATGATTTACAAGCGATTTATCAGATTATCATATCGGGCGATTTTATGAGTGGGGTGGGTGGGCTGAGTTTTCATCATGATGCCCAAAGTAAATATATCGAATCGCTCAAACGGCGCGTGAATCCGAGCCAGCGCCAATTGCGCGTGGTGGTGGATGCGGGCAATGGCATGGGCGGTAGCATCGGACCCGCGCTCATCCGCCAATGGGGGCATGAGGTCGTAGAAGAATTATTTTGTGACCCCGATGGCAATTTCCCCAATCATCCCGCCAATCCGCAAGATAACGCCAACATGGTCATTTTGGGGCAAACGGTACGCCGATTAGGGGCGGATGTGGGCATCGCCTTTGATGGTGATTGTGACCGCATGGGCGCGGTGGATGAAGATGGCAATCCGATTAGTGCCGATAGATTATTGGCACTGTTGGCGCAGGATATGCTCAATCGGCATCCGGGCGCGAGTGTGGTCGGCGAGGTGTTGTGTAGCCAAGTATTATTCGATGTGGTCAAAAAAGCGGGCGGTGTGCCACACATGGCGGCGAGTGGTCACGCGCTGGTCAAAGAAGCCATGAAACGGCATCAGGCGCTCATCGGTGGCGAAATGAGCGGGCATATCTTTTTTGCTGAAGATTATTTTGGGTTTGATGATGGATTTTTGGCGACAGGGCGGTTATTATCATTCATCGCCAATTCGTCACTCTCACTTGGCGATTGGAACGCCCAATTACCCACCCTCTATAGCACGCCCGAATACCGCCCGCATTGCCCCGATGAATGGAAGCAGGTGGTCATTGACGGTGTGGCGAATATGCTCAAAGATAAAGGGCATGTGCAAACCATAGACGGGTTTCGCATCACATTTGATCGTGGATGGGGAATCCTCCGCGCCAGCAATACCGAGCCTGTCCTCAGCTTGCGGTTTGAAGGGCATACCGAAGCCGATGCGTTGGCGTATAAACGGTTATTTCTGGAGGCGTTGGCACAATTCCCACAAGTTGAAAAGGTAGATTAAATTCATGAAAATCGGCATCCTCGCCTTGCAAGGTGCATTTATTGAACACGAAAACATGCTCAAAAGTCTCGGTGCAGAGACGGTACAAGTCCGTTTGCCCCACCATCTGGACGGGTTAGACGGGTTGATCATCCCGGGTGGCGAAAGCACCACTATCGGCAAACTTGCCACCACATTTGGCTTGATGGAGCCGTTGCGCCAATTCGCTCAACAACATCCCACTTGGGGGACGTGTGCGGGCATGATATTTTTGGCGAAAGACATCGGCATAGACCGCCAACCGATTTTAGGCGTGATGGATATGGTGGTGAATCGCAATGCGTTTGGTCGTCAGATTGATAGCTTCGAGACCGATCTGGATGTGAACGGCTTAGCAGGTGGTGCGTTTCATGCCATTTTTATCCGCGCACCACTAGCGACTCGTGTTGGCGAAAATGTCGCCATTCTCGCCCAACTCGCCGATGATAAAATTGTCGCCGCCCAAGAAAAACATTGGTTAGCAACGGCTTTTCATCCAGAACTCACACAAGACGCACGTTTTCATGCCTACTTTTTGGATATGGTACAAAAACACCATCAAAAACCCTAATTTTAAGGCTTGAAAATTTGTATAGCGTGCTAAAATATGCACATTAAGATTGGTCAATATAGAAGGGGGTATTACCTTGATTGACAAGCAGTTTTTCAATTCATTGCACTATCCCACTGCACTGGGTCCCCGTGATGACGAAGAGTTAGGCGAAGAACTCGATGCAGAACCTCTCGATGAGGAAGAGGATGTACTTTTAGAGGATGACGATTTCGCCGATGACATCGAATTAGATGATGTTGACGATATTGATGTGGATGATGACATCGTGACGTTTGTTATGGATGACGAAGAACTCATCGAAGATACGGGCTATGATATAGACGAATTGGACGATGATGAAGAATTCGACCTCTATGACGATGACGATGATTATTATGATGACGACGATGATGATGATTATTATGAGGATGAATACGAATTTTAATCATCCACAAAGATTTTGCCCGGATTAAGTATGTTATTCGGGTCTAAAGCCGATTTTATCGTCTGCATCACCGTGTACGCCTCGCCGTGTTCAGTGGGCATGAATTGCGCCTTGCCTATCCCAACACCATGCTCGCCTGTGGCAGTCCCGCCGAGTGATAAGGCTTTTTGCACAATATGGCGGTCTGTTTGCATGGCGAGTTGAAATTCTTTTTCATCGCCATACGCAAATTCAACATGAATATTGCCATCTCCCGCGTGACCAACCATCGTAATCGGCAACGGCACATGGGCGCGTAACGATTCTACGTAGCCGATGAGCGCCGGGTAGGCGCTAATCGGCACAGCCACATCCATCACCAAAATTTTTCGGGTGGGGTTGGCGCGGACTAAAATTTCGTAACTATGATGCCGTGCGTGCCATAATTTGAGGCGCTCGCTATTATCGGTGGTGGCGCGAATATGAATTGCGCCTAAATCGGCACAAATCTCGCGGGCGATGTGAATCCCCGCTTCTAACCATGAGGCTTGCCCGGCATGAAATTCCATGAACAGGGTGGGGTGGTCTAATAAATCGACACCCTCCGCCTCGCGCAACAACCGACAATGTTCGGCATCGATAAATTCAAGCGCGGCGGGGTCTAATCCACTGCCTTTGAGCGCGACCACCGCCTCAATCGCGGCTTCAACCGATGGAAATGCCACCACCATGGCGCTGACGTGTTGCGGAATTGGCACGAGTTTGAGCGTGGCTTGGGTGATAATCCCCAGCGTGCCTTCGCTTCCCACGAATAAGTGTAACAGGTCATAGCCAGATGATTGTTTAATCGAGCGCGACCCCACTTCGATAATTCGACCATCCGCCAACACGACCTGCATTTTGAGGACGTTATCTTTGCTCGCGCCATATTTCACCGTGCGGATTCCCGCCGCATTATTGGCTAACATCCCGCCGATGCTGGCATTCGCGCCAGGATCGGGCGGAAAAAATAAACCGTATTTCGCCAAATGTTGGTTCAAATCTTTATGACCAAGCCCTGCTTGTACTGTCACCTGAAAATCATCGGCGTGGACGGCGATGATGTCCGTCATGCGTTCCAGCGAGAGCGAAATCCCGCCATGTATGGGGATAGCCCCGCCTTCTAACCCCGTCCCAACACCCCACGGCGTGATGGGGATGCGATGCGTGTTGGCATACGCAACCACACGACTGATTTGCTCGGCAGATGTGCCAAAAATCACGACTTCGGCGGGATGTGCGCGATGATACGATTGGTCGCGGGCGTGCAAATAGCGTTCCGATTCGGCGGTGGAGATGTTGCCTTCACCTGCTAAGTCGGTCAGGGCGCGAAGATGGTCGGGGGTGATGCGGGTGAACATGGATATATGCCTCACTTTGTTCACAGATTTCTAATACGCCTAGTGTATGATGAATGATGCGACCGTGTAAAGATAAATTTGCAAAGGATAAATTTTATGACCCTCAAAATTGGTGATACTGCCCCAGATTTTGAACTGCTCAATCAAGATGGCAAATTGGTGAAATTGAGCGATTATCGGGGCAAAAAGGTGATTTTATTCGCCTATCCCAAAGCCAGCACGCCCGGCTGTACCGCGCAAGCCTGTGGCTTTCGGGATAATTTCCCTAAAGTCGAATCATCCAACGCGGTGGTTTTGGGCATCAGCCCCGATGAACCAAAGGATCAGAAAAAATGGAAAGAGCGCGAAAATTTGCCCTACGACTTGCTGTGTGATACCGACCAAAAAGTGTTAGAAGCCTATGGTGTCTGGGGCGAAAAATCCATGTTCGGCAAAAAATATATGGGGGTTACTCGTTCTCATTGGGTCATTGATGAAAACGGGGTGTTGCTAGATGTCCAAGTCGGCGTGAATCCAACCCAAAGTGTAGAACGTGCTTTAGCGACTTTGGGGTAAATAAAGGTAGTGTATGGCGGTGGACGACATACGCCCTGCGGGCTAGTCGTCCATTACGAAATGCGAGTTTTTAGGGGTGTAATGGCTGACTAGAGGCTTTAGCCTCGTATGTCAGCCACAAACTATATACACCATATTAAAAAACTAACCTGCATTAGTGGTGTGTCTCATAATTGATACGGAATAGAACCTCACCCCTAAATCCCCTCTCCATTTTGGAGAGGGGACTTAAACCAACCCGAAAACACGTTTTCTCCCCCTTCTCCAACGTGGAGAAGGGGGGCGGGGGGATGAGGTTCAAAAAAATTTTCTCCGCGCTATTTATGAGACAAGCCAATTACGGGGCTTCTAAAATGCGAATAGCCAGAGGCTTTGAGCCTCTGGTGAGAACTTATTTTGTCACAAACGCGCCCGCGATCAGTTCGCGTTCAAACATCTCGGTAGTGCCTTCGGTGGCATATTTATACAACGCCGCTTGGAAAATTCCCCCCAACGCGCTGAAGAACAAGCCGATCGTCCCCAA
>DAOTVP010000105.1:0-1734 GCA_034436155.1 Anaerolineae bacterium
TTATCATTGAGGAAGCTCGTTCTGAGCAACGCCGATTGGCTCACAGACGACTCAGGAAACGTTGAGGTCACGATGTCTCTGAACATCCCCCGTTCACGATGTCAGTGAACAATACAAGTACATACCTAAAAATTGCTGTGATTTGTACGCGATGATTAGCGCATAGCGCGTATATCGCCCCTCAATTGCTATCCTAATAAAAACCGTAACGCATCGGGCAAGCGCCTCGCCCATGCCGATTCGTTGTGGATACCGCCTTCATCCAGCACAAATTTGAGCGCATAACCTTCACGGTAGCCGTTATTCACCAATGTCTCTTTGAGCGATTTGACCGATTCGGTGAACATCTCGGCGTAGGTGTGTTTTGACCAGCGCGGTTTTTTCTGGCTACCTTCTGCCGTGCCGACATCCAAATAAATCCGTCCGCCATTATATTGCCGTTTGTGGGCATAATCCAACATTTTTTGCCCACCATACCAATAGGCAGGGCTGAGTGCGGCGCATAATCCGAACATATGCGGATAGGCTAAATATCCGAATAACGCCATCGCCCCGCCCATCGAAGACCCGCCCAAACCCGTGTTCAACCTATCGGGCAGGGTGCGAAATTCATGGTCTACCATCGGCTTGACGGTCTGATAGATGAATTCGATAGTCTTATCACCCTTGCCATTGCCGATATGCGAGTGTTCAAACGGATTATATTCCAAGTGTCGTTGGTCGTTGTTGGGCAATCCGACAATAATCGCCTCTAGTCCTTCTTGCGAGAGCGTTATCATGGTCTCGTCCACACGCCATTCACCCGCGTAACTGGTGTTGGCATCGAATAAATTTTGCCCGTCAAAAAAATACAAGACGGGGTAACGTTTTTTATGTTGATACGGATAGCTGGGTGGCAACCACACCAGAATATCGCGTTTGTTATCCAGTTGTGGGCTATACACATCCTGCGCGATTCGCAACATGCCGTTGACGGTGTTATTCGGGCGCAAGCTGTGATAATCGTGCCATTCTGTGACCAGTTGGTTCATGTTTGTGTGTCCTCGTAAATCAAAATAGGATGGCAATCTCACCATCCCATGATGTTCTGACGATTCATCTTATCATGATTTTACGCAAAAAATATAAGTCCAGTTGCGAAAGACTTGCCAACACTATTCAAATTTGTTATGCTAATCCCCATAACGACATATAACATCAGAGGGTCTGTTTTATGAAAAAGATTTTTTCGCTTACCGTCGCCCTCATCACCGCCGTATTATCCGTTTCACTATTACCCCCCCACACTTACATCCGATGCGCGGGCTGTGACCAGCGTCACGATTAGCACGATTCGCAACAGTTGTATCGTGAATAACACCAACATCGCCGTGCAAAATGTGAATCTCACCCCTTTGGATGCGATTAACAATTGGTGGGGGATGCCAACAGGCGCAACACACGATAACATCCCCTCTGGCGATGCGGTTGGTCAGAGAGTCCTGCACACGCCACATTTACCCACCATGCCCTTTTTATGCGATTTATCCGATGCCGATTGGATACCCTTCTCCGAACAAGATTTACAGAACGCCATCAACAGTCATATCCCCTATTTGGGCGGAATCGGTTTTGCGTTGATTGATTTTGAATGGGGTAGTGGCGCGAAATTCGATATTATCACCCATCCGAATTACGGCAATCGGCATGATGTGGCGTACATCAGCATAAAACCCAACCCGACAGGCGACCTCA
>DAOTVP010000106.1:0-41894 GCA_034436155.1 Anaerolineae bacterium
TGTGACGCTATCAGGTGGTGTGGCGGATGACGGCGGTGCGATTTACAACGCGGGTGATTTGAACCTCGAAAATGTGACCTTGCAAAATCATTCTGCCGTGCGCGGTGGTGCGATTTACAATGCGGGCAGTTTGGTCATGAATGGCGGTGCGATTCAGAATAACAGCGCGTCTGAATTCGGCGGTGGGATTTATAACCTCGGCGACATGCAACTGGACGGCGTGAATATCCGCGACAACACCGCGCCAGAGGGGAGTGGGGTGTATCAGGGGGAGTAATTTAGGCAAATTCAAAAATGCGTTGGATTTGCGGATGCCGATATTCCGCCACGCCATTCAATACGCGCAAATTGGGGCGCATTTGCGCTTCGCCACCGCCGTGTGTATGTCCACATAAGGCGGTGAAATGTGTTTGTGGATAGCGTCCTGCCATATCGAGCAACACATCGCCGATGACTTTTGATGAAAAATGAGGCAAAAATGGATTATCGGGGGTGTATAATTTGCCCTTGTGATAGCACACTTCCATGAATGGCGGGGGATGGATTAGCACGAACACCTGTGAATACCGTTCCGCGGCGAGAGGTAATACTCGTTCTAGATGTGCCGCGGCTGCATCGGCTAAGGCGCGGATGGCGCGTAAAAGTGTGAATCGTTCTTTGATATGCAATTCTTGGATGAGGATATAATCATTTAGGGTGATGTTGGAGCGCATAAAATCGCCATAGCGACCATCGCTCCAACCGTCATGCCCGACCAAGCCCACGCTGGGCGTGATTTCGACCACATCGGTGGCGGGCAACCATACCATCCCACTAGTGCGGTGGGTGAGTTTGGTCATCACATCGCGCACTTGCGGGATGCTCCCGTGATAATAATCATGATTGCCCAACACGAAATAAATCGGCTTGAGGACGGCTTTGAGCATGGCGTTCAGATAGGCGTGGACGCTGGTGGCTTGGGCAATATCGCCCGTTATCCACACAGCATCAATGCGGGTGGTGGCGAGGGTGGTCAAAAAGGTCTCTAATTGTGACCGATTCAAAAATTCGAGGTGAATATCTGTTAGCCATGCCACCCGTGTCATATCAGCGTTTCTCCGCCGTTCACGGTGAGCAATGCGCCAGTGATGAAATTTTCGCTTGCCAGATACACCACCGCCCGCGCCACATCATCTTGGTCGCCACTGCGTCCGATGGGGAGTTGTGCGCCAATTTTCTGCCAATAGTCATCACTCATATCGGGTGATTTCATCACCGGACCGGGCAATACAGCATTCACGCGGATGTTATCTGCGCCCAAACTGAGGGCGCTCACTTGTGTGAGCATCCACAAGCCTGCTTTGCTGATGTTGTGGTCTACTCGTTCTACCCAAGGACGCACCGATCCATAATCACAAATATTGATAATCACCCCACCCGATGGGATGTTGCGCTTAAAAAGCGGGACGGCGGCTTGGGTGCATAAAAATGGTGCGGTCAGATTCACATCTAGCGAGGTTTGCCAATCGGTTAAGGACACATCGAGTAAGCGATTTTTGTTGAATACCGAGGCGCTATTGACCAAAATATCCAGCTTGCCAAATCGCTCATCGATTTGGGCGAAGACCTCTGCCACACCATCGGGTTTACTCAAATCGGCTTGGATACCGATGGCATCCACGCCGTGCGATTTAATTTCGTGGAGGGTATCGCGGACGGTAGTGGAATCGGCATGATTATAATGCACGATGAGATGCACTCCCGCTTTGGCGAGCGCCAGCGCAATGGCTTTGCCGACACGATGGGCGCTCCCTGTGACCAGCGCAACTTGATTGGTGAGGTCGATTTGCATAAAACTTGCTCCTTCAAAACGATGACACCCATAATCATACCTAACCAAGACGCGCTACGCCAAATATATGCCCCGATAAACGGTCATATATCACAATACTGCCATATTGACGAATCGCCAAACCGCGTGGGATGTCGTAATTTTGATTGCCCGAATTGGATTTTAACGCGCCTAAATCGATAAAATCGTTGCCTAATTCTTCAGTATTGATTGGATCGGGCAAATTGACAATATATATCCGCAAATCAGGACCATGCACCACGCTGAAATTATCTAACCGCAAGAGCAATCGCTCATCGGGATAGCGATAAATGCTGACTTCGCCCAAGGCTTCGTATAGTTCTTGATAAAAGGGTATTTCACGCTTCGTTTCGGTTGTCGGCAATGCCACGGGCGCGAAACGGGTCTGGATAATCCGTACCGCATTCGACACATTAGGGAGTTCTTCAATCAGGCGTTCTGGTGGGGTGAGGCGTGCTGTCACCAATGCCTCGGCGATGATGCGATTTTCTTGGCGTAGGGTGAGATAAATGGTTTGGAGATTGCTCGGCAATTCATCGAAAAGCGGGCGCAATTGGGCATCCAGTTCTGGAAAAATATCTTCCGCGGTTTCGATGATGGGGCGGGGTCGCCATGAGGGGTAAGTGAATACCGCCACCACCAATAGCAATCCAATAAAAATGATGAGAATTCGTAAATTGCCCATATTGCACAAAAACCTCGCTGGATGTTGGTGTAAGAGAGACCGCTACTTGGATAAAACACCGATTCGCGTGTACACTACACAGTAGATTTTAACACATAGGATTGTGATTGATGATGGATAAAATATCACCCACCTTACAGGGATTATCTGCGACCGAAGTGCGTCAGCGCATTGCACGGGGCGAATCGAATTATTTTCAGGCGCGGGTGGGGCGCACCTATCTCCAAATTGTGCGCGATAACTTATTCAATGTGTTTAATATTCTCTTATTTGTTTTGTTGCTCATCGTCCTCACCTCACAAGATTATTTTACTGTGTTATTCGCTGGGTTCAGCGTTGTCACCAACTCGCTCATCGGCACGATTCAAGAAATCCTCGCCAAACGCAAATTGAACGAACTCGCCAGCCTCGCCCCGCAACGGGTGGATGTATTGCGCGATGGCGTGCGTCAGACCATCCTCAACCAGCAAGTGGTCAAAGATGATCTGATATTTATCTCACCTGGTGATCGGGTGGTGGTGGATGGTGACATCATCGAAGCCGATAGCCTCGAAATTGACGAATCACACCTGACGGGTGAATCGGACGCGGTGTATAAAGCGCCCAATGACCCTGTGATATCGGGTTCATTCTGCATCGCAGGTACAGGCTTGATGAGAGCCACCCGTGTTGGCGCAAACAGCACCGCCAATAAACTGACAGCCGTTGCCAAACGCTATAAAGTCACACTCACGCCGACCCAACGCTATATCGCGGTGATTGTGCGCTTCACGTTATTGGTGTTGTTCGTCTTGGGTCCGATGGTGTTTATGTCGGGCATCATGACGCAAATCGGGTTTTTGAACACCGTCCGTAACATGGTCGTATTCACCACCAGCCTCGTCCCGCAGGGGCTTATCCTCACGGCAATTCTAGCGTTGAGCATCGGCGCGATTAAAATTAGTCGTCACCGTACGCTCATCCAACGGGTGAACGCAGTGGAATCCATCGCCAATGTGACCGTGCTGTGTTTCGATAAAACGGGTACATTGACCCAAAACAAATTGTTCGTCAACGAAATCATCCCCATCAGCACCCAATTTTTAGACGATGTGATCAACGATTTACGCATCTATATCGGCAATTTGTCGCATCAAAATACCACCGCCGCGGCGATTGCTCAATATATCGATATTCATCCAGAGGACACCTTTCCACCCAAAGAATACGAAATCCCGTTTTCATCGGGGCGCAAATGGGGCGCGATGGTGTTTCGGGAGGCGATATTCGTACTCGGTGCGCCAGAACGCTTACTGAGCAAAAATCATCCCGCTCACGCCCAAGTCGCCCATTTGACCGAATCGGGGTTGCGCGTCCTCACATTTGCCCGTGCCGAATTACCCCCCTTGCCCGACCATCCACTCGATACCGAGACGGTTCAACCCGTGGCGTTAATCGTGATTCGGGATGAAATCCGCGATAACATCCAAGAGACGCTCCATTCGTTCATCAGCCAAAATGTGCGCCCCAAAGTCATATCGGGTGATAATTTGCAAACGGTGAAGGCAATCGCCAAACTCGCAGGCATGAATGTGCAAATTGCCTATACAGGCGCAGAATTGGATGCGATGGATGAAATCCGCTTCGCCCAAGCGGTGCAAGAGGCGGATGTATTCGCCCGTGTCGAACCCGATACCAAACGGCGCATTGTGGATTCGCTCCGCCAACAAGGTGAATATGTGGCGATGGTCGGCGATGGCATGAATGATGTCCCCGCGCTGAAAGGGGCGGATGTCGCCATTGTCATGAATGATGGGGCGCAAATCAGCAAAGATGTCGCCGATGTGGTGCTACTGGATAACAATATGTCTACCTTGCCCCTCGCATTCAAAGAGGGGACAGAAATCACGCAGACGCTATATGGCACGGCAAAATTATTCCTCGCCAAAAATGTGTATAACACCCTGTTATTTGTGTTCGTGTTGGTGATGGCGTTGCCGTTCCCTGTCACAGCGATCCAAATCAGTTGGGCGGGTTTCGGTCCGATTAATATGCCCGGTGGCTTGATGGCGCTCGGCTTGTTGCGTCCACAATTCATCAAAAGTTTTCGGCGTGATGTGCTGGATTACGTCATCATCAGTGGATTTTTGGGCGCGTTTGGCATGGCGGTGATGTTTTTGGTGGCGTTTTGGTCGCACGGTCTCATCCAAGCGCAATATGCCATGACATTATTCATGACGCTGTATAGCCTGAATATCGCCCTGAATGTGTGTGGCATTGACGTGTGGAGTCCCAAAACGTATCGGTTGTATCCTGTTGGCACGCTCATCATCCTCGCGCTGACCTTCGGCACGATGACCGTTGCCATGCTCGTGCCGAGTATTTTTCAGTTTTACATGCCACCCATCGAATTAATCGCGTTGGTGATGAGCATCTTCGGATTAACCACCTTGCTCACACGCCGTACCATGCGCCAACGCTTGTTGTTGCATCAGATTTATTCGTTGGCGAATGATGATGGCGAATCGCCCCATTTGCGCCTATAAAAAGAAATCGCGTATCACGCTACGGATGTCATCCAGCAAAATTTCCCATATCGCATCGGGTTCACGGGTGATGATGAGCGTATCATGTGTGATGGTCATGGCGCGAATCCCATCCACGCCGAAAAAGAGGGTCTGCGCGATGGGCGACCCCGTTTCACCCGCTTCTGGGGTGGGGTAAACTTCAGGATTTTCATCCAGCGAAAGCGGTTGGTTGGTGATGATGTGCATGACATCGGGGTCATCGGTGGCTTCAATTTGAAATGTGACATATTCAGACATGGGTAATCCTTTTTGTGATGATGAACACAAAGGCGCTCGCTGTGTATGAGCGCCTCTGTTATATCACGATTTTCGGTTGTGTGGGATAATTATTTCAAATTTCCAACAAAACCATATATCTGCTATAATCGTAGGCAGAACGCCGAGTTACGCCAGCTAGGGATGACTGTCTATGTCTATGTTGACCGCAAAGCAATTGCTCATGGAAAAAGAAGTATTGATTGGTGAGTATAATGTCGAAATCGCCCGATGGTCAAATAATCAATGGCATTCCACCGTCCCGCCACTGTATGCCATCCTAACCGATTTGCGCCTGATTTTGCAACGGCAAGCCCTCAAAACGGGCGAACCCGCCATCATCCCGACTCAGCATATCATCTATTTGCGACCCTTCATGGCGGGCAATCGGAGCGGGGTGGTGCTGACGCTCAAAAATGACCAACGGATTGCGCTATTCATCCCCAATATCCGCAAAGATGAAATCATGCGTAACCTACGGACGGTGGCGATTAACGCCATTCGTAGCGAAAAACGCTACGATATTCAATTCGATGCGACGGCGCTCTCGAAAATCATTGACCATATTAAGCAGATATAAGGTCATGGCACAATGTACCATGACCCGCCTGATGTTATGATGCCGATTTGAGCAGGACGATTTTGTCTATAATCCGCCACACCAAAAACGCAAATGCGCCTGTGAGGGGGATGAAAATCACAAACACAGACCAGCCTATTTTGAGTGATGAACTGAGGGTTGCATCACGGTTGATGAGCCACAAACACATCGCCGAAGGGATAATCCACACCATAATAGGCAAAATCATGGTTAATAGGGTAGCAAAAAGACTTGGATTTGGCATTCTTTATATCCCATCTATGAAAAATTCCAATAAAGATGCCACTCCTCAGAGTGACATCTACATTTTTATGAACTGATTTTACTGGGTGTTTTATCAGCAGATAGTTGCCAAATTGTTTTCCATAACAAGTATGCCACTACACCGAAAATCCAGTAGATGATAATGATGATTGACCAAATGGTTTTTGCTGATTCGCCAATTTTATCATTTCGCCTGACCATTCTCACAAATATGATAATTGTCGAAAGCCAAAAGGAAGCAATGACGAACCCCAAAATAATCATCGGAAAAAGATTTTCATTCATTAGAAACACCATCATCCTGAACTATTAACACCAACACCAACTGAGGCTGTACGTTGTGCAAGTGTTATCCAGCCAAAACCTAACTCAATCCCAGTCTCACCAAACCCCGTTGTATTTACAAATGCTTGACTATTTGTATATGAACCCCATCCAGGGTTAGGATTTGGTCCTGAAATTGAATTCCATTTGAAGAAGAAACCAGCCCATGTCCCTGCTGTGTCCCCCCAATTTAGTGTTAAAGGTGTACGATTATCGTTTGTATGAAAGGTAACTCCAACACGCTGAACGAGTCCTGAAACTGAACCACCAGCTCCACTGTATATATCAATAGAACATTGCAAAATCATGCTACGATTGGTAGTTTGGAATAAATTTTTTGTGAATGTTCCATTTTTATCAGATAAAGCTAATTGTGAGATGTCATTAGATATAGATGCCGACACAGCAATATAACAGGGGGCGTTTTCATCTCTCATATCACAATCCGCTAACCGATAAACCATTGTTTCATTTGGTCTGACCATCACACGGTTTGTTGCCTGCATATCTGAAACGACTCGTGCATTTCGCATTTGCTGGGTTGTCAAAACAGGTCTATCAGGCGGTGTAGGTGTTGGTCGCTCTTGTGCGCTCAAAGGCAGTAGTGTGGTTATTAATAGTAGCGCAAAAAAAAATAAAGCGATGTGTTAATTTGTAAATCATGTTTATTGCTCCATGTGTGTGAAAAAAATCTCAAGCGATGCTATCAAGTATAAAATGATAAGTGACAGGTGTCTATTGTGAATTTACATTGTTCATATATGATTTTTGTCATAGATTTATGTTGCTAATCTTAATTAGATGATAATTTGGTGAATATTTAGCCCCATTTCACACTCTGTTTACATTTTCTGAGTACGATAATCGGAATTGTTACCTAAAAGTATCTCTGGATATGTAAAACAGGAGTTGATGACGTATGAAAATAAACCCGATTGCCCTCATCGTTGGCGCGTTGGTGTTGATTGGTGTCGGTGTCGGCGGTGGATTTTTCCTCTCGACACAATTATTCGCGGGCAGTGGTGAAGTCACCGACAATGTTGTCGCACCCACACTCGACCCAAATGTCCCGCCCACCATGTCTTATAGCCAATTGCAAGCCGAAAATGAGCGTCTGATGGCGCAAGTCGCCGCACTCAGCACGCAAGTCGCCACCACACCCGAAGCCCAAACCCGTAATCTGCCCGAAGAAACTGCCGTTGTGGATGTTCCCAAACCCGAAGAAACAGTTACCCCAGAACCGACAGTAGAAATTGCCACTGTCGCATCGGAACGACTTTTATTCCGCATCAGCCAAGATGAATCGCGGGCGACATTCAATATCTACGAAGAATTGAACGGCTCGCCATTCACGGTTGTCGGCACGACCAATCAAGTCGCGGGGGATGTGGTGGTGGATTTTGCCAATCCGAACACTTCGCAAGTCGGCGAAATTGTGATTGACCTCAGCACCTTACGCACCGATAACGGCAACCGCGATAACGCCATTCGGGGTCGCATTTTGCAAGCCAACCAAGAACAATATCGCTATGGGCGTTTTGTGCCGACCGACATCGCAGGTTTGCCGACCAGCCCCGTGGCAGTGGGGGATAGCATCACCTTCACCATCACAGGCGATTTGACAATCGTTGAAGTCACGCGCTCGGTCACATTCGAGATGACGCTCACGGTTGAATCGGAAACACGGCTCGTTGGGCGCGGTGTGACCCAAATTTTGTATCCCGATTTCAATTTACGGATTCCATCTGTGCCATTTGTGGCGAATGTCGCCGATGAGGTGGATTTGTTCATTGATTTTGTGGCGACACGAGTGGAGTAATTGATTCACAATTCCCCCATGGGCGCATCTGATTGCGCCCATACCCCTTATTATTCCTCGAAAATATCTTTTACGGGCAGTTCAAAATTCGGCAATACATCATACCCCCGCAGGATACCATCTTTGCCGATAATTTCGACAGGGTGGTCACGCCGATGAATTTCGACCTCTTCAGTATCGGGATTAATCACCCAAACCATTACGCCTTCGAGGAGATAGTTGCTCAATTTGACGCGCAAGCGTTTTTGTTCCTGCGAAATATCCAAATTCGATATAACCTCTACGGCTAAATCGGGTGTATTCGATAAAGACGACTCTGTAGATGTGTTGGGTTGCTTGGCATACGAAATATACGCCACATCGGGCATATAACGTTCCCCTGCGATTTTGTAACCGCCAGATGCACCTGTCACACGTCCTAAACGATGTTTTATCACAAATTCCCCGATAAAAAATAATGTTGTGGCGGCGATACAAGACGCATGATGGCTGGCTAAAATAGACGATATTTCACCGCCAATATATTCATAATTATCATCTACGCCGATAATCCACTCGTCAAATTCTTCGACAGTCATGATTTATAAATTCTCCTCTCCAACCTGCTTTTCCCAAAATGTCCGCAACGCCTCGAAGGGGGCGGATGGGCGCAAATCGCCTTTTCTGCCCGTATTCCATAACAAGATGAGTTCGCGCCTCGCCCGTGTGATGCCGACATACAACAGGCGCAATCGCTCGGCGGCATAATTCACCCGTCCGTTTTGTGTGCCGATGCCTTCTTCGTAGGGCTTATTCTCATGTAGACATCGTAATTGATACAATGCTTCTTCGCCCAAATTGAGTTTATCGCGCACATACCACGACTCGCCCATGTAATTATCTTCGGGATATGCCGATGGAAAATCATACGTGTTCAGCGAGGTCAGATACACCCTGTCCCATTCCAAACCCTTCGCCTTGTGCATGGTTGCCACGGTGACGACACCCTGATATTTATCGGCTTCGTATTCTTCGTCATCATCAGGCAAATTGACGATGTTGCGTTTATTTTGGGCGATAGCGCGTAATTCGGTCACAAATTCGCTGATGCGCCAATGCGGATTGAGCGCCTCTTGCCGTTTGAGGTGCAACGCCAGCGTATGCGCGATGGCTAAATCGGCGGAGGTGGTGAATAATTCGCCCGCAATCGTCACCACCAATTGGTCAATCGGCAAGACAACCGCCTCTTGCCAGCGCGTCATCACGGCTTTGAAATCGGTCAATAAATCATACGCTACATCAATCTGGGCGAATAACGCCTGTGCGGGGTCACTTTGTAACCAATCATCCCCCATCGGATACAGATAATCTTCCAGTTGCTTACACTCGTTGAGCGTCTTGATGATCACCTCATTACGGGCATTGGCATGTTCATCAGCGCGGTCATCGCGTCGCCAAACGCGGAACGCCAAACCGAGCGCCTTGCCCGCATCAGGGTGGGCGAGGGCATCTAAAATATGCGATAACGCGCCTGCTGTTTCGCGGGTGGTGGTGGTATTTCGGAGCAATTCCACCACAGGCAACCCCGCTTTTTTGAGCGCCAAGACGAACTTGCCACCTCTGTCATTGCGTGGCACGAGTACCGCCACGGTTTTATCCATATTTTGGGGCAACCACCGTTTGAGCGAAGCCACCACCGCATCTATTTCATCATCTTTTTGGTTATCTGCCCGCAATGGTTCATCATATATGTATACCGATTTGGTGCTACTCGGCGGATTCGGTTGTGGATCATCGGGCGCGGTCGGTTGGATATACGGTAATTTGAGCGGTTCTTTTTTGCGAATGATCTCGACTGGATGCCGTTCCCGCGACCATCGTATCAATTCGTTGGCGAGTTTGATAATCGCCTCTGCCGAGCGCCCCGATTGCGGTAATTCGCGCCGGATTACACCTTGACTATGGATAAAATTGACCAGATGGTCGGGGTTGGCGGTGGTGAATGTCTCGTAAATCGCCTGATTTGGGTCGCCGACACGCACCCAATTGCCTTTTTTACCGACTAATTTTTCTAAAATGGCTTGTTGCAATTCGCTACTATCTTGGGCTTCATCCTCTAAAATATACGGAAATTTTTTTTGGAGCAGGTCTAAATAAGTCGGATGCCCCTCTAGCAACACGAGCGCGTAGCTGATTAAATCCTGAAAATCCAACGCGCCACGATACGCTAAACTGCGTTGATAATTCACATATACCGCATGGCACATCTCGGCGAGGGGTAATTTTTGTGGGAACGTATCTAATTTTCGGCGCAAATCTTCGGGCGATATGCGCCAATCTTTCGCCTGTTTGATAAAACTGGTGGCAATATCTACCGCATCGCGTTGCCATTCGTTGACCAGCAAATACGCCACTCTGTCATCCGATAAATCGGGCTGGAAATATTCGCTACCGCCTTGTGGATGACCCTTGCACCACGCTTCGACCGCATCGGTGATGATAGCTTGCGAATCGCCTTCATCTATGATGGTGAAACTATCGGATAGTCCGACCAAATGCGCTTTTTCGCGCACGATGTCGTTGGCAAGTCCGTGTAACGTGCGGACGCGATAACCAAATCCAGCCAGCGCCCCGCTTTGGTTGATGAGCGCATCAATTTGAGACTTAAAATTGGTCACAGCCGAATTGACCAGCGTGACAATCAGCACTTCTTGGTCATCCGCCAATTTTTTGCTCTGGATGAGTTTGGCGGCAAGCTGGGCGAGGGTGCGCGTTTTACCACTGCCCGGTACGGCAGAAATACCCATGCGCCCTTTGGTATATTTCAGGACTTCGGCTTGATGCGGACGGGGTTTGAACGGTTGGGTCATAGGGTTATCTCAGGGGTTAGTCTTGTGCCAATTGAATATCTTGTAGCAACAATTGTTTTTGGTTGCGGATGGCATGGATAATGACTTTTTTGCCAAAATAAATACGCACCACATCTTCGGCGATGATGTCGGATACGGTGATGGTATGTTTTTTGCCCGCATCATCCAAAATTTTAATGATGTTATTTTTGATTGTATCGGCATACAAAAATTGACCCTCTACAGAGACATGTTGACGATTGAATAAATCAGATGGTTGAGTAGCCAGTTGCCGATGCAAATTGCTTTTTTCTAACACAGCGCGTAATTCATCCGCAATTTCTGGGTATGGATTACCCGCCAAGCCCATCGCAGCGACTCGCTCCGCCTCACGGTATAAATCGGCGTGGAGTGCGAGGGTGGCGGCACTACGGAGTAATACAGAACGGCTAGGTTCTGTGGTGGCTTGTTGGGCAATTTCAAACTCTAATAAAAATGCCTGCATGAATAAATTTTTGGCGTGGTCAAATTCACCACGTCGCTTCGCCATAAATGCTTCATCGGCGATTTCCATTGCTTGTCTGTGTGTATCACGAATTGCGTTCATGTTTCCATACCATGTGTACTTCTGGATGACCAAATTCTACTACAATAATGAGCGCAGGAAGGTGTGTATCATCAGAAGGCGATGTTTGGGCTAACTTTTCTTTGATGCGATTTTGAATAATGCCACTTTTCTCTGCATTCAAAATCCCCGAAATCTCTAATCTGGCACTGGCTTGCTCGATTAATTCTGAAGATAGCGACAACTCTTTATCTAAAAGCCAATAGTCAAAACCATTTCCACGGACAGACCGCTCTAAAATAGTATAAGCTGTACGCTTCAATACCAGCAAGATTGCTAATCCAACACTCCCATATTCTGTTGCTTCGGCTAAATCGCGCCAAGTGCGTTGTAACTGTATATCCAATGATTGTAGCCACTTCAAATTAACTTTCTGAAAATTATCGCCCTCATACAGACCCAATACGACACCACTGTGATGATGTTGATTGTCTAAACAAACCAGACTCGCACCCACACAATTTTGAGCGAATGTTTTGGTGATACCCGGTATATCCCATTTCAATAACTCATCTAACAATAACTCACTTAAATCAGATTGTATCATGTGACTATCTCTCTATTTTAGAACACTTATTTGTTCAATGAAATGAGTATATACACACTATCCCCAACTCACATCTTCACCGCGCATTTGGGCGAAGAGCGCCCGTAGCGCACGCTCGACATGCGGGTCTGCCACAATCGAGAGTGTATCACCCACGCGCAACATCGTCCCACCGTTGGGGACGATCAACCGACCTTTCCGCATGACCGAAGCCACCACCGCTTCGGGGGGCCACTGCACATCTTTAATCAACATGCCCGCCAATTTACACCCCGCATGAATGTGCAATTCATACACATGCGCCCCTGTGAGCGTGTTCAAGCGGATTTGCTCGGCGACTTGTTGTTCTTTTAGCTTGCGCTCAATGGCGGTGTTATAGGCGTTCACGATGTCATCCCGATTCAGCATCCCGACCAAGTTTTCATCGGCATCCAATACGGGCAAGCGCCCGATATTTTTCGCGCCCATCCACTTAATTGCCTTCCACAACACATCATCCGTGTGCACGATGACCGCCTCCCGCGTACAAATATCACCCACGCGCAAATTCGGGGCAGTTTCTGGCGAATGTTGATACGCCGTTTGCAAATCGGATAAGGTGACAATCCCCGCCAACGCGCCCGCATCATTCACCACACACAGCGCGTTGCGATGTTCTTTGCGGAATGTGTCGCGCAACTCGGTCAACGTGGCGCTGTGGTGGATAGACGGGGCGGGTTTGGTCATCGCCTCGCCGACTGTTATCCCCTGCATCAAATCCACATCGCGCCCTGGATGCAGATTGATGCCATTGCGGACGAGTGCCAATTGATAAATGCCGTGTGGCTGAAAGCGTTCCGCGATGAAAATACACACCACCGCCACCAGCATAATCGGCAAAATAAAGCGATAGTCGTTGGTCAATTCAAACACCATCATAATCGCCGTAATCGGAGAGCGCACCACGCCCGCCATCATGCCTGCCATGCCTGCAATGGCATAATTGCGCGGGTCGCCTGCGTTATTATTCAGCAAAAACGTCATGAATTGCCCGTATGCCATGCCAATCATCGTGCCGATGAATAGCGATGGCGCGAATACCCCGCCCACAAATCCACCTGCCAACGAGATGCCTGTGGCGATAATTTTGACAACTGCGATGGTGATGAGCAACAAAAACGGCATGGTCATATCGCCATGCAACACATGATTCATAATTTCGCGCCCACCGCCTAAAATTTCGGGCAGAAAAATCCCCATCGCGCCGACCAATCCACCCGCCAGCGCCGTTTTGAGCGGTAAGGGTAGGCGAATCATCCGATGCCATACGCCACGTTGCCAATACACGCTGTGCATGAATATGACCGCACACGGCGCGAGGATGAGACCGAGCGGTAAATAATAGAGGACTTCTAATGGCGATTGCAGGGCAAAATTGAACGGACCCAACGCCGCCTCGCCGATGTATAACCCGCGTGTGAGGGCGCTGGCGATGACCGAGGCGATAATCACCACACCGACAGACGCGCTGATTAATTCCCCCACCAAAATCACCTCTAGGGCAAAAAATACCCCCGCGATGGGCGCATTGAAGGCGGCAGATACCGCACTCGCCGCCCCCGCGGCGATCAACAGGCGCATCATATCCTCATCCAGTTTGAGCCGTCCGCCCCAAAATGAACTGATATTCGAGCCGATTTGCACACTAGGGTCTTCTGGTCCGACCGATGCGCCCGCACCCAACGATATGACCGATGCAAACGCCTTGAATGGCATTTTCCACCACGCCAATTTTCCGCCTGTGAGCGCCACCGATTCGATAATCAACGACACGCCATGATATTTTTCGTGTCCGACAAACGTATGCACAATCCACCCGACAATCAGCCCCGCTAACGCCAATGTGATGACGATGCTCAATTCGCCCAATCCGCCGAGTAGGTCATGCCCTAAAATCTCGCTAAAAATGATATGACACGCTTCGATACCGAGCCGAAAAAGCCATAATGCCAATGCAGTCAAGCCACCAATCAGGGCGGCAATGATGAATAATGCCGTATTTTGAGATATATGAATGTTGCGGAATAATTTCGTCATGGGTTATACAATCGCCTTTCGCATGGGGTTAATACATCGGGCGTATAAGGCGGTTCAGGGCATCCTACACCACTTCCGCCCAGAGGGGTATATAATTTTAAGGTTAAATCGGATGTATCCATCTGAATCGGACACAGGGCGAAATTCCCCGCAACCGCATCTTCAAATTGCCCGACATAATCCCGATAGGTGATAAAATGTGGACGCTTAAACGTCATCAGCCAGATATTGGTGGATGTGCTTATCATGTCATTCACGGCGTTTTGGTTTCGCATCATCTGTGCCAATTCGGAATTACGATACGGCGTTTGGGGCAGATAAAAATCAATCACATCGCGCCATAATTCGGGCGATACCTCATCGAAGAAGAATAATACTGTGTCCGATGGGCGGGCGCAATCGTCTAAAAATGTTGTTACCTGTTCCCAATCTGCCAAATAGGGGGCGCTAGGTGCGAGGCGTGGCGGGATATTCGCCCATTGGAGCGCAAACGCGACTAGCCACAAACTCATCACTATCCCATAACGGGCGCGGTTGGTGTGCATTGCACCATAGGCGATCGCGCCAATCAATGCCACCAACGGGAACAACGTCATCATGGCGCGGGGATGATAAAACGGCGTGAATCGGCTGAGTATCAACAAACTCCCCAATGTGCCAATCGCCAGTAAACCCACCCATAGCGTTGATCGTTGGAATAACCTCACATGGAGCAGGGCGTAGCCGATGATGAATGCCAAAAACAACGGCGCATCGTTGGTATAAAAACTGCCGAAAAATCGGATGAGGCTCATCGGGTCGGGGGAACTGCCCGGTAACAATTGCCCCGTTTTGCTCTGGTTGATGAGATAGTAGCCTATCCATCCCGCCATGAGCGCCACGCTGATGAGCATCATCACCAATGTTTCTAGCCAACGGCGCTTTTTGGATGCGAACAAAATATGATACACCCCCAAAAAAGCATAACTCACCGCAACCGCATATAATGAGAACATGCCCCAAAATAAACTGATGAAAAAAACAGCGCGTGTGCCAAGCATCAAGCGGTCTCGTGTGGTCATTTCCCAATAGGTAGCGAGTGAGGCGCTCATGCACAACATGATGAGGGTATACATCCGAATATCGTGCGTGTAGTGGATAAAAAAGGTGGTGATGCCGATGGTGATTACCCCACCTAATCCGCCAATCGGTGTGCCTGTGATGGATTTGCCTATCCGATACACCCACGCGAGGCATAACACCCCTGCGAATAACGATAACAAGCGCAAGGCGGGTTCTGATGTGCCGAAGAGCGACCCCGACAGATTCAATAACAGATAATAACCCGGTGGATGCCGTTCCCAGAAGCCCGCATCCAGTAGGCGCGTGATGACATCGCTATCGGGCGCAGATGAGGCATCACCGAAGGCGAAATGATACGACCAATATTCGTCATACCACAACATTTCATCGAAATATTGCAAACTCGCCCAACAGACGAACAGTAAAATCGGTATCATCAACCAATAGGTGCGCGAATGTGTCATATCATCAGCCATCCCAAGTCTAACATTCCCCCTAAGATTGGGGGCATTTGTCAGTGTTATTTTAACCCGCATCGGTATGGGTGTAAAATGACTATAGCGATTTATTTACACCATTCAGCACAAGAGGGACATATCTCATGGTGAATACTGTTGTTAACAATTCAGGTATGCTACTGGGTATACTACTTTGGTTCGGTTTGTCGTTGCCTGTTATCTATATCATCAGACGCGACCCAGAAATAGACCCCGTATCGCGCACCATCTGGACAATATTTGTCTTTGTATTTTCACCCTTCAGCATATTTTTGTTTGCGATAGTCCGCATCATGGATAAATTGGTGAAGCCGAAGCAAGTTTAATCGAATAGGAGAATGATATAATGAACATAGAAAAGCGCGACCAGCGAGTCTATCAATTGGGTCTGGATTATTTGAATAGCGTTATTGGCTGGGAAATCCCACCTGCCATATTAATAGGTTCATTACCGATGGATGAACTTTATGAGAAACTTTTACATTCTGCAATGAACGTAGGGCGTAATATCAAGACAATTGAAAAATATTTTGGTTCATGGGATGGGGATGCGAATCTGCTAAAATGGCAGAATATCAAACCTAAGCTGAAGAATTTTGACCCTATTGCACTTTCTACCACTTATGGCGCATCTACAGATATGTGGAAAAATGTTTGGGATGACATTAATGGTGCAGAAAACCCACCACGCACTGTTCAACGATTTTGCATGACCATCATTTCTTCTGCTGATTTCATGAGTGAATTTCAAACTGCTGAAAGATTTTATCAACAGGTTGACTCATTTTACAAATATGAAAATATGAGAGCTACACTCCCGCTTTGGATTTCTGCCGAAATTTTTGGTATTGGGTTTGCATTAGCTTGCGATTTTCTTAAGGAGATTGGATATACGGAATATCCTAAACCAGATGTTCATCTGTCTGATATTTTTAAGCAGTCGCACTTGGTGCCATATTCAGCTAATGATTACCAGCTTTACAAAGCCATTTTAAGATTTGCGAAAAACGTAGGTGTTACTCCTTATGAGGTTGATAAAGTCTTTTGGCTTATCGGACGTGCTGATCGCAAAGCCGATTTTATTCAATTGGTTAAAACTGAGATGATTTTGGATTAACAACCATGTCAAAAGCAAAATTTGTTGCCGCTAAAGAGTTAATTGATGAAAAGCATTATGATGTTGCAAGGTCTGTTCTCAATACAATAGATGACCCGCAGGCAACAAAATGGCTTGCAAAATTAGATTCTATTGCTCCAGATAAGAGTAAAAGTGCTAGACGAAGGACATTTTTAATTTTATGGTCTCTATCTGTGCTTGCTGTGCTATCTGTTGCGGGCGCTTTGTTTTTGGTAAATGGTTCGAGAGATCCATTTCCGACAAAAGCAGACTCGATGCAACGTATTTTTAATGCCTACTGTGCATTAATGGAGAATAATGTAGTCAAAGACCCTCGATGTGATTACAATACTTTTGCTGAGATTAGCCAAGACGAGGACATCCAAACATGCTTTGTAGCAAGTTTAGAAGGTGAAAGTATTGAGGTTTTCACCAGTTGTATGATTGCTAATTTAATGGGGCTAGGTGATATGGTTATCCCAACTATGCAACTAGTAATACCCTTAATCACACCAACCCCTTAATTTTTAAGGTGCAGACACCACTCCCAAAATTGCCCGTTCTAGGGATGTGTCTGCGCCGATGACGGGCAAGCGTTCCCCTGTGTTGGCATCGTAGACCGTCAACAACACGGTATAATCCCCTGCGTTCAAGCGGCTCAAGTCAATCTCCACCCATTCACAGCGAAATCCGCGTATCGGCAAGCCAAAACCGTCTTGTTCCATCGCGGGGTTGATACCATCCACATGCACCGCCACCGAATAGGGTGTACCCACACCATCACCAACATCTATCGCCAACGGAAACGACAACATATCATCGTGAACGGCAAGTCCACCCATCAGTGCAATGCGAATATCATCCCCAAAACGGATACCCCCTTCGGCGGGCATTTTCAGATAGGCGCTGATATTCAAATCGGCTTCGCGGTGGATGATACCACAATCGGAAAAGCCATTTTCGGTGATGAGATATTTGAACAATTCGCCGAAGCGCGTTTCGGGTTGGCTCATGCCCACCCATAACATCTCGCGCCCGTCCATGATGCGATAGGCTTGTTCGATATATTGTTCCTGCGTGGGGCGTTGCCATGTATCCACCAAAGACGGCACACCCGCCACTTCATATCGGCGTAGATACATCGGTAACACCTCCGCCACTTGGCTGAGTTCTTGCGGATGAAAAATAATCGCGTGTTCGGCGGATGTGCGCCCCTGCAATGCAAGCACAAATTCGCGGGTGGGTTCACGCCAATGCACATCGCGGTACATCAAGGATTCGTATTGGGGATAAATCGCAAAGAATATCCCCGCCAACGCCATGCCACCGATGAGCGCCGTGGCTATCGCATGTTTGTGCGCGGGCAATTTTTCTGTGATGAACAACACGCCGTACCCGAAAATAATCGCTACGGCGGGCAACACGATAATCGTATAACGGTTGGTGGGGATGCCCGACCATATCACCACGCCCGTGAGCGCGATGATGCCCATGCCGAGCCACGCCCATATCAAAACGGGGACTTTGCGCCATGCAACCAGCATAATAACCGTCATCATCAACACCAACGCGCCGAATTGATTGGCAAAAAAATTCAGGCTATCTATCCATAATTGCGCTAGCGTCCATTCGGTAATCGCTTGCGCCTCTTGACCGCGTTTATGCAACGATGATTCGATGCTCAACGCCACCCATGGGATGAAGGTCGCCGTCCCCAGTAGGATAATCCCAGAAATGAGAATCCATTGGCGCGATAACCCTTGTTTGAACAGCACATAGAGGTGGGTGATGCCGATGATGGCTATCATGGCGATACCCAAATTTTGCGTATACAGCAATCCCGCGCAACTCAAAAATAGGCTGACCGCATAAAATAATTTGCCCCGTTGGGCATAAAGCATCGCCCAATAACTATCGGCGCACCAGATCGCCATCAACACCAACGGCGTGTAATGACGAATTTCGTGCAGGTAAAATAAAAAGTAGGCATTGCTCCCCAACGCCACCATCGCGCCCAGCGCCACGAGGCGATTTTTCGAGATGCGCCACGCCAACCGATAGAGCAGGGCAACGGCGAGTATGCCACACAAAAAGGCGAGGAATCGGGTGGCGAATTCGCTCCAACCAACGGCTTGCGCCCATCCCCATAACAGCATGTAAAATCCGGGCGATAAAATATTATCCCGTGTGGCGATACGTTCCCACACCTGAAACGGCGAGGTGAAGTTATCGTAATACGGATGCCCAGTGTTAAACAGTGACCATCTCTCGAATACCAATACTACTTTTTGACCATCGTCAAAATGCTATCTTTGTTTATAGATATAGTAACATTATTGAACAATCTGTGCAACAAAGCGTTAACCTGCCCCGTTGGTAAATCCCATAGCGAATCAGTAATTTCCATCAGGGCATTTTGACCTTCTTCCATTTGATGCGAGTTTTCAGATTGTTCCCGTTGGAGTTCGATAAATTTTTGCCGTTGCTCATCTAATAGCGTCAGTCGCTTGCGATACGATTCGCGCAGGCTATCGGATACATCGAGCATCTCACCGATGAGCGAATCAATTTGACGGGTTAGGCGGTCTATATCGGCGGAATAATCAATCATCTCAGGCATATAAAATTCCACGACATGCTCTTGCTTTTCGCGCAAATAACTAATGATTGAATCAACAAACGCAACCAGCTTATCCTCACGTATCGAATTTCCGCAATCATTTCGGATAAAAACGCCATTTTCGTCATACTGATATTGCGCGGAGCAACGATAATACCCATAACCGCTTCTGCGCTGGATGGTATAATATCGCCCACATTCGGCGCATTGAATAAGCCCACTGAAAAAAGATCTTGATTGTGGAGATGCCCTACCTTTAATCGTCCGCCGACGCTTCAATTCGGCGATTAATCGTGACCGCATCGGTTCTTGAAAAACCGTTGGCACAACATCCCGATAAATCAATACCCCATCGGGTACAGGTTCAGTATCATCGTATACCCAAACATCATATTGTGAGGACGAGGCGTACGTGCTATGCCCCCACACATACGGATTTTTCATCCAGCAGTATAAGGTCGCTGGCGAATATACTCTGCCAGAGTCGGATACATATCCCCAACGATTTTTGAGTTCTGCGCCGATAAGATGATAAGGCAATTTTTCATCAACAATGAGTTCGGCAATGCGTTGGAACAAGGCAACTTTTTCTGGGATGAGTTCGAGATATTGCGCTTTTCCAGACGCATCCCGCACCAATCGATGTGTAACAGGCAATTGAGAGCCAGTAGGCAAGCCACGTTTTGCCAATGCGATTTTGCCATTCTTGGTTGCTTCGACCAACCAGCGAATTTGCTTATTGGTTTCATATCCCTTGAACGCTGAAAAAATATCGGCGTTGTCTTTATCTACCCAACCATCCGACAAGCTATAAATTCGCGCCCCCGCTTCAAAAATAATGCGGTCTACAATCTCATGGAGCAAACTGGCTTTACGCGCAAACCGATTCGCATCTCGGCAAATAAAAATATCAAAGTCTTTGAGCCGAATATGCTCTTTGAGGCGCACAAATGCGGTTATCCCTTGCGAGGCAGTAGCGTGGGTCACGTCATCCAATGTGTAGTAATCACGGCTATGACCTGCCACAACCAATGTATCCACAATGCGCCAGCCATTTATCTGCGCCAATTCCTCCGCATCTGATATTTGTTTGGCTATGGAAAATTTATCTTCAGTGGCTTGTATTTCGGTGGAGACCGCCGCCCATATAACAGCTTTCAAAACATTCATATCATTTTCTAACCAATAGACCACTTGTATACTAATTATAGAACATAGTATCTTTAAGATATGATAACGATAGACTTAAACAACCTGCCATCTCATACAGAACTCCATCAACAATTTGATGATTGTGGGTTACAATACTTATTAGGCGCAGATACCGCCAAGGAGTTTTTCGATGAATTTAACGGTTGTAGAAAAAATGCTCATATCCATCGTCCGTCAATATCGGCTATCTTCTCAAGAGATGGTCAAATTGCATCAGGCATTGTTGAAAAATGACGAAGCCGAATTAAACGTCCTCATCAGACGGTTCGGCGGCGAGTCGAGTTAATGCCAGCAGGTCGTTTTCGCGCAAAGCGAGGACGATTTGCAATTCTCTATGCGTTAAACCTTTAATCCCCTTTCCTTTAGGCGACATATCATCAGTAAGCCCCAACACGTAATCGGCGCTGATTTCGAGTGCCTTGCAAACCTGTACCAACATTTCAGCCGTTGGTAGCGACACGCCACGCTCATAACGTCCATATACATTTGAATCAAATCGTCCAGAGGGGTCAGCGCGTTTCACCACGTCTTTTTGTGTCATTTTTCGTGCTTCACGGGCGGCTTTTAGTCTCTTCCCCACCATTGCGGGGTACGTATCAGGCATTTGATTGCTTCTAGGCATGTTGCAAACTCCAAAATTCATAAACTCATGAATATAGTATACATCTAATTTGATGTATGTCAGTATACTACTTAGATGTTTTTATGATACGATATAGATTGCAACACATCTAATTAGGCGTTATAATCAGAAGACAAGGAGAAATTATGGCAAACGCAGGGCAAGACCAGTATCGAACAGAAATCATCAATTCACTACACAATATCGGCGGATTAAACCGAGTCAATCCAGCTATCCCGTTTGATCCACACCGTCCTAACATACCACGCGCACCTCGCCATAGCCCTGATGATATGTGTAGCGTTCCACATAATGGACGCGCATACTCATTTTTGATGGAAATCAAAACAGCTAAAGGCGGGATATTGCCATTTGGCACGCCCGATGGTGGCGCGGGATGGCGACAAGGGCAAATCGAATGGGCGATGCGCCATTATATGCAAGGGAGTGCTGTGCCGATTTTCATTGCCGTGATGTTTGACGGTTTGCCTGTTGTCAACCGAGTAAGCAAACGGTTGTACCTTGTGCCATTTAGCGTAGCGTTCACCACTATCGAAGCAATTTCCCCGATTCAAAAGACCATTCCCTATAGTCTATCCAAACAAAGTCGTCTGGTGCTCCGCGAGAAAAACTTATGCGCTGAAAATTTGTGGGCAGATTGGCAAGCCCCGCGTGCCACTGGCGGTTGGAATATGCACGAGGTGTTGATAAAAGGGCTTATTCACGAATGGGTAGAAATGGCGGCTAACGCCGAGGCTTCGAGTGATATAAAAACAGAACGCCCTGCGTGAACAGGGCATGGGGCATCGTGCAGATGATTTATTCTCAAATAAGATTATACAAAGGATTTAATATATGGGCAACATGGATATTACAGTAGCGCAACTGGCGCAGAATCTACAAACAACGACCACACGCGAAACACTGAAAGCGTTCATCGAACTTGCCCGGATATTGGACAAATCAATATTGTGGGTTGCATGGAAAGATTATTCATTAGGCGAGTGGTTGTTTGAAAACAAACATCTTGACGCAGACTCGCGTGCCGATTATCGGGAATCGCTTGAGCAATTGGGATTTATCGAACACAAACGCGGCAGTGGGTACGCCAGCCAGATAAAAAAGGCGCTGGAAATGGTGTCGTGGACGTATGCCAATTTCATGTGTTTTGAGGGTGAGCGCGTCGACCCAGACCGCTTTATTGCTAACGTGCCGATACGTGCGATGTTGGAAGCAATGTCCGTTTGGAATCATTGCCCCGATGATTTTGCGCGTGCGTGGGTCATCCACCAGCTTATGCGCGATGAAATAGTTACCCCTGTTCAAGATATGATTTTCCAACAACCGCCAGAAGCAGAACAGAACGAAGCCGATGAAGAACCAGAAGCCGAAGCGGTTGCAATCAAGCCGAAGGCAGTATTGAAACAATTGCCCAACGGCAAATTCACCATCCGCATTGTTGATATTGAGGGAAATGGGGATATATCGGTAATTGACATCAAATCAGCGTTGGCGGATTTGGTGGAATGGGCGAGGTAATCTCATGAGCAGAGTAGACCGAATTTTAGCTGAACATTCATTGGATGCGTGGGTACGGACAGATGTCTCTGTCATCAAAGCCCGTATGCGCGATGGATACAAAGTGTCTGCCCCGTGGCGTTCTGACCGCACGCCATCGGTTGGGGTTTGGGCGAAGAAGGGGCAATTCTACGATTTTGGAATGCGCGATAAACGGGGCAATGTTATCAATTGGATTGAGTACACCCGTAATATGTCGCCCCGTGAAGCGATGGAGTTTTTGGAAAACGGCAAATATACACCTGCCCCAAAAGCTAAAGTCGCCGTCACCAGCGAAGGAAAATCCCATCAACCGCCGACAATGGAACTGGTGCAAAAGTATCAGGCGCAGGTCGCCTTTGCCATGCCCTATTATACCAAACGTGGAATTATCCCAGAAATCGCAAAAATGGCAAAATTGGGGTATGATGCTGACCACCCCATTTATCAGAAAATCACATGGGAAAATGGCGAAAGCGAATGGCTTGGCAGACCGTTACTGACTGTGCCGATATTCACCATCCCCAATTTTATCGGCTATGACGGACATCATCAAGAGGTGCGTGCCATCCATTATCGGTATGATACCGATACTGCACGCCAAAAAATCCGTGATATGTTCCGACTTGGAAGCACTCATATTGACAAATTAGCTCGATGGCTCGGCGCTGATGATAAAGAAAATGCGGTGTTCGAGTGGTTGTTCGGAGACCGATATGCCAATGTCAAAGGGTCGCAATCACGCCTTTTCAACGGCAATCGGCTTTTGACACTAGATGTAGACCAATGGCAACCCGCGCCTCTCGCATACATTATCGTGGCAGAGGGGCCGCTCCCCGCATTTGTCGCCGAATCCGCAGGCTTTTGTTGCGTTGGGCTTCCTCACAGTGAACAACACATTGTCCCCGCCGTAGCGTTCAAAAACGTGATGCGGATTTTTATTGCTACCGATGAGGACGGCGCTGGCGAAAAACGGTATGAGTGGATAAAGAAAGCCTGCCCTGATAAACAGGTCATCCGCGTGCCGATGAATGGCAAACAGGTTGACGACATGGTGCTGGACGGCTCACTGGAGAAATACATGGCAAGCTGGAATATCTCGCCCGATGTATTGCTCACCACCGCAACGCCTTGGTTATAGTTCTGTAACACGATTTTCGCAGTTTTTGAGATAATTGGCATGTATAATCAAATAAAAAGGAGTTTGGAATGACAACAGAAGAATATGTAGATAAAGTGCAATCTTGTATTCAAGCGGGGTTTTATGGCTATCGCAAAGACCGCCATATCGCCAAGTATTTTTTATGGGATGATGCGAATGGCGGATTGGACACATTTGATTTCCCAAGCGATTTGCTAACCGAGAACGACGTGATTGAGCATGTCAAAGGGGTTGATAAATGGACGGATGAAGAAACTCATATTTTCAACATCTGGGAAGCATATTTTACTCAATTCATGCAGGAATTGGGGAGACATTGGGTAAATTGGGGACTGTACGACTTGGTGCATCAAAAATTTGTAGAAAATCACCCGCAGTCGAAAATTGATACACAAGAACTTAAAGAATTTGTCAGACGTAGTGACTGGGTGCTTTCAGACGCTTACGACGACGAATAAATAGCCCGTTTTTAGCCGTTTTCTGGCGCGATAGGTCTATTGGGTCATCGCGCCAAATTTCGTTTGAATTTTTCTCGCCTAGATACGTCTAGGCTTTTTGGTTTTATACGCCTAATTAGTTGACATACAGGCTAATTAGTAGTATACTATAGATACTTTTTCGCATGAAGGAGACTTGTTATGGACAGTTTTAGAAACACCGTTAATTGGGTGAGTCGCAATATCTCGCGCATCATGCCAATCATTGACCTCGATGATGGCAAGTTGAAATCCAACGAAGCCATTTTGAAAAATGCCAGCGTCCCCGCCGAAGACCAAATCTGCACTCCGATGGAACATGCCGCAATGATTTATCTGGTGGGTGTGGTCATGATGGAACTGGCAGACCGCTATGCCAATCAGTTATCGGGACAAATCGGCACGAACCCCGATATGGTGAAAGACTACTACGAAACTATGGACGAGATTCACAAAATGGCACGCGCTAAAGTCGAATCGTTATCGCCCAATCAAATCCCATTTTGAGGTGTGTATGAGTAACCCAAACGAAGAAGAAATGAGCGATGAACTGTTTGAAATCTGGAATGAAGCCGCCTTATTTAGCGAGTACATGCGGGTGATGGAAGAACAAGCCAACGAAGAACGCGAAGCATGGCTAGAGCAAATGGCAGACTAGCAATGAAAAGATGCACATGGAGATTGCTATGATTTCTAACGAACCAAGTGCCGACCAAATTCAATTTATCCTCGAAAACGCAGTCGCTTTTTTTGAAAAAGAACAGGCTCTATCAGCAATGGTAGAGATTGGTCGGGCTATAGAAGTGGCACGGCAATTGGGTGTTCACATCAAAGAACAACGTGAGATGTTTGAACAAGCGAACGTTGCGCTCCAAGATGAAATCCGTCGCCTGACTCTTATTGAACATGGCGAAGCAAAACTCGACGCTTTGCATGATGAATTGGTTGCTGAGGATGAGAAATGATGGATAACACATTATCAGTTCAAAACCCAATGGAATACGGAGTGGCAATTATCCCTATCCGTTGGCTTATCAACGAAGTCCCCTATGATGTCATTTTATTTGCCGAAAAGATGATGCGTTTCACCGAAGGTACGGTTGAATTGGACACCATCTCGCTTCAAACCGGAATGAGCAAAGAAGAACTTATCCGTGGCATTATCAAAGGCGAAGAATACGGCATCCTCAAGTTAGTCGGAGATTGTGTCGAGGTGTATGGCTAATGAGCAATATCATCAAAGGCAAAAAAGGTGTGTGCGATGAAGTATACGAACGAATCATTGGCTACCATTTCCCATCCCTGCCCAAAGCACGGGAATTGCTGTCCTGTGCCGAAGCTGTTCAAATTCATGGCTTTTTATGGTTTGCTGGAAACGGGTCATCACAAGGCTTCCAAACAAGCATCACCGAATTAGCTAAGATTGGCATGTGTTCGGAACGCATGGTGCGCGATTGCTTGAAAGAGATGGAACAATGCAAATTATTGCAGGTATCCGCCCCGCGTGGTAAACCCAAGTTTTACAAGGCTTTTCAAGACCCTAAAAATCATCCCGATAACCGAGACCCCTTGCAAAATGTACCCATGACCCCTGACGATTTCGCAAGCCCCGTTCCCCCTATAGAAGATAATAGATATCATACTTCGTATGATGTAAACGACCCTTCGGGTACGTTTACGGATGCTCTCTCTTTGCCAACAGATTTGCAGTTTATTATCGATGATGGCATGATACGAAAATCGATGTCCTTTCATAGTAAAGACAAGATTGTTCAAACATGGTTGGAAAAGGGCAGAGTGGACACTGAAGATTTCCAACGTATCGGCGAAGAATTGCTTGAATTTGCAAACTCGTTCCCAATAGACGATGAAAGCCAAATAACTCAAACACGCCATCTTATGGATTGGCTACCGGTAAAAGGTGGGGGTATAGGCTCACCAGCAATCCCGGTCTATGGGCAATTTCAACGAGACGTATCTAGTCAAAATAATTCCGCCGATTTTTCAACACATGACCAAATAGACCTTGCCGATAAAAAAACGCCTAAAAACGCCCAATTAGGCGCTTCTACGCCTAACCAGTATGTGGATGACACCGGTAAAGTCTGGTCAAGTTTTGAAGAATATTGGGCAAGTTTGCCAGCCGATGCACCCGATGAAGATGCACCACGCCATGTCTGGACAAATGATGAAGGCGAAGAAGACCCGAAGCGCACGTCGATGAGTGAAATTGAACGACTCATCGTATCGTGGATGAAAGCGCATGGCTCGAAAATCAATCGCTTGTCGGCGCAGTCAATGAACAAGCTGAAATCGCGTCTTTCCAACAGCAATGAAACACTGGTGATGGTTGGCGCGGAACTCTGGAAATCGCCAGAGGTGCAAAAACGCCTTGCTGGTATTGCCAATCGCCCGTCGACGGGGCATAAGACCGCGTTCAACCAGAATGAGATTGTGAACATCCTCATGGATGAATACCAATCTTGGCGTAAGACCCGTGACGCACAACGCGCCAACCCTGAAATTACACAGCTTGAATTGGCGCTGGTAGAAGCCTTGGGCTTCAAGATGGATACTATCCCCGCCAATTCATTGCTTTATCTGCGTGACAACGTGCTTCCGCAATTGTTCGCCGCCGATTGTCGCGCTCAACATGCCAGACCACTCATTGAAGGCATGAAAGAACGTAAACTCGGCTTTATTGTCGGCGAATGGACGGCGCGTAAAAAGTCACTCGAATATCTCACGCCAAAAGCTACGTTTGTGCCTGCGCCATTTGAAAACCCGTTTGAGGAATAATCGATGTACGCAGAAATAGCAGAAACCGCACTCTTACAAATAGCCATCCAAACGCCTCATGTTGTAGATGAGGTTGGGTTATCTCCCGATATGTTCTCGCCCGTCAACCGACGGGCATGGGAACTTTTGCAACAGGCATCCAAAAACCGCCGCACAGTGACGGAACAGGATTTTAGTGGTTTCAACCAAGCCTACCGCGAGAAAATCTTCAAACCGTTAAATATGCCCGTTGGCGTTGCAACACAATACGCCGACCAAATTCGGGTGATGGCTATCCCGCGCAGTATTGATGAATTGGGCAGAGAACTCCAACGGATTGCCTCTGACGGTCAAATGCCGCCAATGGAAAAAGAGGCGAAAGCCCATAACTTGCTCATGACTCATTTTGGCAAAGGAAGCGCCATCAAAAAGCGAGAATCGCTGGTGTCGCGTCTAACCGCACAGTTCCAAGACCTGCTCAAAAACGGCATCCGTCGCGGGATGGTTACAGGATTGAAAACACTCGACAAAGAACTGGTCATCCGCAAAAAGGGCATCTATGTCTTTGCTGGTGATAGCGGTATTGGCAAGACACAATTCATGATACAAATCATCCACAAGAACCCCGGCAAGCGCGTGTTTTACATGAGTGTCGAGGTGGATGAGGAAGACATTGCGAAACGTATGGCGGCAACATGGTCACTTTTCAACCCTGAATGGTATGTCCAAAAAGGGCTTAAAATTAGCGACCAAATGATAGCCAAATATTATGAGTCGTTGGGGCGGTATGCCAAAACGTATGAGACCGATGTCCAAGACCCTGAACTGTATGTGCAATACACATCGGTTTATGAGGAATTTGAAGCGGAATTTTTGGCGCGTCATTTCCGCAATCCCTACGACTGCCTCATCATTGACCATATCAACGACTTGAATTTCCGCGTCCCGATTATGAACGAATACCAACGGGTCAATGAAATTGCCCGTCGGCTAAAAGATTTGTCGGAACGCCTAAAAATCCCGGTGCTTCTGCTGGTGCAATTGAACCGCCAGAACACCAGCGAAAAGCCGTCGATGTATCGGTTGCGCTTCATGAACCCCGATATTCCGTATGCGGCAACGTTTATCTACAAAGACCCGAATCTGCAAAAGAGCGATGATGGCGTTTTGCCGTTGCTGTTGTTCATTGACAAAAATCGCTATGGCGAAGGCGGGATTGACATCCCCATTCAATTCCACGGGCGTGACGGCGGTGTGTATCGAGAAAGAGGTGTGGCATGAATCGAAACAATAAATTGGCAATCTATGAATTTTTACGCCAACGAAAATCCGCCAGCCTGCGCGAGATTAGCGAAGCGTGCAATATACCACAGCCAGCAACGCATAATGCGCTCACGGCGTTGCACAAAAACGGCTCAATACATCGCAACGCCGAAGTGCGTCCGATTCAGTGGGAGTTCCCCCAATGAAAAAAGGCGAACGTCACACGTCCGAAACACGGGCAATGATTGGGCAACGGCTATCTAAGCGCGTTGCCCAGTACGATGCCAAGACGGAAGAACTCATTGATGAATACCCGTCACTTACCGAAGCCAGCCGTAAGACAGGGATACCCATTTCGCTGATTAGCGAGGTGGCAAACTGCCGTAGAAATCGGGTGCAAACCAATGGATATAAGTTCACATTTGCGTGATAGGTTGGAAGGCTTGCTTTCCAACGGATTTAACCAGACCGTCAAACACGGCGAAGCGTCTTATTGCCTGCAAATTCAAGCTAGTGTCTTGAATGTATTTTATCGGCATCCCGAAACGGATTGGGAATTGATTATTACCGCAAGGGCAGGGTCATTCGGATATACCGAACTCTTGCCAGAGCATCTGATTCAGTTATTGCTCGGAGTCTATGCAAGGAAATTATCAACATGAGTAAAAGCAAAAGGATATTGGAATAATGTTGCTTCCATCTGATTTAATCGAAGACGAAGACTTGCGCGAAGCACTTGAGTAAAAGCGCATTGATACTCTATTCCGGATGGCTACTGCCTCATTGCAAATTGCAGGCATTATCAATGTGGAACTTGTTGAATATCCACATGCCGATAAAGCCGAAAAAGCATTTGATGATTTGTATCATCACTATTTATCTCAAATTCCGGGTAGTTTCTTTAATTACACATATCCTGATGGGCAACGTGTTTATAGACACTGGCGGGGTGCTCATTACGAATACATTTTTAGAGATGGTAAGTGGAGTTTGAAAGGGATAAAAACATGAGCAACTATTTTCACGACCACATTCAACAACGCATCGCCGATAAACGGAAACGCTTTGGCGACCCCGAACTCGACCCCGCCGAAAAGCACAATCGTGTGCGGAGGTGCGCGATGTTATTTGAACCATATCTTAGAGTCGCGCCATATACCATTCGCAAAGGGAAGGTGGTAGAAGCCCGGCGGCAGGCGCGGTTGAAAATTGCGTCCACACTCATCGGGCGCACCATCACCTCATTCGATTTCCTGTCGGGTGTAGAGCTATCAGAACTCACATACGCAACCGATTTTCCTGAATCTATGAAAAGAATGTCCCAATGGGCATGGGAGCAAATTAAACGCGAATTTGAACGCCTAGATGAATCTAGGCTAAAGGAGAGCGCATGAGCGACAAAAAATACCTTACTCTCAAATGGCAAGCCGTCATTCTTCGCGGTGGCGATATGGCGACCTGCGACATCAATTCAACTCGCATCGGCTTGAATGGTGATTTGCATCACATTCTTGGGCGATTTACCACTGGAAGCGAGTCCTTTTATCTCGCGTCCAGCCCATACTTGACGGCTTATTTGAGCCAGGCGGCACACCGCAAGTATCACGACCAAGACCCGTCCGAAGCCGTCAAAAATGCCATGTTCCAACGCCTGTACCAGCTTCACGCGGTACAGCTTGGCACAATCGAGGCGGCGCATGAAGCGGTGATGGAAGCGTATAACGCGCTTTCCAACACCCTCAGAACACCGATTGCATACGTACCACCCCAACCAACCGTCGCTCTTAGAAAATGGAGTTTTTGAATGAAACTCCAAAACGGCACTTATCTAGTGACCCTCACATGGCAACATATCACTGAACCTCAGTGGCAATTGCGGATTCGTGGGGAGAGCAAATCTCCCCGTCCCGCTACTGGTAAGGTGGAATTTATCGGCGAACCCGACTGCTGGCTTGTGTGCAACGGCAGAAGGGTAGCTATTAAACGCAATGACGGAACGCTGGCACACACATTTTCAATGGATATAGCCCGCGACCTTGTTTTGACGGGCGAGTGGAGAGAGATATGAAAAAAGAAAAGAGCTACTTTTCAAACAACGTGCGCCATCTGCGCCAACAACGCGGATGGACTTTGACGCAATTAGCCCAACTCGCGGAACTTGAAACGGGCTATGTCAACGCCGTTGAAAACAATGAAGCAAATCCAACATGGGTGACGCTAAACCGTTTTGCGTCTATCTTTGGTGTGTCGCTTCGCGCATTGCTGTTTGACAATCTCGACATTCCGCCACTTGAACAATTCTTTAGTAATCCTTCTGTCGTGCGTCCGCCGAAGTATCACAAGGACGTGGGATATGACCTTGTGACCACAGAAGATTTTGTTGTGCCACGTTGGGACTATGCCGAAGTGGTTGTGCCAACGGCAATCTATCCGCCCGATGGACACTTTGCCGATATAACCACTCGCGGAAGTACAGACCGTTTACGCTTTAATATCGATGGGACGGTCGATCCGACCTTCGACGGGCATGTGTTGATTGCCGTCAAAAATGGGTATTGGCGCAACCAACAAGTGAAAGCAGGCACAGCCATCGCGCAAGTGCGTTTCCTCGCCTATTCCAATCCTCATTCAGCAAACCCCGCATTGCCCAAACGTGGGGAGAAAAAACGCGGGAGTACGGGCAAATGAGCCAAATGTTTCGAGACATGGCAATAGATAGCGGATATGACCCTGACGAGATGGCAGGTTATTTTCAGGCAATGTATGAAGAAATGGCGCATGAAGCGTGGTATCAAGAAATAGGGTGGTATCACGAATTGATTTATCGCGCTGACGAAAACCTTTATCCATTGTTCCAACAAATCTTCAATGAGCCGATTTTGTTAAGCCCCTAACGGGGCGATTTTGCCGATATAAATCTAAGGAGTTTTTTGCAATGACACACGAAGTAATTAGCATGATTATCGCGGAAGTCGAAGAGTTTTTTTATTTCTTGAAAAATCATAATCGCCCCACACCAATAATCGTTCTTGATGAAGAAAAATCACGAACACTCTCACTCTTTTTCCACACATTCGACCACAAGCGCTTGCCTATTGGTATACGTTCCGTGTAGGTTAAAAAACTGACCGATAACCATTGGATTGCCTATGACCGCCAAACAAAAAAGGACGATGAATAATGTATACAATCGAGCAACAGAATATTATCCACGAAGCCCTGTCAATGGTTAGACAAGGTGCATCTGCACCTCAATGGGCTTTGGTGACAGATGCCAGCGCAGGCACGGGCAAAACCCACACCATCGACGGAATTATAAATGCCCTCGATGGCAACCTGAAAATCCTTGCCACCAGTTTCACCAACGAAGCGGTAAACAATCTTCAGCACAAATTCAACAAGAACCATCGTGCCTTTAATTGGCAGGTAGACAAGTCCTATTCATCTGTGGCAAAAGACGCAGTGATGACACCAAATGGGGTAGTCGGATGCACCGCTACAGTGAATACGCTGGGATTTGCTATTCTGAAAGAACAATTACAAACTGCCGACATGCCCGACGACCTAAAACCTGTTGGTATCGATGGCGCGATTGTCCCTGTCAAGCAAGAATTTTACTGCCGTGTCAATGGGGATAAGCTGTATGAAATCATCAAACATTATCTCAAGACTTATCAACCGCAAATAGCCAATTGGACGGAAAAAGCCGAACTTACATCCCAAATGATGGATGTTATTCGCCTTGTTCGCGCCGATTTGATGGATTACAACGACATCGATAAAATTCTCGAAGTTGCCCGTGACTTGCGTGGCGAAGTCAAAGCGCGTGAAACGGTTGAATGGGCAATGCAATGCCTAAAGGTGGCGATTGTCTATGCCCTGCGCTATGGCGTGATTGATTTTGATGAGCAAATCTACCTTCCCAACATTTTGAATCTCCGTCCGTCTGTTCAATTTGACGTGGTATTCCTCGATGAACTCCAAAACCAGTCATTCGGACGACTCCAGATTGTGTTGAAATATCTCAAGCCCGGTGGCACATTTATCGGTATGGGTGATGAAAAACAAGAAATCATGGGGTTTGCGGGTGTGACCATCGGCTCATTTTCCAACACCGTCAAATACCTAGATGCCAAACTCATGCGCCTGTCCGAATCTTTCCGCTTTGGGCAACACATTGCCGAGCAATCGCACGATATTGTTCCCGATTTGAAAGGTGTCAACAAAAACAGTGCCGATAAAGTCTATGAGGTTGCCGATTTCCCCCGCCAGTTTGAAAGCAATAGCGCCGTTGTTTGCCGAAGCAATGCCCAGTGTGTGGAATATATGATAGCTTTGCATAATTGGGGCATTTCAACGCGATTGGCAAAGCCAAAGCACGCCCAAATCATTGAAGAAGCATTTTCGGAAATCATCGACGATATTGCAAAAGGGCAAAATGGCTATATTGCCGAAGACTTAGCGGATGAAATAGAAGAACGCATGATGCAGATGCACCGAGCATATCAACGCTTTGCATCTCCAAACCGCCTACGCAAACTTGTCACTGACCACAATATGGCAAAAAAGATTGTACAAGGCTTTCCCAACATTACCCAAATCGACACGTTGAAAAACACCGTCTCGGCATTATTGTCATCCTATAATGGCGTTTCATTTATCACGGCTCATTCATCGCAAGGGCTTGAATGGGAGCATACTTATGTCGTGCGCTCTGATTACCAAGTCAGCATTAGCGCATCCAAAATCAATGCGACACTAAATCCCGCGCGGTCATGGATGATTGTCGAAGAACAACAGGTTTTTTACGTTGCCAAAACTCGCGCACGCCAAACCATGACACTTATCGATTTCCCAATGTGCGGATACTCATCCGATAGCTGTGAACCTTAACCCGTCCAACAACCGTTATTGTTAGGAGTATAACCATGCAAGATATTGAACAACAACGAGTGTTTTATCAAGAAGATTTGTTTAATCCAGATAGTTACGGTTTTTCCAATTCCTTGTTTATGGAATCAGTCCCATCTGATGAACAACTTCGCTCCGTCCGTATTGGGAATTTATACCGCGCTCATATTATGGTGACAAGGCGAGAGTATGGATTTGCCCCAGACTTAACCTATGGCACACCCGCACCCGAATATCCATTTTTGCCCGACGAAACACATCCAAGTAGTTGACCCGTATACTACTTGGATGTATAATAGGTGTATACGCCAAAGAATACGCAAAAATACCAGAAAATACACCTATGAATACACCCTCAAAGGAGATTTTATGAGCAAGAAGCAAAAGCCTAAAACCCCAGAAAAATTATTTGGAGACTATTCCATTCCCGTATTGCTTATTATTGGTGAGAGTGGCACAGGAAAGTCATCCTTTGCAGCCAATATTTTGCCACAACAACCCAGTGATGCGCCGAAACGTGTTTTGGTGATTGATACAGAGGGGTCTTGGGCAACACTTAAAGACCGTTATCATGTTGAGTATGTCGACCTTCGCACACGAGCATTGAACGAAAAAGGGCAGGTCGACCCATATAAGATGCTTGTAAGTTTGGTGGACGGATTAGCCAAGATTGCGCCTGGCGAATACGATGTTGTAATCATTGATGCGATTAGCGATATTGCCAGCTATGACCAAACCTACAAATACATTCGCACAATCCAATGGAACGCGCCACAAAACAAACATGCCGATTATCAAATGGCAAGTCCGTATGTGCGCGACTTTTGGAAATCGACCATTGGCACGTTATCGGCAAAAGGCGTGAAATGCGTTGCAATTTGCGCTCATCTGAAAAATGTCTATAAGGGCAAACAAGCGACTGGCGAAAAAGCCCAACGGGGCATTGATTTCATGGAATTGGCAACAGTCGCTTTTCGCTTGGTCTACGATGGTAAACAACGTCTTGCACAAGTATTGAAAAGTCGCCTCGAAGTGACCTTTTGGGATGATGATGAGCCGTACACCCGCTCGGCATTGCCTGACGGCGTTATTCGACTCAATAAGCCCGGTCAATCGTTCCCTGCCCGTTTGCGCGAAATTTTACGTAACCCTGCCAAGTCATACGGCGAAGACGACACTCGCATCGAAAACCCAGATGACAAAACCGAAACCCAGATGATGATTCTCGGCGCACAAGTCGAAATTGCACAAGCCGAAAAACAAAAGACTTTGCAACAGGTCGCGCAACAAATGGTCGCCGATTTGCTCTCGCCTCGCGCCGATTTTGGCAATGCTATTTTATTCCAAGATGCGTCCGACATTCGCGCCGTTATTGCTCAAGAAGGTTGGGTGGACTTGTCTACTGATGTAACCCAATATCCTATCCTCACCGCAAAATTGCTGGAATATGGTAAGGCGCGTTATGAAAAACGTCGTGCCGAAGAAGAAGCGGGTGTTGAAGCGGTTATGAATGGGAACGGGAACTAATGGTCACTGCTACCCAACGGAAAAAGTATCAAGAATTGGGGATTTATGCCCCAATTCCAACCGTATTGGTGGAAATCGGTCACTGGTTCACCAAGTTCGGGATAGTCACTAATAAAGCGGTGATTCGCCATTTTCGTTCTCTTTGTGCGCCGATAAGCCAATATGACTATGAACGTTATATGGATACAGACGGCGGAAAAGATATTGTAGGTGATAAAACGCAGTGGTTTATTATAGGTGATGCGGCACAAACCCACACACTGATTGAAACACCTATTGGTCAAGAACGCTATACCGGTATGTTTTATCTGCCGATTTTCGTGTATGCGTTGGCGCAATTATATCCCGATGGCTTACCTGCTGTGATGAATGCCTATGTTACCTATCCGTACAGTGATTATTACTGGGTAGGCGAACTTAAAGATTTGCTCATTGGCAAACACCGATTTGAGTCTGCTGGCAAACAATATGAAACAGAAATTATCTCTGTGACCGCGCAACCTGAATCGCTTGGCAGTCTGGCGTTCGCTGGATTAGACATGAATGGCAAACCCTATGAAGATTCCATTTTTAACGGCAAGCATTCATCCAATGAACTCTATGCAGATACCGGCGGTGGAACGTTTCAATTATCAATGGTGCATGGCGATGGCGGTATCAACAAATCCTTCCCCCAAGAAACGCATTATGGTCTTGGGGGACAGGGGATTCTCGATGCTTTACAAAAGCAGTTGCGGGAAAGCCCGAAACATCGCCAATTTTTCCGTCATATTACTGGCGCGTTCCCCATCGCATTATTAAACGATATTTTGTTATCGCCTAATTGGGTATATCAAGAACGTGGGTTTGAAATCGATTGTGCCGATGTTGTTCATGCCGCATCCGCGCAGATTATCAACGCCATGTACTCACACATCAAAAACCACAACAACCTGCGTTTTAATCGGTTATTGGTATCGGGCGGTGGGGGACTGGCTATTTTCCAACCTCTGAAACGTGTTTTACATGCCAGCAAAGTTTTGAAAGATGTTAATACGCAAGTAGTGATGCTGGCAAGTCCAAGAGATATGATTGTTGCTAACGCGCTTGGTCACATCAAAGTAATCAACGGCAAATGGCGCGAGAAGGGTGTTGATCGAGATGCCCTCGAAGCGTAGCCCTAAAACCGTTCGTATATCCCGTGAGCATGAAGAAGCCCTAAACAGGCTTCTTGCTACCCAAGATATTAGCTTTCGAGAATGGCTAGAACGGCAAATTGAAAAAGAAGCGCGAGTACGCCGACCAGTAACACCTGTTCAAACAGACATCCTTGAAGAAATTCTCGAACTGCTACGCGAAGGCGCTTATACAAAGACCGAGAAAGCGGCAGAGCATGTCGTCAAGCCGAAACGTGGACGGCGACAAACAAGCAACCCAATAACAAACAGTTTCGATTTTTAGACCGCGCCTAACGGCGTGTTCCAGTGTCCCTAGACGCATCTAGTCTGAAAAAATACAGGAGAAAATCACATGAATGACCAAGAACTCAATGCGTTACTAGAATCGCTAAAAAAAGCCCATTTAGAGGCAAAAAAAGCCGACGACAAAGTGACTGACATCGAAGCGGAACTGCCCCAAGTTTATTGGGATGCGCTGGATGAACGCAAGATCGCCAACAAGGGTAAGAAAGATGCGGATGCGACTGTGCGCGATGCCACGACTCAATATTATCTTGATAATGGGACATTGCCAGTATCGCCATACCTCAAGACGGGGATAAGCATCCGTAAATCAGTGGCGAATCCAAACGACGTTATCCTTGCCATTGCCAAGCGAATTGTGGCGGGGGAAACCGATTTAATCCCTGCTCTGGCATTAGACGAAGCGATTGTTGCTGAATATCCCGACTTGCCTACAGAATGGCGCGAAGAAACCGTTGTCAAGACTGATGTCCAATGGAAGGCAATGGAAAAGTAATGACTACTCATCCACCACTCCAGATGACCTTCAACATCACCCCGAACAAAGGCAACAAACCAGATACGGGGAGTATTCGCTTTGAATTTTGCAAGGATAAATGGAAAATTGTGGCGCACCCACCACGAGCACTTGATTTTCCTAGTCGTGGCTCTGCGCCAAATACATTTTCTAAAAATCTCGTGTTTCTCATCAACAATATTGTTGAAGCAAAATATCACAACCTGCATATTCGATTATGCAATCCCAACGACAAACTCAATCGGGCAATTGAATGGCGTATTCGCTATGACAATAATCCCGAACAATTCTCTCGCGTCTCGGCGCTGATAAGTTATCGTAGTGGCATTGAAACGCCATTTTATTATCGGAGCAAAGAAAAAATATTCCCGTATTTCAACGAAACGGTCAATCTTCTAAAAGAGATGCTCACTTGGCTTTTGTATGATTTTTCTGTTGAGCCAGATGCGGAACAACATGCTTTCATGAACACGAAATATGGATATACCGAGCATCACTATTATAACGGCGCAAATTCGAGGGATGCGGAACGCTGGTGGGAACTCGCGCACTCCAATGGTGGGTAGAAATTGGGAATCAGATACCGTACCCGATACGGTACGGCACGGATGAGGACTTGCGGACGTATGCCGATGGATTACGTCCGCACGCGACAAAATATACCGAAAACCTAAATATCTGGTGCTTATTGGACGAACCGCATACCGAATGGGTTTTTGCGGTGATGCAAATTAAAGGAGAAATTGTATGGCTGATGTGCCAACAAATGACATCATTTTAGAAGAATACACCCCGCACGAATTATGTGTAGAGCGCCACAAAAATAATCGGGTTATGGATGGCACGGAACACTACATCGAGACCCTTTCCGACGGCACATATCGTTGGGTGCTTACCTACAATGGCGGAATAGCCAGTCAACACAAGATGTCGTCCGACACCGCCAAACTGTGGCTGAAAAATGGCAATTGGAGCAAGGTATGAAAGCCATCACCATTCATGCGCTGTATGCAGGGCTTATTATGCTCGGCGCAAAAGAACACGAAACGCGCACATGGGCGACCAATTATCGGGGACAGATTGCTATTCATGTCGCCAAGACCATGACCGCCACCGAAAAGAAATTGACCGACAAGCTGGTCTATCGGCAGGGCATCGGCACACGCCTTTTGGATTTCCAACAATTGGGTGTATCATCGGCATTTGTGAATTGGTGAATTGTGAGCCAATTCTTGATGATGAAAAATACTGGCGCGAACTCGAATATGGCTACTTTGACGAAGGCAATTATGCGTGGCGCATGAAAGTCGTTGATATATTTGCTACGCCTGTACCCGCTATTGGGAAGCTAGGCATTTGGGAGTGGAAACAATGACCAAAAATCTTTTTGCTCTGGCGGAACAATACATCGTTTTGGACGACCTGCGCGGGATGTCTATCGAATGGAGTAACCCACAGGTCGCCACTGAAATCATCAATGAGACGCTCATCCAGTTAGATGAAAAAATTCTCAAAGCATTTGATGAGACATGGGATAATACACCCGACAATGACAAGTCGCGTAAAGGGTTTTATGGTGGGCGATACTTGCAAAACAACAGAATTACTTGCTTCCGCGCCAGAGGAACGCATGGCAAAACTTTTATCTATTGCAGACGGCGCGAGGGTCGTCCAATGCAGACTGTCAGAGAATTGTCCAATTGGTTTTGCGCCAATAAAATTGAGCCGATAGATTAGGTGTGTAGAAAGGTGATTATCTATGCCGACTGATGAAGAAATCCAAGCATGGTGTAAATTGGTGTACGCCGAAATGGTGCAACGCGCACAAGCATCTTTGATGGGGGCTTGTAATGTGGCTCTACCTGTTTATTGGCTGAATGACCCTCAACATGCGACGATGTACAATTTAGGTCATGTTGTGTTGTTCAAACATGATTCTTATGAAGATTTTTATCAGGATGTCAAGCAAAAGGTAGATTATGCCAATGGGAATATCTAAATGCGTGTTCTGTGGCAACACCGTATCTGACCAGCTTCGTGATATGATGGGGGAAGCGGTATGTCCCTCTTGTTTCCAAAAAAAATGGGATAAAGCCTTCAACAGCTTCCAAGCGGAAGCATCGGCTAATCCGTTTGACGATATGGAGATAATCATCAAAAAGCATTTCGCCGAGTTTAACCCCGAATGGGTGAATCAGATGACTGATAATTTTATAAGGAAAATCGGATGACCAAGTATCTAGACTCGTATGAATTAACAACGTGGAAAAGGATTATGAAATGACCGACAAAGAGCAATTTGAACGGATTATCTTGAAATGTATTGCCAGTGTCTTGTTCGCTAAAACCGAAGAGGTATTCCAACAATACGTCACCGAAGACGAACTGCAATTAGCATACAAATTGGCGGAAGCACATTATAACGTTGAAGGATTTCGGGAAGTGTGTGGATGTTCTGTTTATACAATTTCCAATTTAATGATGATTGAACGCAATCATGAGATATTCTTTAAGGCAAATGTTTTGTTGGAGTAGGGGCATTACTGCCCCTTTATTCTTCAATCACGGAAATGACATCCGAACGTATCCAACCTATCAATTCGCGGGATACCTCTTTATCAGTGTGATACGTGAATTTTATTAGGGTCGGCATCCAATCGTACCCCGCGTCATCGGTGTACGGCTCATCCAACCAAAACACCTCACGCGAGTCTTTGTTGGGGATTTCGCTGATGACAGTAGATGTGGTGGTGGGCAAGTGACACACATTTGCTTTTTTGCGCGACTTGGCTTGGAGTTTCACAGGATACCAACGCTCATCATCGGCACGGAACGATGGATATTGACGCACAGGCAATGTCACAGGGTCGATGTCATCCACCGCCTTAACCGTATCGATTAGCCCGATCACCATTTCAACCGCTTCATCATCTTGCGCCCAGTTCATATCATCACGCGGGTCGCCATATTGCCATAAGCACAGGGCTTTAATGTGGTCGTAATTGCGCGTCAAGCTGATAACCCAATCCAGTTGCAACCGCATCGCGTTGATATAATCGGTATTCAACACCTCGCGCCAGTAGTTTTTCAGACTAAAGGGGCCATCCAAACCATGCACGCCTGCGGACGCTTCAAACTTGCTGTTCATCTCGGCATAAAGCGATGCGGGTAAATCGTTCATGATTGCCCACCCAAATTCGGTGATGACAGTGGGCAACGGTTGATAACCCAATTGCCGCGCACGTACATCCACCACCCAATTGAAACGAGGATAATGCCATGTGGCTTTCAAATTTAATTGGTCGAGGCGCGACCACTTTGAGGGATGCACCGCTTCGGGATTATCGGCTTGGTCATGTCCAATTGTCCCAACCGATAACGGCAGTAGAAAAGGCGTATACGCATGAGCGCCGTACCATGCGCGTCCCCGATGACGATTGAGCGTGTGAATCAAAGGGTCATACGCGCCTTGTCGAATCCATTCGGCTTCTTCGCTGGCAGGGGGGAAGTTCCCCACTACAACACGACGGTTATAGCGTTGCGAACACAAAATCTCGACTACTGTAGCAAGCCATGTGGTAAGGCGCATCATTTCGCCCAGCGTCCCAACGTTAGGCTCGTTATTGACGTGCAAAACCAAATTCGGGTCAGTACAAACAGACAGTAGCGCGTCTACATATTCTTCGGGCGAATACCGTGTGGATAAATCGCCTTCATCGTGGATATGCCCTAACATAATACGACGGTCAATAACGTTGGGGACGACGGCGGATAGGGCTTCGGCAAATTTATTCTCGTGCCGAGCCATCGTGACGACAATCGCCCATTCGGGGTTTAACCGTCGGGCTTGTGCGAGGGCTTTAGAGTAATCATATACCTTGTCGCCCATATAATTAAAACTCAAAAGTGATTTATTGCTCATGATTTTAGCTCCATTCCCCAGAATCGGGTATACATTTTATTTTTCTCTTTCTGGAATAAAAGAGGATGCACTATCGGCATTTGGTCTAAGGCGAACTGCGGTATTTCCAAAAGCGTTATTCCATGTTCCCATCCAGTAGGTTTGCCGATATAGCCTCTATAGTACGGTACAAGGTTGCACAAACACCGATTGGTCACTGACACGACTTGTTTTTTCGGTCCTGTGTAGTGGTACATATTAAAGCGGTGGATGTGTTGGGCTATTACAGATTCTTGGAAAGCATACTCGGTGAGGTTGTTTTTGGCGGGATGAACGCCACCTTTGCTAATGTGTTGAATGTTGATCCCAAACAGATTAATTCTATCAGTCTCGCCGGGATACAAAACCTTGCCATTACACCGTACCATATCCACGAACGCATCTTCCAGCACACCCATCGCTCCGGGCAACATTGCCATAGTTTCACGCAATGCCCAAAACTCATGGTTGCCCATAATAAATATCTTGATGGCATTAGGGACTGCGCTTTCAACTGCCATGACGTGCATTTGATGGAAAGGCACAATAGCCTTTATTGCGTCGGCTTCCCCGCCTTCACCATTACGCGGGTCGGATAGATGTCGGCTAAAAGCAAGGGCTTTTGCAAAGTCGTCAAAGGAGTAATTGAAGCGCCTGCTCATAATTGGCATTGAAATACCGTCTGGCTTCAGGAATATAGTCGAACTGTCCACAGTGTCGGATGAGACCA